>JAXLQK010000030.1:0-74335 GCA_046331665.1 Terriglobia bacterium | reverse complement strand
GATCCCGGAAATGGCCAGCGTGGCGCTCCCATCTGTATTAAGCGAGCGTGTGCGGACAAAGAGATCCTCGATTACTATTGAGCCGGAGGCTACCAACTTCACGTCCCGCCACAGTCCCATTGGAAAGGTAGCATTCCCGTAGGCGGGTGTGTTTGCATAGCGTGGGCCGGCTATGTAGGGAGCAGAAGGGAACCGAATACCACTGAGGTCATTCATCATCCATTCGCCCTTCATATATTCCAGAAAGCTTCTGCCTTTGGGGAGCCACGGGCAGGTGACCTTCACGGCCAGCAAATTCTCAGATCCGTAGTTAAGGTGCGAACTCACATCGAATGAGAAAGGAACAAAACAGCCTTCATGATCTCCCAGTTTCTTCCCGTTTAGCCACACGCTGGCAAAGTAATCCACTCCATCAAACTGCAACCGCATCAATTTGCCAGCATCTCCGCTGGGAACCGTGAACCGTTTCCGATACCACCACTCCTTTTCATTGATAAAGGCCAGATCCTTGGTTTGATAATAGAGATCCATTCCCTGGTACCCGAGTTGTAGCTGGACTTCTCCTGGGACGGTAATTATCGTGAAACGACTGTCATCGAAGTTTTCTAGAAACACATTGTGTTGTTCCCCTTGATCGATCGGGAACGATCCGAGTCTCCAGTCCGATCCGCTAAGCACAGTAGCACTGGATTGTTCGACTGAGGCTTTCGATACAAGCGTCTGAGCTTGGGCAGAATTCCGGAACAGCCAGTTTACCGAGCTCAATGTCACGAGGACCAAGGCTTGAACCAAACGAGTACGGGTTTTGGCCTTTGAGACACTCCTGAGCCGTTTGCAGGTCACTCGGGAATAATTTCCTAAAATGTGCTCATTTGCATTCATGTGCACCTCCTGCTGCGGAGCGCTTAAGTTATCCTCAGAGTTATTGAAAGCGAAGACTACTTCGCCTCCCCATCGGAGACGCCTCTTCCTCAGGCACATCAGATGCGCGAACTATGCGTTCTTCCACAGGGAAGAGAGGCGCGCCCGTTTCTCTATCCAGGATAAACGAGTTTACCTTTTTCGTGGCTTGGGCAACCGCGGGCACTTCCGCTTCACCTCTTCGGACTGTGATCAGTGTCGGCTGCGCCGGAGCATCATAACCAAATAAGTCGTGGTGAACGGTTTGGAAGGCCCACCTGACTTTACCCGTCGAAGCTTGCAGCGCCACCACAGAGCTGGAATATGGATGGATGGGGGGATTGGGAATCATGGTCACCTCCAGTGGTGACCGGCAAGCGGAATGGACTGTCCCTATTTTTGCTCCCACTTCTCAGACAGAAATAAATTGGGAGAGAGCTATATAGCTTTGAGAACTATTGAGCGAAAGCCAAGTGAATAACTTTTTCAAGAAGGCATGTATCCCGCCAAATACGGATCTCCAGCGAATTCAGCATGTTGAGAGACAGGTACTGATAACGTTGCTGAGCAAATCACCCCTCTATAGCGGGTATTCACCCAGTATCCAAGCCAATGAATCGCACTGGATTCACGGTCAGTCACTCCTGTCCGGTCTGTCACTCCGCAAACGCGCCATCGCCATTTTGGCGATGGAGGAAATCTGCCGCCCCTTTCAATCTCCTTCCCTCGCGTTTCTGAAGTTATGGAAATCTTGTGTAGTGGATCCGTTCACCAGATAAAGGTCCCAATTGCCCTCGTTAGCGTAATTAATACACTTTGACCCCCACTGCCGGGAACTTCTGGAATATCGCAGTCACCATAGGGAGCAATATTCTCTTCAGGTTGACAACGAGCGTTCATCGCTCGGACCGCTGTCCACGGAATAGAAATTTGAACGGTTCAACGTTTTCTATGCAGTTGGAAAATTGGCGGAGTCAAGAAATCAAAGTGACTCACCGTCATCTGAAGGAAAGGAAAACCCTGATGGATGGGAAGTGCCGTCCCATTTGACACAAGCCCAGGCAAATCGAAATCTTGCACTTCTTGATTAGCTCTGAGGCTGTTTTCTGACGGTCTTGAAAACGCGAGGGGCTCCTGCCTCGTTGGAGAAAAATTCGAGCCCTTCGTAGAGTTTGGGTACGGTCGACCAGAGCTTTCACTTGTCGTTCCTGCCCGAGCCCGAATTCACAAAGGAGGAGCCCGCCCGGTCGCAAAAAGCGAGCGGCCTCCCGAAATGACACGCTGGTGGATGGAAATTCCATAGGGTCCGCCATCGAAGGCCTCACGCGGTTCATGCTTCAGCAACTCCGCCCGGTCGCCGGCGAGTTTGCTGGCAGAGATATAAGGAGGATTGCAAATGACTGCGTCGATCGACGCCTCCAGCCCTTTGCCTTCCAAGGGAGCAAAAAGGTCTCCTTGTAGAACTTCGAGGCGTGCATCGAGCCCATGAAAAGCCACATTTCGCCGGGCGAGAGCAATACACGAATCGGTCAGGTCAGCCGCCCAGATCCGGCTTTCAGGCAGAGACAGCGCCAGGGCGCAGGCCAGATTACCGCTGCCGCAACACATATCGATCAGGCGAAGGCCGGTTTTTTGCTCCTGACGAAGGGCGGCAAGGGCCGTGCGTCCAAGGAGTTCGGTTTCCTCCCGCGGCACAAGCGACCCGGGTTCAGCCAGCAGTTCATACCCCATGAATTTTTGGCGGCCCGTCAAATAGGCCAGAGGCACCCCTTCTGCGCGCCGGGTGGCCCACTCCAAAGCCTGAGATGGATTGGCCGCGCCGGCGAGAATATGTTGGGCCTCTGCGCCTGCTTCCGCTACTCCAGCAGAAGCCAATTTGGCTTCAATCTGCAGTTCCAGGTCAGTGGGTCGGCTCATGACAAATCCGTCTTCTTGACTTTACCGGTGGTCGTCTTTGGCAACTCGGGAACAATAGACACATATTTGGGGACCATGAAATTTTCCAGGTGATTCAGACATTCCCGTTGGAGCACCTCTTCGCTGATGGAGACACCGGCTTCCAAAACAACAAGAGCTTTGACGGCCTGACCCAGCACATCGTCCGGAACCCCTATCACGGCAGCTTCCTTGACCCCGGCAATATTCATCAACACCATCTCCACTTCCTTGGGGGAGACCTTTTCGCCCCTGGATTTGATAATGTCGTCCATCCGCCCGACAAAGTAGAGATACCCTTCTTCATCCAGCTTGCAGTAATCCCCTGTGTATAACACCATTTCTCCAGGAAGAGGTCCCGGGCGCAATTTCTTTTGGGTGGCCTCAGGTTTCTCCCAATACCCCCGCATCACGGTAGCGCCGCGGATCACCAGCTGGCCCACCTGATGAGGGCCCAAACGCTGGTCCTGCTCATCGACAATCCAGAGTTCGGTGTTGGGAATCGCGATTCCGACGCTCGTCGGTTTGCGGTCGATGTCTTCCGGTGGAAGGTAGGTACAGCGCTTGCATTCCGTCAAACCATACATGGAGAAAATCCTGGCTTGCGGAAAAATCGTTTTCAGCGACTCGATATGTTTCACCGGCAAGGCCGCCGCCGTGTTGGTCACAAAGCGAATCCTGGAAAAATCATAGCGGCTCAAATTCTTGAGCTCGGAAAGAATGGCAAAGATGGTGGGCACGCCGGGAAATCCCGTGACTTCTTCTTCCACCACATTTTTCAGAACCTGTGCTGGAAAGGCAAAGGAGCGTTCCAAAATCAGTCGTGCTCCTAGACGGAACGTCATGATCATTTGATAGAGGCCGTAATCGAAGGCCAATGGCAAGATGCAGAGGATCACGTCATCCTGCCTGATCCCCAGATAGGTGGAGACAGAGGTCGCCGCGGTCAGCATGTTGCGGTGAGTGAGCATCACGCCCTTCGGATCGCCGGTGCTGCCCGAAGTATAAATAATTGCCGCCAAGTCAATGTCCAGGGTCTGCCGGCGGGGTGCGGTCTCCTCGTCTTGGTCAGACAGCAGGTGGTCGAACTGGAGGCATCCGGGGAGATGAGAGAGCTGTTCCATATCCGGCTTTCCGGATACGATGACGGCCTTCAAATGTTTGGACTTGGGAGTCGCTTCGGTAAAGACCGGACTGAGATGAGAGTCCGTAATGAGCATGGTGGCCCGACAATCATTGAGCAGATAAGCCAATTTGTCGGCTTTGGTGAGGGGATTCACGATCGAGACAACCCCATTGGCTTTAAGAACTCCCCAAAACGAAATGACGGTTTCAATAGTATTGTCGGCGAAAATAATGACCCGGTCTCCGCGCTGCAACCCGCATTGGAGAAGGCCGTGTGCCAGCGCGTTTGAACGCCTCTCCAATTCGGCGTACGTCACGCGCTTCTTCTGATAGACCAGGGCGACCTTTTCTGGATAACGCTGAGCCGAAGCAATGAGGTAGTCTGGCAAGAGCGGGACAGCCTCGGGCAGCATTTCAGTCGATTTCAATAGAGCATTTTTCAGGTTTGTTTCCGCAACAATCATGGACAATTTGATCCTTACACTGGGAATAAGTGCAACACTCAAAAATCGTTATTTATTTCGGGCAGGATAAGCCTTAGCCTTAGCTTTTTCAATCAAATAGACAATTCGACGAAGAAAAAGAAGGCTCTTTAAACCTGGTAGTCCCGACCCAATGAGGCGTTTCAGAGTTCTTCCATCGCAAACCAGGTATTCTCTGTAGCCATGATCGAAATATTAGGAACATTTCCCTGGAGATAAATCTCAAAATAATCTCCTGGAGCCACTTCCACTACCGCAGAAGTCAGGTTAACGAGGGTCCGGACATCGGGAGACCGGCTCACATCGACCGCTGGCATCCCGAAGAAGGCACTACCTCCGTTTTTCAGGATAGCAACGCGATAAAAGGGGGCATCGCTCGCCAATTCCAGATTGGCGGAGAGTCTGACTCGTTTCCCTTTGCGAGTGACCGTGAGCCGTGTGGGCTGACCGGCCGGATCATGGAAATGATTGGTATCATATCCGCCAGTCTCCAATTCGAATGAAACCAGCCCAGCATGTTGTAGGATCTGGTCGTTTTGCTTCCGCACCAAGACACCACGAAAGCAACATCTCCGACAAGTCTTGTGTCGTTTCTTTTTTGGCATGATGACAGCTCCTTTCAACGAACGGCTGCAATCGATCGAGAATTCATACCTAACGAAGAGGCCGAAATGGCGACGCGATCTGTCCCGCCCCTTCCTGAACAGTGATGAATTGGTTGGCCTTCACATTGTGCAAATGATCTACCGTCCCACTCGGCCATCGGATCTCAATATGATCCGCGAGGTCTTTCACTCCTAATCCGAAGAGCAGTTTTAGATCGTTTCCAGACAAGTAGTTCCCTCCGCAGCGAACGCGGTCCGTTTGCGTCAAGGATCCCGCCACCACCTTGACGAGAGCGCCGATGCCATCTCGATTGCTTTTGGTGCCGATGAGCTTCAATTCCAACCAATGGCCCAGTGCGTTACCTCCCTGGTTACGCAAAAGGAGGGGTGGGTAATCCATATTGACCGCGGCGATATCGAAGTCCCCGTCATTATCGAAGTCTCCAAGCGCCGCACCGCGCCCGGCGATTCGAAATGTATTGAGTCCGACCTGCTCGCTAACGTCCTTGAATTTTCGGTTGCCAAGATTCTCAAACAAAAGGGGACTCTGGAGGTATTTTACATCCTTGAACAGCTTTTCGACTTCCGGATACACATGACCGTTGAGACAAAAGAGGTCTTTCCAACCATCATTGTTATAGTCAAAAAAGAAGGTGGCCCAACCAAGGTAAGGGACGGTGGCTTCTCCCAGTCCTGAGGGGTAGGAAATGTCGGAAAACAGTCCGTTCCCGTCATTGTGGAACAAGGTATAGTTGTCATCCGCAAAGGTGGTGATGAACAAGTCCATTTGGCCATCGTTGTCAATATCCCCCACGGCCAACCCCATATTGGATTGCTCCGCCCCTTCCCCATTGTAGGCTATCCCCGCTCTTACCCCGATCTCTTCGAAGGTTCCGTCTTTCTTGTTATGGTAGAAATAATTAGGCGTGGAGTCATTGGTAACCACGATATCGGGGAAACCATCTCCATCCAGGTCTTCAATGAGGGGTGAGAATCCATAATAGAGTTTGATGTCCTTGACTCCGGCCTGTTCGGTGACGTCGGTAAAGGTTCCATTTCCATTATTATGATAAAGGGTATCGGGCGCGCCCTTCAGCCCTCTGGGACCACAAGCTTTTACTTGCTTCCCTCGCACGGCACAAACGAGCTGCCCTGGGACGGGAGGGTGGAAAATGTCAAAATCAACATATCCAGCCACGTAAAGGTCCAGAAACCCATCATTGTCGTAGTCTCCAAAAGAGGATCCGCTATGCCAGGTATTTCCTCCGCTGACCCCCGCCGCACGCGTCACCTCCGTGAAGGTGCCATCGCCATTATTCTGATACAAGACATTGGGGCCGAAATTGGAAATGAAGAGATCCGCATAGCCATCGTTGTTAAAATCGGCTGCCAGTGCCCCGTTTCCCCAGCCACGCCCCGGAACCCCGGCTTTCATGGTGACGTCGGTAAAGGTTCCATCTCCATTGTTTCGAAACAGGTAATTGTGGGGCAGTTCTGAGGGTTTTGCCGGGTGGATGAGATTTTGAATGGTCGAGCCATTTACAAAATAGAGATCCAGAAATCCATCGTTATCATAGTCAAACCACACGACTCCGGTCCCTGACACTTCTAGAATGTAGTCTTTTGCTGCCGTACCGCAGATCAGGGCGGGAGTAATGCCAGCACGGGCCGCAATGTCTTCGAACCTAATGGGCGAGGGAGCCGGCGAGGGGGCGGCGGGAAGCGACAGGGTGTAGCTCAGGCCTGCGGCGACACCCACCATCAGAAATAACCTTATCCAACGCAGGCCTTGATTCATCGTTTCCCGTTCTTCTCGGATTCTGCCACAAAACGACGGCTTTGTTCCGCATCCCTCATTTTGGTCTCTTTGGCTCGCAGTTGTTCGAACATCGTCACTGCCTCTTTGGCCTTTGCCTGGTTTCCCAGGCGGGTATACGCCTGAGACAACTCGAAGTAGATTTGGGCATCCGGGGGCAGAAGACGGATGGTTCGCTCCAACTCAGCGACCGCTTCTGAATGGCGCTGAAGGCGGTTCAGGCTTTGTCCAACCCCACGGGCAGCGCGCACGTTGTGCTCATCCAGCGACCGGGCTGCGAGAAATTCTTCGAAGGCTGCCTGATAGTCTCCATTCCTGATCAGTGTGTCTCCCAAGGAGCAGTAGGCTTCCACGAAAGAAGAATCCAGCTGGATGGCTTTTTCATAGTAGGGCTTGGAGTCTTGATAGCGCCCCAAACCCGCCAGCAATTCACCCACTTCAAAGTGAGCTTGGGCGCTCGAGGGGAAAAGGCGGATGGACTCCTGGGCTATCTTCAATCCTTGATCAAATTGCTTGTCGCTTTGGTAAGCGCTGACCAGGAGCGAACGCAGCAACGGGTCATCGGGCTTCAACCGAACCGCGGCCGACAAGGTTTCGATCGCATCGGAAAAATAGAATCCCCGCAAATATTGCTGTCCCAGCATCGCGGCCACCTTCGTATTGTCAGGCCGTGTGGCTCGTGCCGCCCGCAGATACCGGATGGCTTCCTCAGTCTGGTCCCGACTGACGTAGAGGACCGCCAGCGTCGTATTCGCTTCGAACGAATCCGGCCGGATCGCGACCGCCTTCTTCAAGGGAGCCTCGGCTTCTTGATTCCGCCGCAGTTGTACAAGAGAAAGTCCCCAATTGAATTGAGCTTCGAATGAAGACGGCAAGATTGCAGCCGCGCGTTGTAAGGGCTCTATCGAGGGTTCATAATACCCGCCACCGCCCAAAAGCACTCCCATTTGCATCAAGATATCGGGATCGCGCGCCGACTCGGCCAATAATTCCCCCCTCAGTTGCATGACCTGATGGGTGTCTTTATTTTGAATGGCCACCGAAAGATCCAAAGTCTTCTGGATGGACTTCTGATCGGCTTGTTTAAGCCGGGCGGCAGTTTCTAGAGAACGGTGCGCCTCCTCCATCCGGCCCAGCTGACGATAAACCTGTCCCAGACGATACTGAAGACTGCCATCCAATGGTGCGGCCTGCACGGCCCTCAACAACAGGGCGAGCGCCTTCTCGTTTTGTCCCTGGTGCTGATAAACCTGGCTTAACTGGGCATAGGTGTCATAGACGGAATCTCCTCCAGCCAGAATGGCTTCAAAGTAACGAGCCGCCTGGGTCCATTGGTTTTTCGATTGCGCAATCCTCCCCAGATAATATTGAGCCAGGGAATTTCCGGGATCCTGCGCCAAAACCTTCTTGAATTCCAGAGTTGCAGACTCCGCCTGCCCTTTTTTCCAGAAGCAATAACCGAGGTAATAATGTGCCAGACCATCACTCGGGTCCACGGCTATGGCTTGCTGCAGAAGAGGGAGAGCATCTGCGATCTTGTCATTCTCGAGCAAGGCGGTCGCTTTCTGCACCAGCTCTTTGGGGTTGCCAATTGGTTTTGAAGTCGTTTTTTGAAGCGAAGAACGCGGGGGAATTTCATGCGCCGGGGAAACCCCGGGAAAGAACCCAAGGGCGCCGAGACTCCACAATAGCCAAATGATCGCCCCAGGTCGCCAGTCGCGGGTTCCAATCGTATTGGCCACATTTTCTTTGTTGATGCTGGCAAAACCTGGAGAGCTCCTTGAATGAGTGAACCCTCTCAAAGCTCTCGAGGAAGAGCCTGGCAGATCTCGGTGAGTTCTCTTCACACGATTAAAATCTCTCATGGTTTCCTTCTCTTTCCGAGAGGTAAACCTTTTTCGCACCGGATCCTATTAAAAAGAAAATGGATGATTTCGCACCCAGGTGAAGGATGAGGCATTGATCGACACATCGAATTCATTCTTGGCAAGGGCCGCCATTTCGCCCTCTTACGGCCCTGTCGCTGGCAAATCCCCACAACAATCCGGACTGACGGGATTTCGTTTGCTTTCGTCAAGCCAGGCACGGACGGTCTGGCGGATACGCTCTCCATCCCCCGTTCCCACCCCCATCAGGGAGAAGTATACCCCTCGAGCCGACTCTCTGTCCGGAAGTGCAAAAAAATCCATCCCAACCGTGGCGAAACAATTCGGATAGTGGTGAAACGACTCTTCATCCACGACGTGTCCCTGACTGTTGATCCAGCCGACAGGCCAATGATCCCAGCTGGTGGATCCCCAGGCGGTATAGCCGGTATCCTTGAAGGTATGCTCTTTGATGCGAGTGTAATCGTGGCGATAGCCGGAAGCGTCACCAAAAGCACAGAAAGCCAACCCATCCACCAAAGGCATGGCGAAAATAACTCCGGGGGAGTCATCCAGCTGCTTCCAGGTTTCCTTATCGCCGACCCGGCGATGGATGGAATCCCAGACGGCTCCTGCTTTAGGCGTCCAGAAAACGTCATAGCGTCGTTGGGAAAAGGGATCCAGGACCGCCAGTGCGTGCCGCTCTTCAGTCGAGCTGACCTTTTGCAATACGTCAAACCAACGATGTCCCACGGGACATAGTCCAATCAATTCAATGGGTTCTCGTGCATAGCCTCGGGAATCTTCCGGCATTAAGGATTCGAAAACCTGTCGTCTCAAAATGAGACCATTCGGGTAGGCCCAAAAATCTTCGGTGCCGCGGTAAGCCGCTTGTCCAGCCTCCATATTGACCCCGTAATAAACCCAGCGGATCCACACCCGCTTCGGTCCGGGGACAAGAATCTCGACAAAACTATTTTGTTCACGGCGGCCCCACACATTCATCAATTCTGCCCAACCTAGATTCCCTTCGAAAAACTGAAAACTGACACCGGCCCCAGACGGAAATTCAAACCACGGACAATAGCTGGCTTCATGAGAGAAGACAAAGCGATAGGGGAGACTCTCCCATTGAATGATAAAAGCCCGGCGTGGATTTAGATCCGCATGCGGAGGGTTTCGAAAATCGCCCTGGTAGTTTCCATAGACATAATCCGAGACCTCAAACGCAGAAACCCCTTTTCGAGGCAATCGCTTCAGCTCGTCCATCCTCAAGGCTCGGGACTTCGCATGAGCCTGGGTGAGGGGTTGCTCGATCCTGGCCGGATTGAGTTGATACTGGGCCATCGTGCGGCCTGCCCAAGCTCCCAGCATGAGGACTAACAACAATACCCATGTTTTCATGATGGCTATGAGCCTAAGGATTGTGACGGTGTTTGGTATGGTCCATGCCCTTTCCAGGAGCCCCCGCAAACGCGAACGAACGCGGTTTTGATACCGTATATGTCTGTTCAAATTCCTTGATCTTCAAGAGTTGATCGGCCTGCAGATCGTGGAAGACCATGCGCGTCTTGCTGGTGGGCCACCAGACTTCCAAGCTTTCGGCCTGGGAGCTCTTCCCGAGGCCAATGTGTTGTTGAAACGGCGAATCCCCGAAGGAGCCCCCGGCATTCACCGTACGGCAGATTTGGCGTCGTCGATTTCCCTCAACGACCGTCACCGTAAGCCGCGCCCCGATGGCAGCCCGGTTTGTCTTCACGCCCTCGAGCTGGACCTTCAGCCAATGGTTCTCAGGGTGGCCGGGATTCTTGAACAGTGCACTCGCATATCGATCGCCCGGTACGGCGCCGCCAATCTTGATGAAGATATCCTCGTCCCCATCATTATTGAGATCGCCAATAGCCACTCCATGTCCCTTCTGCAGATGCCCCGTCCCTGAAGAGGTGGTGATATCGACAAAATATTGACCCTCATGGTTCCGGAAAAGGACATTGGGAACGAGAGCGGCGTAAGAGGGAGCGCCAGTGCCCAGATAGAAATCCAGAAACCCGTCATTATCGACATCCCCGAAGTTGCATCCCATCGGCATGAAGACACGGTCCAGACCCACTTCATGCGTGACATCGCGGAACCCGTCCTTGCCCAGGTTCTTATAGAGCCGAAGCGTTTCGGCTTCGACCGGAAGCTTCAGATAGCTCTTTGCAACCTGAGTGACGGATTGAAGAAAACTGGTGACAAACAAATCCGGCCAGCCATCATTGTCATAATCGAAGAACCAAGCCGCAAAACTCAACAGCGGCTTTTCGACGCCAAGCTTTCGAGCCACATCGGTGAAAGTTCCATCGTGGTTGTTGTGATACAGAAAATTTTCATCCCCGCCGTTGGATACATAAAAATCCGGGAATCCATCATTATCGTAATCTTCCGCCGTCACTCCCTTGGTGAAGCGGACCTGGTCGACCCCTGCCTGATGGGCAACCTCCTCGAACGTCCCATCCCCTTTGTTGTGGAACAATTGGCACGGCGCGTTTTCATTTCCGACGAACACATCAATCCATCCGTCGTTGTCGTAATCGGCCCAGGCGGCCGCCTGCGTGGCTGTTGCCGGGCGGGCAAAGCCAGCCTTTTCGGTCACATCGCTGAATGTCCCATCTCCATTATTCTTGAGCAGGGATTTACGGGTAGGCACATCCCAACCCCCGCGAACGACCAGCAAGTCCAACCAGCCGTCATTGTTGTAATCGGTGTGGTTAAGGCTCAACCCTCCAAACTGCTTGGAAAGTCCTGCGGGACCGGTAGAATCGGTAAATGTACCGTCCCCGTTATTATGGAAAAAATTCATGCCGTCACAGGGGTTTAGTGACGTGACCACGATATCCAGGAAGCCATCGCGGTCAAAATCATCCATGACGGCGCCGCCCGCTTGTCCAAAGACATTGAGGCCGCAGAAGGAAGCCACCTCCTCAAAAAACCCAATATTCTCTTTGGATTCGAAAGTGGACGGGGGAATGAGAAAGTCCGGGGGAACCTCAGCCGGATACTTCCCCAACGTCATGTAAGCGATATTGAGCAGCCAGCGAACTTCAAGGTCTTGAGGTTTCTGTTTCAGATAGGCCAGAAACTGTTGAATGGCGGCCTGGGACCCTGCGGGTTGTGCGTGCTGACCTTCCTTGCTGATCGGGAAAATACAGCTTTTGGCATTGTGGTTTGCGATGCAATTATCCACTTCGCCGCGCCGCATTTGGGTGATCCCGATTCTTTCTTCCAAATCCAGAGCGAATTCTGCTAAACCGTGATCGATCGCAATTTGAAGGGCCGTCTGAAAATGACCGAGGGCCTTCTCCGTGTTGCCCTGAAACGCATAGAGCTGGCCCACCGTGTGGTGCCGTCTTACCGCCGCATCATAGTAACTCTGCTCCATCTCCTGGGTTTTCAAATCAGCCAGATTCGTTTCAAGCCGATCGATTGCCTGTTCCACAGACTTCTTTTTCAGCTCGCAAATGATCTCGAGATTTTGTTCCCAATCAGGGGGCTTCTCGAGGCGGCGAAAGAAATATTGGGCCTCGTACCCGCCGGAAACTTCGGTAACGATATCCCGGTTCCCGGTTGGGATTTGCATGGGAGGGCGGCCTTCGGACAAGCCCTTGCGCGTCTGGCTTCTGGCGACGTAGGTCGCCAGCAGAATGAAGGCAATACCAAGCAATGAAGCAACCCAAGGTGCGCGGCGCACCAGACATTGCCTTCTCCGCATCACTGCCGGAATAAACACCATGATCGTAATTTACCTCGAGCCAACATTGAATCCGCTTCCGCATGGCCTCTTTACCCGACAACCAAGGGGAGTAAGAACCCCGCTGATTAAGTCATCCTCCCAGCCAGGATTTGGTAGTGGACAGGCTTCTGTTTTTACTCTTCCATTTCAGCTCCTTCAAAATCTGAGAATAAAGCAACCTCGGCCATCTCCGCCTGCTTACTGGCCGTGTAGACCCGTCCGAGCAATAATGCACGCTTTTCTTTAGGAGCCAATCGTGCGGTGGCTTTCAGGAAATGATCCCGTGCAACCAGACGCTGCCTCTGCCCCCGGTCACAACCCCTGGCTCCGGAAGCCTAGCAGGTTGCTGGAAAACTCGTAGGCGCCTATGAGCGGCCGTCGTTCTGCAAGTGATTGAATTTCGCGGTTACGGACCGCCGCCCAGCTCCCGCACTTTGGTCGACCGAGCATTTCAACAACCTGCCAGGATTACTTCCCTGTCGAAGCAAACTCCAGTTGCAAGGGAGTCGCGGTGGCGATGTCCGCCTGGATCCAGAGGACGTGACCATCCCAGGCGAATTCCTTTCCGGTCAGCATCCGCTCTCCCACTTTGACAGTGCGAAGCACCTTGGGCGCAGACCGAAGCTCGAACACGGGATTGATACAGCGAACGCTTGGCTTGACCGTGATCGTGACCGCGGGATCCTCCACGACCAGGCGCATGGCCCGCCGTTCGGACACATAGGATTGATCTTGTTCCAGTCTGGCGCCTTTGAGTTCCAGCGAAGGTGGATTTTTGAAACTATAAGCCCATTCGAGCAAGCGGGCGTCCGGCATGGAAGTCATCCCAATCAACCAGACATACTGCTGCTGGGTCATCAGTTTCGATCGCCCCAGCGTGTCGATCGTTTGAAAAGTTGAGGCCTTGAGAGGAGTCTGATTTTCCAATCCCCAGCTTAAGATGCTGTTGTGCGACGGAGTCAGAGCAATGCGATCGTCAATGGTCCAACCCGTCGTGTTGCCGCGGGCCACAGGCCAGTGACTTCCCCAATAGGCCGGAGTCACCATCACCCCACGATCATAGAATGGCGAGAAGAGATACTGGGGCAAGTGAGTATCGACGGGATTGAAACTGAATGCAGTATCCGCGTCCTCTTTATGCAGTCGAACCCGATAGACGGCCGGAACGTCACGGGGCGCTCCCACTCCCTGCTGGCGGGAGAAGGTTTGGGGAGAAGATCCCGCCGTGCCTTCGGGCGGAAAGGTAATCTCGCGTTTCTCGCCATCGATGAACAAGATATCGACCATCTTGGGGTTGAGGACCTGATACGGGTATGCCATTTGAGGGCCCAACACAATCATTTCCTGAACTTCGTATTTGGCTCCTGGAGCACTCGTTAAACTGAGAACCCGCGTACCCATACTATCCGGATAGAAGTAATAATCTTCCACTGGCGCGTCCCCCCACACCTTGTAGGTAAAGTCCGTGGATTGGTATGTCCAGCGCACATGCACGCGCGCCGGCGTCGATTCGAATACTTCAACCCGGCCGTAACGCAATTCTTTGTCCATCAACGGCTCGACAGAGTCCGTGAATCCATCGGCGGGAGGGGTGGTTTCAGCCCATTCGTAACTCATGCCCATGTCATGCAGGCTCGCCCAAAAAGGGATGTAACAGGAACCCCGCCAGAAAACGTATCGCGAGCCATTGGGCAGGGAAACGATCACGTCTTTCAACTGCGGCGCCCATGCAGTGTCATAGCTCATCGTTGAAAATTTTCCCGTGCGAGGGTCTCGAACAGAAATGGGGGCATCGAAGCGAAGCTTCAATTCGCTTGCGCCAAATTCCGGAAGCTTGAGAGGAGATTTAACCATCATGACGGGAATCCGCTTCTGCCAGAGCTCTTTTCCATCGCCTGCCTGAAGACTGATGTGGAGATTGTCTTTTTCAGGCAGTCCTGAGAAGGACGGCAGGGGAAGGCTCACTTGGGATTTTCGATCTTTTTCCAGTTTGATGCCTGTTGCCGACTTGTTTCCCGCAGCCGATTCAAACCAGGCTTGCACTTTGCCCTCGCCGATATCCATGGCCCTGGAAATGGCGGCCACCTCAATTTGTCCTTTCTGCCCGGAAGACAACAATAGCCAGTCCAGGGGCACCAGGACCGTTCCCAAATCGACGGGGTTGATCACCGGATCCAATCGAGTCAAGGCCTCGGCTTGGAACGGGGGAGGAGTCACTTTCTGCCGGGCCAGCTCGACAGGCTCCCCCTGAAAACGGCACTTGGCGAATAAAGCCACCTCGTCAAAATACTGCGCAAAGCTCGCCCGCCCGAGATATGGAGATTTTCCGGTTAAATGACTTCCCGCGAGATGAAAAATCTGCCGGTCGATTTCCTTCCCATTTTGATACGTCACCACCCAGTACTCGCGATAGGGGCGCTCTTCACTTTCCACTTCAATGACGACATTCAACGGCTGGCCAATCCGGTCCAATCCGAACGGAGGGCGCCAGGCATGGCCCTCTTCCAGCCGGATCTTGACGGTGACTTTCTCATCGCAATCGTTGGCGGCCTGATCCCTGGAGACCGGATACAGGATCAGCAATCCTGCCACGAGCAAAAGGCCACGGAGAGAAGGAAATCTGGATAGTCGCATGGGATTCTGAAGCTCCTTTTTGAGATCTTTATCCTGCCGGCGCGGAGGATTGATTTAGAACAGCCCAAACTCCAGAAGCGCCTCTGAATACTGGTTCTGCAAATAGCGGACTTCGCCCAACAAATAACCCGCTCTAAAAGACTGCGGGTCTTTGTCTCGAATCCCGACCAGAATCTTTTCCGCTCGATCCAAAGGCGCAATTCGTTGGGAGGGAGAAAGCCTTTTCTGCTTGAACTGATCCAGGAATTGATCCACCGAGCCCAATGCTTGAGCGGTTTGGCCGTGAGCCAGAGCAACTTGCTTCGTCCAGCCGCTGCACAGAGGTTTGCGCCGAAGCTACAAACAGACTCAAAAGAAATAGAAGAGACAACACGCGGCAACGATTCAAAGGCCCCACCCGGCCGAGCAGATACCGTCACAGGAAAGAAGGGGTTCATTCTAGCTTCTTCCTGATCATTCCTCCAGCCGGAATAGTCAAATTCGCAACGACTCGCCTGCTTAACCGGTCGAAAAGCTTCAGGTGTGCGGGCAGGTCGGAAGCAGCCAGGACCTCGTTTCCAGACGGGGTCGGGATGACCATCCAGAATGCCCCCGGGGTGGCAGATGCGTCATATTTTTCTTGAAGCTGTTCCGGCACTTCCACCACTTTCCAGCTGCTTTCCACGTGGCCCGTGGAGAACAACGTCTTCGTCCCGCGGTCTGCCAGCAAGGTCAGCGGAAACCCGCGATAGGGCAAGCGCGAGACGGCGATCCACCCCCATTCCGGCGGCAGGGACGGATTGACCTGCAAATGGTCCGGACGCGGAGACAGGCCCAGGAGGCCTTCCAGTGAGGCCCAAATGTAGATCCCGTTCAGGAAGGTGCTTCGGGGTTGACCGATCTGCAGAAGATCGTCTCCATTGAAGTATTCCGGAAGCTCGGCCGGGACGACGTTGGCCTGAGCGGGATTGTCCCTTTCCGTGAGAAGCCAAGTTCCCCGCAATGCCTTGAGGGCAAGCTCGGGGTAACCATGATCCGCCGCCCCCTTTCCTGCCCACAACGCCAAATTTGGCCAAACCCCTCCCAGCAGTCCGTAATTTTGCGGAGTCGCCTTGGGCTGGTAACCCTTCTGAGCCGTGCTTACCGTTCGCATCCCGCCGGCCCCATTGCCGCCATCCGCCCAAAACCGCTCGCTAAACAGTTCTAACAGGATACGTTGTGAAAGCTCCGGAGAGGAAACACCATACAGAACCGGGAAAAGTAAATCGCCAGTCAAATCGTCGACGAACTTGCCCGAGGGATCGATATTCAAAACGTAAAATGGGTTCAGTTGAGACTTGGATCGCAGGAATCTTTCCATTGAATTTGCCAGCTCACCGGCGGCCAATTCCAGCCGGCGCTGGTTCGGTTCATCCCCCAGAAACTTGGCGAGCTCCGCGGTGGCCAACAACGCGCGATAGCATTCCGCATTAACCTCGGTCACCGCCCCGGAGAGTGCGTAATTCGGAATGGCGTTGCGCCAGCCACAGAGCCCCCGGACGAAGTTTTCCGTCGAGGTGGACCAAACCAAGCCATAGTGATTGTTCTCTCCGGCTTTGCGCTGCTCCAAAATATAGTTGGCCGATTCCAGCAGTCGGGGATAGGCCTGATTCAAGAAGCCCCGATCCCCCGTCAGGCAGTAGTATTGATGGGCAGCCAGCAGGAAGAGCGGGGTGTTGTCATTGATATTGAGGCCGTAGTCATCTTGAAAAAGCGGATCGGAAGTAGCGGCCAGATACTCCGTGAACTTTCCGCTTACTTCCAGCCCATAGCGAAACCAGAAATCGAGTAACTTGCGAGACCAGGGTTGCGCGTAATAACTGCTTCCGGACAGATACCATACCGAATCCCGTCCAACCACGGTATCGGAAGGAGGGTTGTTGCTGAAAGCATCCCCCCATTTGTATTCCTGCTGATCGCGCAGTTGGTTGATCTTTGCCCATTGCACGCCTCGATTCAAGACTGGGTCGGGAGTCCAAAGCCTCGTGGTTTCCAGATACCGACTCATCGCAATCTTGGACTCATGCCACAGGAGTTGCACGCGTTGCAAATAGAGGGATGGCAGGTCGCTCTGATTCGAGTGAATATCCAGGAGCGCATTGAGAGGATTCCCGCGGGCAGCCCCATACACCGAATACGCGAATGAAAGCGCCGAGGTCGCAGGGCCGGCGGACGTTTGCCATGCCAAATCAAATTCCAAGAGCAGTTCCGGGTCAGTGGTATAGGTCGAGTTCGGCTTCAGCCAAAAGGATTCGATATCGCCAATTCCCCAAAACGCCGCTGCCGTCTTATCCCGATAGATCACTTCCAAATATTTGTGCCCCTTGTAGTCGGCCGTCTTCACCTGAGTGCCTTCGGGAAGAGCGACTTCGGAATGGATCTTCCACGCCGCGGGCATCCTTTCTTTCGCGTCAAAGAGGAAATGTGCGGAGCGCAAATAATTATTTTCGAAAGGCACGAAGAACTTCTTACTGATTTCTGTTTCTCCCAACTTCAAGAGGGTTTCCTGGTAAACCGGGAAAAATAGAGTATTCGTTGGAACCGCAGGCTTTCCTTCCTGTGACTGAATGCCTACCTTCCAGCCCAGCAAGTAGTATTGCTGATTGGTGGACTCACGGAGGCCTCTGCGAACAGATCCCCGTTCGTTGATAAGATCGGACTTACCATCCAGTGTCCGTAGAGATGGCGGTTCCCCAACGCATGCCCCCGTTTAAGCGATCGACCGGATAGCGATAGCCTAAGCCCGTCTGCAACGCCTCCTCCTGAGGTTCCCGTCAAATTCCCCAATAGGGCGGCAAGGGTCAACCCAAGTGCGATCGTACGCATTCGATTCTCCTTCTAAGCGGCATTCTCAAGATTCAGTGGCATTCGACAAAGACCGACGACTGATTGGACGAGACCCGCTCTGCGATGCCGGCATGAATAACGTTCACAATTTTCAGCGTCTATGGAAATTAATTCATTGTGAAAATTGCTGTCAACAGTAAAATGGCGATGCAGAGACTCCTCAATCTCAGCGCTCAGCGAGAACCTCTCTGGAGAATGATCATTGTGGAACGCCGGAGGTTCAAGTAAATTTTCACCCGGACCGGGAATCCAGGTTTCGGAAATGAGCCGTTGGCATTCGGGCCTTCACACAGCAAGCCCTGACGATTCCGCTTGCTCCATCCCATGGGCGGAATTAAGATGAGCCGAACAATTAAGTGCAACGCCTGAAGTCATTCAAGCCGGAAAATCGTCCGTCCGAAGTCAATTCGCCCCATTCATGGATACGGCCGTTTAGAGTACGGACTCAGCAGGGATAATCTTGTCAGAGGTCTTCAACGAGGAATTATGGATCGTAGAACTTTTCAGCTTGGCATGATTTATGGTCTCTGGTCGTTCATGGCAGCGGTTCTGGCACTGCCCGCCGCCGTCTACCTGCTCTGGCCTCCAAATTCCAAAAAAGAGACGGAGTGGGAGGATGTGGGAAGTCTAAGCCAGCTGGGATTGAAGTTGCCCCAGGAAATAGTGTTTCGCCGCAATCGCATCGACGGCTGGAAAATTATCAGTGAAAAAGTATCCGCCTGGGTGGTCAAGATGTCTGACAAGGACGTCATTGCTTACGGGCCTCAGTGCCCTCACCTGGGTTGCGCCTACCACTGGGTGAAGCAAAAGAATGAGTTCTTGTGCCCCTGTCATACGTCAACTTTTTCCATTGAAGGAGACGTATTGAGCGGGCCGGCACCGCGGCCATTGGATCGATATGAGGTGAAACTTCAGGGAGACAAGCTCCTCTTGGGACCGATCCGCAAATCAACGGAGTCGGCCACATGAAAAACTTTACCCAGCGCATCATCCATTGGATCGAATACCGGACAGGGCTGGAATCAGCCGTTAAGAATTTTTTGTTGGAGGATATCCCTGCTTCCAGCGGCTGGCACCAGGTCTTCGGAAGCGTGGCAGTCTTTCTTTTCCTGGTTCAAGCCTTCAGCGGTCTCCTCCTTGCGTTCAATTACGCCCCCACACCGGGCGACGCCTATAACAGCGTCCAGTATATCGTCACCACCCTCACCGGGGGTGCGGTGATACGCGGGCTTCATCATTGGGGCGCCAGCCTGTTGATTGTGGTGGTGGTGCTCCACATGATCCAGGTATTCCTCTACGGCGCCTACAAAAGGCCCCGGGAGGCCACCTGGATGATTGGCGTGCTGTTACTCCTGTTGACGCTGGCCTTTGGACTCACCGGCTACCTTCTCCCCTGGGACAATCGGGCCTATTGGGGAACGATCGTGGCTACCCAACTGGCCAGCAAGGCTCCCGTTCTCGGGCCTTATCTGGCCCGCTTGTTGGGGGGAGAAGGCAGCATTGGTGTCGTGACCTTTGCCCGCTTTTTTGCGCTCCATGTCTTGTTGCTGCCTCCCATCGCCACCCTGCTCATCGCGCTTCATGTCTACCTCGTCCGCAAGCATGGAGTGGCTCCGATGCCCAGTGATCAAGGGGCCACCAAGAAATTTTTCCCGGAGCAGGTCTTTAAAGACACCCTTGCCATCTTCTTCGCCTTCGTGATTTTGTTTGTTTTGGCGGTCGTCGTCAAACTGCCTTTGGAACGCCTGGCTGATCCTACCGACAGCAGCTACGTCCCAACTCCGGATTGGTATTTTCTTTTCCTGTATCAGACGCTGAAGTTCTTTGAAGGCTCGCTGGAATTGGTGGGGAGTGTCCTCCTGCCGGGGCTTGCCTTGCTGGCTCTGATCCTGATCCCTTTTCTGGATCGGGGACAACCGAAGAAACTGGCTCAGCGAAGCGTAGCCATTGGCGTGGTAGTCTTTGCTGTCCTGGGGTGGAGCGCCTTGACGCTGACCGCCGTGATTACCAAGCCCAAACCCTCAGGGCCCGGGGGCGAAGAGGAAGCCGAGGTCCAGCAATGGCAGCAACTCACTCCGGAGGAATTGTCGGGCATCGGGTTCTTCCGCAAAGAGCAATGTTCCAGTTGTCACAATCTGGCGAATCAAGCCTCCAAAGTGGGCCCGAATCTTGCCGCCACTTCCATTCGACGCACTCCAGCCTGGATGATTGATCATTTCAAGAACCCGTCCCGGCTGGTGCCGGGCACCTCGATGCCTCCGATCGATCTCAATGACGAACAGCTTGCCGCCCTGGCTTCCTTCCTGCTGAAACTGTCCCCCCAGAATGCCCAGGTGCTTGATGCGGCGCCCGTCGAGGCCGTCGAAGGCGCGATACTCTACAAGTCCAATCAATGCGGCACCTGTCATATGGTCAACGGGGAGGGAATGAAGATCGGTCCCGAACTCAACGGCTTGTTCTCGAGAAGAGACCGGGACTGGGTGAAGGATCACCTCCGCAATCCGCAGGCGCATACCCCGGATAGTCCCATGCCCGCCTATAAGCTGTCCCCGGCCGATCTGGACCGGCTAGTGTCTTACTTGTTTTCGATTCCTCGAACGAAACCTTTTTCGATAGTTCGAGGAAATGGCGTTCCGTCGCTCTCTGGATAGATCTTGCATGGTTTATCCATCACAATTGATTAGAAAGAGTGATTCCGCCAGAAAATCGTCCTCATCACATGGACGGGAAAGGCAAGGAGCCCCCGCATGAAATCATTCCCCCGATGTTTTCTTTGGCTGATGCTCATGGGTTTTGGATTCACCTGCCTGGAGTTGTTCGCGCAAGACCCTGTCAAAGTAGCCCCCAAAAACGTCAAGGTTGTTTTTGAAAATGAGCGGGTGAGGGTCATCGAAGTCCATCTCAAGCCTGGAGAAAAAATTCCGATGCACTCGCATCCCGCCAACGTGACTATTGCCTTGAGCAGTTTTAAAGGGAAATGGACCACCAGCGACGGCGACCCGACCGTCCGGCAGTTTAAAGTGGACAACGTGTTGTGGTCGGAACCGATTACTCACGCCTCTGAAAACATTGGTTCCACGGAAATCCATGCCATTGCCATTGAGTTGAAAGAGCCCGCGAAAAAGGTCAAGGCCGCGGGCCAGTGATCAAGGCTTGCCTCAACCAGAATTTTGTCCGAAGCGATCTCGTACTCAAGAAAACACATAGCTCCTCAGCAGGGGGTAGATTCTATTCCAACCGGTCGTCACAAGTCCTTCCTTTCGACTTTGTTGATTAATAAACACCAATAGTCTCGCAGCCGGAATATGTGTTTTTTCTTCTTGGTTGAATTCACCCAAATAGTGCGCCGTTTTACGCACACTATTTCTTTCCATAGAAGGATCTCTCTTTAAAACCCTTATATATTGGCTTGTCGGATTTGGCAGAATGGATGCAATGCCCAAGAGGTTTCTTGGTTTTGGAGATTTTGGAGGTGACCGGGAAAAGACAATCTTATCACCAAGTCATTGTCTTCCCGATGCAAGGCGATTTTAGAAGGAGCCTCTTAATTCGATTTGTCATCCAGTAGGACGCTTTTAATTCATTTCTTAGCAGTATTCCAGTGCCAGCATTCCCCGCTTCAGCATAGCCAACTATTCATGGAAGGAGCACGACGTCATGCTGCCCTTTCTTCGACGGCCTTTCTTCATCCATTCGAGACACGTGAATTTCACACTGCCGGTGATGTTGGTTGTCCTCCCCTTGATCTGGATATTGGCGGCAGAGCGATCTATTTCCGCTCAAGGCTTGTCCCCAACGACTCCATCCAAGGAATACATCTATGTCGGCGGGAAACTGGTAGCAGTCGATGAACCGCTGTCTGCGCCTACAGCTCCTGGGAGTTTGGTGGCCTCTCCAGTCTCAGGGACACAGATCAATCTAACCTGGACAGACAACAGCACCAACGAAACGCAGTTCAAAATTGAGAGAAAAACCGGCGTTGGAGGAACCTACGCCCAAATCAACACCGTTGCCGCCAATTCCACGAGCTATAGCGATACGGGACTTTCACCATCAACTACCTACTACTATCGAATCCGGGGAAACAATACGGCCGGTGATTCTGTTTATTCCAACGAAGCCAATGCGACAACCACGAATACGGCCCCTGCGGCACCTTCAGGCTTGGGACTTACTGTCAATTCCAGTTCCCAAATCACACTAAATTGGACCGACAACAGTACCAACGAAACAGGCTTCAAGATCGAGCGGAAAACCGGCGTGGGCGGGACGTATTCACAAATAGCGACGGTGGCGGCCAATATCACTACCTACCCCAATACAGGTCTGTCCGCCTCAACCACTTATTACTATCGCGTTAGAGCCTATAACGGAATAGGTGACTCTGCCTATTCCAATGAAGCCAATGCCACAACCCAAGCTCCACCCACACCGCCAGCTGCTCCGAGCGGGTTGACGGCCACGAAGATTTCCACCAGCCAGATCAATCTTTCCTGGACAGACACTAGCGGCAATGAAAGCGGATTCAGAATAGAACGAAAGCTTGGGGTAGGCGGCACGTATTCTGAAATCGCCGTTGTCGGGATCAATGTCACTACTTATTCCAACACTGGGTTAAACAACGGTTCAGTCTATTACTACCGGGTGCGGGCCTACAATGGAGCTGGGAATTCCAGCTATTCGAATGAAGCCAATGCCTGCACGGGAACGCTATTCTCGGCAGGAACCTACGATAGCAACAGCGCTAATGTAGTGTACACCGGTAGTTGGGCGCTTTCGACCTCCTATCCGCTGTCCTGGGCAACCACTTTGAACTACAGTTCAACAACCAATGACAAAGCGACATTCAGTTTTAGCGGGGATGACGTCACCTACGTCTTTACCAAGGATGGATTCAGAGGGATCGCCAACGTCAAGGTTGATGGGCTGGATAAAGGTAATCTGGACCTTTACACACCAAGCGGCCCCAACTTGAATAAATTGTTTCAAGTGGCCAAGAGCTATTCAGGGTTGGGGGCAGGAAATCACACGATTGAGATCACATTAACTGGAACGAAGAACGGATCTTCAGGCGGGTTTACGGTTGATGTAGACGCCTTGATTGTGGGAATCAGCACGGTCGGACCCAATGCCACTCCTTATGACGAGCGCGTGGCCAACGTGAAGTGGATAGGTTCATGGACCCAAAGCAGCTATACGGGAGCCTATAACAACACGCTGACATCCACTACGAGTCAATTTTATGCCTCGACCTTAACATTCACGGGAACTCAGGTTACCTATTACTACTCTAAACATTCCCAACGAGGGATAGCCCAGGTAACCATTGATGGCGTGGATAAAGGGACCATTGATCTCTTCTACAATGGCAGCAGTCCACCCGGTCCATTGTTGCAACAGACCACTACTTATCCCAGCTTGGGGAGTGGGATTCACACGATTCATGTTGAGGTGACGGGAACCAAGAACGCCTCATCGACTGGAACCCTGATTGATATCGACGCGTTCAAGGTGCAATAGAGTGGCAATTCTCGGAATGAGGGCATTGAATGAAAAGGAAAGCACTTTTTGTTATTAGCTCATGGAATACGAGAGGTGTTGAGATGACGAATTTCACTAGTAAAAACAAATTCCATTCTGGCAGACCAAAAGACATTCGACTGACCCTTCTCCTTTTGGCCTCGTTTTTGGCGCTGTGCTCTCTTGGATCCTGGGTGTATGCCCAAACTGAGAGCAAGAAGATCGAATCTGAAGTGATTGCACTTTGGCCCTCTGGATTTGAACCAGGAACCCTTCAGCGTCCTGTCGGCAAGTTTTTATTGGCGGTTGACAATCGCAGCGGCATTGAAGAAATCGACCTGGAACTGAACGCCCTTGTTCACGGAGCTAAGGCGGATCGATTAGCACAGCGCCGTTCTGAAAAAGGCACGCCTGACTGGTCACCTCTTATTGACTTGCCGGCCGGAGACTATGTTCTTTCCGAAGCCACCCACCCGGACTGGGTTCTCTATATCTCGATTGGGAAACCGAAGTCAAATCAAGATCAATAGCAGTCTGCATTGAATCACGAAACTTGGAGGGGAAGAACATGTCGTGCGGACTAGGTGAAGGGTACAGCAGGCGAGCCAAGCACTCTCAAGAGGGGCGCTTACAGGCCAAGACAGGATTTCCCATCAGGTGGGTTCAACAAATGATCTTACTGGTATTGGTTCAGGTCATAAGCCCCATGATCGGCATTGCCGACAAGAGCGTCACCGATGGATCCACTCCTCTTGGAGCTGCTCCAGGAGCCCCCGCTGGGTCATACAAGTTGAGTGATTTCGAGAACATCAATGTCTTCAATGGCTCTCTGAATTTTCGACTACCGCTTTTGCAGATTGCAGGCCGTGGTGGCGCTCAGTACACCCTTACACTACCAATCGAGACCCACTGGAGAGTACGCGCAGTTCCTGGGGGTACCGGACTTCCGGATATTTATTTTCCAGATCCAAACGGTTGGGCGCCGTTCAGGCCAGGGTATAGCCTGGGAACAATGCATGCCCGCAAGGCAAGTCAAGACGCTATCTCCTGTCAAGGGATTGAGCTAGCTTACACTCAATCGCTGACACGATTGACATTTACAGGAGGCGATGGCACAGAATTTGAACTACGTGATCAATTAACTGGAGGCCAACCCAAAGATAGAGATTGCTCTTCACCAGATAATCTGACAGATCGAGGAACGGTTTTCATTACCGCGGATGGCTCAGCAGCAACTTTCATTTCGGATACGGCTATCAATGACAAGTATCCTGCGCCTTCACCTTCGGTTTATACCGTTTCAGGCAATCTTATGCTGCGCGATGGAACACGCTATCGCATCGATAACGGGACGGTTACCTCCATCCGGGACCGCAACGGCAATCTCCTTCAGCAGTTTTATGATGGCAATTCACGAGTCTATCGAATTGTCGACTCACTGAATCGGGAGGTACTGGTGAGCTACCGTCCCGGCGGCCAACCCTATGACGAAATCACCTACAAGGGTTTTGGGGGTGCCAGCCGAGTCGTTCGTGTAAATTACGCGAATCTGAGCCAACGATTGCGCTCGGACTATTCTCTGCCGTTGCCGACGGCCTCCGTACTTTTCCCCCAACTGACGGGATCCAGTAGCTCAACTTCCTTTGATCTGACAGTGGTTTCTTCGGTTCAATTGCCCGACGGGCGTTTGTATCAATTTCGTTATAATTACTACGGTGAGCTAGCTCGTGTTGACCTACCAACAGGTGGAGCTTATGAATACGACTTCAATGGGGGAATCCAGGGAGGGCATGCCAGTGGTGTTATTGGCGCTACGGTAAATCCCTTGCTCTATCGCAGGCTGGTACAGCGAAGAGTATATGACGTGGGGAGTGTCTTGATCAGCAAGACGGACTACTCAAAGCCTGAATCCGGTGATACGGCCAGCCATCCGGGGTGGGTTGGTTATGTAAATTCGATATCCGCGCCTGTCGAGACAACAGTACAAATGGATTACAGAAAGGCCGACAGTACTTTGCTGGCACGCGAAAAGCACAACTTTTACGGCAGCGCAGCCTACTCGCTGATGAACGCTTCGGCGTCTAGTTATGGCTATTACAAAGAGGGCAAAGAGAAACAAACTGATTATTATGCAGCAAACGGAACTACCCTCTTGAGGAGCATGACAACAAGCAATTGGCAGCAAAGGGCGGTCGTTTCATGGTGGTCCCAAGTCAGTGGCGATCCCGAGGCGGCTCCTCCAAATGATCCACGTCTTTTAGAAACCGTGACAACGCTATCTGACACAACCCAAGTCTCGAAGCAAAGTTATAACTATGATTCTTATAACAATAAGACCGACGTGTATGATTACGACTTTGGGACGGGTACATATGGCAACTTGTTACGGCAAATGCACACGGATTATTTACAAAGTGGATATGACACTAACGTCAATATCCACATCCGAAATCTGCCTGTCTCGGTTAAGACATATGACGGGACCTCGAATTTAAGATCTCAGACTGACTTCGAATATGACATGTACTCTGGTGTAAACCACGCGGCCTTGGTTGCTCGCCCAAGTATTAGTGGCTTGGATTCAAGTTACACCACCGGCTATACCACACGAGGCAACGTCACACGTGTCGCACGCCTAAAGGATCTCCCGAGCACCTTCGTCTACGCCTACCCGCAATATGACGTGGCGGGGAATGTCGTACAAACAATTGATGGACGAGGGTATGTGACGACTTTTGACCTTGGCGACCGCTTTGGCTCGCCAGACACAGAAGCCCAGGGAAATACGCCCCCAGCCCAATTGGCGGGGCAGACAAGCTACGCATTCGCGACAAGCGTGTCAAATCCTGCCTCCCTCGTCACCTACACACAATACGACTACTACACGGGAAAACCAGTCAATCGGCAGGACTGGAACGCCGTTGTGGATAGTGTTTCTTATAGTGACCTCCTCGACCGCCCCACTCAAGTGATCCGCGCTGCCAATGTCACAAGTCCGGCGGGGAAATATCAGACAACCTTTACTTATGATGACGCCAACCGTACCATCACGACAACACGTGATCTCAATACCTACAATGATGGCCTATTGAAAGCCCAACTTCTTTATGACGGCCTTGGCAGAACGATTGAGACCAGGCAATACGAAACCTCAATTGGTTACATTACTACCTTGCAAACCTACGATACCCTAGGTCGAGTAGAGAAAGTGTCGAATCCCTATCGGCCAGCCTCTGAAACAGTTCAATGGACGACCACAGGCTATGATGCCCTAGGTAGAGCTACTTCGGTAACCAGCCCTGACAATGCTGCGATTGTGACGACATATTTGGGAAACAAGACCACGGTCATCGATCAAGCGTCAAAAGACCGTCGCAGCACGGCAGACGCCTTAGGGCGAATAATCCAGGTGGAGGAGGCTCCTTCTTTCGGATGGACCTACTCAACGTCTTACTCATACGATGCACTTGGAAATCTTGTAGGGGTCTCACAGGGGGCACAGCCTGGACAGTCGCGATCCTTCGTTTACGATGCACTCTCCCAATTGCGGAGCGCAACGAACGTGGAAAATGGAACAGTGAGTTATCTCTACGACGAGAACGGTAATCTAACTCAGAGAACAGATGCGCGCTCCACAGTGACCACCTATATCTATGACAATTTGAATCGCCTGACCAATCGCAACTACACCTTGGCTGGCACGACGGCGGCAACACCGAATGTAACTTATACCTACGCAACGGCACTTAGCCCTTGTGGAGCTTATTCCGTTGGACGGCTCTGTTCTGTGTCTTCCAGCGCAGCCACGACCAGCAACACTTATGGACACCCGCTGGGATCTATTACACAGAGCAGCCAGTTGACCAGCAGTCAAACATACACTTTTTCTTACGGCTACAACCTTGCTGGAACAGTTACGTCCCAGACCTATCCTTCGGGGAAGGTGGTATTGGCAAATACCGACAACGCAGGAAGAATTTCTAACTTACTAAGACAAGGTGGGAGCTACTACGCCGGGGACGCTTCCAATTTGATTCAGTATGCCTCGCATGGAGCGGTTCAACAGATGAAACTGGGTAACGGGCTATGGGATGAGGCTCGTTTCAATACCCGATTGCAGCCCACACAGATGGGTTTAGGGCAGACTGTCACTGCCCTTGCGAGTTCACTCAACACGACCAACTCCAACCGGGCATTGTTGAGCTTCGCTTACGGTTCGACCACGAATAACGGCAATCTTCAAACTCATACCATCCAGATTGGGAGTACGACCAACCTGTCTCAAAGCTTCACCTACGACGCCATAAACCGGCTATTCACAGCTGGCGAAGGGGCCAATTGGTCCCAAACCTATTGTTACGATCAGTATGGCAATCGCTGGGTAAGTGCAGGAGCAAACTATGGGAACACGCCAGCCCTCACACCAACCTCTCCCACAGCGATTGATCCAGTGACCAATCGTCTGACCGGCACCGGCTATGACCAATCCGGAAATCTGACCACTGACATTACAGGCCGCACCTTCAGTTATGACGCCGAAAACCATCAAGTGGGTTACAATGGAGGCAATGTCACCATCAACGCCACCTATGACTATGACGGGGATGGCAGGAGAGTCAGACAGTTTCAAAACACTGTGACGACGGTATTCGTTTATAACGCGCAAGGGCAAATGGTTGCCGAGTACAAATCGCAAGGTTCAAGTGTTCCGGGAGGCACCAGTTACTACACGACGGACCATTTAGGGAGTACGCGAGTTGTCACGAACCCAGAAGGAAGCATCCGGGGACGGCATGACTATCTGCCGTTTGGCGAGGAACTGGCAAGCACTTATGGGCGTGGTTCCATTCCAGGATATGGAGCGGCGGATGTCCGTCAGAAGTTCACCCAGAAAGAACACGATACTGAATCCGGCCTTGACTACTTTGGAGCGAGATACTTCAGCGGTCCCCAAGGGAGGTTTACGAGTCCAGATAAGCCGTTTGCTGACCAGCATCCGGCGAATCCGCAAAGCTGGAATCTCTACTTGTATACGCGGAACAATCCGCTCCGATATATTGACGACGACGGTGAGGAAGTAAAGGAAATAGTGGTCTACCGAACGTACGATGTTCATGGGAAGACCTCAGCTGAAGCGAATGCAAACGCCCGTGCAGTTTCGGGATTCAAGAGCGATAAGGGTGAGCCGATGACGGGCCTAACGTCCGGTGGGGCCCTGAAGGTGACGAATCTCGTTATTCAGCCTAGTGCTTACGGTTTCGATGGAGTTTTCGTTACAGCGACTGAGACCATCAAGAGCGCTGATGTGGAGATCAAACAGACGGTGACGCTACCCAATTGGGTGGAACAATTCCAGACCAGCCCGGAAGATCAGGCTGCCTGGAATACTGCACAGGCAGGACTCAAGGCGCACGAAGAAGGGCATGTCCAAATCAACCGCGAAGCTGCGCAGAAACTCGATAAGGCGCTGCCTGGGATGGTGGGTAGTGGTGATGCGCCTACGTCAGTTGAAGCCTACAAGAAAGCGGGCAAACAACTGACACAAAAGATGAACCAGAAGGTTCGAAGTGTCTCGACAGAGAGGAACACTCGCCAGAAGACATACGACGAGACCACGGATCATGGCCGGAAGAAGCCGGAGGGGAACTGATATGAGGCCGGATATTCTCCGAGTACTGAGGTATCTGTGTGCTGTTCTGGCGGTCGGTGCCATGACAGTGGACAACATAGATGCTCAGTCGGCAGTGCAACCAGTGCTGTTTAGGATCGTGCTTCCGCACGCGGTGTTATGTGTTGTGGACCGGCACTTGGAAGTCGAGGCCGAACTGCGAAATACCAGTGGACGCCAGCTCTCGCTTTCTCCCGCCGGACTTTTGGCGCAGGTGTCGTTTACGAATCGTGCCTCGTCACTGGAAGACGGCTTTCGAAGCAAGAACAGCTCCAGCGATCAATTGCCTGGAAGGAAGGACGGAAAGGTAGTGACGCTTGCCCCGGGAGAGTCCTACAGACAGGTGCTCAAGCTAGAACTGGATCCTGACTTCTTCACGCCAGGTGTCTATAGGATTCAAATCAGCTTCTCCGCAGGTATGGCGGGATTAAGAAAGAAGGTATCTTCTGGCACCGCCGATTCAAATGAAGCGCTCTTCGAGGTAGACGATTGTCAGCCTGAGAAGGACCAGTAGCTGACAACCATTTGGCGCTTCTTCCGCCAAGATGGGAAATTAGTGTCGATCCTGAATATTTCTATATTCCAAACCCTTACTGGGAAGGCATCTTGACAGGAACTCAACGCGCCGCCGCCACGGTAAAGAAAGCGCGAAGGCGTGGGCTTTTTCTGATCCCCCTGACAAGACCGGATTTTTGTACCAATCGATGTGATAGCGATTGACCGGCTGATGGGTCCTGAATTCTGTACTCAAGGTTAGAGTGAGTCTTGCGGGCTTTGAGACCCTTCAGATCGCCGCTAGCGGCGATCTGAAAGGCAAACTCGTGTGGTGTCCGTTCCCCCAGCGCCCTGTGAGGACGACTCTCATTATACTCCCTCCGCCAAGCCTCAATAATCTCCCCTGGCTTCTGTCACAGTCGTGAACCAATGCGTGTTCAAGCACTCGTCCCGAAACGTCCCGTTGAATGACTCGATGTGCCCATTGTCGGTCGGTCTGCCAGGCCGTGAGAAATCGATCTTTACCCTGTTTTGATATGCCCACAGGTCCAGGACCTGACTGGCAAACTCGCTGCCATTATCACAGAACAGCCTCTTCGGCACTCCACGCTCTTGCTGAATCCTCTCGAGAACCCCTACCACATCTTCACCCCGCAAACTCTGCCCTGCTTCGATCGCCAAACTTTCCCGGGTATAGACGCCCACCACCGTCAGTGCCCGAAATCGCCTCCCGTCTGCCAGCTGGTCCGCGACAAAATCCAAGCTCCAGACCTGATTGGGGGCCGATGGCTTGATTCGATCTCTGCGTCATCACCGCGTAGCTCCCATTGTTTCAACATTGGAAATGCGTTTGACAACTAGATTTGGCCCACCCCTAAGTTGTTGTTTCTCCGTACCGTCAGAACCATCTATTTCGTGGCCCTGTCGAAGCTGAGCCCTGCGCCGCAGTTTTTGCGGCGCGTTTAGGGCGGAAGCGCAGCCGGGCCGCGAAAACTTACGAAGCCCGCTTCCTTTGCCTGCCTTCCATGGTTCGCCGGAAACGGTAGGACTCGGTTCCGGTTTCGATGATATGGGCGCGATCGGTAACCCGATCCAGCAGCGCCTTGCATAAGCGTGGATTGGGGAATACCTGGGTCCATTCGGAAAACGGCAGATTGGTCGTGACGATGAAGGCCGCCCGCTCGGCTCGTTCCGCAATCACCTGGAAGAGAAACTCCGCCCCGATCTCGGCTAACGGCACATAGCCCAGCTCATCCAGCGCGATCACGTCATAGCGCAGCCAGCGCGCCAGAACCATCTTCAGCGCATTGTGCTGTTTGGCTTCCACCGGTTCATTTACCAGGTTGGCCACTGTGGTAAACCGTACCCGTTTCTTTTGCCGGCAGGCCGCCACACACAGACCCGTGGTCAGGTGGGTTTTGCCGGTCCCGCATTCCCCCAAAAATACCACCGGTTCGGCGCGCTCGATATAGCCCCCTTCCGACAGTTCCCGAATTTTGGCGGCCGGAATCTGCGACGCTTGGGAAAAATCAAACTCCTCCAGCGCTTGTAGGTGGCAAATAGGTCGGAGCCGTCGCCTTAGTTTTCCAGGAGCATTCTTCCACTGCATCAACCGAGGGAATCGCCGTGAGCCGATCTTCCTGGATGAGGAAGATTGTCGGCAGATACTGAAGTGTCTGGGGAAAGGGGAAAAATGGGTGACTCTATTCCTCCTATTCCTCACGTAAGGGTGCACGAAGGCAATCGGAAGGCCGCGAAAGATTGATTCATGCGGCAACACGCATCATGTTTCACCCAAACTCCCTGGTGGCGCGCTTCTTAGCAATCACCACCTCCGCCATCATGCCTGCCAACCATCGCTTTGTTTCCCGGATGCGGCACAACCCACACTTGACTGACCCTTTGATTGCGCTCCTCATAAATAGGAAATAAATATTCAGGACAGGCACCCATTCCCTATCTTGCCCCGGAATCTCGAAAAGCCCTGTCCCGCAATCTCACGCCGATCAAACCCAACCCTGAAGTGAGCCTTGGCCGGTTCATCGTGTTCGATCTACTTTCCGCACTATTGACCGTCAATAGGCCTCCTGCTAGCATTTTCTGATATTGTCACCCTGATTCCCCAATGAAGTGAAAGCTTAATCTCGAATCCGAAGGCATTCGAGGAGGAGGCTCCCATGAAGCAGGCATGGCTGGCTGTTTGGGCCCTTTTGTGTCTGGTCCCTTTACTGCCGCTGGAATTGCTGGCACAAGCGAGTACAGGAGATTCCTATACTTACATCATTCCCTTTGTCACGGCAGAGAATAACAGTCGCAGTAATCTCGGCTTGAACGGGTACATCCGCGACTCAATCGTCAAAGGCGCGAACCCCAGTGCCAATGTCCACGTAGAGTTGGATGATCCTCAAGGGAACGTAGCCGGTTCAGGAAACTACGTGGTCCAGCCCAATCAACTGGTTCAAATCAACAATGTCATTTCAGCCCTCGGAGGAACCATCGGGACAGGCTACCTAATCATTTCCTCCGATGAACCCATTACTGCCTGGGCGTCGGTTATTTTTAACTCAACCAATGACCCCAGCGTTGAAATGGCCATCGACGTTCAAGGTCGCAAACCCACGGCCTATGTCGATGGAATCGCACGTGGGGAATATGGAACCCGTCTGCTCATCCAATCTTCGGTGAAGACCGGTACATTCTCCTCTTCTTTGGTGGTCGTGAATATAAACGCAAGTGCAGGGCCGTTCACCATCGAGACTTACGATAACAATGGAGTCCTGCAGGGGAGCAAGGTCGTCAATATCGGGGCCGGTGGAATGTATGTGGATAACGACATTCGTAACTCTGTTCCAGGAACCTTCGGCGAAATCGTGATCACACCGGGGGAGGGAACGACGTTACGTCTCGTGGCCAATTCCATCGTCAAAAGCGTCAATGAAACAGGGGCTTTCTTCCCGGCTTTTACACTGCCAAGCGCCGACACCATATCCTTGGCAGGAATCTGGGATGGGACGGCAACCGGGACCCTGATCAATGGTCAGGTAAGACTCGAAATTCACCAGGAGAAGGAAATGTACTATGGACGTCTGATTGTCGTGAGCGGAAGCTTTCCCACTACCACCAAGGCGATCCCAGTTTATGGATTGGCTTCCCTCAACGAACCGGGAGCTTTGCAAAACACTTTTCTTATCGATACCGACCCTGCGGGCACAGTCTTTTCAATACGGCTCATCGCAGCTCTTCATCTTGGAACTAAAGTGCTTGACGGTTCAATGACATACTACGACTCAAAAAGCCGCAGTGACACCGCTTCCTTTTCAATGACGCGGACCAGCAGTCTTAATTGATTACGACGAGGCCACAACCCAAGAAAATGGACATCTGGAGACGCCGCGCCCTCGCGGCGCATTGTTCAAACGGGACGAGGGCGTCCCGGCTCCAAGAAGCCCACGGCTCGGGATTTCAACGCAGGAAGGCTTCGACAAGGCCGCCGTCGATGGGAAACACATGGCCCGTGGTCCGGGTGCAATGCTCACTGGCCAACCAGCAGATGGCTTCCGCGCAATCTTCAGGGCGAATCGGCAGGCTCGTTAAAGTTCGGGCAGCATAGAAGCCGGCCAGCTTGTCGCGGAGGGATTCGAGCGATTCCGTTTCATCGAAGGGGATCTGATACTTGGTGAGCGAACTGATCACGCGATCCCGGGGAAACATCGCCGACCCAGCCACCACGGTGGCCGGTGCGATTCCATTGACGCGAACCAGGGGAGCCAGCCTCACCGCCAATTCCCGGATCAGATGACTGACGGCACTCTTACTCACGTCATAGGCCTCACTGCCCCGCTTGGGAACGATTGCGTTGGCGGAGCTGGTCAACAGGATCGTACCTGACAAGCCCTGCTCGCTCATAATCCTGTACGCTTCGTCGGCCAGCAGATAATTTCCCAGAATATTGATTTCAAAGGTGAGGCGCCATTTCTCATCCGCCAGGACACCCCTCGTATCCGACGCGGCGAAGATTGCGGCGGTATTGACAACGGCGTCAAGCCCTCCAAAACGACTGACCGTCTGTTGTATGGCATCGGCAAGGCTCTCGCGCCGGGCAAGGTTGACAGCACAAGCGGCGACCGCTTCGGCAGAAGTCAGTTTTGCGGCTTGCTGGGCAGTGGCTTTAGCCGCCTGCTCATCCAAGTCGGCAACCACCAGGTGAGCCCCGCGCTCCGCGAGTTTCAACGCGGTGACCTGCCCGATCCCGCTCCCGCCTCCAACAATCAGAAAAATCTTTCGGCTGAACTCTTTTTCAGGAGGCATGCGCCGCAGCTTGGCTTCTTCCAGGGCCCAATACTCAATCCGAAATGCCTCGCGGTGCGGCAACGCGACATAATTATGAAAATTCGTGAAGTGTCTCGAATCTTCAGGCTTTCGGGCTTGCGGCAATTTCTGCGGAGCCGGACTCCCGACGCCCAGCGACGTCGCCCCCGCCATCACATGAATGGCATTGACATAGAATTCTCCCGTAACGCGGGCTTCTTTCTTGTCTTTCGCAAAGGTGAACATCCCCAGACCGGGAATCAGGACAACCGTGGGATTGGGATCGCGCAGGGCGGGAGAGTCTGCCTGCGCCAAAGACTGGTAATAGGCTTCATAATCTTTGCGGTATCCCTCGATACCACTGGCAATTCTTTCTTTTAGCAATTCCAAGCTGTCCTGCCCTGGGTTCCAATCGACATACAGTGGACAAATCTGGGTGCGCACGAAGTGATCGGGGCAACTGGTCCCCAGTCGGGCCAGCCCGGGCGCATCGGCCGAATTGACGAACTGGAGAACTTCGGGGGCATCGTTGTAGTGGCCAATGGCCCGGCGTCTGGAACCAAGCCTGCCTCTGAGATAAGGAAACACCGAGGTCGCCAAGGCTTGGGCGTCGGAGCGCACCGAATATTTCCGCCCTCCAAACAGCCGTTCTCCCAGCTGGCTTTCATGAGCGGCTACAAATTCACCCAGCTGGTCAATCATCTGGATACTGCGGAGATAGCATTCCCGCTGGGTGCTCCCCCAGGTAAACAGCCCATGCCCCCCGAGAATGATCCCGTCACAACCGGGCTGATCCGCCACCGCCTTCTTCAGCATCAGGCCCAGTTCAAATCCCGGCCGCTGCCAGGGAAGCCAGACCATCTGATGCCCGTACTGGCGGTTGAATTCTTCCATCTTTTCCCGCCCATTGGCGCTGGCCGCCAGCGCAATCGCCCAGTCAGGATGCAAGTGGTCCACGTGCGGAAAAGGAAGAAAGGCATGCAGGGGCGTATCAATGGAAGGGGCCACCCGGTTCATGCCAAAGGCCGCCAAGGGATAATAGGAGACCATCCCATCTTCATGGGCTTCCCCTGGATAAATTGACTGCAGCTGTTCCAGCCGATCCAGGTAAAGGACTGCAAACCCGTCCCTGGTACTGCTTCCCAAATCTCCGCCGCTTCCCTTGACTGCCAGCACACGCACGGGGCGCCCGGTAAAGGGATCGGGAAGTTCGAATTTGGAGCTGGTATTTCCTCCCCCAAAATTCGTAATCCGCAAATCCGCCCCGAGAAGATTCGACCGGTAACGGAGGAGTTCCAGCGGATCCTGCTCGAATTTTTCAGCCTGCCGGGTATCCCACAAATCTTTAAGAAACTTCATGGATTTCTTTCTCCCAGTGGACGACGGGAGACTCGCATGCTTGAATACCTCCCGGTCGCCTCTCTTCTATAATAATTTTCACACGTAAAATGATCACTCTCTTAAGAAGACACTTGCTGGCGACAGGGGAGAAAACAGCAACGGCTCTTTCCTGTCTGCCTCGAACTCACTTCATCTATCCTTGAAATCAAACTGGTCATCATTTTTTTCATCGAAAAATGATGGGGTTCCCAAAAATAATTTGATCGCCGACTTGTTTGACTTCCCCCAGCCGACCGGCTTTATAGGAGGAGGTACCCTGGCTGAATCTCCCCCAAGACGGCCGCATGGCCCACATAAACGGCCAGGTACCCCAGATCTATCGCATTCCAGAGAACAAAGCGTTTGACGGTCCCATCCTTGAGGTATTCCTTCATGACATTGGGAGTCGATAGGCCGGTGAGGTAGACCCGATCAGCGGCGTGGGCCTTGCGCAACCCCTCGGCGCACCCGGCAACGCGACGGAAGTCATGCCGAAAGGCCGTTCATCGTAGGAGAGGCTTCAAAGAATCCACGGCAACCTGGGTCGCCATAGCCTGGTCCTCCTGCGAAACTTTGGGCGTGGCGGAGAGATTGACCATTTGAGGATACGCGGATCTCCCGTATTTTGTCATTTCATCCATCCAGAGATTCTGATTGGCCGCCGTCAACGAGCCGGTGATCATCAGGTATTTCGCTTCCTTGCCCGCCCTTCGGCCATGATATCCATCAGTGCTTTGGCGACAGACTCGGCAGTACATTGATTGGACAAAAAATCCCGTGCTTGAAGCATCGGCATCCCAAGTGATGACTTTGATTCCCCGCTTCCGGGCTTTAATGAGAACCGGCACGATGGCTTCAGGGTCGCTGGGAGCCAGACGATCGCATCATATTTTTTGCCACCCAGGCCGTGGGCACTAATCGGGCCTGAGGTGACATCGTTGGTTACGGGACCATCGAAATCTCACCTTTATCCCGCTGTTGCAGCCTCGTGAGCTCCCTCTCTCTGCGGCGTTAAAGAAGGCGATGCCTTTCAACTTCGGCATGACTCCGTAGATAAGCATCGGTCTCCTCCTGGCACTGGGTGTGGGCTTCGGGCTTTGGGAGCAAGCCACCAGGGCTCCCGCCAAATAGCAGGATCAAGGTCCGCAAACGCGTCATCGTCGAAGAATCCTTTGCAAGAATTGCATCTCCGGAGTCAAATCCTCCGGAGCCCGAACGCCGGCAGGCGCGCTATCCATCATGAACTTTTCACCCTTTCTTGTTCATAATCCCAGGTGATCATTTCTTTGTTTAGGAAAGATTGATCAAATGAGCCACGGCAGCCGCGCGGTGCCCCGCCAGCGCATCTCCACCGGCCGGCGGCGCTGCCGGACGGCCACTCGAAGAAGTTTTCCAGATGAGCGATCAAAGGCTCTTTCCCCTCTTCTTCCCAACGCTCACTTCCCAGGACGACCCTCGGAGACCAGCTGAGGCGACTTCCGCTTCTTGAGCACCTTCGGGTCCTGGATAGTACATCTCCTGGAGCTTTCTGGGCCAATCCCCTACAATCCAGCGATTATCCTCGCGGGTCCGTTTCAAGGCTGTGGGAGTAAAGGTGACCTCCGCCTCCAAGCAACAAACTGCCCTCGGTCCCCAGGATCTGAAATCCTTGATCTCCGATACTCAACTGATTGTTGAACGTGGCGCTCAAATTGACGGCGAACCCTTCAGGGTATTCGAGGATGGCATTGAGAGCGTCGGAACCTCGCGGCTGTCTTTCCATCGATACAACTCGCTCCAGCGCCACCGTATGTTCAGGAGCACGGGCATTCATCAGGAAATGATGCTGGTGGCGAGATGCACAAAGAGATCGGTGGCAATCCCCCCGGAGTAATCCCAATAACATCTCCAGCGAAAAAACCGCTCCGGGTCATAGGCTCGCGGCGGTGCCGATCCCAGGAACTTGCTCCAATTCACGGTCTGAGGAGAGGCATCCGGGGGCATCGGGTAGAGCCATGCACCCGCCGCGGTATTTCGGTTGTAGGACGCCCGCAGCAGCGTCACCTGCCCGAGTCTTCCCGACTGGATCATTTCTTTGGCTTTTTGCTGAATCTGGCTGCTGATCCCTTGACTGCCCACCTGCAAGACGCGGTCACTCTTTTTGAGGGCGGCCAAAATTTCAAGCCCTTCGTCAATGGAATAGGTCAAAGGTTTCTCGACGTAAACGTCTTTGCCGGCTTGCAGGGCTTCGATCGCCATCGTCTTATGCCAATGATCCGGGGTGGCAATGACAACTGCATCAATCCCCTTGTCGGCGAGGATGGCTGGATAGTCGGGATAAATCTTTGCCCGCCCCTTGGTTCTCTCGACTGCCCGTTCCAAGCGACCCTGGTAGGCGTCGCAAACCGCCGCGACCTCCGTGCCGGGAATTGTTTGGATCGCTCTCAGCAGCTCGTGGGCACGGGCGCCGACGCCAATCATTCCCACGGCAATTCGGCTGTTGGGAGACTCCTGGGCGCGGGCCCCTCTCGAAAAGACCAGGGAAGCCGCCGCTCCCAGGGAAACGCTTCGCTGCAAAAACTGACGCCGGTCCAATCCGGAAATCCTTTTCATTGTCGTTGTCCTCCCTTTCCTGCCAGCCACTCATTTAAGACGGCAGTGCCAATTAGCAACACACCCACAAAAATAATCAAACGTTGAGAAGGAATGCCCGCCATTTCCAAGCCATAGCGCAGGACGCCTATGATCAGCAATCCCAGGAACGTTCCAGTAACGGTTCCCCGCCCCCCGCTGATGCGGGTTCCCCCGACGACGACACAGGCAATGGCTTCCAACTCCATGCCGCGTCCGGCTTCAGGACGCGCTGTCGCATAAAGTGACGTGTAGTAAATGGACCCGAGCCCGCAGACTCCTCCGGCAGCCGTGTACAACAGCCATTTCAAGCGGCGGACATCAACGGCTGCATATTCGGCGGCGAGCTCGTTTTCACCGATACATTCCGCAAACCGGCCGATCCAAGAGCACCGCATCACCAACCCGCCCACCATGGTCACTGCGAGCAATGCCACCAGCGGGACCGGGAAACCGATCTCCCCGAGCGATCCGGCCTCCACGCCAAAAAAATCTCCCTGCCCCAGCCATTGAAAGGAAAGCGGGAAATTGCCAATAGGTCGCGCCTGGCTGAGAGCCAGCGCAATCCCGCTGTAGAGCGCCATGGTGGCCAAGGTCACTATCAGCGGCGGAATCTTCAAGAAACTGCTTAATCCGCCATTCACCGCTCCGGCGAGAATCCCGGTCAGGACGGCCGCCGCCGAAGCCAGCGCCATGGGCCATCCAGCATCTCGATAAAGCACCCCCAATACAATCCCGCACATTCCCAACATCGATCCAGCAGAAAGATCGATGCCTCCCGTGGCAATGATTAAGGTCATCGGAACGGCAAGCATTCCAGGAACAACCCAGTAACGGGAACGCTCCACGATGTTAAATACATCGGCGAAGCCTGCTACCAATACCGAGAACATGACACACAACCCGATCAGAACAAAGAAGAGGATGAGTTCCCGGCTGGTCCGTAGTCTCGACATCAGGCTTTTCGTCTTCTCCATTGATCCAGGAGGCTCTCCAAGACCATCGCCATCAGAATTAAGGTCCCCACAAAAATATTTTGCCAATAAGAGCTGGCCCCGGCCAGGATCAGGATGTTATAGAGCAGGGAAACGAGGAAAGCGCCGGGCAGCACTCCCAGCGCCGACCCGCGCCCTCCGGCAATACTGGTCCCCCCGATCACCGCCGCGGCGATAGCCCGGAGTTCCATCCCGTCGCCGGTATTGGCCTGAATCTTCCCATAGTAACCGGCGTGGAGGACGGATGCCAGCCCAGTGAGGCATCCGGAAAGTCCAAAGACTAAGAGCGTCAATCGAGCCTTGGAAAGACCGAGGAGGCGGGAAGCAGATTCTGAATTTCCCAGGGCCATCACCTTTCTCCCCGACAAGGAATACCGGACAAAGAGATGAGCAAGAAGGGTGACCAGCAGCAGATACCAGACAATCTTGGGCATCCCCAAAAGGTTGCCATCCGCCAAAGCCCGGAAGGCCGGAGGCAATTGTTCAACCTCTCGCCCTCCAGTCACTCCCTGCATCAACCCTCGGTAAATACTGATGCCGGCCAGAGTCACAACAATGGGATGGATTCGGGCGAGCAGAGAGGTCGTTGCATTGACCAAACCGCACGTTGTCCCGATTCCCAAAGCCAGCATGAGGCAGGCCAGCGGTGGAACGCCCGCATTGGCTGCCAAAGCAGCCGAGGCCCCGACCAACCCCATCATCGAGCCGACGGAAATATCGATGCCCCCGGCCGAAATCACCAACATGGCCCCCTGAGCCATGATGGCTGGCAACGCGGTATTGGCCAGCACATCGTAAAAATTGGTGAGCGTCGCAAATTCGCGGGGTTTTACGATCGCCATGATGAGCGAAAGCAGGGCAATGAATCCCACCAGGCTGATCTCTCTGAAATCCAGCCAGGAAGGAGATCGTCCCAATGCTCTTTTAGCTTCCGGCGCCTCCTTCGAGTCGGCCCGTGGCACGGCGGCTGCCGCCACGACTTCCTGCGAGACTTTTTGAGGGTCAAAGTTTCCGGTCAGGCAGCCTTCCGACAGAGTGAGGATGCGATCGCTCATTGCCAGCACTTCCGGAAGGTCAGAACTGATCAGAAGAACGGCCACTCCATCCTCGGCGAGATCACAGATCAAGCGGTGGATTTCGGCGCGAGCTCCAATATCGACCCCGCGCGTCGGCTCGTCGAGAAGCATGATTTTGGGCCGCGTGGCGCGCCAGCGACCAAACACGACCTTTTGCTGGTTGCCCCCGCTGAGTGTGCCAATGGCTTGTTCCATGGAAGTCGCTTTCACGCGCGTGGCTTCCATGATCTCGGTGGTCATGGCGTCTTCCCGAGATTTCGATACCCATCCCCACTGTGATAGGCGGCGCAGCACCGAGACGCTGGCATTGGTCCGGATTGAATGATTTCGAAACACTCCCTGCACCAACCGGTCCTCTGGAAGGTAGGCCATTCCTGCTTCGACCGCCTGCTGGGGTGTATCGATGCGGACCGGCACTCCATCAATCTGGATCTCTCCTATTGACCGTGGATGCAATCCGAAAAGCGTTTGGGCCAATTCCGATCGTCCGGCGCCGACGAATCCATACAAACCGACAACTTCTCCCCCGCGAACCTCCAGGGAAATGTCGCGAAAGGCGCCATCAGCGCTGCTTACCCCCTTGATCGCGAGACGGACGCTCCCCACCGGAACGGGTCGTTTGCAGAATACTTCTGAAAGTTCCCGGCCCACCAGCAGGGAAACCATGCGCTCCATCGTCAACGCGGCCACCGGCTGAGTTTCCACGTTTTTGCCATCGCGCAGGATCGTTACTCGATCGCAAATTCGTTGAATCTCCTCCAACCGATGACTCACGTAGACAATTCCGACTCCGCTCGTTTTCAGCCGGCGAATTTGTTCGAACAGATTCTCGATCTCTTTGAGCGTCAGCGACGAGGTGGGCTCATCTAAAAAGAGGACCCGCGCCTTCTCGGAGACAGCCGCGGCAATTTCAGCCACCATACGCCTGGCAATCGGAAAGTCGCGAGCCCTTTGGCGGACGTCAAAGGACTCGCCCATGGCTTCAATCTCCTGACCCGCTTTCCTGTAAACCTCCGGCCAGGAAATCAAGCCCGCCGGGCCTTTCACCAGACCCCGCGCCAAGAGCATGTTCTCGGCGATACTGAGTTCCGCAAAGAGGTCCGCTTCCTGATGCACAACCGCAATTCCCGCCGCCGCAGCCTGGCGCGGACTGGAAAGTCGCAGAGGTTTGCCCTCCAGAAGGATTTCTCCTGAATCCGGCGCCACAGTATTCCGGTTGCGATGTTAGCCAAAGTGCTCTTTCCCGCGCCGTTCTCGCCAATCAGGCCCAACACCTCGCCCGCACGAACCTCGAGGTCCACTCTCTCGCAGGCGGCGCTGCCAAAGCTCTTGCACATCGGACATTCGCAGAAGGGAGGGGGTCATCGGAGAGCTAAAAGACATTCGCCTCGCGGAGATGGATCATCGCAGGTCTTCTGGATTGGAGAGTCTAAGAGGAGATGGATGACATTGAGAGGAGCCAGATTGGGCCCTTTACGCATAGCTTCCGCCGGAGGCCTGATTTTGTTTTTCCCGTTCCTTCCGAATTCTTTCCAGATAGCCACTTTGGCGGAAAGCATGCAGCGGATTTTCAGCCAGCCCCCGGGCCTGCCGCCACTCGCGGAGGTAAGGACGCACATCGGTCTGATAGGCCGCCTTGAGGCATTCTTCGGCATCGATCAAAGCACAGGATTTTTGATGGCGGGCCAGAATCTCATGTTCAACCAGCGCCGCTTTGGCGTACAGCAGTTGAGCGGTCTCGACCGTCTGAATCATTTCTTCGATCTTGTCCTTCAAGTTATGGCTTTGATCGATCATGTATGCAATATCGGCCCGTTTCCCGGTCTCCCATTCGAACAAGGCAATCTCATGAAAAATACGGAAAATCTGATAAGGATCGATCGAGCCGATGGTCAAATCGTCATCGGCATAGCGACGATCGTTGAAATGGAATCCACCCAACAGGTTCTCGCTCAGCAACCAGGCCACGATTTGCTCGATATTTTGCGCTTGATAGTGGTGCCCGGTATCCACCAAAACCCTGGCTTGCGGGCCGGCGGCGCGGGCCAGCAACAAAGCCATCCCCCAATCGGCAATGTCGGTGTGGTAGAAGGTGGGTTCGAAAGGTTTGTATTCGACCAGCAGCCGCTGCTGGGGACTGAGTCGGGCATGAGCCTTCTTCAATCCCTCCTCGAACCAACGCTTGCGATGACGGATGTTGGCCGTACCCGGATAATTCGACCCATCGCCAAACCACAACGATACATCGCGACTCCCGACCTGCTTCCCGATCTCAACGCTTTCCAAAATATGCTCGAGGGCAGCCTTGCGAACGCTTTCCTCAGGATTTCCCAGAGAGCCGTACTTGTAAATCTGATCTTGAAAAACATTGGGGTTGATGGCGCCAATTTGAATGCCGGCTTTCTTTGCCAGGGCGAGCGCTTCGGGGATACTCTCAAGGCCCTTGGGGAAATCCCACAACACATGAACTGCCACGGTGGGACAACACCCCGTGAAGGCGTGCACCTGACCGGCATCATTCAATTTCTCGTGGAGGGCGCTGGCTGCAGCGGCTTGCACAAATTTTCCAAATCGGGTGCCGGTGTTTGCAAACCCCCAGGATGGAATTTCAATGCGAAAGGCGTTGAGCGCCTCAAACACGATTTCAGCTTGCCGGCTGGCAGACATTCGTATTCCTCCTAGAGACTTGTGGCCACAATCTACTTGGATGCTGAAAACTCGTCAAGAGTCAGCTTTTCAATCGGAAGCCGAGTCTCAGTTCAGGCCGGAGGCGCGCAATTCGTTGCGGCGGGCTTTAACGCAGCGGACTCCTCCTGATAGGCACAGGCAAATCCAAAGACGAGCAAAGGCACAAAGTGCACGAGCAACCGGCTGACCGAGGTCCGCAGATGCCAGGCGACATCATAGGAGGTCACGAAGTAGGCTCCGGTATAGAGGACAAATGTCATCCCCAACGCGATCAGAATAAAGCGCTGGTCGCTGCGCATGATCCGGCGAACCCGCGTCAAATAGAGTGCAATAGCCAGCAACCAGAGCAAATTCCAGTTCTTCACGTTAAAGACATGCGACTGATAATAATAAAGGATCGTTTTAATTCGAACGAAAGCGTTCCATTGGAAAAGGTTGGCAAGATTCTTTTGATTGATGAGATCGTTCGAGGTGTCAAAGCTAAATCGAAAAACCAGCCAGGGAAAGAGGACTCCCAAAAGAATTCCTGTATAGATCAAGAACGGACGCCAGCGGCGAGATGGAGAGCAAGACCGGTCGGCGGCCAACGCCAAAACCAGGATGATCCCATTCACCAGACAGACCACCGTCCCTTCATTCTTGGTCAATCCTGCCATCGCGCTTAGCAAGGCGGAGAGCCACAGAAAAATAGATTCTTTTCGGCGAATCCATAAGAACAGATAAAAGAACGCTGCGCCAAAATAGGCGGCGATCAGGATATCGGCATAGCCGTTCGTCGCCTGGAATCCGAAGTGCGGGATACTGACCAAGAGGAAAACAAAGACCAAAGCTGTTTTGCGATCGAGCTTGATTCTTCTCAGAGTTGTGAAAAGACTGGCAGCACAGGCTATCAGCGACAGGGGGAAAATCCATTTGGCCACAAAGTCATTCCAATGGCCCAGAAAGTAGTAAACATAGCTCTCCGCCAGGGGCAGCAGCAGGGGGTAGTCCGGATGTGCGGTACGGTAGTTATCATTTCCAAAGAAACCCAACGGGATCCCGTTCGCCAGGTAGATGGCCTTGGACTTAAGCCCCCAGTTGCCCACTGCATCGAAGTCTTCCATCGGCAACAAAAGGGCTCGTGTCAATGCAAAACCTATCTCCCCAAAGATCCCAACCAATAAAAGGATCTCAGCCACGGACCAGCGATCCGTGGTCCGGCGGCCTCGGGTCTGAACAACGCCCTTTGGCGGTTGCGGCGCTTTGAACCCTACCCACAGGGGAATCATCATGCCGAACAAGGGAATCAGGATCCAGCGCAGGCTGAAGGATTGACCACCCAGTTGCAAATTCAGCATCTCCCAGGCCACCACTCCGAGGCCCAGCAGAAAACTGAGAGGTGTTTTTTCCAATGGAGTGAGGAGGCGATGGCGATCCAGAATATCAATCCCAAGCCAGGCGAGGCCCGAGGTGATAACTAAAGAAACGAATCCATTCCAATACTCAATCATCACGGAGTGTGGAGCGGGAGCTTCAAGATGAAACTCCCCTCATCTAAAGAAGCCAGGAGTGTGGCGTGATCCGGGCGAAATTGAGGCTGTTTGAAAACCAGCAGATATTCCGGGTCCGCACTCAGCAGATTGGGATAGAGGCTGTAGATGGAACGCAAGCTGTCCAGGCTGGAGGGATCAATTCCCACGAGCCGGTAGCCAGCGCCCGCGGGCAGTCGCGAGCGGCAAAATTCCAGAAATTGTTCAAGGTCTCTTCCATAGACCTGCTGGCGCCGTTCTTCAAAACTCATTCTCGTGAGTCCCAGGTCCTGGGTTCTGTTCGATTTACCAAGGATCAAGGGCCTGAGCCAGAACCAACCCCAGATCCCGATCCAAAGGTAAAACACCCAGCGAAGGTGATGAACCGCAATGCATCGTTTCAGGATCATGACAGGGCGGAGCTATCCCAGGTTGGAAAAGGCTGATAGTAAATGCCAGGAGCTGTTTTCAGTCTTCCGAGAGTTGAAAGATATAGTGACCGGAGCCGACCCCCACGACAAAGGAGTTTGGCATCTCTTTGGCCCCGCTGACCCCCGATAATCCTGAAACGTACTGACCATCCCGCCATAAAAGTTTTCCATCTTCCCGGATCATAAATTTTTGCAGATCCAGTTTCGGAATCACAATCTCGGCTTCGCTATTCACTGGAATCTGGACTTCCAGGGTCAATGTTTTTTCCACGGTGGATCGTTTCCAGTTGGACGCCACGAGGCCTTTCATCGTTTCCGTCGAAGCAGACGCATAGGAAAGATCGCGAACCACCTGCGGCTCAATCCGAATGGTTTGATACCCGGCCGCCTCTTTCCCAAGATTGATTCCAGCCAAGGAACGGTAAAAGAAGATTCCCACACTTCCAAACATCGGGTGGTTATGGGAATTCATCGAAGGCCCGGTCTTATTCTGCCAAAGCTCCCATAGCGTGGTTGCCCCGTTTTTCACCATGTACCCCCAACTGGGATACGTCGTTTGAGCGGCCAGCTCGTAAGCCAGGTCGGCACGATTCATTCGGGGCAGAAGCTCCATAAGATATTTGATGCCGATAAACCCCGTGGTCACATGCGTGTCCTGCCGGTAGGTGATATCGTGAGTCAAGCTCTGCTGCAGGGAACCTCGCTCTTTCTCCGGCACCAGATCAAGGTAAAGGGCCAGGGTGGCGGCGGTTTGAGTGTCATTGCCGTATGTCTTGGTGTCGGGATTATAGAAAGCCTTGTGGAATGCTTCCTTGATCTGGGCAGCTCGCTGTGCGTAGCTTTCCGCATCTGCGGTCTTGCCTAAAATTCGCGCCGCTTTCGCAACGATATCGGTGTCGTAATAGTAGTAAAACGTCGAGACCAGGCTCCCAACCGTTTTTTCAATCGCCACCCAGTCTCCATAGTAGGAGTATTTTAGAATTCCGTTTTCACTGGCGGAGTGGAGAAAATCAGCCCACTTCTTCAGCCCTTCATAGTTTTCCTCCAGAATTCGTTTGTCTGCGTAGTTCTCCCACATATACCAGCAAAGAAGCGGATATGCAGTCCCCCAGGCTGGATCCGCCGGGCGGGAACCCCAGACATGAGGTACAGTATCGGTGATACGGCCCTGCTCATCTTGTACGTCGCGAATATTCCGCACGAAGTTGGAATAAAATGCCGCCATATCGAAATTGAGCATGGCTTCTTCCGCCGTCACCTGGGCGTCTCCCATCCACCCTTGCCTCTCATCCCGCTGGGAGCAATCGGTGGGGATGCTATGGAGGTTGGTTTTTTGCCCCCAAGTGACGATCCGCTGGATTTGATTGAGGATCGGTTTGGAGCAGGAGAAACTGCCAATGGGGCGGACAGCCGAATGGACAACCTTCCCGCGCACTGCCGCCAGAGTCGGAACCCCCGGGTATCCGGTCAGTTCGACATAGCGGAAGCCATGATAGGTGAAGCGGGGTTGATAGACTTCCTCGCCTTCACCTTTTAAGGTATAGACATCCGTGGCCTGGGCCTTTCTCAAATTCTCCGTGTTGAGAGTGCCATTTTCAAAAAGCAATTCGGCATGGCGGATGCGAACACGACTCCCTCGCGGCCCTTTGACGCGAAGCTCAATCCATCCACTGAAATTTTGTCCCATGTCAAACACGTAAACGTCGGGTTGGGGGTTGTTTATGACCAGTGGTGTGATCGTATCGACAACCTGGATCGCCGGCATCAGCTGGGCGGAAAGCGTTCCTCCCGGCTCTTTTACCGATTGAGCCGGCGCCCATTGCCGGTCGTCAAACCCAGGCCTGTCCCAACCGGGGGTTTCGCGGCGCGCATCATAAATTTCTCCGTTATAGATATTGTTGAAGACAATGGGCCCATCCATCCCTTTCCAGGACGTGTCAGACACTACCCCGATCTGTTTACCTCCCTCCAGCTCGATATTCAATTGAATGCGGAAGATTCCGCAGTTATCACACTTCCATCGCACCGGGTACCCCTCGGCGTAAGCTTGATACCAACCCTGCCCTAACATGACTCCCAGAGCATTCCCTCCCTGCTGAAGGAGTGAGGTCACGTCATAAGTGCTGTAAAGAATTCGCCTGGTATAGGTAGTCCAGCCGGGGTCAAGTACATGATCCCCTACTTTCTGTCCATTCAAGTGGAGTTCGTAGTAACCCAACCCTGAGACATACGCTCGGGCGCGCACCACTTTTCCTGACAGATTAAATTCCTTGCGAAGTTGATTCTTAACTCCGATCCATGATCCCTTCCAGTCTTCCGGCAGGAAAAGACCCGTATCAAAACGGGCGACTGAGCTATAAGGACTCACCACTCCCTGGGCATCCCAGTAGCGGACTTTCCAATAATAGGTTTGGCCGCTGAGCAGGGGTTTTCCTTTGTACTCCACCTGGGATGAGTCATTCGACTCCGCCTTTCCACTGTCCCATTGATCTCCCGTTTGGAGTTCAGGCGATTTAGACACCAGAATCTGCAGGGCAGTCTGCTTTTGACCGCGCTCGGTGTGGTCCAGGGTCCATGAAAAGCGCGGTTGTTTCACATCCACTCCCATGGGGTTAACGAGGTATTCGCAACGCAAGTTCGCGGGAGCCGAAGGACCACGCGCCGCCCTCTCGGCCTGAAGACTCGGTACCCCTTGCCCCACCAACAAAAGGGCGAGAAGGAATGGCACAAACCAATCTGATTTTGGAATTCGATGCAATTGCTGGGAAGGAAATCCATTTTCGGCAATAGTCACGAAGGCCTCCTTCAAAGATGGGCAATCCTAATGAGTAGAGTTGATGAATCTTGGCGACTCTTAAATGAGGACAGCAAAAACGGCACGATACAGGAAAAAGCCGAGGGTCGGGCAAAGAGAACACACCGGATGATCAAAGGCCTTCAGAAATTCAGGGTCCATCACTTCCAGACACTTGGGTCGAGAGGCCTCCCGAGTCCGTGGAGCATGTCGGTAATCCCGCGGATCAACAGGCCCACGTCCGAAGCCAGCCCGATCATATGAAACCCTTGCTGTACCCGCATCTGCCCGTTTGCCAGGTCCGTTGCCATAATCCCGCATCCAAACCCTTTGGCGAGAATTTTTCCCTTAACGCGAAGGATTTCTTCGGCTACTCCCGGACCTTCCCACTCCCCCGGATAACCTGCAGAGGCTGAATAGTCGGCCGGGCCAAAAAAGAAGGCATCGACTCCAGGAACTTGCAAGATGGAATCGATATTTCGTCCGGCTTCCACCCGCTCAATCAAGGGGATGACCAGGGTATGATCATTCCCGGTCTTGGCAAAAGCCAGGTTTTTCCCCCAGGCAGTCGCTCTTTCGCCGCCAATGCCGCGGATCCCACGGGGTGGATATTTGGCAAAAAAAACGGCTTGTTCGACCTCCTCGGCGGTTCGAATCTGCGGGACAATGATTCCATCGGCGCCCAGATCGAGAACGCGTTTGATAAGCCCCTGCTCGATCTCCTGAACCCGAACGAGCCCGACGGTCTCGCTTCCCCGCAAGGCACGCAGATGGTCGACGACCTCCTTAAGATCCAAGTGGCCGTGTTCGGTGTCAATGACGACCCAATCAAGCTTCATCCGAGCCGCAATTTCGGTGATCGTCGGAGATTCTAATGTCACCCATAACCCCAGTTGGGATTGAGCGCTCTTGAGTTTTTGGATGAATTGTTGGGTATGTGACATTAGAGGGGCCACCCGCCGTGCGAGAAATTGAATCTATCCAGGCTGTGTCACACTATAAGGAGAATCGAGACCCGACGTCAACCTCAGACACGCAGGCGTGGCGTCCTCCGCGCTCAGACCGGGAAAGAACTCTCTTCACAAAACTTTACATTGGCGACGAAAACTCGCAACAAACGGCGGGTACGATGGTTTCATTCGTCGCCAAAAGGCGGCGTCGTTGACTGCAATCGGAAAGGAGCCTCAGCGTTATGAGTGAAAATACTGAACAACTTATCAAAAAGAATCAAAACTGTAGCAAAGGGGCGGGGCGAAAATTTCTCGTTGGCCTCCTGGCAGGATTTGTCATCGGAGGGATCGTGGTGGGCAGTGTGAGTCTTTATTCTCACTCCCAGGATTTCCCCGGCCGAGGCCATTTTGCGGCTTTCGGCCATGGCAAGCTGGATCCTGACTCAGCACTGGAGCGGGCGGACTTCGTGACGGCATGGCTTCTAAGAAAGGTCAATGCCACCGATGAACAACGTCAGAAAATCACCTCGATTGTCGAGACGACGGTCAAGGGTCTGCTTCCGCTTAGGGAACAGCATCTGCAAAACCGGAAGGCCATCCACGACGCCTTGTTACAGCCCTCGGTCGACCGGGAGGCCCTGAAAACATTGCGCCAGTCCGAGATGCAACTAGCCGACAATGCCAGCAACAAGGTGGTGGAGGCTTTGGCGGAGGTGGCAGAGTCTTTGACTCTGGAACAGCGCACCCAATTGGCCGATGCGATTTCACGATTCCATCGCTGAAGGTAATTTTCCCGTTGTTTGGTGTTTTGGTTCTCGATGATACTAATTCTCGACAGCCCCCTCCCGGCGGGGGGCTGTTCGAGCCATCCACTCGATTTCTGGCGGAAGCGGGTGGCAAAATCGAACCAGAAAGAAACCCTCGAGTCGCCCTGGAGAAAACTCCGGATCGCAATTCACATCGCCGGCGTTTGAGGAGGGGAGGAAACCGTGACTGAGCGCGTCCTGATGATTGAGGACGACAAATCCCTGGCGGCTATGGTTGGAGAATATCTGGGCAAGCGCGGCATCGAGCTCACGGCCAGAGGAACAGCCAGGGAAGGATTAAAGCTACTGCATCATGGAGGGTTCAAAGCTCTCATTCTTGATGTGATGCTTCCAGACTTGGATGGATTTGAGGTGTGCCGGCAAGTGCGAGCGGAGTGGGATATCCCAATCTTGATGCTTACGGCACGAGGCGAGGAAACGGACCGGATTGTCGGGTTGGAATTGGGCGCCGATGATTATCTGCCCAAACCCTTCAACCCCCGGGAACTGCTGGCTCGACTCCGGGCCATTTTGCGTCGAACCGATCCCACGATTCAAAAACACTCTTCCACCCTGCGCTTCGGGCGTCTGGAAATTGACCGCGATGCCAGAATCGTCCGGCTGGAAGGCGAGGAACGAACGTTGACCGGTTACCAATTCGATCTGCTCTGTGCCCTGGCGCTCAATGCTGGCAAGGTAATGTCTCGCGAGGCTCTCATGGACAGCGTCCGCGGAGAAGAACTCGAAGCCTTCGACCGCAGTATTGATGTGCACATTTCCCGAATCCGGGCGGCTCTGGAGAATGACCCTCGCCATCCCAGGCGTTTGATCACCGTTCGAGGTGCGGGATACGTATTTGCCAAAAATCAGGATCAGGATATTTGATGCGCCGCTTCTATCTGCAAATTTATTTTGCGCTTCTGGGGATCTTCCTGCTTTTTGTCCTGTTTGTTCTGACAGCCTGGTTCTTCTTACCGGGAGACTTGGACGATCAGAACCGTTTGGACGGGTTGGGGACGCTGGTCGGGACGCTCCTGCCCGGCGCAGATCGCCCGCACGATGAACTCCAGGCATCCTTGGATCGCTTGGGGAACCTCCTTTCGGCGCAGGTCTCGTTGCGCGCTGCCGATGGCAATCTGCTTGCCGCCGCCGGCAGCCCCTTGCCCGCTCCTACGCGTGTTCGGGTGAAAAGCGGGTGGGTTTACTCCAGGGGAGCAGGGCCCACCATCGCCTTGGCGATGCCCGACGGACGCTGGCTCCTGGTGCGCTGGCATCACTCGCACCGGCCATTGGCTCTTCTGTTGTCTCTCCTCTTCCTCGCCCTGGCAGTGGGAATTGGAGCCAGGCCTGTCGCTCGCCGGATCACCCGCCGGCTCGAACAGTTGCAACAGCAAGTGGAGGCGCTGGGTGCCGGAGAACTGTCCGCCCGAGTCAAAGTGGAGGGGACAGATGAAATCGCCGATTTGGCCAGAAGCTTTAATCTGGCCGCTGAACGTATCGAAACCCTGGTTCAGGCCCAACGCCGTCTGCTGGCATACGCTTCTCATGAACTGCGTTCGCCACTGACACGAATTCAAATGGGTATCGCATTGCTTGGAGAAGACAATCGGCCCGAGCTCCGGACGAGTCTGGCAAAGGATATCGCCGAGTTGGATGAACTCATCGGAGAATTGCTTCTCGCCAGCCGTCTGGACGCTCTGGAGCAACTCGAAACGACGGAGCAGGTCGATCTGCTGGCCCTGTTGGCAGAGGAGGGAGCGCGAATAGGAGCCGAAGTCAGTGGAAAAGCCGTGACCATCTCGGGAGATCCTCGCTTGCTGCGAAGACTCATTCGCAATCTTCTCGAAAATGCCCGGCGGTATTCTTCCCAATCGCCTGTGGAGGCCTCCGTCGAGTCACCCCCTTCGGGTGGGGCCGTTCTGCGAGTCGCAGACCGTGGCCCCGGAGTTCCGGCCCCGGAGCGGGAAAGAATCTTTGAACCTTTCTATCGACCTCCCAGCCTGCGCGAGCAAAGCGATCGTGGAGCAGGCTTGGGCCTGGCTCTGGTCCAGGAAATTGCCCGACATCACAACGGCGTTGCCCGCTGCCTGGAGCGGGAGGGTGGAGGAACATGCTTTGAGGTGCGTTTCCGGGAAAGTCCGGAGAGCAGAGCCCTGTGAGCACTCGAAGTAAAATGACCTGGAGTCGAACGTAGAGAGGTCATGACCACTTGCTGAAGATTTGACTCCGGCAGGATTTTCGCTCAACATAGCCTTGGCGCAGGACCAGGCTTGGTTTCCTCACTCCAGGCTCAGCGATCCAAAGCTCGAAGGCTTCCACCCCCGATCGTAAAAAATCCTTTTGGAGATATCAAAAAATGGTTGAAACGGTCCCCTTCCGTGTTGGTCTGTCGGCTGATTTTCTCAACGAACAACATAAGCTTATTTTCCCTGACTTTGGTCTGGATCTGCTGGATAGGGAACCCCGAGTTTCCTATGAATTCATCAAAGACTATAAGGCGGAATACACCGCGGATCAGTTGGCCCCTTACGACGTCGTCATCTCCCTGAAGCCTCGGGTGACCGCGGCTTCGCTGACGGCCGCAGAGAGGTTGTGTGCCATCGGCAGAGCAGGAGTTGGTTATGACAACGTCGACTTGAAGGCCTGTACCGAAGCCGACGTGGCGTTATTCATTACTCCGCAAGCGGTGGTCCGCCCCATGGCGGAATCCATCGTTCTCTTCATTCTGGCCCTTTCACATCACCTGGTGTGGAAAGATGCCATGGTCCGCAAGGGACATTGGCGCGAAAGTACCCGACGCATGGGCAGGGAGCCGAGAGAACGCGTCATCGGCTCGGTCGGACTTGGGGGAATTGGGACTGAAGTGATCAAGCTGATGCGCCCATTTGATGTTGGGGCAATGCTGGCGTACGACCCGTATCTGGATCCGGCCAAGGCGTCTTCCCTGGGAGTGGAACTGGTCTCCTTGGAGGACCTGCTGCACCACTCCGATTATGTATTGATCAATTGCCCCCTTACCCCTGAGACGCGGCATTTGATCGGCGCTGCCCAACTGAACCTGATGAAGCGGGATGCGTATCTGATTAATGCGGCGCGAGGTTCCATCGTGGATGAGGGCGCCCTTATTCATGCTCTTCAGAATGGAACCATTGCCGGAGCAGCCCTGGACGTGATGGAGCATGAGCCCCTGGACCCCTCTTCCCCCTTGCTAACAATGGAAAATGTCATTGTGACCTCTCACTCCATCGGTTGGACGGAGGAATTGTTCCGCGACATCGGCCGAGCCGATTGCACGGGCGCCTTGGCGGTTTTCCGCGGGCAAATCCCCTTGAGCGTGGTGAACAAAGAGGTGCTCAAGAAACCCGGCTTTTTGCGCAAGCTGGAACGGCACAAGAATTCTGCCCGGTAAACGCTGGAGAGCGTTCCCTGGGTCCGGAAGAGATTCCGAAAGGCGCCCAGCCTTCGCCCCGACCGGAACCGACTGCGGATCACTGAACTTTTGTGCCTCCGGGGAGCATGGGAAAGAATTCCTGCCAACCGTTACTTCACTCCCCTAACTCTCCCTTCGGACTCATTGAGTGACATTGACGGAAGCTCCGAGAAGCGGTCGGCGCTCCTGTTTTGAGTAATGTTATACTAGGCCTACGCAGGAAGACGAGGTTACCGTGCAGGCTCACCGGTGCGAGTTTGGGGGAAATTGCGTGTTTCGCGTCTTGTTGTGGACAGTGGTCCTCCTCAGTCAAGGAGGGTTTGCCTGGACTCAACCGAATTCAAAATTGGACTCGGAGACCAGGGACTTTTCTCCCGTCAAGCCATCTCTCCGCTTGCAACCGAGGGGATTGTTCTCGCTCACCCTGGCACCTCTCAACATTTTATTGTTGAGGCCACAGACGCCAATGGGAAGGTCACGGACGTTACCCACTCCGCTCAAATCCTCTCCTCAAACCCGCAGGTAATCGAGATCAACAGGGTGAAGGCGCAGATGGTTGGAGTATCTGCCGGCCAAACCGAAGTTCGAGTCCTGTGGAGTGGGATGACGCAGGTTATTCCCGTGGTGGTAGGCAACCGGTCTCATGACATGGAAGTCAGCTTCTCCCCCGACATTCTCTCCATTCTCACCACAAAAGGGTGCAACGGTTCCGGTTGTCACGGGTCGCCCGCCGGTCAGAACGGTTTCAAACTCTCATTGTTTGGGTATGACGCGGAGGCCGACTATCAGATGATCGTAAAGAATCATGATGGCCGGCGCGTGAATTTGCCGAACCCCGAAGAAAGCCTCATCCTCCAAAAGCCTTCTTTTGCGATTCCTCATGGAGGGGGTCAGGTCCTGCCGCGTGATTCTGAAGAGTATCGCACCATCCTGAATTGGCTGAAGCAGGGGGCAAAACGGAGCGGCGGGGGAGTCCACCTCACCAGGCTGGAGATGTACCCCACGGAGCGGGTGCTCAGCGGCAAGGGAGTTCAGCAGCAGGCTGTCGTCATTGGCCGGCTTTCCGACGGGACCACGCGTGATATGACTCAAGAGGTGCGCTACGCCACCAATGACGATACCGTGGCGACGCTGTCTGCCGGTGGAGTCATTTCAGGTGTGAACCCGGGATTGACAACTATTACCGCCCGGGCTTTTGGGCAGGTGGCGGCGGCCCAGATTGGAGTAGCCGCTGGGGCCGGAAGCCCTGGGGGCACGAAGTGGGTTCCCCATAATTTCATTGATGACCATGTCTTTGCAAAATGGCGGGAACTGCAAGTCGAAGCTAATCCTCTCGCAACCGATGAAGAATTCGTGCGGAGGGTGTATCTGGACACCATTGGTCTCCTGCCCACAGTTCCGGAGGTCCACCGGTTTCTGAGCGATCATCGTCCGGGAAAACGGGCACGTCTTATCGACCAGCTGCTGGAACGGCCCGAGTACGCTTCCTATTGGACGGTAAAATTTGAAGATTGGTTTCGCAACTGCCAGCTCCATATGCAAGGCCGCTCCATGGGGACTTTCAAGGACTGGATTTTAGAATGGGTGGCTGCCGATCGGCCTTATGATCAAGTTGTCCGTGAGCTCCTCACCAGCGAAGGGGACACGATGATCCATCCAGCGGCGAATTTCTGGCACCCTGCATCCGACTTCATGTTAAAGAAATTCAGCGTTAACAAAGTGACTCCCACCGTCAGCCGTCTCTTTCTCGGGGTTCGATTAGAGTGCGCAGAATGCCACAATCACCCCTTGGAGAACCTGACGCAAGATGACTTTTATGGGATGGCCGCTTTCTTTTCTCAGCTTCGCGTCAAGCATGGATACGCCGCCTACCGTCGAACCTGGTATCTGGAAGAAGACGGAGAAATCGAGAACCCCGTTAAAAAGCAGCCCGCCGTCATGAAGTTTCTGGGCGGGGATACTCCCCATCCGCCGACGGGTGCGGACCGAAGAAAAGTTCTGGCCGACTGGGTCGTCAGTCCCCAAAATCCGTACTTTGCACGGGCCACGGTAAACCGGATCTGGCATGAGTACTTTGAAACGGGCATCGTCGAGCCGTTTGATGATTTCCGCTCGACTAATCTTCCGACCAACCCGGAGTTACTGGACGCACTAGCCGGGCACTTCATCGCATGCGGTTATCACCTGAAAGCGCTTCATCGAGCCATTCTGAACTCAGCCACCTACCAGCTCGCCTCACGCAAAACGGGCTCTACCGAGGAGAACACGCGTTTGGACCGGCTGCTTTTCAGGCGCTATTATCCTCGAAAGCTTTCCGGTGAAGTATTGCTGGATGCGATCGGGCAGCTGGTGGGGGTTAGTCATCCCTTCAAAGGGTACCCGGCCGGAACCTCGGCTAAGGATCTCTACTTTCCTGAAATCCCTGACTATTTTCTGGTCACCTTCGGGATCCCCCGGCGCGACGTCCTGGCGGAACGCAGTAAGAACCCGACTTTGAGCCAGGCATTGCATCTGCAGAATAGCGAGGTATTGACGGAAAAAGTGTCCGCCGATAACAACATTCTGGGGACTCTTATCGAGAAGCAGATGCCAGACATGGAAATTATTTCAGTCTTGTACGAACGCGCCTATGCCAGGCTTCCCTCGGAACGCGAAAAAACACTTCTTTCTGAATATTTGAATCAGGAAGCACAATCCGGCCGAGCTCGAAGGCAGGCGCTCGAAGGAGTTCTGTGGTCGATCTTGAATTCAAAAGAATTCCAATTGAATCACTGAGGATTCCCTCGATACTCTGCTAGAATGCAGGGAAACGGTGCAGACTTTTTCCATGGGACACACCAATGACGGGTTGCTGAAATACCCGGTCGACCAAAGAGCGGGAGCCAGTAGCGGCGGTCCATGACCGCCGAAATTCAATCACTTGCAGAACGACGGCGCTAATAGAGCGCCGCTACAGTGAGTTTTTTAGCAACCTGCCAAAGGATTTCAATGCTTATATCACCCACGTCGCTGGTAGGGCCGTATAGCCGGCGCGATTTTATCCGGATCGGCGGCCTGGCAATCGGCGGACTCAGCCTTCCAAGCCTGTTGTCAGCCTCGCCCGGCAGGCGAGACCTTTGCTGTATTGTAATTTTCCAAAACGGCGGCTCCAGCCAACTCGACACCTTCGACCCCAAACCTGATGCGCCTGAAGACATTCGGGGGAGTTTCAAGTCCATTCCAACCACCATTCCCGGGATCCACCTCTCGGAACTGCTTCCGCAAACGGCGCAATCGATGAAGAAATTTTCGATCATTCGATCCATGCATTCAGATGAAGCCATTCACGAACGGGCAAGGCAGTATATTGCCAGCGGCACGCGTCCTCGGAATGACTTGATCCAACCAAGCTATGGTTCTGTGGTTTCCAAGGAGTTTGGCGTGAAGAATGGATTGCCTCCGTACGTGGTAATCCCGGATAAGGATCTCTCAGCGGAGGCGGGATTTCTGGGATCCTCTTATGATCCCTTCGTCACCGGAAATCCGAATACGAAAACGTTTTCGGTCAAGGATCTCACTTTGCCTCTGGGCATTTCCTTTGATGAGGCTCAGTCCCGCGCCAGGCTGCTTGCCGCACTCGACAGCGAATTTAAGCAGGTGGAACAATCTCCGCTCATCGAGAGCATGGATGAGTTCTATCAAAAAGCCTTCGATTTGATTTCATCTCCCGTGGCCAAGAAAGCCTTCGATCTGAGCCAGGAGCCCGACAAGCTGAAAGACGCCTATGGGAGAACGACCGTCGGCCAGGGAGCTCTGCTGGCAAGACGTCTCGTGGAGTCGGGGGTGCGGCTCATCACGATTTATCAGGGTGGATACGACACGCATTCCCAGCACGAAAAAAATGCCCAGCCTCTACTGCGAGACTTCGATCAAGCCTTTCCGGCTCTGTTGAATGATCTGGAACAGCGGGGAATGCTCGAAACCACTCTGGTTTTGGTGATCGGCGATTTCGGGAGGACCCCCAAGATCAATTTCTCGGCCGGCCGCGATCATTGGCCGCGCAGTTTTTCCGTTGCTCTTGCAGGCGCGGGCATTCGAGGCGGACAGGTCATTGGGAAGACCGACAAAGTAGCGGGAGAGCCCGTAGACCGTCCTGTCACGATCGAAGAATTGGGGGCCACGATTTACAAGTCCCTCGGCATTGACTTTACCAAGAACTATCATGCCAATGGCAGGCCCGTCGCCATTGTGAAAGATGGCACCCCCGTTACGGAGCTCTTCGCCTGATCTCCCGTTGTCCTGTTCCTTGCAAGCTGCGGCCTCGTTCGATCAGCCTCACCGAATTCTACATGAGGGCGAATTGAGTTGACGCCCCACGGGAAAATTCTCAGTTCGAAAGACTACTTGTGCTCATAGCCAATCGACCCACGTTTTGGATGTCTTTCATGCTCCGCCGAGGTTTAGTTCACTTCACCCTGCTTTTACTTTCTTCGCCATTCCTCTCAATGGCCCGGGCCGAGCTTCCTTCTCCCAAAATCCTTCGGGTTTATCCCTTGAGCGCCCAGCGCGGAACGCAACTCGAGGTTGAGATCGTCGGCGAATGTCTGGCCAACACCACCGGAGTCGTTTTTGACAGCCAAGACTTGACCTGGCTCGAGACCACTTCCATTCGCTCCACCCGCCTCACCGGCAGGGTCTCGATTTCACAGGAGGCTTCACTGGGGCCGCATCTGGTTCGAGCCAGGACTTTGGATGGGTATTCGAAGTCTGCGCTATTTAATGTGAGTCAATTCGCTTCCCTTTTGGAAGCCGAGCCCAACGACGACCTGAAACATGCCCAGCCCATTCCACAACTGCCCATGGAGTTGGAAGGCCGCCTGGATGCGGCTAGCGACGTGGATTACTTCTCGATTCAAGTGAGGGCGGGAGATCACTGGAGTTTCGATCTGCGTTCGATTGAATACGGTTCGGGACTTGAAACCAAATTGACTCTCCTGGACGCGGGAGACCGTCGGCTGGCGTATAGTGACGATCGCAGTGATTATGATGAGTCACCTTGGATCGACTTCACTTTCACGCGATCGGGAGTCTACTACCTCAAGCTTGACCAATATCGCGGCCCCCGCGGGTTCAATTTTGGGAAGGCTTGCACGTACACGCTTCGGATAGCGTCTTTACCCCGGATTGATATCGTTTCTCCGCTGGGCCTTCGGATTGGCCAAACCACCCGTCTGCATCTGTCGGGCAATGACCTCGGCCAATTGCAGAAAGTGTATCTCACCCCTATTCGCCTGGCGGAATATGCCAGGATGACTTATCCCTATACCATGCCCATCCACTTTCAGCCGGATGCTCCCAGGGCGGCCGAAATGCCGCAAATCGCCGCGAAGATTATCAAACAAAACACGCATCAGATGGAGGTGGAATTCACTCCTTCGCTTCAATTGCAGGCAGGGCTGTGGCGGCTTTGGGGAAGGGGTTCGCGGGGAATTAGCGAAGGCGGAACGGTAGAGCTTTCCCAGGAAGCCGTATTCAGCCCCGCACCTGGCACCGAGCTTGACCTGCAAAAAGGAGAAATCTGCATCGATGGGGTATTGAAAATTCCGGGAGAACAGGATGTCTACACCGTTCGTGGAAAGGCGGGCCAGCTCCTTCATTTTTGGACACTGGCCGAACAACTCGGCCTTCCCCATATCGACACCGTGCTCGAACTTCGCGATCCGGCCGGCAAGAAAGTCGCCAGCAATGATGATGTGGTGGCAGGACAGGGGAGTTTGCTTGGGAATTCTGACAGCAGCCTGTATTACACGCCGAAAGAGGACGGCAGATTCCAGCTCGCCATTAAGGATCGCTTGAATCGCGGTGGAGAAAGCTACGTCTACCGGCTCAAAGGCAAGCAGGAGGCCACCGGATTTCAGCTCTTCACCAGTCCGGAGAACTTCACCGTTCCCAGGGGAAATTCTGCCATCCTCAAAGTTCACCTGGTCAGGGAAGCGGGATTTGAAGGGGAAGTTTCCATATGGGTGGAGGGATTACCGAAAGGAGTTGAGTCTCCCAGGGGGAAATTTCGTGCAGATCAGTTGTTCGAGCCCAACGCTGATGGCGCTGACATGATCATCCCGGAAATCGCCTTGCAAATTAATGTCCCTGAATCTCTTCCGCTGGGTGATTACCCCATCCATATTTTAGGGACTCCGACCAAAGAGGAGGCCAGTCCAAACCGCATGCTGATTGAAGCCCACGCTTCTACTTATATCGGTCCCTTGCTCGAGCTTTGGAATTACATTCGGCGGCCTCTGCCAGCAATCGTGATGACAATTTGTGAACCCGCTCCGGGTCAGCTTTCAACAACCGTCAGCCAGATGACATTACGCCAGGGTGAATCGACCACCCTGGAAATCAAGGCACAGGAAGTTCCCGAAGACGCTTCGATTCAGTTGATGAATTTGCCGGAAGGATTCTGGCGGGAGCTGGGTCGCCAAGGAGACCAGATCACTTTCATGTTGCAGGCGGCGGCTGAAAGTGTGCCGGGGACCGCCGATATCACAGCGGAAGCCAGGATTCATCAACGCTGGATCTCGACGCCTCCCATCCAGCTTCAACTCCTGCCGCTTCGCAAGATTTCCAAGACCGGGGAACTGACCCTTGAAGACAGAGCGCCTTTCTTTCAGGGTACTTGTTAAAGAGGGAAATAAACGGACAGGAATCGAGTTTTTGGGGGGCCTTTGATTTCAGATTGCGATGGATTGGTCAAACAATTCGAAGCGGGCACGATTCCCCCTTCAGAATGGACCCATCATGCACACCTGGCGGTAGGGGCGATCCCGTGAACTGGCTGGGACAAACACCTCCGGCCGTTCTCCGCTTTTCCAAATCTTGAAGTGGTTTCCATAACCGTTGTTTATTGGCATAATAGGGCTCATTTCGTTTGGCCCCGAAACTCAGTTACGAACCTGCTGGAGGTTTCTACTTTCGGCAGCCGCGTCCTAACGAAAAGGATCCCGTTCGATGACCCCTTAAGGATCTTGCCAGAATGCTGAAGATTGTTGCTGTGATGGCTGTGAGCCTCGTGCTATTCCCTCCACCCTGTTACGCCTATATTGACCCAGGCAGCGGAAGCTATATCCTTCAAATTCTGGTGGCCGGGCTATTGGGGTTTTTGTACTCGATCAAACTTTTCTGGACCAAAATGCGTGCCTCTTTTACAAGATGGAGGCTTTCTTCGAAATTCTCCCGATTCCTGAAATGGTGACGCCTGTCCCGATTCCATCCGATCGAATTCAGACTTCCACTGAGTCCTTTCGAGACCCGAGCGGCTTTCTCTACTTCAAAGGGAAAACCCTATTGCGGCAAGTAAACCATCGGTACCGGGACAATTACGAATGTCTGATGAATTCAGGTCTCTATCGCCGATTAACCCAAGCGGGCTGCTTGGTGACTCATGAGGAAATGAGGTTGGATGAAGCAGCCAGCGCGGAGGCCTACAGGGTTCTGCGCCCTCAATGGATTCCATTTATCTCTTACCCGTATGAATGGAGCTTCCGTCAGCTTCAGGATGCCGCTTTGCTTACCCTGAAAATTCAAAAAGAATCCCTCGGCTTTGAGATGTCGCTGAAGGACGCGTCTGCATATAACATTCAGTTTTGGAAGGGGCAGCCTGTCCTGGTAGACACCCTTTCGTTTGAGCGATACCAGGAAGGAAAGCCCTGGATTGCCTACCGGCAATTTTGCCAGCATTTTTTGGGGCCATTAGCATTGATGTCCTACACCGATGCCCGCTTGAGCCAACTGCTGCGCATCCACCTGGACGGGATTCCCCTGGACCTGGTCAGCTCCCTATTGCCCGCTCGAAGCTTTGCCCGCCTTTCGTTGTTCATTCATCTTTATCTTCATTCGAAAACCCAGCGCCATTTTGCCAATCGCCCATCAGTGAGGAAGCCCCAGGAGGTGAGCCGGCATGCCGCTCTGGGGTTGGTTGACAATCTGGAATCTGCGGTACGCCGGCTCAAATGGCGGCCGCCCCCTAGCGAATGGAGCGATTACTATGCAGGGACGAATTATGGTTCCGAAGCCTTTCGGTTCAAGCAGCAACAAGTCCACGACATTTTAAGGGCGCTGGATCCCCGCCCCAGGATCCTTTGGGATCTCGGCGCCAATACCGGGGAATTCAGCCGCCTGGCAAGCGCCCTCGGGATTTTGACGATTGCCTTTGATGCTGACCCTGTCTGTGTCGAAAAGAATTACCTGGAATGCAAGGCTCGCCAGGAACCCCATCTTCTCCCATTATTGCAGGACTTGACGAACCCCAGTTCCGCTCTCGGTTGGGAAAGTCTGGAGCGGAAATCCCTGATCTCGCGAGGCCCGGCCGATGCGGTTCTAGCCTTGGCCCTGATTCATCATTTAGCCCTATCCAACAATCTGCCTTTGTCCAGAATCGCTGCCTTTTTTGGAGGGATCTGCCGGTTCCTGGTCATTGAGTTCGTTCCCAAGGGGGATTCCCAGGTGTCGCGACTGCTGGCCAGCCGCGAAGACATTTTCCCGAACTATGATCAGGCAAATTTTGAGCGCGAGTTCATGCAGTATTTCAAGATCAGGAATTCGACCCCAATTCCAGGGACCATGAGAACCCTCTATTGGATGGAAAAATCGGGTGAGTAAACGCATTTCTTCGGCGACTGATGACTGGACGGTCACGCCAACTCGTCCATGAAAGCGGGGGGAGTTCCCATTGCCCATGAAAACTAGCTCTGACTGGGGATTGAATCTATCCGACATCCTTGTCCTGTGTGCTTTCGGATTGGCACAGCCCCTGTTTAACCTCCTCTCGAAGAACCCTGGCTTCTTTGTCGCTCATCAGACAACGGCTTTGGAAATTTGCCTCATGGCGATTGGCCTGAGTGTCCTTCCTGCTTGCCTTCTGGTGACTCTGGAGGCTTTGGTTTCCATGATGGCTCGAAGGGTCACCCGGATGGTCCATTGCGCGGTGTTGGCTTTCCTGTCGACCCTCACCCTCCTGCCAGCCTCAAAATGGATTTCAGGAATGAGTGGGGGCTCAAGAATTGCGCTCGTTTTCGCGGTCTCGGCCGCGCTCTCCTTCGGCTATCTAAAAGTCAGAAGCTCTCGGTTTTCTTTGCTGTTTCTCCTGCCCGCCGTGGCTTTTTTCCCACTTTTGTTTCTCTTTCATTCTCCCGTAAGCAAGCTGGTGTGGGAGAAAAACACGGGCCTACTGCCAAGCCACCGAATCGCCAACCCGGTTCCGATTGTGATGGTCATTTTTGATGAATTTCCACTCTCCTCCTTGCTGAATGAACAGAATTTGATTGACGAGTTGCATTACCCTCATTTTGCCTCTCTGGCAAAGGAATCGACCTGGTACCGGAATGCTACCTCGGTTTGTGATGGCACCCTGCACGCCGTTCCCGCCATCCTGGATGGACAGTTCCCTCAACCCGATGCGGGGCTCCTGCCCAATGCCGCCGACCATCCTCACAACCTGTTTACTCTTCTCGCCGGAAGTTACGAACTGAACGTTCACGAAAGCAATACCCGCCTGTGTCCTGCTGAACTTTGTCAGGACAAGGACTCGATTTCGAAGAATCGGCAGCTGGGTGTCTTGTTGTCCGATCTCTCCCTCGTCTACCTTTACAGGGTATTACCCGCGGAGATGACCTCAGGGTTACCCAGCATCTCGAATTCATACAAGAATTTCCTTGAGTTGAAAGCGGACCATGAACGACCTCAGCCAACAGTCGATGATTATCATCAACTGATGGAATGGACGGGGCGGGCTGCCGGTTTTCGTCAGTTTGTCGATTCCATTTGCCTTTCCAATAAACCCACCCTTCATTTCCTGCATATCCTGCTGCCTCACGCCCCCTGGCAGTTTCTCCCTTCAGGGAAGCAGTTTACTTTCGATGACAAGATTCGAGGGGTGCAGGGATCCAATGGCTCCGGGATTGATCCCGACCTTTGGGGTTTGGACCCGTGGCCGGTCACCCTGGCTTATCAGCAACATTTGCTTCAAGTCGGATTCGTCGATCGGTTGGTGGGGGACTTGGTCCAGCACTTAAAAGAGGTGGGATTGTATGATTCTGCACTCGTGGTCATTGTCGCTGATCATGGATCGAGCTTCAGGCCTGGATTGTCCCGCCGGAAGCCCTCACCAGGAAATTACGCGGATATTCTCTCGGTACCGCTGTTTGTGAAGCTGCCTCACCAGACCCATGGCAAGATTGATGATCGCAATGTAGAAACAGTGGATTTATTGCCAACTCTCGCAGACCTTCTGAAGACTCGGATGGGGTGGCCCACCGACGGTCAATCCTTTGCCGGTCCCTCCGGGAAACCTGGCAAACATTTCGTCATTACCTCAAACGAGGTCATCGACCTGAAAGCCGACGACTTTGCGAAGATTGACAAGGTGGAAAACAAGATCGCTCAGTTTGGCTCCGTGCAGGCCCCGGACTGGCCCTATCGAGTAGGTCCAAACCATGAAATCGTGGGCCTCCCATTGAATCACTTTAGTTTGATCAAAAATACCTCATTGAAATGTGACATCGAGCGGTTGAATCACTACAGCAATATCAACTCGAATAACCCATTCCTGCTTGCCAAACTTAAAGGACAAATTCTTCGCCCAGAGAAAAAAGCCTCCGCCCCAACCCCTCTGGCTGTTGCAGTCAACGGTGTCATACGGGCTGTCACCATGTCATTTACAGAGGGGGATAAGGAAAACTTTGCGGTGCTCCTGCCGGAATCGGCATTTCGACAAGGCCACAATGAAGTGCGCGTTTTCACCGCCTTCTCCTCCGGCGGCATCAGCCTGCAGGAACTCGTCAAGAAGAATTCTCCGAATTATAGCTGGGGCGCTCTCGTCGACTTCACGTCCAAAGGGAATGGCTTGCAATTCCAAGGGTTGGGTTGGTCGAGGGCCGAAAAAACCCATACCTGGACGGTGGCCCGACAAGCCCATTTGATCTTCAAGCTCCCTGCTACAAATTCGCCGATTCGCCTCAAGGCACAATTCCTTCCCTATCTGGTGCCTGGGAAAATTGCCACCCAGAAAATGCGGATTTTCGCCAACCAGAATTTGATCAAGGAGTTTGAAGCTTCAGATCCGGGAGTCCAGGAGTTGAACCTGGAATTGCCTGCCGGGTCCCTGACAGGGTCTGAAATGTCCGTCATCACGTTTGAATTCCCCACCGCTATTCCCCCGGCAAATATTGACGAAAGCCCCGATGTGCGGCCTTTGGGGATAGCGTTAATTTGGTTGACCATGACACCGGTCGTTCCATCGTCTTGACTTCTTGATCTGGAATCGGAGGAAAACAATTCGAATGAGGATTGACGACATGGCAGGCTATGATTCACTAGTCCAACAATTTGAAGCGGGCACGATTCCCCCTTCAGAATGGACCCATCATGCACACCTGGCGGTAGGGGCGTGGCACGTGAACCGTTACGGTAAGGCGGAAGCTTTGGACCGTCTGCGAGCGGGGATACAGCGCCTCAATGAAAAGCACGGAACCCCCAATTCCTTGACAAGAGGCTATCACGAAACGATCACTCGGGCTTATGTCGAGCTTCTTGTCCAATCTCTTCAACACTGCCATCCTGAGTTGCCGTTCCAGGAAAGAGTAAATTATCTGCTGGCGAGTTCCCTCGCCAGGAAAAATGTGCTTTTCAGGTTCTACTCAAGAGAGGTTTTGTTCTCCCCAAGAGCCAAAACTGAATGGGTAGAACCCGATATCGCTCCATTGGAGCTTGATCCGGGTTTCTTGAAAGAAGTGAATCTAACCAGCCAATGAACTGGTCCTTGGCGGCACCTTGCACGGTTTAAAAGAATCGGTTGAGGTTGAAACCTCAATGAGAATCGTTAAAACACTTGCAGGAGGGTTGGTCGGAGGAATTGCAGGGTTTTTGATCGGCGTCTTTGTAGCTTGTAAATGGCTCTATCCATCCTGCAATCTTTGCGGCCTTTTGGGAGTCTTTATCACCGGACCGTTGGGATGGGTCACCGGCATGCTGGTAGGTTGGTATCGGTCACGGCCCTTGCAAGATTCGAGCGGAGATTCACATGAGCAAAAGTAGGCTGGAAGCGTTCAGTGACGGCGTGATTGCCATCATCATCACTATCATGGTGCTGGAATTGCACGCGCCTCACGAAGCCAATCTGACCAGTCTTCTTCCCTTGGTCCCCGTCTTCATGAGTTACGTTCTCAGCTTCATTCTCCTCGGCATCTATTGGAATAATCATCATCACCTGCTCCAGGCGATTAAGCAGGTCAATGGTCGTGTCCTGTGGGCCAATCTGCACCTTCTCTTCTGGCTTTCTCTCATTCCCTTTGGAACGGGCTGGATGGGCGAGTCCCATTTCGCCGCCTGGCCTGTCGCCATTTACGGAGCGGTGCAATTGTTTGCTGGGGCTGCCTATTTCATCCTCAGCCGCGCTCTCGTTTCACTCCATGGCAAGGAGTCCACCTTGGCGACCGCGCTGGGTAAGGATTTTAAGGGGAAGGTATCGGTGATGATCTATCTGGTCTCCATTCCACTCGCCTTCTTCAATTCATGGCTGGCCACATCGCTCTTCGTCGTTGTGGCCATCATTTGGCTTGTCCCCGATCGCAGGATTGAAAGAACCATGTCCGAATGGGCAAAGGAATAGGGGGAAGTCTGCATTCCAGCCCGACGCTGGGCTTGCATTACCAGGGATCGTAGGTCCCGAAATTCCACAAATGACCTTCCAAATCGCGGCAGGAAAAACCCCGCCCGCCATAGTCTTCGTCCTTTATGTCAACCACGATCAGGGCGCCAGCAGCCTTGGCGCGTTGATAGACCGCGTCGGCATCGGCTGTGACAATATACGACGTTTGAGTTTCAGCCCCGCCGATCTCGTCGGGCTGCTTCATGAGTTTCCCGAACTCCGTTTCCATCACTGAGCCCACCATAATCATGCCATTGCCGAAAACCAATTCAGCATGCATGACGATTCCATCCGGGTTGCAATAAACCTCACTTTTTTCAAATCCGAACGCGTTGCACAGCCACTCGATGGCAACAGATGCGTTGCGATAGCGAAGGCATGGGATCACCGTGGAAACTGTGTTCTTTGCAAGTTCAGACATGGCTCTTGGCTCGCTTTTTCGTTGAAGTTACCGATCAGCAGCGGACTGCTTTCGTCTTGCCGACGCACGCCTAATCCCCAGCCCCAGGATGATCGCTCCGGGCCACAGGCTGAAATAGAACAATAAACCGGGACCTATCGGGTTGGGATTGGGATCTGGCCAGACACCGAGCTTGGCCAGCAAGATGATGCCGAACAAGGGCGCCGAGCCGATAATCAGAATGCCCAAGCCTATCCGCACCAATCGATCCGCCAAATACTCGCGCATGGATCTCCTTTTTGAAGGCTCGTCATTCGAGTTGTTCTCACCCAGGTCTCCCGTTCGAAGCAACTCACCCTGTCAGAAACCGGCACTCCGAAATCCAGTTTTTGCAAATTCACGAATGCCCGACAACTTCGTAATGGGTGACCGTTGGCTCAAATTCTAACAGGTATTCCCTGTCTTCAGGGTAGTATTTGGCCTGGATAAGGTCACTGCCGGCAAACTGACGAATGGCGCTCAGGTCTTTCCAGAAAGTAAGCGTCATGAAATGGCAGATCTCCCCCTCTCGCCGTTCGAGAATGTGAACACTCAGGTTGCCCGGGATCGCGCGATAGTCCGGAATGGCTACCCGGTTCAAGAATTCTCGATAGGCTTGAGCCTTGTTGGCAGGAACGCGGCCGTGCCAGATTCGGACAACCATCGAATTCTCCTTCCGGGTTCGCACACGCACCCGCGAAATACCCTTCCGGGCCCATCACGTCATCGATTTCGCAAATACCCCGTCAGCCCTGTTTGCCAATATTTACTCCATACGACTCAGCCTCAGGCTGGACAAAACGGAGAAGACGTTCCCCTTCCTCTTCGACTTCAGTACGATCCCGCTTGCTGAGTTTAGCGAAGGGCTCAAGCATCAATGTCGCCACTTGTTTCACTCGCTCCACTTTGCAAACGCCCGCGACAAAACCATCCACAAGAAACGAGGCCGCGACCCGCAACCCCGGCAGAAAAACCTTTTTGCGAAACTCATCCGCCAGGACGCGGGTTCTGACGCTGTGGGCAAGAAGCAAATTGTCATACTCCGGCAGAAACCGCACGGGGGCGGGAACATCGGCGTCGGGGAGAACAGCCTCTGGGAGATCAAATAATTCACGCCGATTCTCGTCACGGTAGACTCGCAGTTTGGGTCTTAATTTTTCAAAGATTTCCTTAAGTTTCAATCCTGACCAAGTCTGGGCATCTGCCACTGAAGCTGGACCAAAGGCTGCCAAATAGCGCAAAACCAGTTGACTGGTCCGGTCTTCTGCCGATAAGGACCCACTGATCCAAGATTCGGCTAGAGTGAATTCCGGCTTGTTGGAGAAGCTCCAACCCCCGCGAATGGGAACCTGCACCAGAGGAAGATGGGTCCGCACTGTGTAACGCATTGCCCCCACATCATGGTCAGGAAATGATTTGGAGAGCCAATCGCTAATGTCCGCGAATGACCTTGGCTTCTCTGAGAGGTATTGTCTGGCCTTCGATAGAACCTTTTCCAAGTCAAAGAGTCCTCCGCGAGTCTTGCTGATGGACTCTGCAGCTCCGACCAGGGCAGGATGAAGACACATTCGAAACCTGGCGAAATCAGCGGCGGTGACCAAATGAAGAGTGGCTCTCATGAAGGTCGCCTTGACGACGGTGCGGTCTTCAATCAGACGAGCCAGGTTCTCGCGACGGAAATTCGGCAAGCGTGTCCACAATCCCACATAAGGCGATTGCGGAGCTTGTGCCTGCAACCCAACCAGCCGCTCAAGTGCAGCCGGGATGGTGATGTCTTCCCGCCGCAAGAGCATTTGCCGCGAGAGCGTCGTCCGATTCAATTCGCGTTGTGTGATGACTCGATCGGGTCGGATACGGTTCACTCCACTTTCGCACGCCTCGAGGCTAGGTCTGGTCAAGGCCGTCGATCCATAGGAGGATGGGTGAGCGACTGACAATGTCCATTCCACCACCGGGCCGGGTCCACGGACGTACTGCACCCCAGGTCATGATGCGGCCGGTTGCGAGAACGGCAAAGCAGGTCGAATTAATGGTAAAAATGGACTGAACGCCGCTCAAGGATTTGATGCTGGCCGGGAGGCTCGTCTTATTGTCACCCCGGCCGAGACTTCCAAACGTGCCGTCCCCCCAGGAAACAACGGTTCCTGCCTCGGTCAGCGCAATCACATGGCGAAGGCCAGCCCCAATCGCCCGAATCCCTTGGACGCCTGGGACAAGAGCCGGAATGGGGCTGGGGGTGTCGTCGTTATTCCAGGGGGGGCGACCAAGAGCCCCGTTGACCACATGTCCCCAAGTCATCACCGTGCCATCCGCCAGCAGGGCCACTGAAAACGCATCGCCGCCGGTGGCGATGGCTACGGCATTGCGAATACCCTGAACCGGCACCGGCCTGTCTCGATTGGTCGTCGTGCCATCGCCGAGTTCTCCCCACCTATTTTCACCCCAAGCACGGACCGTGCCGTCCTTGAGCAATGCCAACGAATGCCTCCTGCCGGCACTGATGGCAACGGCATCGGTCAAGTCAGGAACACGTACAGGAAAGGGCACATAGGTCATCGCTGACGGAGTGTGAGTCTTAAACTTGATGATGGGCAGAGGACCGATTCCTAACTGGCCTTTGTTACCCTTACCCCAAGCGTAAACGCCACCATCGCGGGCCAGGGCAAGGACATGGTCCTCTTGGGTAGAGACGTCGACGGCATCAAATTTCGTTGCCAGCGGGATTGGTGCATTCGAGTTGGGTCCCCAGGATGCCGTCACTTCGAGGGCCGAGAGTGGCGTAGTCCCCAGCAGGCCTGAGCCGGAATTCCACCCCCAAGAGAGAAGCTGGCCGTCACTGAGCACCGCAAATGAGCATCCATTACCTGCGGCTGCCGTCACAACATTGGAAAGACCCGGGATTGCCATCAACGTAAAAGCAGCCAAGGGCTGGTTATGTCCAAGCCCGAGCCAGTCAGGAGCTAGACCGTCGCTGCGTTCTTGAATGAGCCAACTCTTGAGTGTTCCTTCCGGTTCAAGCAGGAGTCCGTGAAATCCCATGAACACACGGCACTTTGCCGAGGGCCGAGTCTGTGTCCAAGCCCGCGGTGCCGTCCATGCGGACAAGGCCAGAAGCGAGAGCGCCTGCCGGCGGTTCATGGTTCAATCTCCTTCAGCCAAGCCTCGGCTGCGGCGCGAGCGGCCAAAGTGGCCTCTTGGCCCACGATGGCGGCTTCTTGCCAGAGCCATGATTGTTTCCGATCAGCAGGCTCAATAAATTCAATGCCATCGGGACCCCCCGTAAGACTCAGGGTCTTGGCGGAAAAATTTACGTTCGCCGTCCCTTCCAGAAACTGTCGCAATCGTCGTGCAAAAAGTTTTTGGGGATCGCCCGGAAGCTTCTCCTCGTCTTCTTTCATTCTCGCGGTTTCCTTCTCACTCTCTTGGGTGCGTTCCGCTTCCATCGCCGACTTGAGTTTTAGGATGGTGGCGGGGTCCCGTGCCCAGGTCTCTTGCTGTTTCACCGTTGCAAGAAGCTGGTCTCGTTCTGCCGGAGGGAACGACTCTGCTGCCGTTCTCATCTGTTGTGCGACCAAAAGCTGGTCGTCTAACTTTTTCTTGACCTCTTCGTCGACGCTCAGCTCGTACTGCTTCGGTTCCCCAATCACACCGTGGCGGTAGTTTGCATAAGCAGTTTTAAAGGCCGGTGAGTTCACATAGGTTTTCGCCCACGCGAACAAGCTTGAGGCAGCCTGACCGCGTGCGGCGGGGGAGAGTTTCAGAAAGGCGCGATTGCCGGTTACCACAATGGCACTCCGGCGGCTCGATGCCGGACTCTTGAGCTCATCGAATAAGAAGTTGCGGGCGGCGGTCTCGGTAAGGCCAAGTTGAACGAGCACTCCCTGCGCCAGGAGTGCGCCCACTGCGATTAGGGCAGTAGCTATAGCCGCTGCTGCCGAAACTCTCCAGCGGCTTCTGAGCAATCGACACCTCCGGAGTTCCGCGTGACATGCATTGCCAGGAATGTGTCGGACCTAATCCGGCAGCCGATTTCCTCGGCTCCCGTTGTGCGGAGCAGCCCGATCCCTTGGCGTCGTCATTTTGAAGTGAGTCCTACTGAGGCGAAGCTTGAAAACACCTTCCGCGTGGGTGTTATTAGTGATACCAACATTGAAGAGGGAGGCACGCTTCCCCCTCGAGAATCCAAGCTACTTCACCGCCAGCGCCGTATCACATCTTGACGAATTCCACCCGCCGGTTATTGGCTTTGCCTGCAGACGTGTCGTTCTTGTCGATCGGCTCGGATTCTCCTTTGCCGTCAGTTTCCAGACGGGGCTCTTCGATGGAAAACTCCTTGATGAGAACCACCTTGACGGAGTTGGCCCGGCGTTTGGAAAGGTCAAGGTTTTTGGCATCATCTCCATCGGAATCAGTGTGCCCCACCACCTTGACTTTCAGTTCGGGATTTTCTTTCAATACGGAGGCAATTTCCTTCATGGCCCCATACGATTCGGGCTTGACCCGGTCGCTGTTCACATCGAACAGGATGCCATGCGTTACCCATTTCCCCTCAGAGAGAATCTTGTTGCGGGTATCTGGGGCCCCCACCGCCACCCGGAGATTGCTCACGTAGTACTCGGAATCTTTGGAGTGATTATGCAATGCAAATACCAGGCTGTTGAGTTTCGCGTTCGGGGACAGTGCTTTCGGCAGATCCCACATTTTCTCCTCATTCCAATAGACCCGCACGCGCTGGCGTTGCCGCCACAAGGAGACGTGGACAGGATTCTTGGTCTTGGAAAACTGCGGCGTGGACTTGGCATTGGCTGCGGTATTGGTCCCATCCTGCCGCATTTCAGTCCCCGATTCGCCATTGCCAGCTCCGCCTGAAACCCTCCCCGGCCAAAGAGTAAATTTGAAGTAATTATTCCCTAAGCTCCAGGCCCTCGCGCCTTCAGTGGGAAGTTCGCCGACGGAAACAATGAGGCTATCTCCGTCAAAGGTTGGGGCGACGAGCACGTCGAACTCAATGGTAAAGTTGTCTGGCAAAGCTGTAACGGATTCCGGCGTATAGAAGCCCCTGGAAGTGATCATCAGCCATCGCCCGGGCTTTCCGGCAACGGTGACGATTTCACCCGACCCATCGGTATTCCACTTGGCAGGGAAGTCGCCGGTCGCATCCTGCACGAAATCCTCAAAAACGATGACCTTTTCTCCAGGAATAAAATCAAACTTACTAAAAACCTGGAAACTCGGTGTCGCCGCGGTCTCCTCTTTGGCTGCAGGAGACGCTTCCTTTTGAGGTTCAGTATCCTTCTTGGCTTCCGTTTCCGTCTTCGACTCCGTTTCCTGCTTGGCCTCCGGCTGTGTTTCTGTCCCTTTCTTCGCTTCGGCATCTTTCTTGGCCTGAGCTTCGGCATCCTTCTTCTTCTGCATGGCTTCCTTAGCCTTACGAGCAGCGTCTCCAAAACTGCCAAACTGCACGGCCATTGCTGAAGAAGTGAATCCACCCATGGTGAGACAGACGACAATGCAACCAATACCCATCTGACGCGTTAATTGTTCGAGCATGCGGTCTCCCCGTCTATTCGTCTGGCTGGCTTACCCCTCGGTCTCTGGCTTCCATCCTGTCAACAGCTACCTCAAAGCCCCAATTGCGAAAATCCTGAGAAAAGAACTGACGTAAGGCATTCTTGAGTCTGCAAGGGAAAACTGGCTTGTGGACAGAAATCAACAACCGGGCTCACGCCGCGAGACTGACTGATTCATCATAATTTTTTGCAATGGTCTATCCATTCCAGGGAGAATACAAGCAAAATATTCCACCCAAGGCGGAAATCGGGCGATCCGTCTACGGGAAAAGCGGACAAGGGGGAAAATGGTGGCGATTCCGAAAAAGGAGATTTCGGAATTTAGCGGATAAGTTTTGGATGTTGCCAATGAAAGCTCGTGGCGTCCTGATAGGCTTTGGCAAAGGCGAGGAGCCGGGCCTCAGCATATAAGTCGCCGATGAATGTCAAACTGACCGGTGTTCCGGGTCCCCCGATGCTGTCATCGTCGCCGTGGTCCTCGGGCGGCGGGTTTGGAGCGTCATCCCCGCGAAAGCCGTTGGGCAGGATGACGGCCGGATGTCCCGTGAGATTGGTCACGACCAATTGGTCGCTGGCAGTAGGACACACCATCACATCCACCGTCTTGAAAACTGCCGCCATGGCTTCCATGACCAACAAGCGCGCTCGATTGGCATTGATGTAATCCACGGCAGGATAGAGCCGCGCAACCCTAAAGACGTTAGGCCAGTCTTCCGGCTCCTGTTCGGTCAGCAACTGATCTCGCCGGGAGCGGGTCAAATCATCAAAAGCGGCCGCGGCCTCCGCTGTCAAAATGGGAATCATTTCGTTGAATGGCAATTTGGGAAGCTTGACTTCAATGAGTTGCACCCCCATGGAATGGAGTTTTGCTAACGCTGCCTGATCAAAACGCCGGTCATATTTTTGGCGTTGGACTGATTCCTCATGGCGCTTTTTCCGGTCTTCGATCTTCTTCAACTCTTCCGGGCTGAGATCCGAGGTGGGTGCCGTTTCTTCGGCCGGAGGCACCCCTGCGGAGTCAAAGTCGGCCTTCAGGTAGCCAATGCGCAATTTGCGCCAATCCAATTCAGCATCCCAATTGAAGGCCACTCGCCGTACAGTCCGATCGTGCCCATCGGGACCATAGATATCATGAAGGACCAAAGCACAATCTTCCACACTGCGACAGATCGGGCCCAGCTTATCCATGGTCCAGGAAAGGGCCATGGCCCCGGTACGGGGAACGAGTCCAAAGGTGGGGCGCAGTCCCGTGGTTCCACAACGCGTGGAGGGAGACGAGATCGACCCCAGCGTTTCCGATCCGATGGCGAAGGCCACACACCCGGCCGCGGTCGCTGAGGCCGAGCCGGCGGAAGAGCCGCTGGAGCCCTGCGCCGGATTCCAGGGGTTGCGCGTTTTTCCGCCGAACCATTTGTCGCCCATGGCCAGAGCTCCCAGTGTGAGTTTGGCCACCAGGACTGCGCCCGCTTCATCCAGCCGCTTTACGACGGTGGCATTCTCATTCAGAACCTGCTTCTCAAATCCCCCTGCACCCCAGGTGGTGGGATATCCCCTGACCGCCAGAAGGTCCTTCGCTCCCCACGGGATGCCGTGTAATGGCCCCCGGTAGTGGCCGCTTGAGATATCCCGGTCCGCTTCCTTGGCTTGAGCAAGGGCCCGTTCTTCCGTCAGCGTCACCACAAATTTCAATTGCGGATCATAGCGGCGCAATCGCTCCAAATACATTTCGGTCAGAGCCGTTGCACTGACCTTTTGCGTGCGGAGATACTCGGCAAGGTGGCGGATGCTGGCGAAAGCCAGTTTCTCAAGATCCTTGGGCAGGGTCAGATTAACCAAGGCCGGTGCTGCCGACATCTTGATCGGCCGGTACTGGGTTTCAAACTTCATGCCAGGAAGCGCTGGATCAAAGAGGAAAGCCGGGGAAAGGCTGTTGGGTATCTTTAGGGCGCGGATGGCTTCAATACTTTTGAGATTCTCGTTCAGGCCCTCCAGCATCATCCGCCTGAGATCGTCGGGTATCGTGACACCCGCAATGGCGGCGGCCTGCTGGATCATCTCGACTGTAATTTGAGGTTTTTGATCGGCGAGGGCCCACAACACGCCAGGGAACAGGGTTGACGCCAGTCCACAGTTCGAACAAAAAGCCAGAAAATGACGCCGGTCGAGCATTCTCAGTCAAACGATAGCTGGTTGTCTGGTGTAATCTTGTCTTTCGAAAAGATCATGAATTGGCACTGGCTCTCTCGTCAACCATTAAAATCCACTTCTTAGTCTATTTGGTTTTAGGTTTTTCCATCCCTAGAACCATCGAAGGAACCCCAAAATGCCCCCCCATCTTGGCAAGGTCGACCGGCCCGACAATGTTGACGACCGTTAATTCCTTGGGTTCGGCCGTCAGAATTGCCAGACCCACGATCTTTTCGTCACTGAGCATTTGATACACCTCGGTGGATTCCTTCCCCCCCTTCTCCTGGACGTTCACGATCCTCAACCAACCTGGAGCCTGCAATTGTTTGCGAATAGTCTCCAAATCGGCCGAGGAATATGCCCCTTCCTTTTCAAATTCGAAGCTCCTGACGTAAATGCCCTTCAAACCGGAAACCAATTTCTTGACATCCTCATCCGACTCGCCTTCCGAAAGAAACTTTGTGGCACTTTTAAGCAGTGGCCCTTCGAGATTGACCTCGGAAACTTCCGAAGCCTTGGCCGCCAACTTGTCGAGATGATCAATCTTCAGCTTGGCGTCTTGGGCATATGCCAGAGGCACCATTGCCAGCAGAAACATTACTACCCAGCCAACATACTTGGCAGCTTGCTGAAACACGTCACTGTAGCGGCGCTCTATGAGCGTCGTGCTTTCGCAAGTGATTGAATTTCGGCGGTCACAGACCGCCGCTACAACCCCAGGATCCTTGCGAAAGGAGTTTTTCAGCAACCTGTTAGTACTCAACGCTTTCATATTTCCTCCTAAAGTGACCTGTTCAAA
>JAXLQK010000029.1:0-74735 GCA_046331665.1 Terriglobia bacterium | reverse complement strand
CGAGTGGAAATGTTGACCCTCAAAATCCATCGCTGGAACCCGGCTACCACTTGGAATGGTTTGAGGGTATTTTGTGGTATGGGATGACGTCGCACGTCGGAGGCATTCATCTGGCCAACTTGAAAATGGCTCAGCGAATGGCTGAGAAAGTCGGAGATAAAGCCTTTGCCCAGCAGTGTCGGACATGGTTCGACCAAGGCAGTCGGTCGATGGAAAATAAAATGTGGGCCGATGGATATTACTTGACTTACTGGGATCCCAAGGTGGGGAAGAAATCCGATGATGTCTTCGCTTACCAACTAGACGGGGAGTGGATGGCACAGTTTCACGGCTTGCGGGATATCTTTCGTCCTGATCGGGTGAAAGCCGCGTTAAAAACCATTAAACACGCCTGCATTGACCGCTGGCCCTTGGGGGCCGTTAATCTCGCCCGACCCAACGGAGATCTAGCTCACGGAGTTGGATATGGGCCCAACGCTTATTTCGTCCCTGAGCTTTACATGCTCTCCATGACCTACCTTTATGAGGGGGAAAAAGAATTCGGCCTGGAGTTGGCCCGGCGTTGTGTCTACAGCCTCCACATCCATAACCTGTTGACGTGGAACCAGCCAAACATGTTGCGTGCCGATACGGGCGACATGCTCTTTGGCAGTCATTACGTGCAGAATATGATGCTTTGGGGTGTGCCAGCAGCCCTGGAGGGAAAGGATATTGGATCGTTTTGCGCGCCGGGGGGCCTCGTCGATCGCATTATTAAAGCTGCCACTTAGACGGCTGGGCTTAATTGACTCCCCTAGTGACCACATCAAGCCCAGCGATGAGCTCAAGATGAATCCTTGCTTCGACTTTTCATTGAACCTTAAAATTCACGGCCAGCTCGATCGGGCGGCCGTCCTTCGCCAGTTGTGCTCCGGACCGACGTGTTAAACTGAATAATGTCACCTCGAGACAAAATGAATTCTCAGATTGACCCGAAATAATTGAGAAGTCTAAGAATTCCACAACCATTTCTTCTACCTTGCTAAAAGTTCATATGGCCGGCACTTTGTTACTTTCATTGATAACTCTGACAATGGCGGTCGCCGATTCGTCTAAGCCTGCTATCGACGAGGCGGCTCGAAAAATTCTCGAAACCCATTGCCTGGCTTGCCACGGAGAAAGCCGCATGTCCGGGTTGGATATCAGGCAGCGTGATGATCTCTTGAAAGGTGGCCAACGGGGGCCAGCCGTCATTCTCGGGAAGGCATTGGAGAGTCGGCTGTACGAAGCAGCAGCTCAGATTGGGGAGCTCAAGATGCCTCCCGGGCAAAAGCCTATTCCGGCGGAAGAATTGGACGTGCTGCGCCAATGGATCGATCAAGGTCTGCCTTGGACCGTAACAAATAGCAGTCCCTCCAAGACAGAGCCGAGTTGGTGGTCATTTCGTCGACCTCAACGCCCATCGGTTCCAAAGATTGGGGCGAGCGAAGAAAGCATTCACCCGATTGACGCCTTCATCTTGGCCAAGCTCGAAGAGAAGGGGCTAGCTCCGGCCCCGATCGCGGATAAACGAACCTTGATTCGCCGCGCCTACTTCGATCTTCTTGGACTCCCTCCCTCACCTGCCCAGGTCGAAAGTTTCGTCAACAACCCATCTCCAAAAGCTTACGAAGCCCTCATCGACGAACTGCTGGCCTCGCCCCAATACGGGGAACGATGGGGACGGCACTGGCTGGACGTGGTCCGCTACGCCGACACCGGAGGGTACGAAACCGACATTTACTACCCCAACGCCTGGCGCTATCGTGATTACGTGGTGCGCGCATTCAATCAAGACCGGCCTTACGACCGCTTCTTGCAGGAACAAATTGCCGGAGATGAGATCTGGCCGGATGACCTGAATCTGGACAAGAGCTACAAGATTTCACCCCTGAAGCTGGAGCATCTTGAGGCGAGGATGGGAACGGGGCTTTACACATTGGGCCCTGAAATCCACGAGTCCAACATGGATGCCAGGAAATTATTGAACGAAAAGCTTACCGATTGGGCAGACACAACTGGAGCGGTATTCATGGGATTGACGCTGGGATGTGCCCGCTGTCATGACCATAAATTCGATCCTATTTCGCAGAAGGATTACTACTCCTTCCAGGCTATTTTTGCCGGGAGCAAAGAAACCGAATTCCCCGTCGTGATGGGCATGTCGGTGGCTGATCATAAACAGCACTATCCTCGGGCTATTGCCGTTGAAGAAGCGCGGATTGCCTATCGTCTTTTCGAAAAGAAGGTCAAAGACCGGGCTTTTCAACCCAGGGAAAAAGAGTTTTCTCACGAGGCTGTGGCAGCCTTCGAGATTCCCGAAGACCGGCGCAGCATGCAGCAGAAGGAACTCGCCGCCCCGCTGGTGGAAGCATACAACTCCATTAAACTGGAAGAGGTGCTGACTCCCGAGGAGAAGCAAGAGCAACGCACCCTGTATGAAAAAATCGCCAAAACATTATTGGCCATCCCGGAACGAGATGCGCAGGGGGCGCATTTCGACGGGATCTTTGACCTTCCGTTAGCCTCAGGCTTGGGGCATCGCGAGCCGGATCTGATTCCACCGATTAACATCCTCTTTCGGGGCGACCTCGACGCTGAGAGAGACAAGGTCAGCCCAGCGGTTCCCGCCGTCTTTCAGGCGGACATTCAAATGGAAGCTTATTCGACACATTCAGCTCTACCGCACAACCGCAAAAAGTTGGCGCTGTGGTTGAGTCAGCCAGATCACCCGCTGACGGCGCGAGTCATGGTGAATCGAATCTGGATGTGGCATTTTGGCCGCGGGATTGTCAGCACTCCCAACGATTTCGGTCGCCAAGGTCAGCCACCATCCCATCCTGAGCTCCTGGATTGGCTGGCCACCGAATTCGTTTCTCGAGGCTGGAGCATCAAGTCGATGCATCGACTCATGATGCTCCGCAGGCCTATCAGCGATCGAGTCGATTTACTAATGATGCAGGCTTTAGACTGGATCCGGAGACCGTTATCTCTGGCGGATGAACCGCCAGCGGCTGGAAGCTGAAACGCTTTGGGATGCGATGCACGCCATCAGCGGGACACTCAATCTAAAGATGGGAGGACGTGCGGTCGCCCCGCCACTGGCGGAAGACGAAATGAATGCCTTGGGAAGCCTGTGGCAGTGGCCGGTTTCCGCCGATCCGACGGAGCATCAGCGGCGGGGGCTATACATCTTGGTGCGGCGAAATTATCCATACCCGATGTTTCAAGTCTTCGATGGCCCCGAGAACGCCGTCAGCTGCCCCGAACGGGATGTGACAACGGTGGCGCCGCAAGCTCTCTGGTTCTTGAATAATCAAATCTCTTTTCAACAAGCTCAGGAATTTGCGGGACGTCTGGTGCGCGAGGCCGGAGAGAATCCGGCAGATTGGGTCGAGACCGCGTGGCACCTGGCCTTGGGCCGCTCTCCTTCTGCCGTGGAAAAACAGGAGGCGCTGGAGATGATCGAAAAATTATCGGCCAGTGGAACCCACGCGCACGAGTCCCAAAGTTTGCCGCCTTCTTCGGCCAAGATCGGTGCAGCTCGTGGGACCGCATTGACGATACTCTGCCTTTCGATGTTCAACCTCACGGAGTTTGCCTATGTGGATTGAGAACGACAGACTGAGAAAAGCACCAAACCAGCAGGCATCGGAGCCGGTGACCGTTGCAACCCTGGGGCTTGATCCTTCATTTCAAGAAAAGGAATGGATTCTATGAATACTTCAGCCTGCCTGCGCCATGAATGGGTTCACCCACGGCGGGAATTCCAGAAATCCGCCTTCGGTTTCGGAACACTTCCATTGACTTATCTGCTCGAGTCGGAGTCTGCCTTTGCCAGCGTGTTTCAACAAGCCACGGCCTCTGAAACCAACCCCTTAGCTCCGAAGTCGCCTGCCTTCCCGGCGAAGGCCAAGAGTGTCATCTTCATTTTCTTGCAGGCAGGGGGAGCCAGTCATGTGGACAATTGATCCTGCCGGAGCTCCATCGCTTCGATGGACAATTGCTGCCCCCCAGCTTCCAGGCTGAGGGTCTGAACCTGCAGAATCTGAAAGTCAGAGAAGCCAAATTGATGGCATCTCGATTCCCTTACAAGAAATATGGTCAATCAGGCCTAGAGATCTCCGATCTTTTCCAGGCTACGGCGCAATATGCCGACGACTTGGCGGTGATCCGTTCCTGCTATCATGATTCCTTCATTCATGGCCCTGCTCTTAACTGGCTCTATACCGGCTCCAGCCTGGTTGGCCATCCCAGCATGGGTGCCTGGGTTCTGTACGGCTTAGGGAGCGAATCTAATGACCTCCCGGCTTTCATGGTCATGACCGACGGAAGTTTGAGCGGTAGAAGCCGGAATGCTTTTGGATCCGGATACCTGCCAGCCATTTATCAAGGAACTCTCATCCGTACGGGCGGCTCGCCAATTATGGACCTTAGCCCTCCTTCTCAAATCGATCCCGATGAGCAGCGTGTCATTCTCGATCGAGTCACGCAATGGAATTCCAGGTACTATGAAGAACGACGCGATGACTTCGGCTGGCAGCGCGAATTGCCAACTATGAGCTGGCCTTCCGCATGCAGATGGCGGCTCCCGAACTCATGGACATTTCGAAGGAATCGCCAGAAATCCGCCAGCTCTATGGGTTGGACGAGAAGTCGAGCGAGAAATTCGGCCGGATGTGCCTGATGGCTCGTCGCATGGTGGAACGCGGGGTACGTTTTGTGCAATTGATCAGCACCGATTGGGATGGGCATTCTGAGTGTGACAAGAACCATCTCGAAAACAAAGCTTACAAGATCGACAAGCCGGTGGCAGGATTGCTGGGGGATCTGAAGCGGCGCGGTTTATTGGAAAACACCCTGGTGATCTCGACCGGTGAATTTGGCCGCACCCCGATTGTTCAGGGGAAAAACGGACGTGACCATCATCCCTATGGATTTTCCACCCGGATGGCAGGGGGCGGGATCCGAGGGGGCAAGGTGATTGGAGCGACTGATGAATTGGGCTCTCCGCGCTGTGGAAGACAAAGTTCATGTCCACGATTTGCACGCGATAATGCTTTCTCTGTGGGATTGGATCACTCAAAAACTCACCTATTTCTTCAAGGACGGGAATCGCCGTCTCACTGATGTCGGCGGACAGAACGACCTCCAAGCGACTCCTGGTGGCTTGAGAAAACCCCGTAAGATATCTATAAACAGGCCGCCGCACTGTGGCTTACCCCGAATTGGAATACCTTTCAATCGATCGTTTCCAGTTGTCATCGGGTCCGTTAGGAGCGACCTGTGTATGCCTTCACAGGAGATGGTTGAACCAGGAAAAGCGATACGAGCCTGCCGCGTGGCGTGTCGGGGTGGCACAGAAATGAGAAGTCAGCACGTCTGTACAAATCCGTTGGCCGACGAATCGGCTGATTTATTCCGGGGAAATCCCCGGAGGGGATTAATCTAGGTAGCCCCGGGTTGCGCTTCAGCGCTACCTGGGGGAAATTACAAGCCAACCATACCCGACCCTGAAGGGGTAGAACTGACCGGTACCCACACCTTCAACCCCTCCGGGGTTGGACGTCAAACCATCCACTTACCGTGGGTTTCGTTCCGCGTTGCTGCACGGGTGGCGCAGACATGTGAAGTGAACATGTCTGCGTCGTACCGCCTCGGATGCACTTCACGGATGCCAGCAAGCTGGCATCCCCTGAAAGCGGGAGCAAGCTCCCGCACTCCAAAACGGATTCACAATCTGCAGACATGCGTGGAGAGCGAGCTAGCCGAAAGTAAATCAGGAGTACGCAAAACAAAAGTAGCAGGATCAGTATTTGCAAATCACTTCTAAATCGTCGCCATGCCGCCATCAATGAGAAGTTCCGCGCCCAACACAAAGGCGGATTCCTGCGACGTCAGATAAAGAACTGCGGAGGCAACCTCTTCCGGCGTGCCAAAACGTTTCATTGGAATTTGGCTTTGAATCCAATCTCTTGTTTCTTGAATTTTGTCCTGAGGCCCATCGCGCAGTAGCGCTGATGTGATCGGACCCGGGCTGACAGCATTCACCCGAATCCCTTTCTCCAACAGCTCGGCCGAGAGGGTCTTGGCCAAGTTGACCACGCCCGCTTTGCTCGCGCCGTACACCGTTGTCCCGGGCATGCCCAGGTGTGCGTTAATCGACGCATTGAGCACAATGGCTGAACCTTTGGGCATCAACGGGACTGCTTTCTGGACGGTAAAAAAGACTCCCCTCAAATTGGTGCTTACCGTTTCATCGAATAACTCTTCTGTGACCTGGTCGAACGGGACGAGCTTCGCGATGCCGGCGTTTACGAACAGTGCATCGATTCGTCCGAAGCGCTCTTTGATTTGCTTCATTGTCAGTTCGATTTCCGCCACTTTGGCAGCGTCTGATTGAATCGCGAGAGTTTGGTCGCCGATTGCTTTGGCAGCCACCTCCAAAGTCTTCTCGTTCCGTCCAGTAATTGCCACCTGCGCGCCCTCCCGCGCATAGGCTTTGGCGACACCCAATCCAATGCCACTATTGCCACCCGTGACAACGGCAACTTTCCCCTGAAAACGTTGTGAAGTCATGAATGCTCCTTAAGGTCCATATAGGACCATGCAGAATCCATTGCATATATAGAATGGGCAAACCTTTAACATTATACAGAAGAGATTCAGCTCGACGTAGAGGATGGTCATTGGGTCGTGTCATGGCGCGATGCTGTCAAACTTTTATGACGCCACACTTACTGCAACGGTAGGGGGCATAAAAGCCCATTTGTTCTGAAGGAATAACCGAAGGGGATTAATCTAGGTAGGCCCCGGGTTGCGCTTCAGCGCTACCTGGGTGAAATAACAAGCCAACCATACCCGACCCTGAAGGGGTAGAACTGACCTGTACCCACACCTTCAACCCCTCCGGGGTTGGACGTCAAACCATCCACTGACCGTGGGTTTCGCCCCGCGTTGCTGCACTTACCCACGGCTATTCATCTTTGTCCCCTGCGGGGAAAAGGCTATTTTCGAGACAGTATTAAGAAAAATTTGGAGAGAGGAATTTGAACTACCCTAGGACCTAGCTCGGCAGGATGCCAGCAAGCTGGCATCCCCTGAAAGCGGGAGCAAGCTCCCGCACTCCAAAACGGATTTACAATCCACAGACAAGCGCACAGCGCATGTCTGTACGACATGGCTAAATACTAGCGAGCGGTCATCGTCGGAGAAACTTTACGATTTAAGGCCGGCATGACCTCGGCAGCGAACAATTCCATGCTATGCAACCAGCGCTCTCTGTCATCCCAATCATGAGCCACCATGACGAGCGTGCCAAAAGGTCCTATTTGCTCGCGCAGTTCCAAAATTTGTCGGGTCACTTCATCCGGATCTCCTGCAATCACCACTTCATTCAGAAAGTAATCCAAATTGCATTCGGAATTTGGCATGTCCGGGTCTCGCTTCCAGATGGCGAGGTCGCCCCAGCGTTGGGTCAGGTCGAGGATGTATCGAATACATCGCATCAGCGAGTTTTCTCGTATGAGGCGCCGCGCCTCCTCGGTACTGTCGGCTACAAAGATATTGCGCGTGACTTTCCAATCTGACGGCTGCGGTTCGTGGCCTGAGTTCCTCGCTGCAGAGGAGTATGTCTGCCAATGGTTCTGCAGCGTCGACACCGACGCCATGTGATGACTGAAGGGCAGAAAACCTCTTGCTCCGGCCATCTTCATGCTTCCAGAGTCGCGGTTAATGCAGGGGATGGCGATCGGTGGGTGAGGGCGTTGGAACGGCTTATGGATGAAACCTATCCCAAGCTCGCGGGTCACATGATCTTTGAGGTCAACGTTCCAGAATTTTCCCCGAACCTCATAGGGTGGGTCACTCGCCCATAGCCGCAAGATGATGTCGATCGCTTCCATCATCATGGCGCCGCTTTGTTTCGGGTCCACGCCATACAGCTCCATGTCGGTGGGAACGGCGCCCACACCAAAGCACACCCCGAGCCGTCCATGGGACAAGTGATCCAAAAAAGCGAGGCGACTGGCGACATCAACAGGGTGATGATATTGGAGACAGACCGGAGCGGGTCCCAAGCGAATTGACCGCGTCAAACCGAGCGCCTTGGCGAGAAAGATTTCAGGCATCACAATATTTTCGTAAAGCGAGGAATGATGCTCCCCACACCAGAATTCGCTGAACCCCAGCCGCTCGCATTGGACGATGAGCTCCAAATCCTCGTCATAGCATTGCGCCAATGGCTTGGCTGGATTGTGGATGGGCATAAGAAACATGCCGTAACGCAAGCCTTCCTGAGTTGCAGTCACGTTCACTTCTCCCTTCAATAAGGAGTGAGCTCAACCAAAAGGCGACAGGATGGGACCGAATTTGACTCGTGGTTCAGGAAATCACCTTGGTCACGACATTTCCACCGACGTCGGTCAATCGAAAGTCACGTCCTTTGAATCGGTAGGTCAGCTTGGTGTGTTCCAATCCCAACAAGTGTAAGATCGTGGCTTGCAGGTCATGCACGTGAATGGAATCTTCAACGGGGTAGTAGCCAAGGTCGTCGGTCGCTCCAATCGTCGTCCCCGGCTTCGTCCCGCCGCCGGCCATCCAAATGGCGAAGGCTTCAATATGATGGTCACGCCCGACTGCGGTCGACTCTTGTTGTTGTGCCACAGGTGTGCGGCCGAATTCGCCCCCCCAAACCACCAGCGTCTCATCCAGCAGTCCGCGTTGCCTTAAATCCTTCACCAATGCCGCGCATCCTTGATCGATCTGGTGGCAAAGGACGGGGAGCTTCTCCGCGATACTGCCGTGATGATCCCAGTCTCCATGAAATAGCTGAACGAACCGCACGCCACGTTCCACCATTCGCCGAGCCAACAGGCAGCTGCGTCCAAAGGACGGCTTGTCCAATTCCGCGCCATACAGCGCCAGTGTCTGCTTGCTCTCGCCCGTCAAGTCGATCAATTCCGGGGCGTTCATCTGCATCCGAAAAGCCAGTTCGTATGCCGTAATTCTGGCCGAAATTTCGGCATCTCCCATTTGTTCGAATCGAAGTTCATTGAGCGCGGTAACCGTTTCGGCCAGTTCTTCTTGATGGCGGGCAGAAACCCCCGGGGGTGATTGAAGATTCAGGATGGGCTCGCCGGAATTTCGCAGAGGAACGCCATGATAGGCGGCCGGCAAGAAGCCGTTGCCGTAGTTTCCCGCTTTGGCCCTTGCAAACCCACCCGTTTGCAGAACGACGAAACCCGGCAGGTTCTGCGATTCGCTGCCCAACCCGTAGGTGACCCATGCACCCAGGGAAGGTTTTCCGTAGTCACGGACACCGGTATTCATGAGTAATTCCGCAAACGGATGAACAATCTCCTCGGTTTTAACCGTCTTGAGAATAGTCAACTCATCGACGATGGAGGCCGTCTGAGGCAATAGCTCAGAAACATAAGCGCCGCTCCCTCCATGCTGCGCGTACTTCCAAAGACTCCCCATGATCTTGGGATGTTTCTCCTTGATCTGTGCGAATTTCTGGTCTCGGAGATAAGATTCCGGAATTGGTTCTCCCGTAAGTTGGGTGAGCTTGGGCTTGTACTCAAACATATCCAAATGGCTCGGACCTCCCACCATAAACAGATAAATGACATTCTTTGCTTTGGCGGGAAAGTGGCTGGGTTTGGGGGCGAGTGGATTTGAATGTTCCCTCGTATTCGACGAAAGAGAGTGTTGATCAGCGAGCAGGGATGCCAGAGCGACAGAGCCCAAACGAATTCCACATTGACCCAGGAAATTTCGGCGATTCAACAGAGTTTGCTGTAGATGGAGAATCATTGGGCAGTCACTCTCTTGTCAGAAATTCATCCAAATTCAGGAGGGCCCTCGAAACCGAGGCCCAAGCGGCGAGCCGCTGAAGATCAGCCTGGGGTAAACCTTCAGAGGGAGCCACCTTCTTGGCCAAGGCTGGCTCACTGGCAAACTCACGTAACCGGAGTTCTAGAAACTGAAGAAGATATTGCTGCTCGGCTGAGCTTGGATTTCTGCCAAGTGCACGACGAAAGGCGTAGCGAAGCCGTTGCCGGTCGTCTGCCAGGGAAGCTTGGAATGTCCGCGTTGCCAGGGCTTGGGCACATTCCACCAGAGTTGGATCGTTGAGCAAGGTGAGCGCCTGGAGCGGCGTGTTCGAGCGATAGCGGCGTGTGCACGTCGTCACCGCATCCGGTGCATCGAAAAGGCGCAGGAATGGATAAGGGGTCAAGCGCCAAAAATAAGTGTACATGCCACGGCGATACCGGTCTTCCCCTTCACTCATTTTCCATTCCGCCTTGGTGGCCCGCCCCTCGAGGATGCCCTCCGGCTGGTATGGGAACACGCTTGGACCTCCTATCCTTTGGCATAAGAGACCGCTCACGGAGAGCGCTGAATCCCTGATAGATTCAGCTTCCAGGCGGAGGCGTGCCTGCCGGGCCAATAATCTATTTTGCGGATCGATTTCAACAAGATCCGGGCGGCTCCCTGAAGACTGACGATAAGTGGCGGAGCAAACGATCAATCGATGAAGTTCCTTGAGGCTCCATTTGTTCTCCCTGAACGTCCAGGCCAGCCAGTCAAGGAGCTCCGGATGACTGGGGCGGCTCCCTCGGGTGCCGAAGTCATTTTCGGTTTCCACCAGACCTCTGCCGAAATATTGCTGCCAGACGCGATTGACGGTCACCCGGGCCGTCAACGGGTTCTCCATTGAAACAAGCCACTTCGCCAGATCGAGTCGAGTGGGTCTTTCCGAAGAGCTTCCCCCACGAAAAGCATCTGCCTTAGCCATGGCGGGAAGAATTTGAGGAGCGCCTGGATTGACCTCCGCCCCTTTGTTTTGGAAATCGCCGCGAATAAAAATGTGAGTCGTTCTCGCCGCCTCGCTCTGCTTCATGACTTGGGTAGAGACGATTTTTGGCTCGTGCTGGGTAAGGTCTTCAATGGTGCTCAATCGCTGCTGGTATCCGGGATCTTGAGCCTTGAAAGCTTCGAGCAACTGTTGTTTTTGCTTGTCGGTCCGCTGGTTCTCCGGAACCTTGAGCGCGACCTTAATCTCCTCCTTCAAGGCAGACCGATCGATTTCGCTGAGGGTATACGACCACTGTTTCAGTTTTTCAGGCAACGTCTTTTCATACACCTTCAATTCCGCTTTGAGTGATTCCAATTGAGAGCGAACGGCGTCACGCCGGGCGATCTCAGCCGCTGGGGCAAACTCCAAGGTGGAGCAATCCGCATCATTGAAAAAGGCCAGCAATTGATAGTAATCCCGCGTAGAGAGGGGATCGAATTTATGAGCATGGCATTGAGCACAACCCAAGGTTAATCCTTGAAAGACTGCTCCCGTGGTATTGACACGATCGACCACCGCCTCAAGCCGTGCTACTTCCGCGTTTCCATTCCCTGCAAGCTCATCCACGATACTATTGCAGTGAAAACCCGTGGCAATGACCTGTTGCTCCCTGGCTTTTGGAAGAAGGTCCCCAGCAATCTGTTCCACGACGAACTGGTCAAAAGGTAGATCCTGATTCAATGCCTCGATTACCCAATCCCGGTATTTCCACATGGAACGCGGCTTGTCGATTTCGCCACCGTTGCTGTCTGCATAGCGCGCCAGATCGAGCCAGTGCCGCCCCCACCGCTCACCATAGTGAGGAGAGTTTAGGAGTGTATCAACGACCCTCTCGTAGGCGTCAGGTCTGGGATCTACCGCAAAGGCTTCTACAGTCCCCCATTCTGGCGGGATCCCTGTCAAATCCAGACTCAATCGCCGAATCAATGTGTAACGGTCTGCTTCAGGGGAAGGTTCAATATTTTCCTGATTGAGGCGGGCAAGAATAAACCGATCGACTTCATTTCGTGCCCATCCGGCATTCTTGGAGCGGTCCAGCATCGGGACTTGTGGACAGTTAAGACTCCGAAAAGACCACCATTGCCCGTCCTTGGTTTCGGAAGAGGCCCGGGCAGCAACCCAATCAAAGCCCTGATCGATCCACTCCCGCAGAGTTTCCAAATCCTGGGCTGACAACGGGGATGGCCCAGGAGGCATCTTTAGTTCGCCTGAGTGCGAGGCGGCCACATAGAGAAGGCTTTCTTTGGCATTGCCAGGAATTACAGCTGGCCCTCGATTTCCGCCCTTCAGTGTGGACTCTCGACGTTGGAGGTTTAGACCCGACGTGTGAACAGATTCGCTATGACAACCCACGCAATAGCGATTCAAGACTTCGACACCTGATGGGGGAGAGCTCCCCGCGTTGGGTAAACAGATTTTTACTGACGGGAAGAGCAACAGGCAGAAGATCAGAGACCGAATTTTCATCTCGGGATGTCCAGTCTCGAGTTGGCGGCGTATTGAAGATCACTACGCTGAGATAAGCCGTGGCGCCAGATTGTTGTCTCCCCCCACATCGGTAAGACGATGGTTTCGTCCCTGAAAGAAGAAAGTCAGCTTGGTATGATCAAGCCCGAGCAGGCTAAGGATGGTGGCATGAAGATCATGAACGTGAACTGGATCTTCAGTGGCCCGGAATCCTATCTCGTCAGTGGCTCCGATGACCTTTCCACCTTGGATGCCACCACCCGCCATCCAGGTCGTAAAGCCATACGGATTGTGATCACGCCCGTCCCCTGTTCGCACATCGCTATTCGACTGGCCATCGGTGACCGGCGTTCGGCCGAATTCACCTCCCCAAACCACCAGGGTGGAATCTAAGAGTCCTCGCTGTTTTAGATCGGTGAGCAAGCCTGCAATCGGCTTATCCACGGCGCGTGAGTTTTTGGCATGGTTCTCATCGCAACTGGTGTGGGCATCCCATCCGTCTTTATAGATTTGAATAAACCGCACCCCTCGTTCCACCATGCGACGCGCCAAAAGGCAATTTCTGCCGAAGGGTTCCGTCGTTTCATTGTCGAGGCCGTAAAGCTTTCTTGTGGCTTCGCTCTCATTGGAGAGATCCGTCAAATCAGGGACTGCGGCTTGCATTCGGAATGCCAATTCGTAAGAAGAGATTCTGGCTGCCAGCTCTGAGTTCTCGGGATGTGCCGCCAAATGTCGCTGATTATGCCAGCTGAGCAAATCGATTACTTCACGTTGCTCTCCAGGGGAGAAATCGTCCGCGGCCCGAGCATTGAGAATTGGCGTTCCCTTTTTTCGGAGCAATGTTCCTTGGTAGATGGCGGGAAGAAAACCTGAACCATAGCCTGGCGCCCCCGCGCTAATACTCCCGTCGGTCACCATGACTATGTATGCAGGCAGATTTTCCGTCTCACTGCCAAGCCCGTAAATGACCCATGCTCCCATACTGGGGTGCCCGAGCCGCGTGACGCCACTATTGATCATTTGCACTCCGGGGCCATGGGTGAATGCGTCATGATAACAAGACCGAATGACAGCCAGGTCGTCCGCCGATTGAGCGACGTTTTCAAACAGGTTTGAAATTTCGAGGCCGGATTGCCCATACCTTTTGAAGGTTGCGCGGGGAGCCAGAAGAGGCGCCTCGTTGATCTTGGTAAACTGTAAGAAGGTCTTCTGTTCTGCCTTCAAGATGCCGGGTGGGGGAGGTTGGCCGTGAAGCCGCGAAAGCAGTGGCTTGGGATCAAAGGTATCCACTTGGCTCGGCCCCCCGTGCATGAAGAGATGAATCACGGCCTTCCCCTTGGCCGGGAAATTGGGCGGTTTTGCCGAGAGTGGATTTGGTGCAGGTGTCGTTGCAATTCCTGAGAACCCTTCTTTGGCAAGCAAATGGATGGCTGCCACAGTGCCGAATCCGCCGCCAAATCTGGCCAGAAACTCACGGCGAGAGCGAACCGCAGGACCTTCGCCTGCACAACGGCTATTTCCAAATCCAAAGGGGTTCATCACCAAACTCCTTTCCTGCTAGTCGACATACAGGAACTCGTTCAAATTAAAAATCGTCAAGCAAAGCTTGGTTAGTGCCTCTGCGCGAGCGGGAGAGATTGAGCGAAGTGACTCCGGGAGCCAATTCTCAGCTTCTTCCTTTCTCGTCCCATTTTTCCAGCTCTCTTCCAATTTGAGAAGGAATTCCATATTTTTCTCCTTCTCATCTTGAGTGGGAGCCCGGTTGAGGGCGATCAACCAAGCCTCGTCAATGCAAGCGGAAAGTTGATCTCCATTTTCTTTCAACAATCGCAAGGCGAAGGCCCTTGCCTGCCGGTGGATGAACTCGTTGTTCATCAACGCCAGGGACTGGGGGGCCACCGTTGTATTCTGACGGCGCTCGCAGCTCAGTGAAGAATCTGGTGCATCAAATGTCTTGAACATCGGAAAGGAAAAGGAACGCTTCACATACACGTAAACGCCTCTTCGTGTGTATTCGTTAGGATCCAGGCTGTCGGGCCATTGAGATTTTTCAAGCAAGTCTCCGCCGTCCCGCTCATCCTGCGATAAGGGAGGGAAAACCGGCGGGCCTCCCATTTCATTCAATAGTGCAGGGTTGGCTTGTTTCAACGGTCGATAGTATCTCAATGGCTCGGCCTTGAGGTTAAGCGTGCCCGCAGCCGCCAGGACCGAATCCCAAATGGCCTCCGCTTCCAGGCGGCGTGGATTCATTCTCCAAAGAAATCGATTCTGAGGATCGATTTTCAAATCGGCTTCATTCCCCATGCTGGATAGCCGATAGGTGTTCGAAAGAACCATCAAACGATGCATCCGTTTGATGCTCCAACCTTGCCGGACAAACTCCGTGGCCAACCAGTCGAGCAGTTCGGGATGGGTCGGTGGCTGGCCCTGACGGCCAAAATCATTTGGAGTGGCGACCAGACCGCTGCCAAAGTGTCCCTGCCAGAGTCGATTCACCATCACTCGAGCCGTTAGAGGATGGTCGGGTTTCGTCAACCACAGAGCCAAAGCCTTTCGCCTTTGCGGAACAAAGGGTCGCAGGGAAGTTTCTTCAATCACTTCGTTTTCCTCGCGAAGGGCCTTGGGGAAGGCAGGGGTGATCCGCTCTCCTTTATTTCGATAGTCTCCCCGCACCAGGAGATGGATTTCCGGAATCACCTCAGCATGTCCCAGGACCGTGGCGGTGGGCATGGGCTTGAGGGTCTGCAGATAGGCTTTCCCAATCTCTTCCAGAAGGGCTTTGTATTTTTCATTTTCCGCCGGAATCATCTTTGAAAGAATTTCTTCTTCCTTGATCCGTCCGACGGCCTCCTGAAATTTGGCCGCCTGAATCTGTTGCTCGGGGCTACGTTTTCCCTCTGGGATTTCGTACGCTTCCAGCACCTCTTTGGGGAAAGTCCCTTTCAAGGACTCGATGATTCTGCGTTTAGACTGGCTCGTGATTTTCTCGGCTTCCGCTCTCAGTTGCTGGACGCGGATGTGCCTTGGGTACGACTGCCACTGGTCAAACAGATCCATCCGGTGAACCAACGGAATCTCGACTCGGTCACTTCCGGCGAAGATGCTTCGCAGTCCAAAGTAATCCCTCTGCGAAATTGGATCAAACTTATGGTCATGGCATCGGGAACAGCCCAAGGTCAAACCCATAAAGGCGGAACCAGTGACATCGACCCAGTCGGTCCATTGCATGTCAAAGTAGTTTTCTACATCGAGGCCAGACTCGTGGTAAACGGGACTGATGGTGTACAACTCGGTTCCAATCCTGGCTTCTATGTGTTCCATCTCCTTTTCCGGAATGAAATAACTCCCATGGAGGTCGAGATTGTCGGGCCAAAGTTCGTCTCCTGCAATCTGTTCCTGGACAAAACGGTCATAGGGCTTGTCCTTATTAAAGGAAGCAATGACATAGTCACGATATAGCCAAGCGTCTTTATAGTAGAGGTCGGTTTGATAACCCCCGGTATCTGCATAGCGAACGACATCTAACCAGTGTTTTCCCCAACGTTCTCCGTAATGGGGGGATGCCAAGAGAAAATCGACCACTTTCTCATAGGCATCGGGAGAGGAATCCCTCATAAAGCGATCGAGTTCCTCCGTGGTCGGTGGTAGCCCAATGAGATCAAAATAAATACGGCGCAACAGGACTCGCTTGTCCGCCTGAGCCACGGGGGTAAGCTGTTGTTCCTCAAGTTTTTGCAGGACAAATGCATCAATGGGATTGCGAACCCATTCTTTGTTCCTTGGTTCTGGCACAGGGGGACGGACGGGTTTGCGAAAAGACCACCAAGAAGGCTCTGACTTACGCGTCGAGGTGGCAGTCCCTTGTGTCCAAGTGGCACCAGCGTCGATCCAAGCACGCAATAACTCAAGTTCTTCCCGAGTTAATCCAGTTTGCTGCGGGGGCATCTTCAGTTCACCGGTTCTAGCAGCCGCTTGATATATCAGGCTTTCTTCTGCTTTTCCCGGGACTACGGCCGGGCCACGTGTTCCTCCTTTCAGCAGGCTCTCCCTCTGCCGCATATCGAGATTGGAAATCCGTAGCTCGCCATGACACGAGAAACAATTCTTCTCCAAGGTCCTTAGTGCAGCTTGATCTTGTTCAGGCTTGGATTGAGCCAGAGAAGTGGCACCCCAAATCAGCAAGATCATGAAAACCGTCAGACGACTAATGAGTCTCCATGTTTTTAATAAGGGTATGGGGCGCATGGATAAATGGGGGATGTACTGACCTTAGAATATTAAAGTTAACGGTCAATGCTCATTTCTTCAAGGACAAAAAGTGCGGTTTTACTGATAGGAAGTGTTCCTCAAGGTCTGCTGCGGATTTCAACACCGTAATAGTCGAGGTGGAGAAAAATAAACATGGAGCTTACTGCTCAGTGAAGCTTAAGGAGTATTCATCACGATATTCACCGGGGGTGATTCCAAAATTCAACTTGAATAAGCGATAGAACTGATTCGGGCTCTGGAACCCACAATCCTGGGCTATGACCTCAATGGGCCACTCTTTGGTAACCAATAGTTCTCTGCCGTGCTCCAATCGCAGGTGGTTTCGATAGTCTGTAAATTTCTTCCCAAAGGCCTTTGAGAATTGTTTGGAGAAATAGTGTGGTTCCAATGCCGCTATGCTGGCCAATTCGGTCGCAGGAAGCGGCTCGCGGAATCTCTCAGCCATGTACTTCTGAACCCGGATCCAACGGTCGTCTCGAGCCAGCAGACCGACTGAAGATTCTCTCACTACCAGTTGCGGAGTGGAGCGGATCGCAGTCGCTGCCCCCGAAATCGTACCCTGCAAGCGCGCCACCACCCGTTCCACAGCCAATCTTCCCAAGTGTCTGAAATTCTGGCGGACCGTTGTGAGAGGGATGCTCGTCAAGGCATGCGCTGGAATGTCATCAAAACCCACCACCGCCAGGTCTTCTGGCACAGAAATTCCCATTTCAACTGCAACTTGAATCAGTTCCACGGCTAGCCTGTCGGCCTGTGCAAAAACCGCGGTTGGGCGTCCGCGGTTTTGCAGGAATCTTTTGAACCATGGCTTCCGTTCCGATGGATCCTTGAGGTAAAGGGCTGCCGGCAAGCGAACCACCCACTGATCGGAAACTGGCAATTCAGCCTTCGCCATAGAGTCCAGATAAGCCCGTTCGCGTTCACGGACCGGGGAAGTGTCGAATTCGAAGGTGACGTGTCCAATCCGTCGATAGCCAAGTCCGACAAGGTGTTCCATGGCCAGGATCCCTCCAGTGTACTCGTCGACAGTCACCGTATCAGCTGCTATCAAAGGATGACCTGCGATGACTTGTACGGTGGGAACCTTATCTGCAACCTGAAGGCAAAGCTGCAAGTTCTTCGTGGAATCAGTACAGATCAGGAGAACGCCGGCAACTCCTCCCCGAAGGATCGTCATTAGAAACTCGTGTTCCAGCTCGGGCGAACCATAACAATCGTAGCAGAAAAAGCGGTACCCTAGATTTCTGGCTGTCAGATTCGCTCCACAGGCAACTTCGGACCGTGACCAGTACACTAGGTTTGAACTGAGTAGAACCAATGCCCCTTTTTCTGGAGAAGTTAATGTCGAGGAAGACCATTTTCGGCCATTTTTAACTTTCGCAACTCTAGTTGATATCCTCGATCCCATTTTTCCTCTTTATCCGTTCAAGAAGAACCGGAAAAAGCATTCTTCAACAAGTTTTGGCCGCTTCAACCCTGGACCAAGTAAAAGGCCGCCATTCACGGAACCCAATCTTCGAAGTAAATGAAAATGTTTTCCTAACTTGATGCAGAAGCAATCTTGTTTCTTGTTCCGCAGGAAGGTGGCTGTTGAGCCGCGAGAACACAAATTCTGCCATAAAATCCATACCTTTCGGCCTTGTTCCCGACCCCCCGGCTTCCTATACTGATGCGGTTATAAAACAATTTAGTCCGGTTTGGTTTTTTGGACTCGCAATTTAAAAGCTTAATATTCATAGGCAAGCGAGCACCTTGTGGTCCAGGGGATTTCTGCCAGCAGATCAAATCTGCCTCACGAAAAGTGAAGCTCGGAGATCTTGTGTCTCGTTTCATACAAATACTGCCATAAAGAGGGCACTACAGGCAACTTGCAGCTCAAACTCATGTGAGAGTTGGCCGGGTTGCAGGCCGTATTTCGGCGTTGGCTGGAAATGGCAGGAGTGCCCTTGACAGAAATTTCCGAAACAGCAACAAATCAAGAAGACCCTGAAATGGCCCCTATCGGCGTTGGAATAGTTGGAGTGGGTGTGGCGGCACTGTGTGGCCACATTCCCGCCGTGATAGGCGTGAATGAGTTCAATCTGCTGGCGATATGTGATCGTGACCCAGCCAAACTTGATGATGCGCAAACACAATGGACAGTGCCATACGCATCCACTGATTTGAAAGAATTTCTAAGAACGCCAGGTCTCCAATCCGTAATCGTAGCGACCCCTCCTGATTCCCATTTTGAAATCGCCTGTGCCGCTATCTCTGAAGGCAAGCATGTCCTGGTCGAGAAACCTCTAGCTGCCCGGCTCAGCGAATGCAAGGTGATGATGGAGATGGCGGCTGGCAAAAAAGTTTCCCTCCTGGTCGGTCATGAGAAGCGTTTTCACCCTACTTTTCAGAAGGTGCGTTCAATCTTACATGAAGGATTAATCGGCAGACCTTACTTCTGCGGTGTTCATTGGGCAAGTTCCGTGAAGCTTGACCCGGACCGTCTGGTGCCGGAGGGTTTTTACCCTGGATACAAGTGGCGGTGGAGAGATCGGACTGTTGGAGGAGGAATTCTTCAGGATCATTTGCCTCATTATGTCGACCTTGTCCGGGATTGGATTGATGAAACACCCATTGCCGTTTATGCGCAAACGATGAATATCGCGCAAGACTACCTAGGTTGGTCAGTGGAGCATTCGGTGTGGGAAGATTTGTGCCTGGCCGTGGTACGATTTTCTAATGGGTTCGTTTTGCGGTTTGAAACCGGGACTGTTGGGCGCAGCCTTTCCCCGATCTGGTCACTAGGGTCTGGGATCGGGGAATGGACTGAGTACGGCTACATTTTCGGTACCCGTGGACAGCTGGTTTTTGACCTGCTACCCTGGGATTCGTGTGAAAACGGTCGAATCGCCATCTGGCGGGTGGGGGAAGCCACCAGTAAAGGAATGGGCTGGAGTTATGTGGAACTGCCGGAACCCAGTCGGCGACGAGGGTCACCCGCAGGGGCTTCTCACGTGATGTTTGGGTCGCAAATCCGTGAATTCGCACAGGCCATCGCCGGCAAACCCAGCCGCTGTGCCACCGGTGAAGATGGTGCAATAACGCTAGCCGCGGTGGAGGGCGCCTATCAGTCAGCGCAATTGCATAAGGAGTGTTCCATTACCGAGGATCCCGGTTCCTTGCCCATGATTTTACCGACAAGTGGGGGGAGTTCCCAAAAAAGTTAAGATCGAGCCGACGCTCAAAAACTGGTGGGCAACAAAAAAATGACGACAATGAAACTTTGGAATGTGGCGGCAAAAGTTCCTAAATTGGACGAGGAAATCTCTTTCATCAAAACGATGGGCGGCCATGTTCTCTTAGATGAAGTTCTGCAATTCGATGACAAGAACTATCGGGTGATCTTGGCCAAATGGGGAGACAAGTATCTACATCTTTTTGAAAAAGCCGTCTACGAAGATCGCCTCGACGCTCCGCTCCCATACGGACTCTGCCACGTCGTATTTGAGGTTGACGACCTTGAGGAATTGCGAAGCCGCGCCCTGGAAGCCGGCGCCAGCGAACAAATGCCAAAGGCATTTGTCTCTGCCGGCTTCGGCACCAGGGAAGTGGTGTTTCTACAATCCCCCGGGGGGATTTTGTTTGAACTGATAAAAGTCCAGGAACACCGAGTCCCTGAGCTACCGTGAAGCTGCAGGCCCTCGCGAGAGGGCAGCACCTGGTGATTTTTCTCAAAACTCTGATCGCGTCTGAAGGCTGATCTCGCCTCTCGAATTCAAGCGACGTGAGGCTTGGGGTAAGCAGGCTGCCGGGATTGCCATTTAGGGAGATCAAAATGAATGAAACGCCTAGCTTTCGCAGCATGCTTGGGCGGGGCCGGCCGATTTGGATTATGGGAGTGCACGATGTGCTCTCCGCAAAGATTGCCGAACGCGCTGGGTTCGATGCCGTGGGAGTTCAATCTCTACAAATGAGTTTCGTCAACGGAGTACCGGACATCGGCGTCATCGGTCCGGAAGAACTGGTTCGCTGCTGCAGAGCCATTCGACGGAGCATCCATCTTCCAATCCTGGTGGATTTCGAACAAGGGTTTGGGGAGCCGTATGTTTCAGTCTATTGGATGAAAGAGCTGGAAGCAGTCGGAGTCTCCGCAGTCCATGTCGATGATTATGGCCTTCCTTACAAATGCCCCTTCATTCCTCCGCATGTGCTGGGTCTTGAAGACATGGAACTGACCGCGGCCAAGATCAGGTCCATGGTGGGAGAACGAAGAAACAAGGACTTCATGATCATCGGACGACCCGGTACCTATGTTGCCTCAAAACACACGAAGGAGGAAGATCGGCGAGCAGATTGGTTGAAACGAGCCAATGCTTACCAGGAGGCTGGGGCAGACGCTCTCTTCCCGATTTGCTGGACGGTCGAGCAGGCAAAATGGTTCCGCAGTCAAGTCAGCGGACCACTGATTACCATACGAACGCTTGGAACCCAAATCCCCACAGATCGAGTGCAATACACCAATGAGATGATGTCGCTCTCAATTGATGATCTCTATGCCTTGGGATATGAGATGTACGTCGAACCCACCACCCTGCTGGGTGTGGCGGCAAATGCCATGTTTGCAGCGGCCGTAAAGGTCAGGACGACAGGCCGAACCGATGCCGTGGCCACCGAGCACGGAAGTATTTACGATCATATGGAACGATGGATGGACGTGGCTTCGGTCCGTCGAATTCGGAAAGAGTACGTTGATCGCGTTCCCAAAGGAGCTTCAGAATGAACCTGCCACGAGATGCTCGCCCATAGGTCAATGACAACCTCAATTTGTGCGCTCAATTAGAGGAGGCACCGATGACGAATGATGAGTCTGCTGGCAGAACGGCGATTCGGGAAGAGGTCAGTCCATCGTCGCCGGCGAATCTAAACGAGTCGATCTGGACTCGGCGGGTCGAGGATTATCACCGCCATGTTGTAGACCTGCAGAACAAATGGTACGAAGGTGCCTCCAGTCGGGCTGAGCGCGAAGCCTTATTCAGAGTCGCGTTTGATTTGGTTACACCAGTCGCCCGGAAGGTTCTCGACGATATCAACACCAATTTTTTGAAAGGTACGGGAGAATGGCAGGTGCAGCCGCCCAGCCCTGATGGCGAAGGCGGCCTGATTGGCTTGTGGAGCCTGACCTGGCCCCTCCTCCGGGAGGCGAGAAACCGCTTCAACGGAAAGCCGCTCGAACCGCTCGCTTTGACCGTCGTCTTCCCGTTGACCCCCACCCTTGGTATGCAATGGACGCATCCACATATTGCACTGCTTCGACCTGGGCTCACCGACGGATTGGCCGCAGCGGCCATTCCAGGTGACCTCGCCGGAAGATGCCAAACGTCAGGAACCCATCCTGCGTGTCATGCAGAGGCGAAATTCCACGAGCGATTTTATCAGTCTGACTTGAACTGGCGGTTGCTGCCGTTTGTTGTTCAGTAACCGTGTGGACCGGATGCATTCTCGTTTTCTCGGCACTGATCGCCCGATGGATGGAAATTGGCGAAAGTGCTGACGCGACGCAGGCTTGCGGCGGGACCTCGACCTGAAATTCCCGGGTAAAGCCGGCAATGCTACCTCCAAAATATTAGCCTATCAATCAGCGATCCCCTGTGATCTCGTCAAATGAAAAGGCCTGGAAAGTCGCGGGCAGGATTCCCATGACATGCACGGCGGAAACCTTAAAACAATTTAAGAAGATTTCTGTATGCCAGATCATCGACGCCCTTGGACCTTCCCTCGAATTCGAGAACGAGATCAGGCCCATGAGGTCGAAATTCCGCATCTGTGGCCCAGCACTAACGGTGCTCTGTGCGGCCGACGACAACCTGACCCTGCATCATGCGTTGCATTCAGCCAAGCCTGGAGATGTCCTCGTGGTTTCCGGGGGTGGCAGTTGCCAAGCAGCTCTCTGGGGCGAATTGATGTCGACTTCAGCACGAGGGAGGGGGTTGGCGGGAACAATCGTTGATGGAGCGGTGCGTGATTTGCTCGAACTCCGGGCGATAGGCTACCCCGTATTTGCGCGAGCCATCGTTCCTCGTCGAGCGACCAAGGAAAAGTATGGGAATATAGGCGCGCCAATTCGTTGCGGAAAACTGCAGGTGAATTCCGGTGACATCATCTTTGCGGATGCCAACGGGATCACAGCTATCCCACCGGACAAACTCGAAGAAACACTGTATCTAGCATCGGTGGCCGTCCAAGAAGGAATCTGCCACGAGGCAAATTGGCAGGGGCCTCTCAATTTTTGAATCCTGAATTTAGAAAACTCAATCCCCAAAGGAAAAGCCCGCTGATGAAAAAGCCTTCGCCGCTCCTGGGAGCACGGCCGCGCCATTGTAGGAATTGCCGGAGAGATCACGTCCAACAAGCCATGGTGTGACTCGAATCTTCCTACTCGTTCGTGAATAGAGACGGCAGTTGGCTGCTGGTTTCCCTTCGCATCCCGGTTTCCGAAGAATTGTGACTATAGCGGCGGTCTGTGACCGCCGAGATCGAAGCGACTGACGCAAGACGGTGCTCATAGAGCGCCGCTACAACAGGGGCAAATTCTGTAGCGTCTGTCTGTGACCGCCAGATCCTGAGTGGTCCGTCTACGGTCTCACTACTTCGGCGCTCATAGAGCGCCGCCACAACATTAACTATTTTCGAGAATGAATTCCTTGTTGGGCACCTCAGCAACGGGCACTGAAACAACTTCGAGACGCGGTAAAGTCGGCGATACTCGACGGGCTCCCCCGAAGTCCGCCGATTCGTCAAGGAGTCAAGTCTATGAAGCTGTCGAATAAAACAGTGCTTATCACTGGCGGAGGTTCGGGGATCGGCCGGTCGATCGCCATACTTTTTGCAGCGGAAGGGCGCGTGTCATTGTCAATGACTTGCATTTGGAACAGGGTCAGGAAACAGTTGAGGCCATGGGTCCCCTGTCAGCCCAGAGCTGTATCATTCAGGCCGACGTTTCGGACAGTACCAGGTAAAGGCCAAGTTTTCCGAGATCGAGCGACGGTTTGGAGAGCTTGACGTCTTGGTCAACAATGCGGGCATCCCCGCAACGGCCAGTGTATGGGAATTGGCAAATCAAAAATTCGAAGCTCGATTTCAAGAAACAAAGAACGGACAAAGGGCCCAGACCCATTGGAAGATCACTCAAGAGATGAGCGATGACAGGTGGCACAGGATGATTGGAGTCACTTGAATGGTACATTTTTGCACGCGCGGGAAGCTCTCAAGCTGATGAGCCGCCGAAACCACGGTGTGATCGTCAACATGGCCAGTGTAGCCGCTTTGGCGGGACTGGATGTTCTCCTCATTACTCGGCTGCCAAGGAGGAATTCTGAGTTTCACGCGCGCGCTTGCCCAGGAAGTTGCCTCTCAAAATATTCGGGTGGTCACCATCTGCCAGGATTTATCAATGCGATTCAATGAACTCCTCTCACCTAAACTAAGAGAAACTTACGTGGGCCGCACCCCTCTGGGCCGTTCGGCCGAGCCAGAAGAGGTGGCGGCTACAGCACTATTTTTGGCGTGTGACGACAGCGCGTTTTTCACAGGCCAATGGCTTTCTCCGAACGGAGGCGCGTTCATGGCGTGATGCGAGCTGCCGTCGCGAGGGTCACCAAAGCCGTGGGCAGAAGAACGGAATTGGCGGCTTGTAAATTGCCGCCTTTTCTTCAAGCAATCCCCAAGGGGTTGGATGTGGCGGCAAAACATTCAAATCCAAATGTGGCGTAACACCTACTTCACTGGAGCGATTACCTGTAGAGGCTGGGTACTCCTTGTAGCTTTGTTCTTCGTTCTCCAAGGGGTATCGAACGCTCAATGGCCACAGTTTCGCGGCCCAAATGGATCGACGTGTCCAAGACCAAGAGGCTCCCAGTCGAGTTTGGAATTGATTAATCGTGTAGTTTGGAAAGTGGCTCTTCCCCCAGGCCATTCTTCTCCCGTAGTAGCGGGAGATCGTCTCATCGTCACGGCCTACCATGATACTGATCTTCTCACTTTATGCTTCGACCGCAAGACTGGGGAGAGGCTCTGGCACCGCGAAATCCCCAGGCCTCGCAACGAAAAGCACCATCCACACAACACTCCAGCCACACCGACTGCGGTGACCGATGGGAAAAACGTTTACGTATTCTTTGCCGATTTCGGGCTGATCTCTTATCGGTTGGACGGCACTGAACGTTGGAGAGTTTCTATGGGGCCATTCAACAATGCCCACGGCATGGCCTCTTCCCCGATTATCGCCGATAACAAATTGATTCTCGTGTGCGACCAGGAAACCAACTCCTTCGTGACCGCAATAGACAAGGACAATGGCAAGACTTGCTGGAAAACGGCTCGTCCAGAGGTTATTCAAGGATTCTCTACGCCGATCTGGTACCAGCCGCTGGAAGGACCATCGCAAGTGATCGTCCCTGGCTCCTTTCAACTGATCGCTTACGAACTTGCCAGCGGCCAGAAACTTTGGTGGATTCACGGGCTCAACTGTCAGCACAAGAAAGTACCCCTCATAGACCAGGGCATTCTTTATTTTCATATCAATACCTGGGGTACCGGCGACCCCGGGAATCAAGTGGAGTTGCCCGAGTTTGATGCAGTCCTTCGGGAACATGACAAGAATCATGATGGCTGCATTTCTCTCGACGAAGCGGTTGGCCCGAATCTAAAGGAATCCTGGTCGGTGGTGGACTTGGATAAAAATGGAACCCTGGACAAAAAAGAATGGGATTCCTACCGTTCCATGCTCACAGGCCAGAATGGACTATTTGCCGTTCGGTTGGGTGACCGCGGTGATCTCACTACAACCAATATTCTCTGGCGTTATTGGAAATCGCTCCCAAACGTATCTTCCCCGCTCCTTTACAAAGGTGTGATTTTTATGGTGAAGGATGGTGGAGTCGTGACCAGCCTGGATCCCAGCACTGGCACAGTTCTGAAACAAGGGCGATTACAAGATGGCCTCGAATCGTATTTTGCTTCGCTGGTAGCAGCGGATGACAAAGTTTTTTTAGTGAGCGTAACGGGGAAAGTAACCGTCTTGAAAGCCAAAGGGGATTGGGAGATTCTGGCGGTCAACGATTTGGGAGAGGAGTGCTTTGCAACCCCGGCGATTGCCGACGGAAGACTCTATGTTAGAACCCGTCAACACTTGTATTGCTTCGGAAAATCTTTTGACCGATGACTCGAAACCGTGGTTGACATGTCTGGTAGTTGGCCCCCCGTTCTCGTGATTACATTCTTATGAGAACCCTTAAGTATCTATGAAAGGAGGCTCCTATGAAAAAGGTGTGTGGAATAATTGCCATGTTACTTGTTCCCTTGGTCAGCTTTGGTTTTTCACAAGTTGCTGCCAGCCAACTATCGAAGCAGGAAATAGAAACCTTGGTCTCCGAGTTGGCCTTGCTCAAGGCGAGAGTTTCAACGCTCGAAGGTGAATTGCGGAGCTCCCAAAAAAAGGCTGCAGAAGTTAAGGAACAACTGGTCTACACCATGGTAAATCTAGGGACTGTTACGGAGGTTGTTGAATCGATCAGGCCGTCGGCAGTTGTCTCTATTCCGAGGGTGATGTTCAACAAAGAGTCCAATGGATGGACCGCAGCCGCCAATGTATCTGAGGAAATTCGGAAGCAGTCTCCCAAGATCATTGTTGAGAGTCTTTTTTCAGTGATGGGGATGGCCGGTAGCGGAATAGACGATGTTGCAAGTACGTGGAGCGGATCAAGCGAGCTCTATACCTTTATAAACCTGACCGATTTGTGATGCAGTTCCAATTGGTTCCGAAATTCAAGAACGGAGTGGAGTTTCACCGAAGTGTTTTTGCAATTTATAAGGACGGAAAGCTTGACATTCTTCCTTGAAAGAGTGAATGGCCCAACTTGAATCCAGGTTGTTTCGACGGACTTCGTCTTGCCGCGGCAACCTCACCCACAAGCACTTACTTTAAGTCCAGCGCGACCATGGTTTTTCTGTCACGGAGGTAGAGCTTCGTGCCGACCAAGGACGGCGGTGTTCTCGATTTACTCTTTAAGATTTCTGTTTTTGAAATGATTTTTAATCCCTGGCTGTCCATTTGAACCAGCGCCAATGCTCCTTCCTCATCCAGGAGAATGAATTTTCCATCCGCATAGAGCAGCATCGATTTGGCAAAACTCCGGTCTTGCCAAAGAATTTTCCCCGATGCAACCTCGATTGCGGTCATAAAGGACGGTCCAAAGTCGCCACTGGAGCCAAAAATCAGGCCACCTACGCGAATTGCGTTGCCATGATGAATTCGCATTTTATTGTTAAACCATAGCTCTTTGGCGGCTGCCTTCCCGTCGTCCTTCGATAGCTGCAATAGGCGGCTCCCGCCGCCATAGGCGCTGGAAAAGAACAAAAGATTATCTTCAGTCCAAAGCGGGGTAAATACAATGAAGTCCCCTCCCAATTCATGGGGAACATTCCAGAGGAGGTCTCCGTTGGCGGGGTCGATGCCAACAATCATCTTGGCCATGAATCCGACCAGTTGATCCTGCTCTTTGAATTTGATCAGGGTAGGCGAAGAATGCGAATTGAGGAAATCTTGTTTCTGCCAAACGACGGATCCATCTTTTTGATGGAAGGCGACAAGAGCGTGGCCCGGCCCGCCTGTGGTCACAATCACGCTTTGTTGGTAGGCAATGGGGCTGGAGGAGTAGCCTCGGGCAAGAATCGTTCCGCCAAATTCCTTAAACAGGTCTCGGGACCACACCATCTTCCCACTTTTGGAATCCACGCAATGCACCCGCCCTGTAGTTCCTGTCGTAAAGACGTAGGATCCCACGAGGAGTGGCGTCGAGTGGGGGCCCGGTCCCGTATCCATATTCATCTCGTCCAAATAGGTCACGTCATACGGATATTCCCAAATCGTTTTTCCATTGGAGGCATCCAGAGAAACCACCACTTCCTGATTGCCACGATGAAGCATGGTATAAAGCCGGCCAGAGGAAACGGCGATTCCTGAATACCCGTCTCCAAGCTCCCTTTCCCAGAGTCTAGCTGGGCCTTCGCTTGGCCAGGAAATCGCGAGGCGGCCTGACTCAACGACAAAGTTTCGATGAGGCCCTCCCCACTGTGGCCAATCCGCATCTGCCGCCACACACAAAGAGCTTCCCATCAAAAGGGTGATCAATAACCCCATCCAAATTCGTTTCAATTTCCAAGCGTGGCGGGACAGATATGAAGGCAGGCTCACTGTGATTCTTCTCCTTTAAATGAAAAGCCCCTGAATTGTAAACGATAAGATTGACCGAAAAATCATACGTGTCATCAAGCCTTCATCTGGCTGTCCATCCCCCATCAATCCGGAGGTCTGCACCCGTCATGAATGAGGAATCGCTGCTGGCCAGGAATAACATACCGGCAGCGATCTCCTCAGGATTGGCCCATCTACCCAGGACGCTCTCTTTCTCAAATTGTTCCTTAATGACTGATTCCGGAACCCCCTGATCCTGAGCTTGTTTCTTGATGTCGCGCAGGAGCATGGGTGTGTTCGTCGCACCCGGTGAAATACTATTCACCCGAATACCAAAGGGGGCCAGATCCAATGCCAAAGCCCGTGTAAATCCCAGGACTGCGGCCTTGGTCGAGCAATAGTTGGCATGTTGGGTCTGGCCGACGTGCGCAGCCACCGAAGCAACGGTAAGAATTACCCCGTGCTTCTGTCTCTTGAGGTGAGGGGCTGCGTACTTGCAGCAATAGAAGGTGCCTTTGAGATTTACATCAATTAACAAATCGTACTCTTCGTCGGGAAAGTCTTCAATCTCCCCAACCCGCACAACTCCTGCATTGCAAATCAAGACATCAATTTTTCCATGGGAATGAATCACACCTTCAACCGCTTCTCTAACTTCCTCCGGCTTACTGACGTCAACGGCAAGCGGATACGCGTTTCCCTTGTTCGCCAGGACCTTCACTGTCTCTTGTAGCCCCTGCCCATCCAAGTCCACGAGATACTGAATTGCACCTTCTCTGGCAAACAGGCGGGCGGCGGCTTTGCCGATGCCTGAGGCAGCCCCAGTCAACAAAACGACCTGGTTACCAAGTCTCATGTTTGATCTCTTCCCTTCCCCTCATCAACGGTGAGCGTTCGCTTCGATCGAGTCGAAGGCAGCTTCCAATCCAACCTTATTCTGCTTCAAATAAGACGAGTTCCGATGCGACCTGTTCCGTCGGCTGAATTTGAAGTCCTTCACGCATCAACGTTGCCGCATCAATGAGTTTAGTTTCACCCGTATTGTCAAATGTCACCTTATACCGCTTTAAGCCATCCAGCCCCCTGGGCTTTAACAGGTAGGGCGAAGTTCGGTCTTTTGACAATGAAATGATCGTAGCCCAGCCTCTCGTCCTATCGGGCAAACTATACTCCATGGCAAACCAATCGCCGCTCTCAACTCCGCCCGTGGCATTTACCGGAGCATGATGATAGACCTTGGTTTTTCCCATGATTGGGCGGATGAAATTCCTGTAGAGGTCTGAGTAGCGACGAAATAGTTTCTGATCCGCTGCTTTAAGTTCTTCCAGGCTCTTTGGCAGCATGGCATTAAAAATCATGGGTGTATTACCAACGGCATAGGCACAACGAAGCATCGTGATCTGGTCCGGCTGATTCGGTCCTGCCATTCCATTGGAGGCGAGCAGAATTTCTGGCGGCAGGTAGACGCTCATGCCGCTGATCATGCGATACACGGCCGGCCAACTGGCACGATCACTGGCAAAATGTTCATGAAATGCCCCCACGGTACCGAGGTCGAGGCGAAAATTTGCCTGCGGCTGCGGATTGCAACACCACCTTGGGGTATTTTTCATGAACACGCTCAAGGACCTGATTAAGTGCTTCATTATGACGCCAGTAGTTACTGTCAATAAACCTCCCCGTCCTCAGACTTTCCCCTCCTCCCGGCCCGGGGGGAAAAAAGACAATTCCGTTTTGATCATGCCGGTAGAGGTCAAGACCGTAAAACTCGATGATCCGGCCCAGTTCTTCTTCCAAATAGGCGGCCGCTTGTGGAATCGCCAGATTGAGGTTCATATTGTCGAACCATTCGGGGTGTTCCTGGTACACCTTGCTTTCTTTCCACATCCCGGCCAATGCCCCGCCATCCCAGATAAAACTGGTGTTTCCGTCACGGCCTCCTCGGTTTCGAAATAGGCGCCAAAGAGCATCCCCTTTTGATGAACGTAATCCACCAGGGGTTTCAATCCTTCCGGAAACCACTTTGGCTTGGGCGCGAGCCAGTTCCCGTAAGCCGAAATCCAGGTGGGCCCATCCAAAATGAAAACGTCAATTCCAGCGCTCGCCGCCACCTCAACGCACTTCTTTAGGTTGGTCACGTTATAGTCATCGCCATGCAACACACTCCAGCGCTGATCTTCCGGAAAAAGATATTGGCTGCGGTAGGCCAGCGGCGGTTCGCGTGTGGGTAGAATCGTGCGGCGCAAATGCTCATGCATGGCTTGGACTGCCGCGTCAAAGTCTCCCCTGATGTACCCCAGGTGGACCGCCGGGGCTGTGATGGTTTCACCGGGCGCAATCACACGCAAATTCTGGCGCGCCACCGGACCGATGCTGAACGTCAACCCCTCATCCTGACGAAATTCCATTTGATAATTGGACGCCCAGGCGAGCTGGCCGAAGAAATATTCCCCCTTGGAATTGTTTTGGAGAAGGAAGTATGGATCGTCCCAGAGTCGATCCGTGTCATTCCTGAAGAGGTTGGCCCCCGCCCTGAGTTCTTTCCATCCAAACCACCCTTCCCAGGGAACTTCACTACGGAGCGAATGCCCCAGCTGGATTGGAGCACCAACCGACCAGAGTCGACCGGACCACGGCGAGACATTGGTGAGAGCGGCTGCTTTGGTGGACAGATTCTTTATCTCCAGCCAACGTGTGAGCACTGGCGTGCCATCAAGAAGCGTATGGATCTTGAGTGAAAGCGGAGGATTGGAATGGGATAGCTCGACAACGGCGTGAATCGTGTCAGGATTACGTTTCGATAAAGACTCAGTCACCGACACCCAAGTCCAATCGGTGGCGAGTAGTAGCCCCGGCTCATTCGACGGAGATGGGGTAACTTTAAGCATGATTTTGAAAGCCTCGTCCGACCAGGAGCTCACGGGCAGTTCTCTCTCTCCCAAAGCTTTCCAACTTCGGCCCACCCAGCGGCCGCCTTCAAGTGCTTCGGCATAAATCACGGGGCCGGAGTTATAAATCACCTCCTGTTCACGGATCTGTATGCTGGCTTTGCTGTGACCAAAGGTATCGGCCGATCGCAGAACAAACAGGAAGCTTGTGAATACTGAAATGACAAAGAGCACCTGAGGTTTCTTCATGCCTCTTTCATTTGATCGATTTCCATGGAAGGGGTTTTTACACGCGGGATGATGGGGACCCAAGGCGCCCATCGATTCAACTGTTTCAGCCAATTGCAATTTTGGAACGACTCGATCCAGCACCTCTCGCCCCAAAATCATTCAGTCAAAGACGGGGGAGGAGACGAAGCTCCTCCCGCGCCCGGATTCGGACATTTTGCAGGGGAACCTTACGCTGCCTTCCCCGCCTGAATGACTCGGTCGACCAATCCGCCAGGCAGGCAGGGAGCGTGGATGTCTTTGCCCAACATCGCCGAAGGCATCGCCCACAACATCATGTCCTGGTAGTAGTCGGTTCCAAACCAACGCCCCCCGGTATCACAATAAATCATGTTGGGAAGGTCAAACGCGTAGCGGTGCCTGCATGTCAAATCATACATGAGGCGACGGACGATCTCCTGCCCAGTCTCGCGGTCACCCACGTACAGATACATCATGCCCAAAATCATAATTTCCGGAGGGAAGATGCCATAGCTGTGCCGTTGGGGAGTTCCATCACCATAGGCAAAACTCACCGCCCCGCAGGCCTCGTTGAGGCAGGTACGCTTGACCGTCTCCAACGTCTTTTTCAGGCGCTCCGCTTGGAAGATTCCCGGCAGTCCATGAAAAGCGTTGGACCAATCCCCGTCAATCTGGTTGGCCATGATCGTATCCGATTTTCTTCCCGTCTCCGGCTCATTGAAATGGAGGTAGTATTCTCCCTGCCAGGCAACCTTCTCCATCATCTCGCTGCCCTGGCTGTACCAATCCTGGCATTGCCGAGCAAACGCAGTGTCTCCCATCTTTTCCGCCATTCGCTCAGCAATCTTCAAATTCGAGAGCCGCATGGCGCCGATGTGAGGAACAACCCCATACCAGTCCTCGGCTTCCCACCACTCCCGCCCAACATTCCCCTTGGGCATGCTAACGATGCCTTCCGGAGCGGGACGCATGGTCATGGTGCAGGTCGTGCTCTTCTTCACGGCAGGATACATTTCGCGGAGGATCGCGTCGTCCTGGGTGCGCAGCCAAAGGCGGCCCACCATGTCAACGAAACAGACGCCATTCAGGGATTTCTGCCACTCCCAGGTCACATTGTCGAAGTCCGACCCAGGCCCCCAACGGAAAGGAGCCGCTCCATCCTCGCGCATATAGTGCACGTAGCCGCGCAAAGTGCTGAGCGCCAACTCCGGGAAAAAGTAGACAATGGGAATATTTCCATACCAACTGCAAGGGATGCACTCAATTTGCGGGCTCCCTCGCGGACATTCATTCATCCCGTAAAGACCATCTCCCGGCGCCCACGCTAGTGGATACACGGGTTTCGCCCAGTAGCTGTCCTCGGGGATGGTGGCCATCACATTGATCAGGGTATCCTGCAGCCAACCCGGCAGAGCCGGATCGGAGTAAATGGCTTCCTGCCACGCCAACACGCGCTTCAAGAGGGACTCATGTTCCCGAGCCAGCAGCCCGGCCACCTCAAGGGCGCTTTTGAACCGGGTGGTATACATTTGGGTATACTTCTTTTCACCTTCGCCGCACCACATCGGGGCATACCAAGTCAATGCATAGCGAATGGTTTTCTCCTCTTTGGGTTGCAAGGAGAAATCAACAGCGACGGTGGCTCCAAACTCGCGAGGCGATTCTGGAGGAAGAGCCGTGGCAATGTGCGCCCAGTCCTCAACGATCTTTTCTCCTCGCTCGGAGCCGCCTGGGATGAGGGGAACTGTCCTGATACCGCCACCAGTACGAACCCTTTGTTCGCCGAGCACGCCCAGACAGTAGTTCACTCCAGTCTGGATTTCTACGGACACTCCATTAACTGGAGATTCGACTCTCCGCTGCCGCCCTTCAACGCCGCCCTCCACCACCGGCCGAGAGGCGTGCATCCCGCCGATTTCCAGACCTCGCGGAGGCACGTCTGCCGGAACCTGAGCTTCCTGCTGAGTAGGACCCGGAAAACTAAAGGCGAGGGTTCCATTTAACGGTGCGGAAGCAGTGTTGCGCAGGTGGATCTCGAAAACGGCTCCCGGTGTGTTCGACACGCTCGTGTCGCCCGGGATAAAGGGTGCCCAGGCCCTCAGCCCCACGCTCACTGGCGAATCCTCTAGATCAAACTCCAGATCGGCCACGGGGAAATGCCCCCAATAACGGATCTGCTTGGCCGAATGAACTCCCTTCAGCATTGGGATTGTCACCATCCAATCGGTGGGCTTTTTCTGTTGTTCATGGCAAGTCTCAAAGACCCCACCAGCTCGAATGGATTCACTCGTCAATACCCAAGTTTTGTTGCCCACGGCCAATCCCAGGAAGGGTTTTAGAAGTTGCGGCTTCCGCGGAAAAGCATCAAACAAACAGTTAAAACCCAACGTACCGTTGGCTTCGATGTCAAGGCAGCCTGTGCTGATCCCTCCCAGAGGAACCCCGCAGCAAGGAGGCTGATCAGCTGAAAAGACCACTCCTGCCACCGGTTTCGTAAACCCTGCTGCTGAAAATGATTCCCATTCAGTTTTGGTTGCCACTGCGGAAAAGAGCTTTGTGGAGGCAGGGCGTGTCACTGGTATAGCAGAAGGGGGTCCTGCCGCTAGAGTTTTTCTGGCGGCGGCAAGGCTGCTTTGTTCAGCCGTCCATGTTGCCAGAGCAGCGATTCCCACGGATGACGATTGAATGAAGGTTCGTCTGTCCATAAGCAATAATCCTCCTTTCTTGGTTTTTGAAGCGGTGCCACGGTTTATGGGGTTCAATGCAAAGCAAATGTTCCCTTTCCTTGAAATTCCCGACAGATTGTTTTAACGATAAACTTATCTGCGACATTTGGAAGATGTCAAGGGGATTTCAAACAACCGTAGTCATGGTTTTGTTCCAATGAAAGAGTTCGCCTCATCCACCAGGAACATAAGACCTTGCTTGCCTTCCCGCTATAGGTGTAAGGTGAGTTTTCGTTATTATCTTCCATTCTGGATGAAGCAGCGCAGTTCCTCACCTGACAGGACTGGCTGTTGAGCATCTCCCTGAAAACAGGAAACTTCTCGTTTATGCCCTTAGACCCCTTCCAATCGACTCTGTCCCTGAGTTCTACTCAGGCAACTACCTCAATTGAAATGAGTGCGATGCGCAAGATCCGAAGGCGAGTTCTCCCCTTTGTCTTCACCATGTACATTACGGCCTTTTTGGATCGCGCTAATGTCGCTTTCGCGAAACTGGACATGTCCAGTCAATTGGGATTCGCGGATGATGTCTATGGATTTGGAGCCGGGTTGTTTTTTATAGGCTATTTGCTGCTCGAGGTCCCCGGAGGTCTCATCGTCCAGCGGTGGGGGGCCAGACGGTGGTTTGCAAGAATTCTCTTTAGTTGGGGATTGTGCTCGGCTCTCATGGGTTTTATCCATACTGCGTCGCAGTTTTATGTGGCGCGATTCATTCTGGGGGTTGCCGAGGCGGGATTCTTTCCGGGAGTGATTGTCTATTTGAATCAATGGTTCCCGCGGCAGTACCGCGGTCGCGCCATGGCAAGATTTATCATTGCCATCCCTGTCTCGCTTGCGTTGGGTGGTCCTGTTTCCGGGCTCATTCTTAAACTCAATTGGTTCGGCCTTTCGGGCTGGCGGTGGGTGTTCATTCTTGAGGGGGTCCCGGCAGTCGCTCTCGGATTTATCACACTCCTTTACCTTACCGATAGACCCGAGGAAGCCAGATGGCTTACCAATGATGAAAAAAAATGGATCAGTCAAGAGTTGGAGGAGGAAAAGAAGAGAAAAAGCGCCTTCGCAAAATTGACCATTCTTCAAGCCTTACACCATCGTCCGGTAATATTTCTGGCGCTCATTACATTTTCCGTAAATATTGCCAGTCAGGGCTTCTACCTCTGGCTTCCGACGACGGTTCAAAAGGCTTCCGGTTATCCCACCTACCTGGCAGCGACAATCTCAGGACTCCCCTTCGCGATGGGGATTCTCTCATTGCTCTTTTTCAGTTGGTCGTCTGACAGATTTCAGGAACGATACTGGCACACAGCCCTCCCCTTGATTTTGGGAGGATGCTGTTTCACTCTCACCTCTATTCCCAGCATTACATTTGGATGGCTCCTGGCTTGCTTGTGTGCTACAGCCTTCTTTTACAATGGGTTTTCTCCCTCGTATTGGGTATTAACTACAATGACGTTAAGTGAAAGTGCGGCTGCCGCTGCCATTGGCTTCATCAACTGTTTTAGTGGGTTGGGAGGCTTTTCAGGACCCTATGTGATTGGGAAAATCTTAGGGGCTGGCATTCCATTTAACCGCGTCGTATTCCTGATCTCCGCGGGGTTCATTTTCGCTGGCGTGCTGACCCTGCTCTTGAAGAAATTCCCTGCTTCGCGTCGTTCCTAAGCTAAGTGCACTCACCAATTTCCAACCATTGTTTCCCTTTTACTGGAAGAATACCCAATAGCTTCTACCCTCCTTTCAACCGATGGGACTCCGTCACAATAAGGACCTGGTTGAGGCTTCTTTCCCATCGCTTAGCCCTCAGTCTAATTTTATTGGCATTTTTGTATGCCAGCGATGCGCATGGCGAATCACCACTCCAGGTCTGTTTGGTCTCCGGATCAAACGAATATGACTCGGGCGCTTCCCTTGATAATTTCAGACGATTCCTCGAAAAATATTACATCATCCGATGCATTTTGATTCAGGGCCGTGGAGAGTTAAATCGGTTTTTGGAACCTACTGACTTGCCCGGACTCGAAGCCATCGAGCATTGTGATGTAGTGTTGCTTTTCACGCGACGAGTCACCATTCCCAAAAATCAACTCGACCGAATCAAAGCCTACGTTGAATCTGGAAGACCCATAGTTGCCGTCAGGACTGCCAGTCACGGCTTTCAGGATTGGTTGGAATTTGACAAGGACGTCTTGGGCGGTAATTACCAAGGACATTTTGGACCGGAATCAAAACAAACCGTGACGAAAGTCCCGGGGAAGAAAGATCACCCGATTTTGAAGGGAGTAGGAAAGATTCGATCGAAGTCTGTTCTCTACGTAACTAGTCCCCTTTCCCCTGATGCGGAATTACTCATGGTTGGCTCGATTCCTCAAAGCAGTCAACCATCCGCTTGGACGCGAATTTATAAAGGGGGCCGAATCTTCTATACCGCGTTGGGATCTTATGATGATTTTGCAGATCCCTCCTTTCGTCAACTTCTGGTAAACGCGCTATTTTGGGCCACGGGAAGAAACCAGGAAAAGCAATAATGTGTTTCTGCAAGCAACCAAGCGTTGCGGGTGAGTAGTTCTTCCGGCTTGTCACCAATACCGTGATGCTCTTTCACAGGAAGCGGTACCATGAGTTCGACGCAAATCCTTCGTCGACCCCACGCCTATTTCGGTCAAAACCCACCGCCAGCTCGTTCCCCCGAAGATCCGCCACAATGGGAGCAACGCCAGGCAGTGACAAGGTAAATCTTGTCCAATCAGGATAGGTAGCTTAATATTCTAGCGATACCAGAATTTGCGCATTACTTCGAAGAAGGCATAAGACATGTACCTTCGACATATTCCAATCCGATGGCGACTTTTGCTTCTCATGATCGGGATATTCGTTTGCCCGATGCTTTGGCAACCTGCGGTCTGTTCTGCCGCGACTGAGAATCCAGTTGATTTTGTCAGTGAGATTGAGCCGATTTTTCACACCAAGTGTTACCAATGCCATGGTCCTGACACTCAAATGGTGGGATTGCGTCTGGATAAGAAAGTAGACGCCTTGAAAGGCGGTTATTCTGGAGCAGTGATTGTGGCGGGCGATAGCGCTCAAAGCAAGTTGATCGAGCGTGTCTCAAGCAACAAGGAAGGCTTTAAGATGCCGCCGGCTGATACGTTGACCCCCGCCGAGATTGCCAGGTTGAAGGCCTGGATCGATCAAGGAGCTTCATGGCCGGAGAGTACCAGAACTCCAGTTACCTCCCAAAAACCTTCCCTCGCGGAACGTAAAGCCCATTGGTCCTTTCAGCCGGTCCATCGGCCTGAGCCGCCCACAGTAAAGCAGGGTTCCTGGGTACAAAATCCCATTGACTCCTTTGTCCTTCACAAGCTGGAATCCGAAGGAATTACTCCTTCGCCCGAGGCGGACAAAACAACGCTGATTCGCCGCGTTACCTTTGACCTCATCGGGCTTCCTCCCTCGATGGAAGAGGTCACGGCATTCCTGTCTGACTCCAGCCCGGACGCCTATGAGAAGGTGGTCAATCGCCTGCTTAACTCTCCCCACTACGGAGAACGCTGGGCACGACAATGGCTGGATCTGGCACGCTATGCCGACAGTGATGGTTTTGAGAAGGACCTCCCTCGTCCCTATGCCTGGCGTTGGCGGGAATATGTCATTGAAGCTTTGAATCGTGACATGCCTTTTGACCAGTTTACAATTGAACAGATTGCGGGGGATCTGCTGCCCAAGTCGGCCGTCGACCCAAAAGTCGCCACAGGTTTTCATCGCAATGGGCTGAAGAACCGGGAAGCCGGAGTAAAACGTGAAGAGGCGCGCTTTGAAGAATTGGTTGACCGGACGAATACCATAGGAACTGTGTGGCTTGGAATGACCGTGGGTTGTGCTCAATGCCATGATCACAAGTATGACCCCTTCACTCAGAAAGATTTTTATCAACTCTATGCTTTCATGAATCAGACGCAAGACCAGACCATAGACGCTCCTCTCCCCGGGGAGCTGGGTCCCTTCCTCCAACATCAGCCTGAATACCGTAAAAAAAGGGCCGAATTGCTGGCGGAATTAGATGTCCCTGTGCTCGAGGCGCAATGGGAAGCGAACCTGCGTCAGGCGATGGACTCTCCGGGAAAAAATCTCGCCTGGGATTACCAGGTAACGGGAATCCGGGCCATGGTGGACTCCGTCGATTTGATATTGCGGCGGGATCCCGACAAGAGGACCACAAAGGAAAATGATGGCCTGACCGATTATTTTGTCAAATCACCGGGACCTGACATCGAAAAGGACAAGGCCCAAAGAGAAAAATTCAAGGAATTGCAGAAAAAGCTGGAGGACCTGGATAGATCTTATCCTGCATTAAGCCAGGCTTTTGTCATTAGTCAGAACCCCGAACCGGTTAAGACATTCATTGCCATCCGCGGGGACTATCGCAGAGCCGGAATCGAAGTTCAGCCTGAGATCCCTGCCATCTTCCCTGCTCCACCCCGCACTTCGGCGCAACCCCGTTTACAATTTGCTCAGTGGATTGTTTCGCGCGAGAACCCGCTGACCGGCCGAGTCACCATGAATCGCATGTGGCAGGAATTTTTCGGACGCGGGATTGTCCGAACTTCCGATGATTTTGGCCTCCAAGGGGAAAAGCCGACCCATCCCGAACTCCTGGATTGGCTGGCCGTCGAATTCATGGACCGGGACTGGAGCCTGAAACAGATGAACAAGTTGATCGTCATGTCTGCCACGTATCGACAATCTTCCCATGACCGGCCCGACTTGAGAGAAAAAGACCCTGCCAATACGCTACTCGCCCGGCAGAATCGTCTGCGCTTGTCCGCGGAAGGGATTCGGGATGCCGCTCTCTTTGCCAGCGGTCTGCTCTATCCAGCCGTCGGGGGGCCGAGTATTCGACCGCCCCAACCGGAGAGTGTCACCAAACTTACTTACGGAAATGCCAAATGGGAGGAAACGACGGGGAAAGACCGCTATCGCCGCGGTCTCTACATCCATTTTCAGAGAACCTCGCCTTATCCACAATTGGCCAACTTTGACGAGCCCAACGCCAACAATGCCGCCAGTCAACGCCGGCGCTCCAACACGCCTCTCCAGGCGCTCAACCTTTTGAATGATCCGGTCTTTACCGAGGCGGCCCAATCCCTGGCGATGAGGGCTTTGCAGGAAGCGCCCAGCGATTGGAATGGCCGGCTCGATACCGTCTATGAGTTTTGTCTCAATCGTAAACCAAACTCAATCGAGCGTGATCGGCTTGCTCGCTTTTACTGGGATCAACGTCGTCTCTTTGAAACGACCCCCGATGCAATCAAGATTCTTGCCCCCAACCCCATTGCGGGGTCCGATCCTGTCGATGTGGCCGCATGGGTGGGACTGGGACGCGTGGTTATGAATCTCGATGAATTCATTACGAGGGGCTCAATGTCCATGGATTTTCGTCACTTCAAACAACTCAATCACGAAGAGATTTCCTGCAACGGTGTGCCAGGGGAGTCGGGGTCATGGCTTTGGCTACAGTTTATTGACCGCAGACGGCCATGAAACGCTCTGCCACGGGTGAATCCTCTGGCCCCCAGCTTCCGCACTTTGCGCCAAAAGCCAAGCATGTGATTTTTATGTTTATGGAGGAGGACGGCAATTCGAACTGTTTGATGAAAATGGCTCTGCCGAAAAGCCCCGTCAGGCAATCTCTTCCCCCCTCGCCAAGCGAAGGATCTAAAACTGGCTTTTATCAAGCCCACGGCCGCCGTTATGGCGAGTCACTACAAATTCCAGGCAGCCAGGAATGTCAGTGCCATTTTCCGATTGCTGCCCCATATCAGTTCCTGCGGAGACGAAGTTGTCTGATCCGGATGCTGCACACCAGTACCTTTAATCACCACCCTTTGATCACTTCTTCTATTCACGGGTCCATTACCGATTCGGAAGGCCGACTTCTTGGGTGCATGGTCGGTGTAGGACTGAGGAGTGAATCGCAAAATCTGCCGAGCTTTGTCGTGCTCACCTCGGGCGTCGGAACCAGTGGCGGTGCCAGTAATTTTTCCAGCGGCTTTCTGCCGTCACATTATCAGGGGACAGTCTTCCGAAACAGCGGAGACCCGATCCTCTACCTCTCTAACCCCTCTGGCATTAACCAGGCATCGCGAAGCTGGCTCTGGAGACCCTTCGGGACTTGAATGAAGAGCGTTTGCCCAGCAGCACGGGGGATATGGAAATCGCACTCCGTATTTCAGCTTGTAGACTGGCATTTCGAATGCAAATGGAGGCCCCTGGTTTGTTAAGCTTCGACAATGAACCTCAAAGCATTCTTGACCAATACGGAGTAACGAGTAGTGACGAGGACCTAAAACAATATGCGACGAATTGTCTGTTAGCGCGTCGCATGGTGGAACGGGGTGTCCGATTTATCTTGATGATGGACGCCAGCTGGGATGATCACGTTGAGCTCAACAGAAAACTTCCCAAGCGCTGTAGAAGATCAAATCAACTGCGGCCTTAATCAAGGATCTTAAACAAAGGGCTGCTCGACGAGACCCTGATTGTTTGGGGCGGAGAATTCGGCGCACCCCGATGGTGGAAATCCGCAAGCCTGAAGATGCGGAAAATGCAGGGCGCGACCACCATCCCAACGCCTATAGTATGTGGCTGGCGGGCGGGGGAATCAAAGGGGGCCAAGTTATTAGGAAAACCGACGGCTTTTGTCACGAATATTGTCGAAGATCCGTCCACGTTCATGACCTGCAGGCCACCCTGATGCAATGCCTGGGCTTCGACCACACGCGACTCACCTACCGTCACATGGGAAGAGACTTCCGATTAACCGACGTGGAAGGTAATGTTATCCCCAAGATGCTTGCTTAGTGGACAGGCCGCTCCTGACGGAGCTTGGTGATTTTCGCCTCGGCAAGGTCTATACACAGGTCGCTCCTAACGGAGCTTGGTGATTTTTGCGCAGGGCAGGTCTGCCAACAGGACGCTCTAACAGGCTTGGCCATTTCGCGCAGGCAAGGTCTATAAACGAGACGCTCCTAACGGAGCTTGGCAGGATCTGGGGGCACGCATATCTATAAACAGGTCGCTCCTAGCGGAGCTTGGAAGGATTTGGGGACACACATATCTATATACAGGCCGCTCCTGACGGAGCTAAATGCTTCCTGTTAGGACAACACCCTATTCAAAATAAACTCTTAGCGGCTCGGCAAAACATCGATAAAATTATCGATCCAGCGGGAAACTAAAAATTGGATTGCCGCGCGCAGAATAGACAGACTGGTCGCATAGAGAGGTTGGAGCCGATTGAGCCCCGCTAGGGGCGATCTGTTTATAGAAACCCCCACCAAGTATCGACGAAGCTCCGTAGGAGCGGCCTGTTTTTTGACATGGCTAACACCTATTCCCAAATTTATGTTCATGTCATTTTCGCCGTTCAGGCCAGAGAATCCCTTATAAAGAAGGATTTCAAGGAGGAGATTCACAAATACATCACTGGCATTGTCCACAACCGTGGACAGAAACTAATCGCCGTAAACAGCATGCCCGACCATCTTCATTTACTCCTAGGCATGAAACCCGATATTGCCCTATCTGATCTTGTTCGGGACATTAAGGCCATATCTGCGGGGTTCATCAACGAGAAGAAATGGTTCCGCGGAAAATTCAATTGGCAAGAGGGTTTTGGTGCGTTTTCTTATTCTCACTCACAACTAGGAAAAGTAATCCGTTACATTCAACTGCAAGAACAACACCACAAGAAATTAAGATTTCGGGACGAGTATATGCAGTTGCTAAAGAAGTTTGATGTTGATTTTGATGAAATGCATATTCAAGTCACCCACTGATGTAAAGGTAACAGGTCATCACAACCCGGAGCTTGGAAGGTTGGGGACACACATATCTATATACAGGTCGCTCCTGACGGAGCTTGGCCATTTGCTCGGCAAAATCTCGCAAACAGGTCTGTCTAAGCGAGAGCTAAGGGGAATCAAGTCAGGCAAGCCAACAGACAGAATTCACCCATTGGCCCACGAAAAATCAAATACAACCTATTGATCCAACGGGAAACTACAAATTGGATTGCCGCACGCAGAATGAACCAGACTGGTCGCATAGAGAGGTTGGAGCCGATTGAGCCCCGCTAGGGGCGATCTGTTTATAGAAACCCCCATCATGTATCGACAAAGCTCCGTAAGGCGCCAAGCCTGTTGGTAGAAGTTCAAGTGCCTTGAACAGGGAATCACAAAATTTATAACGCCAATTCATACAGCAGATTGCCGTTTCCGCGACAATTAGGCGTAACTGACGATCACACTCTGAGGTGCGTTTGGGACCGTATGCAGCTCAGAGCGCGAAAACCCACCTTCCCGAAACATTTGTTCGTACTCCGAGAAGGTATAGGCATCCCCGGAGGCCGTCGTTCCGAGCATCATCATCGCAAATGAGGCAGCCACCGGTGGAGAGACCCGATCTTCGTTGGGCACAAATTCCACCGTCAAAGTCCTTCCCCCTTTGCTTATGGACTTTCTGATTTTCCCAATCAGCCCTTTACAGGTTTCCTGATCAAAGTGGTGAAGGAAATTTGTCAAAAGGACAATTTCATATTCACCCGCAAATTCCGTTTCGAAGGCACTTCCCGGGAGCGTATGAAATCGCCCATCCATCCCTGCTTTTGAGGCGTTCGTCTTTGCCACTTCAAGCACCGCAGGCCAGTCGAGTGCAACAATCTGAGCCTGGGGATTCACTTCCCGATCGAGATCCCCGCCAATATCCATGTCCAGCGGCAATATCCAGGACCTTGGGAAGATTTCCCGCCTTCGGCTCAACTAACTTGGCTACTGCCTCGGCCATCCGGGAGAGCCAATGGTGCCATGCTTCTGGCAAATTCGACCCAAATGGGATTGTTCGCCTCTACCGTCCCCTGCGAGAACCGATCCCTCCTTCCGGACCAACGAGGCAACATCTTGAAAGGCCCCCTCTATCGAAGGGGTTGTTTGGGGAATCGAACGATGGACCCGAGATAACTTGGGGATTTTCGATCCAGAAACGGCTGAGATGGGGGTCAAAAGATAATGGCGTCATCTTTTCCCAAAAAGCCCTGAATGACCATAAAGTCACACAACACCCTGATCCCTTTGGCAGTGGCTTTGCAGTATTCGGCCAATTGGGGAAACTGTATTCTTCCCTTCGCCCACACCCGTAAATAGATCAAGTTCTATGGCGCCGCTCAAGGTGGCTGATTTTTGGTAGGCATTCAGAGCGTCAAAAATTAATTCTGGATTTGGTTTTTCACTCGTCATCGTAACCTCTCCTGGTTCATGGCTAGATCAAGCAATCGCTGATTTTTCCGAAGGTCCCGAACTGCATCCCGGAAGTCTATGCATTTCGGGAACAAACCCAAATGAATTTCATGACTCCGGGCTTAGGGAGTCGCCCAACCGTCCATTAAGATTTTCCATGAGGCGAGAATGGAACCTGGCAAAGACGCACAGGAATACTCTACACCAAATTTTCGCGACGCAAGCCTAGGAATTGTAGCCCCATCAATATTCCGGTTTGCTCCCTTCGCGACCTTCGCCTAGAATTGGCTCGATGCATGTACCAAGTCGGAAGAGTTCCATCATATTCTTTATTGCCCTGGGGACCTGCCTGGTTGCACTGGCCGTCGCCTTGAATGTGGGATGGGTCGTTTTGCATTGGCGGCAGGTAGCCATCCCTGGTTTTAGAGATGCATTTTTTTTATAGCCATCATTGCCGGACTCATTCTGAATACGACCTTTCTGGTTCGCAGTGCCCTGCCAATGAACAACATGACTGGATTCATCAATGCAGTCACTCACGAGCTGAAGACTCCCATCACCTCCATCCGCCTTTATTTGGAAACTCTGAAAACCCGCGAGTCGACGAGGCAACTCGCCTTCAGTTTTATAACATTATGCTTGCCGATAACGACCGCCTGCTGCATACGGTCGAGCAAGTCTTGCGCACTGGCCGGCTTTCCCATCGGAGCGAGGCGGCCCAACGGGATCGCATTCTACTGGCTCCATTAGTCCGGGAGTGCATGGAATGGGCTCGAGCACGGTACCACTTAATGAAGGACCGATGGTCTTCCAGGAATTGGAAGTTGATGACTCCCCTACGGCAGTTTGGGGTGACGAAGAAATGGGCGCATTGACCAACACTGCTGGATGGCGGGTCAATAATAACTCTCCGGAAGCGTCCGATGGCTGCAGCGATGGCTGCTGGTGGTCGTCGCGGGCAGTGATCCGGGTGCGTAACCGCTCGGGATTGGAATTCCCGGAGATCGGCTCAAGAGAATTTTTCAAAGATTTTATCGGGCAACTCATCGCGAATCGAGGCGTGTCCAAGGAACAGGCTTGGGGTTATTCATCGTTCGCTCAATTGTCAAGCGGCACAAAGGCAGGGTTTGCGGAAGTACAGGGTAAGGGGTTGGGCGGTACTTTTACAGTTGAACTGCCGCGCGCGTAGAATGCGGTAATGGGAAAAGACGAGAACTGTGAGCGCCATACTGATTGTTGAAGATGAGACAAGCTTGGCCAACGGATTGCCGATTACGCCTGGAAGCAAGAGGCTATCAGGTCGAAGTCGCAGGAGACGGTGAAGGTGCTCTGGATGCGGTACGGCGTCAGCCAGAGCGGTTTGATGTGATCCTATTGGACGTGATGCTGCCGGGAATGGATGGATTTCGCGTGGTTTCCGAACTCCGGAAGGCAGGGCTTTTCCTTCCCGTGCTGATCATGACTGCCCGTGGTCAACCGCAAGACGTTTTACAGGGATTTGAAGCGGGTGCCGACGATTATTTGCCAAAACCATTCGAATTATCGATTTTGATGGCTCGACTGGGAAGCCTTTTACGCCGTCGGCATTGGTTTCTGCGCAGTTACTCGGAGCGCTCATCGCTTGAGAAATGGCGCCCCCCTGCAATCCGAAATCCACGTTGAAGGCAGGACTTCTCAATGGCGACTTGGATCAAAAATCTTTCAAATTGGAGGACAAAGACCATTGACTTTACAATTCCCGAAATTCGCGTGAAATCCGGGGTGATACCACTGACTCTGATGGAAACTACGCCTTGCTTCACCATTTGGTTCAACATGCTGGGCGAACCGTCTCCCGCAAGTCGATCTTGGAAGAAGTCTGGAGGCTTCGCTGGATACCGATACGCGCGCGATTGACAATTTCATCGTTCGATTGCGCCGCTATCTTCGAGACGTCCCCACCAAGCCACGCTATCTTCTGACTGTCCGCGGAGTCGGCTATCGGTTCATTGCTGAGGGGTTCGGTCAAGTAGAGCGGATTGACTCCGAGAATCCTTTGAAGATCTTCGGGCAATGACGGAAAGAGATGGGTGGAGTTTTATGGCTGGAGCTATGACCGAAAAGCGTTGTGTCATTATTGGAGCTGGATTCGCGGGGGCAACAACTGCCTTTCACTTGACCCAGATGGGCATGACCCATGTGAAGGTGATCGAGCAGGAAGCAATCCCTGGAAGCCATGCGTCCGGGAAAAATGCGGCCATGATCCGGCAGGTCGTTTCCGGGGAGTCCGTCAGTGCAATGGCCCGTGGAGGGGCTGCTTTTCTTCGCCAATTGCCGGATTCCTGGCCAGTGGAAACTCCGTTCCAACAAATCGGTTCATTTCTGCTTACCAATGATGAAGGTGCCATCCGTCTTCAGGCAGACGGACGACGCTCCCGGGAATCCGGTGTAAAGGCAGAATGGTGGCCACTTGAACAGATCGTTAGGCAAGTCCCGGTGCTCGAAGGCTCTCCCTGTCTTGGAGGAATCTGGTGTCCTACCGACGGGGTCATTGATATCCATGGTCTCATTCGAGGGTATCTGAAGTCCGCTGAGGCGGGTGGGGCCGAAGTCCGCTTCTCCGAGAAATTAAACAGGATCATTACACGCAACCAGCGAGTCGTCGCCGTGGAAACGAATGTTGGTGAATTCGAAGTCGATATCGTGGTCAATGCTGCAGGCGCCTGGGCCGGCGCAATTGCCGCCCTCGCCGGGGCCACAGCAATTCCGATGATTCCCTACCGCCGTCATCTGTATGTCACTGAAGCTCTCGATTGGGTTTCCCCGGCCTGGCCCATAATCTGGGACCTCGCTCATGAACTTTATTTTCGCCCGGAATCGGGGGGATTACTTCTAAGCCCTTGTGATGAGTCTCCCGAAAGCCCGGGTCTTCCGGCCCAAGATCCTTCCGTCCTGGAGATGCTGGCGGAAAAGACGTTGCGTTGCTTCCCGAAGCTGGCGGAATTACGGATTCGGAATTCGTGGTGTGGTTTAAGAACCTTCGCTCCAGACCGCCACTTTGTCATTGGGTGGGACCCCAATCTCGATGGCTTCTTTTGGGTAGCGGGGCTCGGAGGACACGGAGTCACCGTGAGCTATTCGGCAGGAGTCTTAGCCGCCAGTTTGATATTGCAATCACGAGAACATGTCTTGAGAAATGAGTTTTCTCCGGCTCGATTTGTGACAAAATGATCAATCTTATCCGGTCAAACGGAGATAGACTTTCCCATAGGCAAATAGCGAATCAATCACATCCTTTTGGAGGTTCACAGTGCGCCAATCTTTTTCTCGAACGCTTTTCTTCATGCTCTTTTTCATGTTGGGAATGCTGCAAACGGCTTCTCAGGCGGGGACCAAGGTAGTCCAAAGCTGGGCGGCTCCCGGGGCCGGGAATTATTCATTCAAACATTTGCTAACCCTGTGCGTCACGAAAGACCAGGGGAACCGGCAGATGGTGGAAAATCAGATGGCTTTTGAGATCAAGCGGGGGAATCCTTTTCAATCCTACAATGTGCTCACCGAATCTGATTTGATGAACAAAGACCAAGCCCGGGAGAAAATCAAGAAAATGGGGTTTGACGGAGCCGTCGTCATGCGCTTGCTTGGAGCCAAGGACAAAGTGACGTATGTGGCTGGGTTCTATCCGCCTTATTACGGCACGTTTTGGGGATACTATAGCTGGGCTTGGGCAGACGTTTATTCTTCCGACTACGTCTATACCGATAAGATTTTTCAGGTGGAAACAACGATCTACTCCATCACGGATGACAAACTGCTCTGGACCAGCGTCACCGAGACCACAAATCCCGATTCTCTCCCGGACCTTGTCGAGGGAGTGGCCAAGGCCATTAGAAAAGTGATGACGAAACGCGGTCTCATTAAGTGACGATGTATCCGGCAGTCATCCGTAGTGGCACCAGTTACAGCTGTTCCTGGCTCTGGCGCAGAACCAGACGAAGAATTCCATACCCGATGATTCCGGCGAGAACTGAAGCGCAGAGAATACCGATTTTTGCCGCGGCCATGAGCGGGCCATCCGGGAAGGCGAGTTCAGCGACAAAAAGTGACATCGTAAAGCCAATGCCCGACAAAATACCTGCTCCATAGATCTGGCCCCAACTCACATTGGCATGCATTTCAGCCGCCCCGACACGAATGGAAATCCAACTGGCCAGAAACACTCCAAGCTGTTTCCCGACGAAGAGCCCCACCAACACGCCGAGACTCACTGGATTGACCATCGCGTTCATGAGACCAGATTCAACAGTGACTCCGGCATTAAACAGTGCAAACAAGGGAATGACAAAATAGGCTGTAATTGGATGCAGAAAGTGTTCAAAGGCCAGTCCGGCAGGCATCAGATCCCGCGTTACCTCATGAATACCCTCGAGAAGCTCCACTTGTCGCCGATCCAACGGTTTATTCTGTTCTGAAAAACTTCTCTGAAGATCTTCCAGGGAATCGCTGACTACGGTAAAGAATTGTTTGGATTGAATCCGGGGGCGGACAGGCACAACCATGGCCAGAAGCACCCCTGCCACGGTGGCGTGGACGCCGGACTTGAGGACGGCCAGCCAAACACCGAATGCAGCCAAGGCATAGAACGGGCCCCACCGTATCCCGAATCGCTGGGCAAAGGCGATCAGAATCAAAAGAGAAACGGATATCAGAATGGCCCCCACGCGGATCTGCTCCGTATAAAAAACAGCGATCACCAACACGGCTCCCAAATCATCGGCAATGGCCAGGGCAGTCAGAAATAGTTTGAGTCCTACGGGAACGCGCGGCCCAAGCAGGGAAAGAATCCCCAGTGCAAAGGCGATATCGGTCGCCATTGGGATTCCCCAGCCTCGCGCCCCGTTCTGCCCGTAGTTGAAGAAGAGATAACAGATCGCAGGAATGATCATGCCGCCCAGAGCGGCGGCTACCGGCAACACGGCTTTCCTCAACGAAGAAAGCTGCCCCACGATGATTTCCCGTTTGATCTCGAGCCCAACGACGAAGAAGAACAAGACCATCAAAGCATCGTTAATCCAGTGATGCAGTGAAAAACCAAAAGTGGAGCCCTCCCAGGTAACTCCAATTTTCGTATGCAGAAGCTCATGGTAGCTTTCGGCATAGCGAGAGTTCGCCCAGAGGAGGGCAGCGCAGGTGCAGAACAGCAAGAGGAGACTGCCAGTGGCTTCGGATTTGAAGAATCTTAAGAACGTGCTGAATTGTGGTTTCCCGGTCGAACGATCTTCCATTTTTTTGACAATACTTCTCGTGTCTCCGATCAGCGGCGCTGTTTGGAATAAATCCGGATTCCAGTCTCCGAATGATTCCGTCGGGGTTATTCTTGACCCGGCCGCGTTTTGAGGCCCGTTTCATTCTGAGTAAAGTCTTCCGCCCATTTCTGCTCCCAGAGGCTGGGGAAGGAATTCCTCACATAAGGATGTGCAGCGATCGCGTCCTCGTCCAGCTCCAAACCGAGTCCCGGACGTTCCGGAAGACTAAACCAACCCTCTTTTAAAGGATTCCATCCCTTAACGAGCGAATGTCGCCAGGGAACATCAAAATCCGAAAACGCTTCCTGAATGAAAAAATTTGGAGTGCCATAGTCAAAATGAAGCGCCGCCGCTAGTGCTACGGGACCGATGGAGCAATGGGGAGCAACCTGCAAGTCCTGAACAGCAGCCATCGCCGCAATTTTTCGGCTCGTTAAAACACCCCCGCAATGGGAGACATCCATTTGCACAATGTCGGCTGCCCGGTTGGACACCAGTCGAAAGAAATCAGGCATGGTGTAAAGACGCTCCCCTGCCGCAATGCGTATCCGGGTTTGAGCTTTCACCTCGGCTAACAATTCAATGCATTCGGGATCCACAGGTTCCTCAAACCATGCCGGTTGATAAGGCTCAAGCGCTCTGGCCACCTCGATGGCCGTTTCAACCCCAAGCCGACCATGCCCCTCGATCATCAGACGAACCTCTTCTCTTCTGCTCTCCGGACCCTTCCACACAGGAAATGACATGCTTTAGCTGAGGTTTGGTCAATTCCTTCAATACCACCCCAAACGGGTCGAATTTCATCGCGGTATACCCCCGTTGTACGCATTGAACCGCTGCCCGTGCAAATTGGTCACAGGCTCTGGGCACCGCCCTTACCAGCCGTTGGCGTAGGCTGCCAGGCGATCTCTGCAGCGTCCCCCTAACAGGTTATAGACCGGCTGTCCGCAGGCTTGCCCTGAGCGCCACTTCACGGCACTGATTGCAGTCATGACGGTCGACCCGCCCTGATACTGGTCGCGAACCATGCGTGTGACCAGGTCTTCAATATCAAATGGATTTGCCCCAATGACATAACGATCGTGGAGAAACTCGTGAACCAGTGTCCGTACTGTGTCTTCCTGCCATTCGAGAGAAGCTTCGCCAATTCCCGTCAATCCGGTGTCCGTGTGGAGGCGCAAGAATAGATAATTCCTCAGCCCGGCATTGCATAAAAAAGTTTCCAGTTTGGTGATTTTCATCAATGCCTTCCTCTATGGCTCGGTTTGAGGCTTGTGCCGGCATGCGAGGGGACAGAAGAGGTTCCCAGTGGATTCGCCAGCTCCCCAGACACATTTCAGGATTAGAGCAACTGGCGGGCAGTCCGGATGATGGATGCAACTGACAATCCATACTTCTCGGTCAAATAATCCACGGAACCGCATTCCACAAAACAATCGGGAATGCCGATCTTGGTCAGCCTGATGTGGACTCCCGCCTGGGAAAGTGCATCAGCCACCGCTGAACCCAGCCCTCCGATCGTACTGTGATTTTCCAGTGTCACCAGAGCCTTGAGACCAGAGGTGGCTTCCAGCAGAGTTTCGGAATCAAACGGCTTCAAGGTCGAAAGGTGCAACACACGGGCCTGAATCCCTTCCTCAGCCAGCCCATCCGCGGCTTGCAAGGCACGGTCGGTCATCAAACCCGTACTCACTAAAAGAAGGTCCTGCCCCTTGCGGAGGATCTTGCCTTTTCCGATTTCGAACTGATAGGTTTTATCTTCGAAGACGCGTTTGACTTTGCCTCGCAGCAAGCGCATGTAAACGGGTCCGTGATACTGCGCCAAAGCAACAACAGCCTGTTGAATCTCCGTAGCATCGCAAGGATCGATCACTGTCATATTCGGGATAGCCCGCATTAGCGCCAAATCGTCGATTCCCTGGTGGGTGGCTCCATAGCCTGTTGTCAATCCAGGGAGGCCGGCAATGATCTTGACGTTGGCGCGAGGGTAGGCCACATCAATGGCAATGAAATCATAGGCGCGACGAGCTGCGAAGACACAATACGTGGTGGCAAAAGGGACGTAGCCGACATGCGCGAGTCCCGCGGCGATACCGATCAGATTTTGCTCCGCCATCCCAACCTGAAAATACCGGTCCGGGAAATGTACGCCGAAGATGTCGAGATCTGTATACTTGCCCAAATCGGCCGTCAGCCCAACGATGTCTGACCTTTGTTGAGCAAGAGCAATGAGGGCCTTGCCAAAGGGTTTGTCGACGGCTGGAAGGGTGGCAGCCATCGGCTCCGCCTCGCTCATGGCTGTCGTTTGTCCCGGCTTGGGTCTGAGCGTTTCCATGCCTACTCCCTCTCCCCAACCTGTTTGAGTGCCATCTCCCATTCATCAGGCTCCAGGCGCACGAAATGGCCCTGTGCACGCTGTTCGACGAGGAGGGCTCCTTTTCCCAGCTTGGTGTAACAGACGATGGCTTTGGGGCGGTCAAGTATCGAGCGAACGACTTCCAAGGCAGCAACGAGGGCTTCGAGTGAATTCCCATCCACAACCTGCGTGTGCCATCCGAACGCCCTCCATTTCTCGGCAACGGGTTCGATCTTCATGCCGTCAGACACCTTCCCATCGGCTTGCATATCGTTCACGTCGATGAGCGCGATCAGTTGCCCCAATTGAAAATTGGCAGCTGCCATGGCCGCTTCCCAAGTGACCCCTTCCTGAAGTTCCCCATCGCTGAGAAAATTGAAGACCCGGAAATTTCGTCCGCTCAGCCGAGAACCGAGTGCCACCCCTACTGCTTGTGAAAGGCCGTGTCCCAGGGAGCCGCCGGTAATCTCCACACCAGGAGTAGTATGGCAACTCGACATTTCAAATCGACTCCCGTCAGCGCCATAGGTTTTCAATTCTTCGGGTGGGAAAACACCAAGTTCGGTCAAGGTGGCAAACAAAACGATGGAATAGTGCCCGGTGGAAAGCAAGAATCGGTCTCGTTCGGGCCAATCCAATCGTTGTGGATCAAATTTCATTTCACGAAAGTAGAGGGTTGCTAGAATGTCGGCTGCGTCTAAGCCTTGACCCACGTAACCATCTCCCTTGTTCTTGGCCATCCGGAGGACGTTTTGGCGAATCCGACGGGCATGTTGCCTCAATTCTGAAATAGACGTCGCCAGGTGTGCTTCGCGCATCAATCTACCTCCAGCCCGCCGGAGAAATTAAGGCGAGCCCCGGTCACGTAATCCGCCTGGGCACTGGCAAGCCAAAGAATTCCCTCCGCTACTTCTTCCGGCGACGTTCGACGCCCGATAGGGATGTCTTTGGTGCGGTCCAGGATGAAGGACTGCAACTCTTTGCCCGCGAGAGCCGCGAATTTAGGTTCTGTCTCCCGCTGCATAGCAGTATCCATGCGGCCGGGGGCTACCGAGTTTACCGTAATCCTGTCCTTGCCCAACGCAACAGCAGCCGACCGCGTAATACTGTCCACAGCGGCTTTGCTGGCAGCATAGGCCGTATAATTCGGCAGAGCCATGTGGGACGCGGGGGAAGTGATGTTAATGATTTTTCCCCCTCCCTTGGATCGCATCTCCCGGGCCGCGGCCTGCAGGCAAAACATCAAGGCCTTGACATTGACGTCGAACACTTTCGTCCAAGCCGCTTCGCTGATCTCGTTAAACGGCTCAACGGACCAGGTCGCGGCATTATTGACAAGAATGTCCAGACGCCCCAACGATTCAACGGTCTTGCGAACCATCTGTTCAGGCACGCCGGGTTGGGAAATATCCCCTTGAATCACAAAGCAAGACCGCTGCAGAAGTCGAATTTCAGAGGCAGTGTCCCGTGCCGCTGCTTCGTTGAGGTCGACGATCGCAAGATCAGCGCCGCCCCGCGCAAATGCAAGCGCAGTCGCCCGTCCCAGCCCTGTGGCGCCTCCTGTTACTAAAGCCACTTTTCCTTCAAACATAGGTGCACAATCTCTAATATTTGGTTTGGGGTTCCAATAGAAGGGACATCGTACAATCTCGGCGTAAGGGTGTCCAACGAAAGTTGACGTGCCCACAGTTGATTGTTAGCATCAAAAATGCTTGTCTGATGGCAGCGTTCCGTTGCACTCCTTATTAGGTAGGGGCTCCCTTATTACATCAAGAAGATCAGACTAAGGAGGGATCATTGATGCCCATGCATTACCCTTCCATCTCGATCCCTGACGTCGAGGTTCCCAAAGCCCATTCGCCGCAATTCCAGCATCTCCTGGATATATACGTGAGCGAAACCAATAAAGTCGCTTCCGTGTGGAGGACATTCGTTTCAACCGACCTGGCTTTCAAGCCGCACGCACGATCCAGCACAGTCCTGGAGATCATGAAACATCAGCTCCTTTCAGAGCGCCGATTCTTTGGAGAATTCCTGGGAACAAGAGAGCCAAACCCCGCTCAAATCTTGCCTGAGCAGGAACTTCTCGATGAATACGCGCATCGACTCGTGGATTTAGCCCTGCCCCGCCTAAGATTCCTGGCGGAGCGCGATGAAGCATGGTGGCTTGGAAGAGTCCGTTTTTTTGATGTCGAACGGGAAAAGATCTGGATCTTTTGGCGACGTATTTTACACACCGCTCATCATCGCACCCAGCTAACAGTCTACTTGCGGCTCTTAGGAAAAGAAGTCCCCTCCACCTATGGACCTACTGCCGATGTTTCCTGGGAGGGAGCAGATCCTACTCAGAGCATCGAGGCTGCGGGACGAAGGTAAAAATTCAGTTTCTGCAAAGCAACTTTAAGGTTTCCTAACCTTCCATTGGATCAGGACAGAATGGCCTTGGGGGAATTCCGGGTTGCCCTTACCAATCTGCTGGAATCCACAATGCCTGGGATGCGGTCACGTACCACATCTTTTTCAGCGAAGAGAAACAAGATAATGGTAAGGGGTGACTGGAATCCTGGAGCACCAGTAAATCTTGTGCACTCACACCAAATGACGAGCAATTTCCTTTTTTGAATTCGCCGCTTCCCGAAATGGGACCGAATGAATCCTTGTCAAAGCCAGGATAACTCGGGAGTACCGGTTCTTGAAGGGGATAGAGGTGAATTTGAATCGCGCCAGGCTACTAATTTCCGGATAGGGGGGATGAGTTTCGATTTCATTTTGTAGTTAAGAGGAAATTCGCGAAACATTCATTCCTCTCCCCAGCTTCTTGGCACTCCAGGAGCACAATAAAGCAATCGTGATGATTTGAATGATGCCTGCCGGGATGGCATGGGGAAATGCATGGTAAGCCATCTGGATCACGGTCGAGAGAGCAAAGATTGTCCCGACAGAGTAAACCAGGCAAATCAGCCCAAAACGAGCAACGAGAAGATAACCGCCCCACAAACACAACCCCATAAAGATCCCCGCCATAGCCCAATAGGAAACGGTCTCGAGATCCTGTAAGCCCGCAAGCGACAACCCCAAAACCAGGAAGATGACGAATCCCAACAGCTTCCTGCGAATGCCACAGCTCGTCAGCCGATCTGCGGTCACAAAGTAAAAGAGAATCATGGCGAGGCTGTTGATGACCAGATGAACAGCCGCCAAAGCACCGTCCACTATCGGAACATAGGTGCTCCATTGACTGTAACTCGCGAAACGAGGAGCGAGGGAAGGTTCGATGAAACGGTTGAGTATGGCGATCAATCCGGTAACCGCGAGCGCCAGGCAGACCCCGCGCTTCCAGAGATTTCTGACATCATAAACCGGGCACGCCGCAAGTCGGGTTTGGATGAATCCCAGTACCAGGGCCATAAACGCAGATTGCAGAAGAATGCTCACGAGACTTCCGGCAATACTCTTGAATAACTGGTGGCTGACAGGCTCGGCGGTTGAGAGGTTAGCAAGGGTGGCAGGCCAGTGGTTCAGCCGTCCAAGGATTTGAGCCAAGGCCAAAATGACGAAGAAGGAAACGAACGTACCCACTGGAAAGCGCCTGCGGCTCCAATGAACGATGCCCATGATTCCAGCAACCAGGAGCCCCACCAGAAGAATTGCCCAACAGCAAATCACAATGAGATCCAGGATATTTGCCCGGCTCGTTTCCTTTCTTTCCCACTCCTCAGGCACAAAAATATAGCCATAGAAGTCAGCGATTTCCTTGCCTGCCACAAGAATGACAGTTCTCGCCTGTCCTTCCTTTAGAGGAAAGTGATTGGGATCAGAAAAGGTAAAAGTCCAATCCTGTCTGGAAGGAAGTTTGGCCGACTCGGCCGAAATCTCTTTGAGCGTCTCAGGCATCATTTGAAACTGGGACTTCAATGCCTCCTGCGCCAAGACTCTCGCCTCCCCTTCGGACAGGCTTGCCCCTGGAGCTGATTCCGGTAGCGTATGGTGGAGACGGGTGACGATTCCAGAAGCCCCGATTTCAACGTTGTATTCCTCGGCACGCTGGACGACGTCTCCGTTGAAACGTGCAAACCGAACTTCCCATCCAGGAGGCGGCAGGTAGGGATCCACCAATTGGTGGTAAATCTTCCGCCCCCCCGTCTGCCAGATGAATCGATCCTGGGAATCAATCTGACCACGAATTAAAGGGTAGGCCTTCCATTCTGCATTCAAAGTTACACCGCGCTTCTCGAGAGCCTGCCGTGCGATCTCCACAACGGCTCGCCGCCCTACAGAGAGAGCGGGCCCATCCTGTTTGAAGTTTGTCCCCAGGAGCCACAAGATTAATCCGCCCAGTCCTCCCGCGATGACCCAACGCAGGGGGATGAAGGGTCGAAGATTAGATGTTTCAACAATTGCAGGTTCTGCAGTAAAGGGGGGGGGTTCAAGGGGTTTCCAGAATGCGTTATAAGCCTCTTTGGGAACCGCCCCCCACGATCCTTTCCTGAGTCGCACACGCAATACAATCCATAGTGGTGTCAGCGTCAACAGGACCACCATAGCCCGATCCAGCCAGATTCCCTTGGCCGTGGAAATAAAGAGCGGGAGGGAAAACCATACGACGTCAAAAGTGAAATGCGAAATAATGGACGGCAGCAAACCATAAGTCAGATAGATCCCGCCGAATACGAAGGAAGGAATAATCAACTCGACGAGGCGCGCATAAGCCGGTTGGCTGGGATAGTTGGCGTGACCTGCACCAAAAATCACCGCCTGAAGCAGGAAGGCGATCCCGATAAAGAGTCTTCTCTTACCAAACTTCTGTCCGAGAATTGCGGCCCCGGCCAGCGGCACGGCCCGAAACAGGCATTCTTCCCAAAATCCCGCTTGAAGTGATTGGGCAACGCCCGAAAGCCACGGGAAATAAGTAGCAAGCAAGTTTGGCTCAAAAAGAGAATCCGACGGCGTCCACCAGCCAAAATGTCGGGTTGTGACAAAGTAAATGGCAACCACAAACGCGAAGTCAAAACCCATGATGAGATAGCCGCCGATGGTTCTACCCAGGACTGCATAGGTGCTTCCTGTTTCTGGCGACCACAGCTTCCAAAGCTGGATCATGTGCGGGAAGGCTCTCCGGGTCAGCCCCTCCGCTGCCATGAAGGAAAGAGCGAGGACCAGTGTCCACAGCGCAAAGCCGCCAATCTCAAATAGAATTTGCTGAATCAAATAGGCACGAGCAGAGAGGGCGGTGTTATAGGACATCCAGCTCAAAGGCAGGGCGCTCAGGCTGCCCAGGAAGTTCAAGAAAGCAATGAACACAGCCCAAGCCAGCGGTTTTTTCCAAATGAGCCAATGATGGCGGAGCAGGAAGAAAAAGCCTATGATGCAGCCTCCACCCAGATATAGAACGAGAACGACATACTGGGCAACCGAAGCCAACGTCTCATTCGCAGACCGCATCTCCTCGTAGCGGCGCTCGAAGGCTTCTGGAACTTTGATGAAGTGGGTCAGCTCAATGAGCCGGTCTCCGCCCACGACCAGTCTCAGTCGATAAAGCCCCTCCCCAATTTTCTTGTCCGGGCGCTCATAGACAAAGGTATGATCGCGACGGCCGCCGGGCCGCTCTTCCTGGGACGTTTCCACTGCCACAAATTGGTTGAGTAGAATCTGCCATTGCTCGGTGGCCGCCTTTTCCGCAATTCCCCGGGCTTGGTTAGTGTCCAGGCTGGCGCCTGGGGCGTCTTCCGGGAGCTTCTCGCGAAAACCGTAGGGGCTGCCCTCCGGGGTAAATCGTATGACAGACTCATTGGGATTGCCTTCCTTGAAGTGGCGCACCCGCCACAGATAGGGAGAGTATAACCCTCCCCGAAGTAGTTCCTTAAAGGCGTGGCTCCCTCCAACTTCCAGTTCCACATAATTCTGCACCTCACTGTCCAGATCGAAGGAGGCAGCCTGGGAAAAGTCCTTGGGACCCCATTGGAATTTTGCCGCCAAAGTTCTGGCCAGTTGAAGAGCGCCATGCCGGTCCATTCTCAGGTCGAGCGTCACAATCGGGAATGCCTCAGAGAAATACTTAAAGGTAAAGAGAACTCCCGAAATCGAAATCAGCGACAGCGCTATCCAGAAGCCAGGTTTACGGGACATGAGTCCTCCAGAGTCTCTTCAAGCCGGGGATAACTTTCATGAGAACCCCCTCGGTGAAAAACAGGTCCCAGCAAAGTGTTCTATTCAGACTTAGATTGATGCAGGCTAAATGAGACCTTCAACAATTCAACAAAATGGTTTCTTCAACGATTTAAGTTGCCTGAAACTGTTTATGCAAGTCTTTCAGCCGGTCAAGAACAGGGGTTGGATCCCCGCCATTGCCCAAGTACTCCTGAATCATCAGTCCGGCTTGTCTCCGAAAATCATGGTACCCGCCAAAACGCGGAGGCACAAAAGCCCGCTCTATGACCGGGAGTGTCTTTTGGAAAAAGTCGAGACTGATCATATTGTTCGTCTTTTCCAGCCATGCCTTACGGTGAGCAGGTTGCCCACCGCTCTCAAAATAAAAGCCCCGCTGGCTGGAGGGGCTGGCCACAAACTGAGCATACTCACAGGCTTCCTTGAGGTGCAGGCAGCGAGAAGTAATCGACAACCCTTTTGCTTCCAGCACGCTACGAAGGGGACGTTCCCCATCCAAACTCACAAGTTCGCCAAAATGGAGTCGATAACTCGCATAGCCGCTTCGCGCATAATTCACGTATCCCTGCACAAACGGGCAATAACCTATGTTGTCATGGCAAGCCATCGCTTCAAGCGTGGCAGCCGATCCCCAGGAATAACAGACCTCCGGGCAATGAGACATCAGTTCGCGTAACCGATTCAGGGCATCGCCCCCAATTGAATCGCTAACCAGAGTTCCTGCTTGCTGAAAAGGCTCCTCACCCAGCGAAGCGCAAAGCAAGTAAAAATTCAACAGGCAGGCGTGAGGAGATCCGGGGACTGCGACCCAGCCGCGCCTGGCCAAGGCTATCAACTCGTCCCAGGTATTCGGCACAGCCAGTCCACATTGCTCAAGCAACACACTCCGTCGAGCGCTTACCACCGCGGATGTATCAATCGCCAATGCCCATTGATGCCCTCCCCACTGAAAACTCTCGTGAGATCCTCCCACGGAATGTCTGGCTTGATCGTCCATAAATTCCCTGGGCAAATGCGCATCCAACGGAACCAGTAGTCCCGCCTGAGCGGCCTCGCCAATCCCGATGGCATCCATATTCAGAAAATCCAGCTTCTGGTCACTCAAATCGCGGGCCAACGCCGCCAGCTCTTCCTGGGGACACTTTTCCCACACGATTTCGACCTCAGGATGCAACTCGGAAAATCGCTGCCCTGTAGCAATCATTGGCAAGTAGCCGCGGGTGTGATTCCAGGTGAGCCCGCGCAGACTGATCGTCACAAGATGCTCCTCTTCATACAATCCCGATAAAAGACTTTAAATACTGGAATTTCAAATTCAACGGCCATGCGTTCAAGAGATCCTGACTTCCACCCGATTTTCATTTGCGAATGCTATTTGTCTTAATAAAATGAGACTTTGTCAATGTGGAATTCGAACCGACAGCGGAATCGCGACCTCCCTCCCCTTGCTTGATTTCCAAGTGCTCACCATCGTACCTCAGGATTTGATTCATCATGGAAGAGAACCATTAAGGAGATACAATCCTATGAATGAAGAACAGAACCTTCGTTTGGTCAATCGACTCGAGTTCATCCCATATACGGGCGCGATTAGCGACATCATGGATGAAATGGGATTTACAAACCAGGTTCTGCCACACACCATCCAATCCATCCAGAAGGGGCAAAATTTGGTCGGTCGCGCCCTGACCGTTCGTGGTGAGGCTGTTGCCAGTGTCGATCCCGAGATTATCTTCATCCCCTTCCTTAAGATGTTGGGAGACGTTCGTCCTGGAGATGTCATCGTCAGCCAACCCAATGACCAAACCTGCGCCCATATCGGTGAACTCTCCTGCGAAACCGCCAAATTTAGAGGAGCGAAGGGAGCCGTTATCGATGGGGGTGTGAGAGATACTGACTATATTCTCAAACTTGGTTTCCCTGTTTTTGCGCGCTATACGACGCCATTGGACATTGTGGGGCGATGGAGGCTGGTGGACTACAATGTTCCAATCCAGATTGGCACCGTTCAGATTGAGGCCGGGGACTTTGTCGTAGGTGATCGAGATGGTGTTCTCATCATCCCCCAAGCCATCGCGGAAGAAGTCATTACAAAAGCTGAGGAAGTTGTTCGTACCGAGAATCTCTTGCGGAAATCAATTCTTGAGGGTGTCCATCCAGTAGATGCCTTTCGGCAGTATGGGCGTTTCTAGGGGACTCAAAACAAACTTGGATTCCAGTCGCTTCCCGGTTTGAAGATGCGTGCTGGCTATCTCGCTTCAAACCTCCTCGCCGCCCTTTGAAACCGGTGCAGACCGATGTAGCCAGTTTGCTTCAAGGAACTATTCGATGAAAGCTCTCGATCTAAAACCTCTCGGCAAGTCCGGGATCCAGGTCACCCGGCTCGGGCTCGGATGTGCTTCTCTCGGAGATTTGTACGGCGACATCAGCGATGAACAAGCCTCGGCTGTCGTCCATCAAGCCTTTCAGTTGGGACTTAATTTGTTTGATACCGCCCCCCTGTATGGGTATGGCAAAAGCGAACGCAGACTGGGAAAGGCTCTCGCCGAATTACCGCGCGATCAGTATGTTTTGTCGACCAAGGTGGGGCGATTGCTCGTTCCGGAGGCAGAAGGCGATCATAGTCAGGATGTCTATTGGAAAAATCCGCCGCCCGTTCGACCTAAATTTCTATTTACCTATGACGGGGTGATGCGATCGTTTGAGGAAAGCCTCAAGAGGCTCCATCTCAGCCGCATCGACATCTTGCACATCCACGATCCAGACGACCATTGGGATGAGGTTCTGCGCGGTGCCTACCCGGCTTTGGAGGCATTGCGTCGACAAGGAGTCATCCGCGGGGTCAGCGCCGGCATGAATCAGTGCAAGATGCTGGTGCGCTTTGCCCGTGAAACTGATGTGGACTGCTTACTCCTGGCGGGCCGTTATAGTCTGCTCGAACAAGACGCTCTGGACGAATTGTTTCCTGAATGCCAGCGCAGGAATATCGGGATCATGCTCGGCGGCCACTACAATAGCGGCATATTGGCAAGCGACTTGAGTCCTGGGACCAAATACAACTATCAAGATGCCACACCGGCAATTCTTGAACGAGCCCGAAAAATCCGAACCGTGGCAGCACGGCATCAGGTGTCTCTGAAAGCAGCAGCCACCCAGTTTGCGCTCGCCCATCCGGCCGTCACCTGCATTATCCCCGGGACTCGGATCCCGGAACGAGTTTATGAAAATTTCCACCTGTTCGAGGAAGTGATTCCAGAAGTCTTCTGGGCCGAATTGAAAGCGGAAAAACTCATCCGCGAAGAGGCTCCGGTGACCTGCTAAGGACCACCGTTCTGTGCTATACTGGGCGCAATCAATGGATCCCTTGAAATAGCTCCGGAGGGCTGCGATGAAACCTGGCCGCAGATCTTATATTTGGAGTAGACCCATGACCTTCACGGGCCTGATTCTCCTCCTGACCTGCTTTCCTTTTCCGGAGCACTCCCCTTCTGGATTCATTTTGCGCGCTGCCGACAAGAACCCCTTTGCTAATTCAGACCCCACCTATGTCCAACTCCGCACCGCTCTCTTGAGCGGGGAGTCTGTAGGCATTGAACAATTTACTCTCTCCCGGGACCGTGCAACGATCACCTTCATTTCAGGTCAGTTCTTTTTCCTAACGCCAGTTGCTGGAAAAATAACCGGGGCTGTCTTCATTGGCCAGGGAGAATTTAAGTATTCTCCCCCCATCGATGTAGAACGACACCAGCTGAGTATCCTTACGGGTTCCGGTTCGATGGAAGAGACCTTTCTAAAATGGTTCTCCGCTTTACGGATTCCACTTATGAAGAAATAACTAGAGAGCGAAAACCCAAGACAGGTCCCATAAATTCCGCTGCGGCTGATTTGTTGCATGACCATCGCAAATTTCTTCGCAAGGGGAAAACGCACCTTCATTCCAATATCGCATTGGCGTTCCAACGCTACAATTTGGACGCCCGGATCTTGCAAGACCTCACTTGGCTGGGACAATCGGGAATCTTCATGGCGTATTTCGACGGGAAGAAATATGGCGAGACGCTCTATGGGATTGATCCCCTGGGAGCCCCCTTTGTAACACCGGAAGAAGTGGTCCTGGTCAATTTTTCGGAGAGGGCGCTTGGAATCTGGGCTGCCTCGCACTTGAGCAGTCACTACCAAAATGGCATCCCTATGGCCGAAAGCCATGAGCTCATTGATTTCCTCCATCACGAAATCAATGCAACTCCCAAGGGCAAAAGTCTTGAAGCCACGGTCAGAACCCGATTCAAGGCCAAGGTATCCGGTGCTCGCGTTCTTGATTTAGATCTTTATCCAGCATTGCGGATGAAAAACGTTACAGACGAAGCCGGCAAGAGTCTGGGGTTTATTCAAGAAGACAAGGATGAAGATGCCGATTTTTATATCCTTTTGCCTGAGGAGTTGAAGGAAGGTCAAGAATACACTCTTCAATTCTCCTACGCGGGAGACGACGCTGTACGCGATAGTGGTGGAGGTAATTACACACTGGTGGCCCGAACCGATTGGTACCCCAATTCTGCCTTTACCGATCGTGCGACCTACGACCTGACACTCAATACGCCCAAAGACCTTCTCCTGGTAGCAACAGGGATTCCAGGACCAGAATCCAAAGAGAAAGACCGACTGGTCACTCACTGGAAGAGCGATATTCCCTTAGCCGTTGCGGGTTTCAATTATGGCAAATTCAAGAAGACTGCCGTACAAGACGAGAAAATCAATTGTTTGATCGAGAGTTATGCTAACAAAGATCTTCCCGACTTCTTAAAGACAGCACAACATGGCGCGACTCAATCTACAACCTCCCCCGTAACCGGTTCGCAAACCGTAGGCTCTCTTGAATCCTCTTCGACGCTCGGATCTCTCAATACGACGGCAATGATGAACCAATCTCGGGCCGAAGCCCAAGCAGCCATGGGAATCTATACGAACTACTTCGGTGGGCTTCCCTATGGACGACTGGCAATGACCCAACAGCCCTTCATGAATTTTGGTCAGGCATGGCCCATGTTGGTCTACATGCCACTCACCGCTTATCTCGATTATACATATCGCCACGAGCTAGGTTTTGATGATCCTAAGAATTTCTTCAAAGTAGTGGCCGCCCATGAAGTGGCTCATCAATGGTGGGGACATTTAATTGGCTGGAAATCGTACCGTGACCAATGGATGAGTGAAGGATTTGCAGACTTTTCGGCTTCGCTATTCGCGCAAGCCGTTTATAAGGATGACACTTTCCTAAAATTTTGGCGGGACGAACGGCAACTCATCCTCCAGAAAAACGCTTCGGGAATGCGACCGGCAGATATAGGCAGTGTCATTATGGGTTATCGCCTGGACACGGCGCTGACCGAGAATGCCACCCGTTCCTTGATCTATCCGAAAGGGGCCTTCATTTTGCATATGTTGCGGATGATGATGTGGGACTCGCAATCTGGCGATGCCCGTTTCATGACGATGATGAAAGACTTTGTCAAAACTTACTATAACTCAAATGTATCGACGGAAGACTTCTTTCAAACCGTTTCAAAACACATGACCAAGGAGATGGATTTGGCTGGCGACCACAAGATGGATTGGTTCGTCAGGGAATGGGTCTACGGCAATCAAATCCCCGAATACAGGCTTGAATATACTATCGACACCAGCAATCCGTCGCAGATCAAGCTCACCGGAAAGATCACCCAAAGCAATGTCGACAGTTCTTTTCGAATGCGAGTCCCCATGTATCTGGACCTTGACGGGAAACTCGTGAGATTGGGATCCACCGCGCTCCTCGGGAACACGACTACTCCAGAGTTTAGCATCCCCCTCCCTAGAAAGCCAAAACGCGCGCTACTGTGCGCCTACGAAGACATTCTCTGTACCATCAAGGATTAATCTTTAGAAATTTGGCTATGCCTTGGAACTCCCAACTTATGGAGGTTCGAGAGGCCTTACGCTCGTCTCTTTGGCTGAAGTCCTCACCCGAAGACACTTACGTGAACCAACATGCCGACGCCTCCGGGTTCATGAAACAGTTGTTTCAACGGTTTCTGATCAATTGGGCGAAACCACGTTGATTATGGTAATATTCCGCGGTTTGTGAGTAAGGATTTCAGGCCCACGATTGTTCTGGAATCTCTTTGGAAGTTTTAAATTTACATCTCAACAATTCATGGGAGAGGCATCGTCAGGATGCCTTCCAATTGCCATAAGGATTAATGTAACCATACACCAATGAAATCTCTTTCACTCGATCAAACAACACTCGATTCCCTTTGGTATGACAACAATGCGCGCGACGTCCTGCTGCGCCGAGTGGTAAGTCGCAGACTGGCAGAGAATCCACCCCCACAGATGGACGACCAAATTGTAGCCAGTTATTTCTTTGCCTTCCGAACTCAAAAACTCGAGCAGGCAGTCCGTGAAATCAGCTACCACGCGACGAGCGGCATTAAGCACCCGCCGGCCGGGTCTTTGTTGGAGCAATGTACGGCTCAGGCGGCGGGGGTCGACCCGTTCGACATGAGTGGACGCATCGGGCTGCTTCACATGGCTTTCCCGTTGAAAATGCTGCTCCACCCCGACGGGCATTTGACTTCCTGCGACATCCTTCACACCGTGGCCGGGGCCATTATTTTTGACGTGTATGAAAATCAGGACGCTCGCCTGGTCGCCCTTCAGATTCCAGAAAAAGTGATTCGTACCTTTCCCGGTCCGGCCTATGGTGCACCGGGGGTTCGCAAAGCCACAGGTTTCAAACCGGAACAACCTGCCTTCGGGACGATCCTAAAACCAACGGCAGGCATCGTTCCGGAAGAGGTGGGCACGCTGGTGGAAGAGGCGGCTGCCTGTCCGCTGTTCCTCTTCATTAAAGAGGATGAAAATCTCTATCCCGATTTGAACTATTCCCCGGTCAAGGAAAGGGCAAGGCGGGCAGTCACAGCCATCGAGAAAGTCAAGGAGAAGCGCGGCGGACTGGGGCTGATTTTTGCCCCGCATATTACCGGTTCTCCTCACGAGATCCTCGAGAGTCTGCACGCCACCCTGGAAGTTGGAGCAACGGGCGTGATGTTCAGTGAATCCTTTGCGGGCGGCACGGTGCGAATGGTTCGAGAAGCAACCAAGCACTTGCAAACGCCTCCGGCTATTTATGGCCATAATGCGGGTATTGGCGTCAGAACCAAGTCGATATGGCGGGAAATTATTGACTTACTCGCCAGGCTTGACGGCATCGACTTCCGCCAGACGGCCCCGGTTCGAAATGGCCCGCCCTTTATCTTTCCGTATGGCGCGGAGTGGGAGGCCTCGGAAGAGGTTCTCACCCGTCCACTGCCAGGCATCAACCCAACCATGATCGCCAGGGCAGGGGTCTGGATCAGGGAAATATTATTATGAACCTCGCCGATGCTGAAACCCGCAGATTGAGCAGCAACATCTTGTACCTGGCGGGATCGGCGATTAATTCCATCAAAAATGATGCCGGAAGAGCGGATCCAAAATTGGGCGCGGAAGCTATGAGCCAGGCATTGGACGTCCATACTTCAGGCGAGCTCCGAGAGGTGCCGCTTGAAAAACATTTGACGGTGCTCATCGATATTTCGGAAAAGAAGAAGTTGAAAGCGCTTCGGGAAGCGTTACGACAACGATATGGGGTTTAGAACGATTAAAGGGCATGACGGCCGTCGGCCTCGGCTGCGACAATGGCTCATTGTTATTTCCGAACTGCAATCTGTTCTTTTCTATTTGGATTAATTCTCAACACACAACGATCATATAGAAAAGCAGAAATAACCAATGGAAAATGAGATTTCTTGATGAACTCATTAAGGGAACTTAAGTGATGAAAAAGGATTCACGCCTTCTGAGAATCGGTGTCCTGGGCTGCGGCCCGATTTCCCAATTTGCTCATTTCGATGCCTGTCGAAAGTCTCGGAATGCAGAACTCTATGCGATTTGCGATGTCGCCGAGGATTTGCTGAACAAAATGGGTTCTATTCATGAGCCCAAGGTGGCTTATCGCGATTTTGATGCGATGCTCTTGGACCCTAACGTGGAAGCAGTCATTATCGCAACTGCCGACCAATTTCATGTTCCTTTTTGCTTGAAGGCACTAGCCGCCGGAAAACATGTCCTGGTGGAGAAGCCCCTGGGTGTCTCCGTGGAAGAGTGTGAAGAGTTACGGCGCCGCGTGGCCGAAAGCAAACTCGTCTTTCAGGTTGGGAATAACAGGCGGTTTGATCCTGGGGCGACCTTCGCCTGTCAATTCATTCGCGACGAAATTGGCCAGTTAATGGGCTTCAAGTCCAATTACTGCGACTCAACCTATCGTTACACCATGACCGATAATCTGCAACCCATCCCGAGGCACAGCCAGGCGGCCAGGAAACCGGCGGGAGATCCCAAAGCGGACAAACGGCGCTATTTCATGCTGACGCACGGAAGCCACTTGGTCGATACGGCACGTTTTCTCGCCGGCGAAATCTCCAGCGTCCGCGCCCGCCTATCGGAACGGTTTGGCGCCTACTGTTGGTTTGTCGACACCGATTTTGCCAATGGATGCCTGGGTCATCTCGATTTGACGATAGCCATCCGCGGGGATTTCGAAGAGTCCTTCCAGATTTATGGAGAAAAGGGAAGTATCAAAGGAAAGTTTTACCTTCCCTGGTATCACATGTCGAGCACTGTCGAATGCTTCTCCGTGAGCGACGGACAATTTCACCGCCCGCTCGGTGAAGATGCCTACACGTACAAACGCCAAATTGAGGGGTTTGCCGATGTGATACTACACGGCAAACCACAGCATGGAGCCGGAATCGATGACGGTATCGCAGCGATGCGAGCGATGGTCGCCATCGCCCGCTCTGTGGAAAGTGGAGAGAAGATTCAGCTCTCTTCCGTAAGCGGTAGTGTGTGATGCAAATCGGAATTTTTGCAAAAACTTTTCCGCGACCTGCGCTCGAAGAAACTTTGGACGCAGTCAAAGCCACCGGGGTGGGTTGTGTTCAATTTAATTTGTCCTGCGCTGGACAGCCCCCCATGCCGGACCAGATTGCAACTGAACTGGCTATCCACATCCTACAGGCACACCAAACCAGGGACTTGACGATGGCTGCCGTTTCAGGAACCTACAATATGATTCATCCCAACCCGGCCCACCGGGCTCAAGGAATGCGACGTCTGGCTGTCCTGGCCGAAGCCTCCCATAAGATGGGAACTCAGGTAATCACGCTCTGCACAGGCACCCGCGACCAGGAGAATATGTGGCGCCGCCACCCTGACAATGATTCCTCCCAGGCCTGGGACGACTTGCTCTATTCGATGCAAGAAGCATTGGGAATCGCTGATCGACATCAGGTGACTCTCGCCATAGAACCAGAGATTGCAAATGTCATTGATACGGCCGCCAAAGCCAGGCGGTTACTGGATCAATTCAAATCTCCTCGGCTGAAAGTGGTGATGGATGGAGCCAACTTATTTCACCAGGGCGAACTTTCTCAAATGGATAGGATCCTGCACGAAGCCTTTGAACTATTGGGTTCAGATCTAACCCTGGCGCATGCCAAGGATCTCGACCGTGATGGCGAGGCCGGGAACAAAGCCGCTGGAACCGGCGTCCTGAACTACGACCTCTACCTGAGTCTGTTGAAGCAAGTGCCTTTCAGCGGCCCATTAATTCTTCATGGATTGGAGGAGTCGGAAGTTCCATTCTGTGTGCGATTCCTGCGTGAAAAGCTGGAGAGGCTGAATTGAGGAAGCAAAACTCTGAGACCTGCGAAATAGCTAACCCTTTATAATCCTCGCAAATTGAGATTTTAAACCGACAAAATCGATGCCGCTCTTCAAACACGATGGGTTGGAATTCTATTATCAAGAAAACGGAGAAGGAATCCCTTTCATCTTTCAGCATGGGTTGGGGGGTGATGTGTCCCAACCCTTTGGGCTTTTCTCTCCTCCTTCGGGGATTCGTCTTCTTGCCTTTGACTGCCGTGCCCACGGACAGACTCGCCCGCTCGGAAATATTGAGAGAATCCACCTTTCCATTTTTGCAGATGACCTCGGCGTTTTCATGGACCACTTGGGAATCAACAGCGCCGTGATCGGCGGGACCTCCATGGGTGCGGCCATTACGCTGAATTTCACCCTGCGTTTTCCAGATCGAGTTCTCGGGCTCGTACAATCCCGTGCGGCCTGGCTGGACTCTCCCAATGAACAGAATGCCCGAGTCTTTGCTGAAATGGCGCGCCTCATTCGTCAAATGGGCCCCGAAGCAGGATTAGAACAATTCAAGCTTTCAGAGAACTACCTGGAAATTGAACGTCAATCGATGGAATCGGCCAAATCCTTGGAAGGTCAGTTTGCCCACCCCCGGGCAGCAGAGACTGTGGTCAAGCTGGAGCAAATTCCTCTCGATGCTCCCTGTTCGAGCCGGCAGGAATGGAAAAAAATCCGGGTTCCCACCCTGATTCTGGCGAACCATCAGGACCCGATTCACCCATTTGAATTCGGAAAAGTACTGGCCGAATCCATCCCGGGCGCCGAGTTTCGCGAACTAACGTCAAAGGCCGTCGACGTGAAGCGGCATGGAGAAGACGTTCAAAAATTCCTCAATGAATTTTTCGCCGTATATTTCTTACCAAAGGAACTTAAACATGCTTAAGTGCTCGACTTCTCTCTGGTCGGCCGACTTGGCCAATCTGGAATCCGAAATGAAAAGGGTGGAACCGTTTTCAGAGCGATTTCATTTGGATGTCGCCGATGGCCATTACGTCAAGAATCTGTTGTTCTTCCCGGATCTCGTAAAGACGCTCCGAAAACATACGCGACTCCCTTTCGAAGTGCATCTCATGGTCACGGATCCTGCAGACTGGATCGAACCCTTCGTTGAAGCGGGGGCGGATGGAATCATTTTTTGTTTCGACGCAGCCAAGGACCCGGCTTCGGTGTTACAAGCCATCAGAGCTCAGGGGAAATATGCCGGGGTGTCCCTTCTGATTCATGAGCCGATTGAGGTCCTTGAACCCTATTGGAAATATCTGGATATTGTTACCATCGTGGGTACGGCCATGGGCATCAAAGGCGCTTCGATGGAAATGGGAATTCTCGACAAAATCCGTCAAGCCCGCCGCATCATCCAAGAGCGCAACCTGAAAACAGAGATTGAAAGCGATGGAGGCATTCGACGGCAGACGGTTCCCCTCCTTCATGAGGCTGGGGCGGATTATATTGTTCCGGGGTCATTGATGTTCGGGGAAGACCCCAAAGCAATGAGAAGCTGGCTGGCCTCTTTATGATGGCAGACCGCAAAACGATAGATGTTCTGGGCCTGGGTGTGGTGGCGGTCGACGACCTCATCTTTGTCCCTGCCTACCCTCCCGCCGACGCCAAGATCCCGATCTCTCGAAGAGAGCGTCATTGCGGCGGCTTGACGGCGACTGCCCTGGTGGCAGCCGTTCGCCTCGGCTGTCGCTGCTCGTATGCGGGTGTGTTAGGCGACGATGAACTCTCCCAATACGTCATCACACGCTTGAGCCTTGAAGGGATCAAATTCGATCATCTCATTCGTCGCAAGAGTGCACAACCCATTCACTCCACCATCATTGTCGATGAAGGTCGAAAGACGAGGAACATTTTTTTCGACTTGCACGGTTTTGTGGGCGCAGACGATGATCTGCCCGGAGCAGAAATTATTCAAAGCGCCCGTGTCTTATTCGTCGACTATTTGAGCCCCAAAGGCATGTTGCGCGCTGTGCGGATTGCCAGACAGGCTGCAATCCCCGTCGTTGGGGATTTGGAAGGAAAAGGATCTCCCTGGGTTGAGGAATTACTCGATCAAGTCGACCATTTAATTGTCTCCCAGGCGTTTGCCGCCTCACTGACTGGGGAAAGTGATCCGGCTGCTGCGACCCGAAGGCTTTGGAGGTCAGGCCGCCAGGTCGTCATCACCACCTGCGGGGCCGAAGGCTGTTGGTATGTCAGTGAAAGCCACATTGAAGCACCCATCCACTTCCCCGCCTTCCCCATCAAGGCTGTTGATACAACCGGTTGCGGTGACGTCTTTCATGGGGCGTATGCGGCCGGATTAATTCATGGGATGAACCTGGTCGAGAGAGTCCAACTGGCCTCGGCGGCGGCGGCGATGAAGGCTCTTCGGGCTGGCGGGCAGGAGGGGATTCCAAATTTTGACGCGGTAAAAGCCTTTTTAAAAGGAGAACGCCATCATGAATCTCAGTGATTTGACTCTCGAACTGGAAAAGGCCCTTGCCGAAATTCCGATCCTCGACATTCACACCCATTTGATCGGAGGCAAGCTGGGAGCGCGAGGCCTTCATGATGTCTTGCTCTACCACATGGCGGTTTCTGATCTCTATGGAGCTGGTTGCCCAACGGGAAAGCGCCTGACCGAATATCCGAACTTTCCGTCGGACCAGGAAGCCCACCAGCGCATCCAGGAAGCGCTCCCCTATCTTTCCAAGGTCTACAACACGAGCACGTCCTGGGGAATTCGAATCCTGCTCAGAGACCTTTATCAATGGACGGAGCCTATTACCTCGGACAACTGGCGCCGGCTGGATGCCTTAATTCGAGAACGGTCTGAAGATCGAAGCTGGCACCACTCCATCCTGGACCGGGTCAACATTCAACGCACCGGGACGGAGATTGCCCGTCGCGGGCAAGGCCAGGACGACGACCGGTTTCAATATGCGCTGGAGTGGGGTTTCTTTACTCGCTGCCAGTGGGGTGAGTTTGACACGGCACTCTACGAATTGGAGTTGTGCTGGGGAAAGTCCCCCCTCAGCTCTCCCTCCCCGATTGGGGCCGGAGGCCGGGCTCCCGCACAGCGCACCATCCGCTCCGTGGAGGATCTCCATGAAGCCGTTCACTATTACGTGAGCAGTATCCCCTATGACAAGGTCCTTGCCACAGCCACCCACGTCTCGACAGACATCCATTTCCGTGAAGTCGGCGATGACGAGTTTGCGGCGGCCTTGGCCCGCCGCGCACAAGCAGGACCGGTCGAACGAGACATCTACGCTTCTTATGTCAACAACGCCTTCTTGAAGCAATTGGAAAAACACGGCGACAAGATTGTCCTTCAGTTTAGTTTCGCAGCGGAGCCCCTGCCTTACGAAACCGCCAGCCGGGTATCGCAAGAATCGATTGCTCAAATCGCATCGATCATTGGACAGCACCCAAAACTTCGCTTTCAGTGTTTCCTAGCCAACGCGGCCGCCAATCAATCCCTTTGTACGCTGGCGCGTGAGTTGCCGAATTTCAGTTTGGCTGGCTACTGGTGGCACAACTTTTTCCCGGAGGCCATTCGGCGCGTGATGTCTGAGCGGCTGGATATGCTCCCCATGAACAAGCAGGTCGGGTTCTTTTCAGATGCCTACGTTGTGGAATGGACCTATGCCAAAGTCATCATGGTCCGCAAAATTTTGTCTCAAGTGCTGGCGCAAAGAGTGGAACAAGGACAATATTCCCGTGAAGATGCCTTAAGGATAGCCCAAGCCATCTTGTTCGAGACGCCACAAACCCTCCTGGGTATGAGGCCGCGGGGCAAATAATTAATTTAAAGCACGAGTCTAATTTCTATTCCCCCGTCCGAGCGGTAGGGGGAATACATAAGAATAAATGGGACAAATTCCCTTGAGCTCCCCCTTGGCAGGTTGCTGAAAAACTCCCTGTTGCGGCACTCTATGAGCGTCGTCGTTCTGCAAGTAATTGAATTTCGGCGGTCATAGACCGCCGCTACAGCTCCCGCTCTTTGGTCGACCGAGTTTTTCGGCAACCTCCTAGAAATCCGAATTACAACTCGAGACTTTGTTGCCCAAGGTTTTGGGAGGTCTTGGCGTAGGGCTGAAATTTTTCAAAGAGTTCGCTGAGCTTCTCTTTGTAATAAACGACATTTTCGTCAGGCTGGGCGGGATTCCACTGGCTCGACAGCTTGCAGTTGTCATAGACCCGGACGTTCTTCCGGGTTCCCGTCACATAGTATGAGAGCTGATCTCCCGGCTGATAATCTCTGCCCGATTTCAAGGCTAACTCATAAAGCGCCGTCGGATTCCGTTTCTTCTCCCGAATCTTTTGCTGATAACTCACCAGGGTTTCCGAGAGAGTTTCTGTTTTGCAAAATTCGGAAATATCCAGTTGATGGCCCTCGATTCTGGAGCGGACAGATTCGTAGAGAGGAAGAATCTGATCATGCTCCCCCTTGAGCAGATACAAGATCAACTCACGCAGGAAATTACGCAGAAATCGCTCCACCCCCCGCGACCGCAAACCCGACCCTTTGATGGTCAGCCTTCCATCGTCCCCCAGCAGGGCATAATTCTTCATTTTGTAGCTGAACATGGCCTGGTAGTGTCCGTCGAACTCAACTTCGATGCCTTCAGGAAGGATGCCGGACATGGAATGAATCAGGGTCTCGGCTTTTTCCGAAGAGCTTGACCCCTCCGGCAGGACAAAATAAATTCCATCGGTGTCGAGTTCGATAATCTGACAGCCGCGCTCCCTCAGCCAATCGATCATCTGCCGCAGAATCGTCTGCCCCCATTCCGTCACCTTTCCAGCCGCTTGAAAGTCCGCAAAGTTGGAAAAAGAAGTCCCCAGGTAGCCGTAAAAGGAATTGATCAGGATTTTGAAGGCCGTTTGGAGGGCCTGGAAGTGGATCTTTTCTTCCTGCGATTTCGCCCGTTGGGCAAGCTTCTTGGCCTCGATCCGGAAATTTCTCAAGTCGGTCAACAACGGCAGAAATACGTTGAGCTCGTCGGGGGCGGGCTTGATTTGTTGGGAAATCATGATGGAGGGGTAGAGCGACGTGACGTCACAATGCGCAACGTGATTGACAACGCCCTCATAAAAAATATCGGTATACCCCCCTGCGAAATCCTGGCTCCCGGCGGGAGGGGACGGAAGAGAGTGGCGCGAACGCAGGTATTCGCGTACAAAAAGGGCATTGATCTTGGTGGCGTTGCCGCGAACGATGACGTCCTGAAAATTGTAAGGGAAGATTTGAGCCTGAATGAAATAACTGGGAAGCAGGAGTTCCGAAAGCCCACGAGTCTCACGAACATCGTCGAGGGCGTAACGGTAGAGCAGTTCAGGATCTTCGTCGAACGTCCTGCTGATGTCGGCCCCTTCCACGTAGGCGCGATCCTGCCGGGCCAGTCCAAAGTGCTTGGCCATTTCCTTGAGGCTGAGACTTTCCAATTCCCTTCCCCCAATGTCGTAATATTGGGAAAGGATCCAGGTGTCGACAATGTGGCGGCCATGAACCTGCCATTTCGGATAATCGATCGTCCGTTCGGCAATCTGCAAACGGGAATCATAGGAAGTGGCCTCACTCCCGTCGCGTCCCCAACCTAACACCAGGTTATGTCGTTTTGCCCGCTCTTGGATGTAATTTAAATCGAACTTAAAGATGTTATGCCCTTCGATGATGTCGGGGTCCCGTTCCCGAATCAGGTGCGTCAACTGCGTCAGCATCTCAGCTTCCGAGAGGTCTTTGCCCCAGAGAACCGTCTCCCAGCCAAAGTTATCGCTCAAAGCAATGGCAATGATCCGGTCCTCCTCCCGCTGAGGAGAACAAAATTCGAAACCCGGCGTGCAGTAGGTCTCAATGTCCAGTTGCAGGCGCTTCAAATCCGCCAGTTGTATTCCCTTGAAGCAAGTCTGTCCGCTCAGGAGTAAGTGCTGATGAATCGGATCGGCGAAGAAGAAGTAGGGCGCCGATCGGTCGGAAGGAGAGAATCCGGTGATTTTGTTGAGCCGTTTTTTGGCCGCATTAACCTCTTTCCAGGATTGGAACAAGGCAAGGGTACGATAGCGCAGATTTCCGCCCAGAGCTTGGAATTCGACTTCCCCTGGAAATTCGTCCAGCAGGTCAGCGCTTTCGAGCCAGAGGAAAGGACGGAACGCTTGCAATTCCGAAATCACCTTGCCGTCTACCTTCCGGTAGAGGCGGATGGCGCTCTCTCCTTCGAGTTCCAAAGCAACAATGCCCTCAGTGGATTCCCACCCAAAGAGCGTCTGGTTTTGCGAGAAGACAAGTGATTGGGTCATGCGCGATTCCCTCACGGCTGCCTGGTGATTTTGGCACAGTGGGAAGGCCTGCCGTCAACCCAATGATAACTCAAATAATGCAGGCGGGATGCCTACACTGTTGCGAAGGGCTGGGAGCCCACCTACCTGCCCCACCCAAATATTCATTTTGGAGGGCTGAGCTCCCGCGAAGCCATGCGCCGTCAGAAAATGCAGGCTGGGCTCTCCCGAAGCGAAAAAAAGTACCGCCTGCGGCGGCAACGGCCTCGTGGAACTCGGCCCTCCAGTTGAAATCCACAGTTGTAGCCGCTAGTGAGCAGCCTCAGGTTTTACCAATCCCCTCCATCGCAGGGGAATCCGCCGTACGGCGGAAGGGGCGGGTTATTGAGAAGCTGTAGCGGGGGCTGCTGATCCTGGTATTTTCGACCAGGGATAAAAACCCGGGCTACGATGGTGAAAAGATGAAAGACATCATGACAGATATGTTTCAAGGGATCAGCCGGCGTCATTTTCTGCGATCCTCGACGGCCGCCACCTTGGCGGCGCTCACCGGGAGTCTTCCCAAAACATTGCTGGCCTCAGACAAGCCCAAGCTTGAACCTAAAGCCGATACGCTCATCTTGCTCTGGATGGCCGGCGGCATGGCCCAGACCGAGACTTTCGATCCGAAGCGTTACACGCCATACGAATCCGGGATGGAATCCAACCGCGTTTTGAGCACCTTTCCGAGCATTGACACAGCAGTCGATACCATCAAAATTTCGCAAGGTCTGGAGCGGCTTGGAAATGTCATGGATCGGGGAACTCTGATACGCAGTCATCGCGTGGGTGACCTGGGGTTCATTCTTCATTCGCGGCACCAATATCATTGGCACACCGGGTACGAGCCTCCCCAGTCCGTGGCGGTGCCTCACATGGGAGCCGTCATCGCCAAAACCTTGGGACCGAAAAATCCTGATGTACCTGCGTTTATCGACATCGGGCAGAATTTGGAAATCGGTGCGGAAAGCGACTCGCTGAAGGCCTTTCACACGGCAGGTTTTCTGGGAAGCGAGTATGGCCCCTTCTTCATTGCCGATCCCAACGATGCCGTCGCCAGCACGCGTCCGCCCTCCCAGATGAGTGCCCTGCGCTTCCGTCAGCGGCATGAAAAGTATAACCAACTGGTGGCCGATAGCCCGATCCTTCGCTACGGCAGTGACTACCAGCAGGAGTCTCTCCTGCGCTCGGTCGAGAACGCCCACCGACTGTTCAATTCCCCGGCGGCAAAGGCCTTCGACCTATCTTTGGAACCCAAGGCTATTTATGACACTTATAATACAGGGCGTTTTGGGTTGGGATGTTTATTGGCGCGTCGTCTCACCGAAGTGGGGGCGCGTTTTATTGAAGTGACCACCGAATATATCCCTTTCCGGCATTGGGATACGCATGAGAATGGCCACCAGCGCACCATCAAGATGAAAGAAGACATCAACGCTCCAGTCTCTCAGCTCATCCTGGATCTCGAAGAAAGAGGCTTACTCGATCGAACGATTGTTGTCATCGCCAGTGAATTCGGACGAGACATGATGGTGGAGGGAAAGCCCGGTCGCACGGTGAGAGACCAGGTCAAACAGCCGGACATCATGACAGATCCCAAACACTACGGCATGCACCGCCACTTCACGGAAGCATGCAGTGTGCTGATCTTTGGCGGCGGATTCAAAAAGGGATTGCTCTACGGCAAGACAGCGGATGAACGGCCCTGTAAGATCGTTGAAAACCCTGTCACCATCGAAGATTTGCACGCCACGCTCTATACTGCTTTAGGAATCCCACCCGATCAGGCATACGTGGTGGAGCAGAGGCCCGTTTACGTGACCAAAGACGGGA
>JAXLQK010000028.1:0-82455 GCA_046331665.1 Terriglobia bacterium | reverse complement strand
AATGGCTACATCGTAATGTTCATCGACGGACCGCGGTGCGGGAATTTTTCGAGCTTTCTTCTGCTCACAAAGTCGAATATGGATTCTAGCTCTCTCTACCAGTTCTTTGTCATCGGCGTTGGCTTGAATGAGTTTGTCGAATATGGCTCTCGCCTTATCGAAGTTCTGTGTATACAATAACTTGACGCCAGTTTCATACTGTTTGAGGATGGCTGTCCTGGCAGGATTCAATTTTCCGTTTCTCTTTTTTGGGAGAAGAGAAGCCCTGCGACTCTCACTCGATTGTAATTTTTTGATATTTATAGGTTTAATTGATTTTTTTGGGGCGCTCTTTTTGCCCAATAGGGGCCGCGAGGACGAACGCGCATCTTTTTTGGCGACAGCCTTGGTTCTGTGGATTGAGCCTGCTGATTTCTCGACTGACGTTCTGGCTTTCATCGTCCCTGCGGATTTCTTGGCTGGATGAGCCTTGGGCACTTTCGATCGACCTTTAGACGGCTTGCGCATTTTGCTCCTCTATCCGGTTAGTATTTAAAAACTTAGATGTGGAGCCGTTGCGGGCGGCATTAATCCGTGAAGAATGATTCCTTGTTTCGCGATAGTAGGAGTGAAAGATACAGCCTTAAATATGACTCGACCGTACCTCTTATAACAGGAAAACCTTGATCAGTCAAGCGATTGGAGAAGTTTGGTGCAGTTTGTACCGGATCAGAATTGAGGGCCGATCCGATGAGTTTTTCTAAAGTTCTTTCAGCGATGAGTCGATGTTTTAAAACGGCAAGAAAGTTATTGCAGACAAAAAGACTTATGTGCTAAAAGCCAAGTCATTATAGATAGGTCTGGCGCGGAAATCACGAAATGAAGCACGAAATTGAACTTGGACAGAGTAACCTCCACGCCATTGGTTCACCTGCGGTCTCGAATGATTTGCGTCAATTCTGTTACTGGAGAGGCGATATAAACGCATGACATCTCCGGATATGATCATGTATGAGGAGGAGTACCAGCGCATCAAAGGTGTTATCGCTAAACTCCGGAACGAATCCAATGCGAAGCTGGTCTTCTTAGTCGACAAGAATGGACAACAAATCGCCGCTCAGGGGCAGTTGGAGAACTTCGATGCCACTTCGTTGGCTTCTTTGACGGCAGGGAACGTCGCCGCGACGGATGGACTTGCTAAATTAATTGGCGAGAAAGAATTCTCCATTCTTTTCCATGAAGGCGAACGCGACAATATCCATATCTCGATTGTTGCCCAAAGAGTGATTCTCGTTGTGATCTTCGACAGTTTGTCGTCCCTGGGCTTGGTTCGGCTTCGGGTCAAGAAAGCTTCGATTGAATTGACGGATGTCTTTGATAAGATCGTTAACAAGATTACAGCGGAGCGGGAATCCGGAGGCTTGGACTTGGACTCTCCGTTTGCCGAAATTACCGACGAGGATATTGACAGCCTCTTCACTCAGTGAGCGGGATAATGCTCGGGATAGCAAGCTTCAACCAGCTTTGGAGATGAGCGTACAAACGTTGAGGATAGGTAGAGGGTAAAGGCAAATTGACCTTCATTAATTACGCGTCAAGAGAAATCAATTGTAAGATTGTGTACTATGGCCCAGGTTTAGGGGGGAAGACCACCAATCTGCAGTACATCTATGACAAGACCGCTCCTAATGCCAAGGGGAAGATGATTTCTTTGGCTACTGAGACCGATCGTACGCTGTTTTTCGATTTCCTTCCATTGGAGCTGGGAAGTGTCCGAGGCTTTAAGACCCGATTCCATTTATACACGGTTCCCGGTCAAGTCTTTTACGATGCCAGTCGCAAGTTAATCCTGAAGGGAGTTGACGGGATTATCTTCGTCGCGGACTCCCAGGTTGAAAGAATGGACGCCAATATCGAGAGCGTCAACAACCTGGAACAGAATTTAAAGCTTCAAGGCTATGATCTAATGAAGATCCCATTTGCCCTTCAGTTGAACAAACGAGACCTTGCCAATGTGGTCCCGGTTGAGGACATGAAACGGGAACTCATGCGCAAAGGGGAGCCCGTGCTTGAAGCTGTGGCCTCTACTGGATTTGGTGTATTTGATACCCTCAAAGCCGTCGCGAAGCAGGTCCTTATCGAACTCAAGAAGGGATAACCGTTAGCCGGTGTCCATTTCTGACTGCGAGCAGAAACGGTTGGCTCAATCGCGCCTCCATCGATTCCGCAAAAGTATTGTCTACTCCTACAGCCTTAAGTTTGGACCAGGAAAGTACCAGCCCCAGCAGACCCCAATCAGAATCGACTTGCCAGGTATCTATCGTTCAAGAAAGTCATCTAGTTGGCTTCCTAGTGCCTTCTGGCTCGTCTTCCTTTGGGTTTTCTCTCCCAACCTATGCCTTCTCGCAGGACAACAGAAAGAATCCCCCTTTACCACGCCGGTCATCCAAAAAGTCGAGTTGCTCAATGGGCTTCATCTGCTTACAGCTGAAATCCCGGGAAGCGATCGAGTAGTCATTAATTTTTTGATTAAGTCTGGATACGGGATGGATCCCGAGAAGAAACCTGGGGTGGCGTTTCTGGCTTCCCATGCAATCTTGGAGGCCAATCAAAAAGTGGCGTCACAGCGGTGGAAAGATGAGTTGGAGTTTCTTGAAGCCACTTTTTCAATTCAGTCAAGTACGGATTTCACCCTCTTTCATGCCGAGGTCCCACCCAAGAATGTGGAGCCTCTCCTTAACACTCTGGCCAATATTGTGGTTCATCCCATGTTTCAGAAGGAAGGTTTGGAACAGATGAAGGACAAGGTGGGTGAATTGGATGCGCTCTCGACCGAGGAATTTTATTCTAGCTTGATCAATACCGGGCTTTTTGGCGCAAGCTATTGCGCCCATCGTCTGCTGGGGTCACCGGAAACGCTGAAAACCATCGGGTTGACGGACATTGAAGCGTTCCATGCGACATACTACCTTCCCAACAACGCTGCGATCATCGTCGCAGGTCCAACGGGGTCCTTGTCTTTGGCATCATTGATTCGAGAAAAATTTGGAAGTTGGACGAAAGGTCCCCAGCCACCCCTTCCCGATCCGCCGATTTCAACCTTGGTGGATAATGGGATTCATGTATTCGATAAGAAGGGGGCTCCAGAGATTACTTTGTTGTTTGCAAATGCCGCCCCATCGCGGCAAAGCCCGGATTATTACAGCTTGGTGTTATTAAACCAACTGTTGGGGGCCAGCCCACAGAATTCTCTGTTGAAACAGGAATTAGGTCGCCATGCCATTGCTTTTCAGTCCGTCGACAGCGAATTCAAGTCCGGGTTGGTTTGCGGTAAGCTTACCATTCGTGCCCTGGCGCCGCTGTCCTCCATCAAGCCCATTCTGGACGCGATTCAGCAGGTGATCGATGGGCTCAAGGCCAACAAGGTGGCGGAGGCTACGCTGGACCGGGTGAGGCTCGAATTGCTGGGGGAGTTCCAAAAAACCATGAGTACCCCGAAGGGCTTCGCGCAACAAATGGTGCAAATTGAACTTCAAAATCTTCCCCGTGATTTGCCCCTCTCCTTTCCGCGCAGCCTGGAACGTATTTCCGTGGATCGTTTGCAAGAGGCCGCCAAGAATTACCTGAACCCACGTGGGGCGGTAATCGTGATTGGGGATAAGGAAAAGATCGAAGAAGTTGTTCAGTAGGAAGTAGGGGGGCCGGTGAGGGACTCGCAGACTAGTGCTTGATTTGATAGCGCTTCAGGAATCGAACCTGATTGTTGGGATCTTTGGTTTTAATCTGGATCTTCACGATATCCCCGGCTTTCTTATTTTCTGAAGAGGAATACTCCAGGCGGTATTGATTTTTCAGAGCATAGACAATCTTCGTCAGGTCGGCTTCCCCTTCAGAGCTGGAATTGAGGGGCAAGAGAAATCCACCCGATTGGTCTGCATAAACTTTGATGGCCGGTCCTCGCAAACTAAGGCTCTTGAGCCAGTCGATCGATCCCTTTAGCCCTTCTCCTCCCTCAACTGCCACGGCCAGCGAATAAATCGGGTAACCATTCTTGGCAATATGGTCAAGCGTGGCGGGGCCGGCGACATCAAAACCCGCCGATAAGAAAAGCAAAGCCTTCTTGGCATTTCTTCCCTGCCGCACCTTGATCATGGCAAGATCCAAGGCCAGCCCCGTCACGGGATGGCCTCCGGTGCCGATGTGGTCTACCGGCTCTTCAAGATAGTCTTCCGGAGAAACAAAATCGGTGAGTTCCTGAGTTTCTTCGCTGAAACCACTGATGAAGAATTCGTCCGGGCTCTTGAGTTTCTCTGCCAAGGATTTGATCCAGTTCAGCGAAAAGTTGATTCGTTCCCCGGCCATATTTTTGCTGATGTCCAGCAACACCCCAAGAGATACGGGAGTCCCTTTTTCGAACCGCAGGGAGGAGATGTGCTGTGGTTTATTGTTCTCGAGCAGTTCAAAGTCTTCCGCAGTAAGGGATTCCACCGGTTTTCCCTGGGCATCCTCCACGGAGACATATAGAGTGATCACACCGGGCTTCGATTCCGCCAAAATTGAGCGTATCCCGAACAGCAACACCAAAACAGCCACCAGTTGAATGGGTCGATGCGGCCTCATGAAGGAAAATCGGGATGGGTAGAGGATGTAATCTTCCAAAGTCTACTCGCGACGGGGATCGAGACGGTTATTGTCCCTTACCATCCTGCACAATACCAACTTTCCGTGAATGTAACAAGCCCAGGAAAATCCACGGTCATTAACCCTCATTAAACGGGGAGCGCTTGCTTTTCTTGCGGGATGTCAGACTGAAAGAGAGGAGAGCCGAGACCATTGGTCCCGGCTCTTTTGGGGAAAGGAAAAGAAGTGGGATTTAAATCGCAAACCCTAAGACTAAACTCGGGCTGTTGCCCGTGTTCGCTTGCCATGGAGAAAGCAATCCTGCAACCAAAAGCACGCTTCTGGATGAAATTTGCAAACAGTCTGTTTTTGAAGCGCTTATCTCAAAAAACCACGGCTGGTAGGGGATTCCAAGGAGTGAAAAGACATAAAATTGTCACCTGAGAAATGACACTTTCTGTGAGGGAAGGGGGAAGACCGCACTCTGCCCAAAAACAAAAAAAGGGCAGTCGAAGCTGCCCTTTCGGATAAAGTTTCTGAGATCGTCGAAGTTTACTTTTTCTTGTTCACGGCAGCCTTTAGCTCGGCCCCGGGAGTAAACTTTGCTACTTTCTTGGCAGCGATCTTGATGGGCTTCCCTGTCTGGGGATTGCGTCCCGTTCTTGCTTTTCGATTCCCAACTGAGAATGTGCCGAATCCAACCAGGGTGACTCTCTGTCCCTTCTTCAGCGCATCTTGAATCCCATCCAGAACGGAATTGATGGAAGAATCCGCCTGGGTTTTATTGATCCCTGCATCCTTCGCGATTTTTTCAATCAGATCTGCTTTGTTCACGATGTCCTCTCCTTTTTCCTTTTCGAGCGAGATAAGAACGCCTTCTGGCAGCGCATCAGCGTTATACAATAGCGAAATCCCCTTGTCAATGGGATTTCCAAAGATTTTATGGGTGGAATCGCAGACTGTTAGGCCTGTTCCAGAAAATGCCATAGTTCACGACGAGCTCCGAAAACCACCGTTTTTCAGCCGGCCCAAGTGTCAAACCAGCCTCTGCTCGTTAGACGGCACCTCCGCGAGAATGCAGGGGGAGGGCGATTTCACCGAGGGGAACTGCACCAATTTCGATCGGCCAGGCAATTTCTGTTGACACAGGATATTCAAATTTTCATAATCCGAGTCAACGACTTTATTGGATAGCATTCGGCTTTGGTAGGTGCCTCAGTCAGGCGTTTAGTCGGAAATCCACGCCAGCTGGCCGAATGGAGGAGGTTGCCCATGAGTCAACAGGCTCCAAGAAGAGTTTGGAAATGGATGATCATCGTGCTGCTGGGCGGGGGCATGTTCGCCGTTCCGAAGACCTATTCCCAAGAAGCAAATGCGCAAAAAAAGGCGGAGGGTCAAAGCAAAGAAGAGCCCAAAGAACCCGAAGCCATTGATTTGGACGACGCTTCAAAGGAAGCGGCAAAGCCGTTGCCGCAAGTGGGATATAGCAAGGAAGAGTACGAAGAATTTAATAAGGCCCTGACGCTTCCAGATCTCAAGAGTCGTGCGGAAGGTTTGGCAAACTTTATTAAGACCCATCCCAATTCGAAACTGAACGAATATGCCAGTTCCCAATTCGCGCCGATCGAGCGTCAGTTGTATGATCAGAAGGACATGGCTAATCTTGCCACAGTCGCAGAACTCTATCTCCAGTTAAAGCCCGATGACGTAGCGGCCCTGGGCTATGCCACGGAGGCGAATTACGCCACGAAGAATTATGCCAAGGCCGCTCAGTATGGGGAAGCCTTCTACAAAACAAAACCCAGCAAGGAGCTCGCACAACTTCTGGCTTTCTCCTTCGATCAACTTAAGAATGAACCCAAGTTTGTCGTCTATGCCGAAAAATGCGTGGCCGATATGCCACCCAAAGACGGTTTCTTTTATGCCGCCAAGCTCTCCTTTTATTTCGCCGGTCAACGGAATATCCCGAAAGCGGCGGCCTATTGCCAGAAGATGATGACGACTTATGGAGAGGGTGAAATTCCTCCGGGCTATACGACTGCGAGCTGGAACCAGGAAAAGGCACGGTCTTATGCCATCATCGGCAGAAGCCTGTATGACCGGAAGCAATACCCTGCCGCTGTCGGAGCCTTTAATAATAGCCTCAAATATTTTCCCCAAAATGACGAGGCTTTCTATTACATCGGGATGAGCTACTGGTTCGCTAATGATACCTATAATGCTCAGAAAGCCCTGGCCAAGGCTGCCTTGCTGAACAAACCTTATTCAAAAACAGCACGCGCCCAACTGGAGAGTTTGTTCAAGCAATTGCACAATGGGTCGTTGAACGGGCTCGACACTGTCCTGCGCGCCGCCAGCGCTGAAATGAAATGAGTTCTCTTGCCAGGAATCGAGGAGAAGTTGCCAGGTCTGGGGAACGCCGGGCTTCTGCGGTTGAAACTCAAGGGGAGATCGAATAAAGTAGCGCGTCTGATCCTTGGGAAGGGGTGACTACCGTGGAGATCGGCATCCTTGGCATGGGCCGATTCGGCCGCTTTGCCAGCGAGATTCTCAAACAGGATTTTAAGATTAGCGCCTTTGACCGGCGAAAAATCAGCCCGCCGCGAGGGGTCGAGTCAGCATCCTTGGAGATTGTCGCCTCCAAGCCGATCGTCATTTTCTGCGTTCCCATTTCGCAAATAGAATCCGTATGCAAAGAGGTGAAGCCCTTTTTGTATCCCGGGCAACTGCTCATGGATACCTGTTCGGTAAAGGTGTTACCGCTCCGGACAATGCGACGGTTACTCCCCCGCTTTGTCGAAATTGTCGGAACGCATCCCCTCTTTGGTCCGGACAGCGCTCAACAGGGGATTCGGGGTTTCCGCATCGCTCTTTGCCCGGTTCGCTGTCTCCGTTTGAAAAAGATCAAGAGCTTTCTGGAAGGAAAAGGTCTTGAAGTGATAGTGACCACACCAGAAAATCACGACCGGAAGATGGCGATGACCCAAGCCCTCTATCACTTTCTGGCGAGAGGGGTCGCCAATCTGAAAATCAAGGTCAGCGCGCTGTCAACGCCGGGTCCGGCACGATTGTTTGAAGATTTCAGGGATGTACAGAGTGATTCGCTGGAGCTCTTCGCCGATTTACAAACGCGAAACCCTCATGCGGGAGCCATGAGAAAGTCGTTATTGAGAAGCCTGAGCCAAATCGATCGGGAGCTTTCCCGAAATAAACGAAAATCCAGCACCTAGTGGCCGCCTCCGTTCACTGGACCCACCCCCTAGAAGATCTTCAGAACTTCAGATTGAATGGGATCTCCAGTCACCACAACCTGTTCAGCATCCAAGTACACATTGACCTCGGAACGGATTCCGAAATCCTTCAAATAAACCCCTGGTTCAATGGAAAAGCAGGTGCCAGGAATTAGAACGCGCTCGTCCTTTGTTTCAAGGCTGTCGAGATTGGCTCCATTCCCATGATCTTCTTCCCCAATGCTGTGACCTGTCCGATGGACAAAGGATTCACCGTATCCCCTCTGACTGATGTGGTTCCGTGCCACCTTGTCGACTTGCCATCCCTGCAAATTTGAAGTCCTTCCATGATTGAGTGTTACATAGTCAATGGCCGCATCCCGCGCTCCCTTGACAATGTCCCATATCTTCTGTACCGGCTCGGGGACCGACTCCCCGAGAAACATCACCCAGGTATAGTCCGCGTAAACCGAATCGTTCTGGGCTAATTTTGCCCAGAAGTCTATCAACAGGAAATCTCCGGGGCTGATTGAAGCGGATTGTTCTCGGAGAGGTTCGTAGTGCGGATTGGCGCTGTTCTGATTTACGGCAACAATCGGCGGCGATGAGCACTGTAAGCCAAGCTCCGTGTATTGCCCCAGCATTTTCTGCTGGACCATAAACTCATTCAGGTCCGTGTGGTCCCGGAGAGATTGTCGAAGGCCATCGAGGGTGTCGAAAAGCACCCCCATGAGCCGCCGCGACGCCTCTAAATGCAATTGGAACTGCCGGGTGTTCCATCGCGCCTCAAAATACTGGATTAAATTGGCGGAGGTGACGACCTCCTTACCCATTGAGGTGAGAAGTTCCATTGTTCCGGCGTCAACTCTGGAAACATACGGGATCGCACAACGCGGAGAATACTCCATGGCAACGGTTCGTGCTCCGGATAGAAGGTGTTCCAATCCGGTGACCATCTCCGACCAACTTCTGAAAGTTTCAATCGGGACGTTGAGCGATGAAAACGCTTGTTGCTCGATCTTATGGCAGAAGGCCAGTGGTTTTCCGGATTTCGGTATCCAGTAGTACCATCTGCGGGTGATCAACTGTCCTCTTAACCCCAAAAGTTTGCGGGCGATCGGGTTCAGTCCCTGGAAGTCATAAAGCAGCCATCCGTCGATCCCAGCTGCCTGGAGTTGATCTTGCACTTCTTGGATATTCATGATGGGTGCTCCTCGAAATTCCCGTTCTGGAAGGGGGCGGGAACGGAGAGACATACAATATCGGAACGATCTCTGACAGGCCAATTCGCTTGACAACCACTTTCCCTGACGATACGCTTGGATGTTCTCGTTTGAAGTCTGGCGGTTCTGCTTGGGCCTAATGTCAGTTTGGTCCTGCGTCGATTATAGTATCGATCGTCAGTAGGGAAGACCTTTTTTCCCCTTGTGCCCCAGATTGTCATCGAATGACGGCAGGTTCGGGATATTGATTTGAGGAGAAGAAAAAGCTATGAAGTCCGACAGGATGTTATTTACCAGTGAATCGGTCTCGGAAGGCCATCCCGATAAAGTTGCGGACCAGATCTCTGACGCAGTGCTGGACGCGTTTCTAGCCGGAGATCCCCAGTCCCGGGTGGCCTGTGAAACCCTGGTGACCACGGATTTCTGCGTTGTGGCTGGCGAAGTGACTTCCAAGAGCCATGTTGACATCGAAAAAGTTGTGCGGGATACCATCGAAAAGATCGGTTATGTTGAAGAAGGAATCGGCTTCAACCATAAGACCTGCGAGATTCTGGTCAAAATTCATCCTCAGTCTCCGGACATATCCCAAGGGGTGACCGAAGGAGAAGGCTTGTTTAAAGAGCAAGGGGCAGGGGATCAGGGATTAATGTTTGGTTATGCCTGTGATGAAACTCCCGAATTGATGCCCAGCCCGATTGTTTATGCCCATCAGCTTGTCGAGAAGTTGGCGGAACTTCGAAAGAGTAAGAACCTGGACTATCTGCGCCCCGATAGCAAAAGCCAGGTGACCGTCGAATATATGGATGGGAAACGAGCCCGGGTCGACGCCGTTGTAATCTCAACCCAGCATGTGGATTCGGTTCCACACAAGCGAATTGAGGCAGACGTCATCGAACAGGTGATTCGTCAAGTGATTCCGTCGGACTTGCTCGACGCCAAAACCAAGTTCTTCGTTAATCCTACGGGTAAATTTGTCGTCGGAGGGCCATGTGGCGACACTGGCTTGACCGGTAGAAAAATCATCGTTGACAGCTATGGGGGCTGGGCAAGACATGGGGGAGGGGCTTTTTCGGGCAAGGATCCTTCCAAGGTTGATCGTAGTGCCGCCTATGCCGCTCGTTACGTTGCCAAGAATGTTGTGGCCGCCGAATTAGCCAGGAAATGCGAGGTCCAGTTGGCCTACGCCATTGGGGTCGCGGAACCCGTTTCGGTTTTGGTAGATACTTTTGGTACGGGCAGGTTGGGTACCGGCGAACTTGAGCAGATCATCCGACAGACATTCGATCTTCGCCCCAAAGGGATTATTCAGATGCTTGATCTTAAGAGGCCGATTTATCTGGAGACGGCGGCCTATGGACATTTTGGGAGAAAGCCTGGCAAGAAGGGGACCTTTAGTTGGGAAAGAACAGATAAGGCGGAAGCCTTAACGAGACTGGCTACTCAAACGACACTGGCTTCCCGGTAGCTTCTCCGGTTTTCCAGCAGACTTTGCTTTGAAAATAAGCGGCCTGTTTCACTCTTTTCGCGCGTATTGAGACAGGTTGTAGACCCCGATCGCTACCAGGATCAGTGGCCATCCGCGCAAGAGAAACCTCATCGCTCCGGGGACAAATACACTGAGCTGAAAAAAGACTCCCAAGCATAGGGTCGTGATTCCAACACCCAGGGATGAGAATCTGAATCTCTCAAAGGGAGTAATGAGGGTCACGCCATGACTCGCAGCGGTGCGTTTTCTGGCGACATGGTAAGCTTCCAACGGCATGTAGAGATACATGACAAAGGTCACCAGTTTGAAGAAGGGAATCGAATCCTCCCCTCCGGCTCCATTCCCAAGCGCGAGCAGGCTCCCAAAGATTAATACTTGAAGCAGTCCCTTCCCATATTCCCCGTTGGCGATGGCTCCCACGCCCGGAATAAACCCCAAGGCCAATACGACGCCCGGTGGACAATAATGGTCTTCCCCCTGAGCAGGCCGAGACAAAATTGGGGGAGTTTCCCGAGTCTCAGGCGATTTCCCCGAGGCACGGGTTCCGGCCTGCAGGGAATTGGGGTTCGTATGCCCGGATGTCTCAGTCAAGGCTTCCAGGCATTTTTGACAAAAGATTCTCGATTCCAAAGTGTTCTTACATTCCAAGCAAAGCGGCAGGCCACAGTTCGAGCAGAAGAAAACCGCTTCCCGCTCATGATGGGTTGAACACTCCATGGCTCCTCCTCTGCCGGCACTAGGCACAGCATCCATCTGCCTCTATCTCTCCATACGAAAATTGTATCAGAAAGGTTCAGTGGCTTTTGGGCGATGCGCGCCGGCTTATTTCTTTTTAAGGAGAATTTCGATGACGTTATGCTTCAGCAAATACGACCGCTGACTCTGGAAACCCGTGAAGAGCTGGGAAACATCCCGGATTTGAAACGCCTTCTTGAATTCGGCTTTATGCTCAGTTGGAATATATTCTAATGCCGTCTCATTATGAATACGATATTTGTGGATTGCCCCGGGGCTCTTGAGAGCGTGTGTGTGAAAAAACGCCATCACCAGCCCGCCCGTTTTCATCATCGAAGATATCCTCTCCACAAAGGCGCTGGCAAATCGAGGATCGATGAAGCACAGGTAATCCCAACAGATCAGGCCATCCAGAGACTGGATTTCATAGTTGAAATTTTCTTGAAAAAAACCGTTTTCATCCAAGGTGATTTTCTCGTCCACGACAAGGGAGTATTTGGGATTGAGATAGGCAGTGACGAAATCCTCCACATAAACCTTGACCCCAAGATTCAAAAAGAATTCCAGGTTTGAGCCGACAGCAGGCCCCATGTCCAAGATCCGCGGATTGGACATCGTCGAAATCCCTTTGATGAAATCTTTAAGGACTTGAGTAGGATAAGTAGGAAGCAACGGGTGACCCGTTTTCTCCGGATCTCTCCCGGCTCCCGTCTGTTTCCAGACCTTACCGAACATTGAATTGAATTTGTCGATAGGTCTTTTCATCGTGAAGGGTGGGGGAAGTCTGGAGGAATCGCTCAGAGTGTGTTCTCAGGCTTTAGCGACTTCCCCTTTGCATGTTAAGAATAATCCAGCAACCAGTGGTCCTTTAATTTCAAACTGGCTTGGACGAGGGTATTTGCCAGGTTGCTGCTTCCGAAGTGGCTGCTGGCTTACTTAAATTGCGGCTTGGGGACAGCCGAAGAATCCGTTCCAACTTTCGCCATCTCGGCTCGCTGAAATTCAGGTTTCTTTGCAAGTTCAGGGCTTTTTTGCATATCCACACTTCCCTTTAAGTGAGCGCCATCTGCGATCGAAACCCGGGGGGCTTTGATGTCACCCGTGACTGAGCCGCTTGTCCGTATCTCGATGATTTCTCCGGCTGAAATGTTGCCGACCACACTCCCAATCACGGTGACATTCTTGGCATTTATCTCTGCATTGATTTTCCCGTTGGGACCAATAATCAGGTTGTGATCTCTCAACTCAATCTTTCCCTCGACTCGCCCTTCAATGGTCAGATCTTCATCTCCCGTCAACTCTCCCTTGATAAATACGGATTTTCCAATGTTGACAACTTCTTCTCGGGTGGGGTTGGATCTTGGTTCGAAACGCGGTTCCATAGGTTTTTTCTCCTCAAATGTTGACATGGAAATTTCCTCCTTTTTCGCAGCAATGGGTTCTCTTTCCTTCTCCTCCTCCGGTTTCCTGCTTTTCCACATGACTCCTCCTAAACGCTCGCAGCCTTTGATGGAATCCCAATAGAAGATAAGTCCAAAACTCGCGCTGTCATTGTTACTTTAGCATAAGGAAAAAAGCAATCCCTGTGCTAAATCGACTTCCCTGGTTTTTTCGGTAACGGGTTCGGGTTCGGTCACTCGTCTTGATTCAGATGATTTATCGGCAACGAGGCTCAAAAAATGAAGAGAATTCATCCACCTTGGAGAGGACCATCTCCCATGGCACCCGTGGAGTATGACCGATCGAGAATTTCGATAGGGTGCAAGACCTTGACTCCGTTGAGCCCCGCTCGTTTTAACCCATGGGTGATCTGCAAAATACAACCCGGGTTCCCTGTCGCGACCATATCCACGGCGGCTTTTCGTATGTCGGCAATTTTCCGATCCAAAATCCGCATGGAGAGCTCGTAATGCGTGAGGTTATAGATACCCGCACTGCCGCAGCATTGGTCCGGCGTGCGCAGTTCGACCAAGTCCAACCCCGGGATCCGCCTGAGGAGATTTCGTGGGGGCTGACTAACCTTCATCGCATGAAGCAAGTGGCATGGATCATCGTAAGCCACGCGCGCTTCAATCCTTCCGGGAATGGCTGTTTGCGGGATTTGATCCAAAAATGCAGAAATGTCTTGCACCTTTGCGGTGAATGTTCGCGCTCGCAGGCTCCATTCTGGATTGGCGGCCAAAAGGGCAGGATACTCCTTCAACTTGGCGCCGCACCCTGAAGCATTGGAGAGGATGACCTCTACAGGGACCTGCTCAAAGGCTTCGATATTCCGGCAAGCCAAATCGCGTGCCTCACCCATCACCCCGGCATGACAATGGAGGGCGCCACAACATCCTTGGCCTTTAGGGACTACCACTTCGCATCCGTTCCGCTGGAGAACCCGGATAGTTGCCTGGTTAATCTCGCCGAAAATTTCATTCATGACACAGCCCGTCAAGAGGCCGACACGATGGCGCATCACTCCTTCGGCCGGATAGACTTTGCCCAGGGGAACATGCTTCGTTCTTTCCTTTAAGTCGGGAAGCAGTTGTTCCAGTTGGTCCAGTCGACCCGGGAGGAGCTTCAATATGCCCAAGGTATGGACCATCCCCTGAATGGCGGACCGTTGATAGAATCGCAAGAGCTTGATGGCGAGGCGTAAATTCCCCGGGGAAGGGAGAATGATGTTGAAAAAGAGTCTTCTCAAAACCCGGACGAAAAAAGGACGATGTGACTCCTCTTCGATGACCTCACGCGCTTTTTCCACCATTTCCCCATAGGGGACGCCTGAAGGGCAGGCTGACTCGCAGGCCCGACAGTCCAAACAGGCCGAAATGTGCTGAACGAAGCCGTCGAATCCGTGCAATACCCCTCGCTGTTGGGCGCGCATGAGGTAGATGCGACCGCGGGGAGAATCGGCTTCCTGCCCCAGCTCGAGGTAAGTAGGGCAAGCCTGCAAACAGAGCCCACAATGGACGCATTCCGGAGTTAATTCCGACGCGCGGACCACCGGTAATGGAGTAACGTGGGTGTCGTGCATGTTCTATACCACGTACCTGCCAGGATTCAGGATCTTCTGCGGATCGAATTCATCTCGAATCTTTTGCATTAGGAACTTATCCTTAAAATCATAACCCCAGACATCGACGGACTCCTTCAGTGCGGATGGGCCCGTTTCCAGAACCACCGTCCCTCGTGACGGTATCAAAGGAGTTCGCAATTCTTGAATGAACTTGGCCATTGAGAGGAGGCTTTCGGGTGATCCCTCCAATTGGTAATAGGCACGAATCACTCCACATCCGATGTGGATCTTGATGGCCCCCACCCCAAATGGCCTCCTCCCCGGCGCTTCCAGTCGTTGAAGACAATCGAATAGGGGCATGGACCCGCAACTGACTTTCAGCTTTACACGGTGAAGGTCCGGGTTTTCTTGCCAAAGAGAGTCTTCCCTCAAGAGCCTCCAAATCGTTTCTTGTTCCTGCGGCGAATTCAGGAGGATTCCTTCGTCAAAGATTCCCTTCCATTTTTCTTCCAGACACCGAACTTGCCAATCCACGGATTTTTCCAGGTCCATAAAACGGACTACAAACACATAATGTTCGGAGTCCGTGACTAAAGGGAATCGCTCTTTTAAGATTCTCGTGGCTTCGGGATTAAGCAACTCATAGGCTGCGGGGGTCAAGGGAGATTGAATCAATTTCTCGGCACCCAGCCGGGCTTCAGCGATGCCTTTCAGGCGAACGATAACGGTTTGCGAGGAAGGGGGATAGGGTTTGAGTTTGAAAAAAAAATCCGTAAATACCCCCAGTGTTCCAAAAGAACCCACATAAAGTTTGCACATGTCATAGCCTGTCACATTCTTAACGACACGAGCCCCAAATTTTGTCCATTTCCCATCGGGCTGTACAAGCCCGATGCCAAGCAGGTAATCCCGAACGGTTCCATGCGCAAACCGGAGAGGGCCTGACGCGTTCGTGGCAATGATTCCTCCGACAGTTGCCTGTTCAAAGCCGCAAGGGTCAATGGGGAGGAACAAATGATCCTGTGCCAACCGGGCTTGCAGATCAATCAGGCGGCAACCGGATTGTACGTTCACCACCATGTCTTGGGGTTCGTATTCAAGGATTTGGTTGAATTTCTCCAGCGACAAGGCGGCATCGTATCGCTGCAGCCTGTTTCCGATGTGCTGATGAACTCCGGCCCCATAGGGAACGAGACTCCATTTCTGGGATCTGGCTTCGCAAAGCACCTGCCCAATCTCCTGTTTCGTGGCGGGCGCAAAAACGTGCTTGGGAACCGTCTCCTCAACCATAAACCGTGTCAGCATGACGATACGCTCCCCCACCGGGTGGCGAAAGAACCCATCAAAGAAGCGCTCCTCCTTCTCTGGATCGATTCCTGAGAAGACTAAAAGCGGATCATTCCCTCCGCGGCAAGATGTTCTGTATCCTTGATTTCAGACTGGCCCCACGACATTTCTCCGCACCCTCGCCGCACGGGGAAGATCTTGCCCGGGTTTGCCAATTGGTTGGGGTTAAAAATCATTTTAAGTCTTTGCATAACGTCCAACTCATCCGCGGAGAAAAATAAGGACATGAACCCCATTTTCTCCATCCCGATGCCATGCTCACCGCTCAGGGCCCCTCCTACATTGAGGCACGCCTGAAGAATATCCGCCGCCAGCGCCACGACTTTCTCTTTGGCCCCGGGCTGGTCGCCGTCGTAAAGAATAATGGGATGGAGATTGCCGTCGCCCGCATGAAACACGTTGGCCATGCCTAGTCCATGTTTCTCACCCAGGCCACGAATCTCCGCAAGAATTTCGGGAAGCTTGCTGCGCGGGATAACTCCATCCATGGTGTAATAGTTGGGACTGATTCTCCCGTACGCACCGAAAGCGTTTTTCCGCGCGGCCCACAGCTTTTTGCGTTCCAGACTGTCCTTGGCCAGCCGAAGTTCGCGGGCCGAATTTTCCTGGACCACTTCGATGATTTGTTCGATTTGTTCTGCGATCGCGGCTTCGATGCCATCAACTTCGATGAGGAGGACCGCTTCTGCGTCTCGCGGGATTCCTGTTGCATAGGGGCCGCTTTCAATGGCCTCAATCGTCTTGCGGTCAATCATTTCGAGTGCGGCCGGGATGATGCCCCGCGCAATAATCGCAGAGACGCACTGGGTGGCAAGGTTTACAGAATCAAAAATTGCCAATAAGGTCTTCACTGCGGGCGGAGCATAAACGAGCCGGACGGTGGCCTCCGTAACCACACCAAAAGTTCCTTCCGAACCAACAAATACGCCGGTCAAATCATATCCAACGGGATCCCCGGTCACGGTTCCCAAGGCATAACAATCGCCCGTGGGAAGAACCACTTCCAAAGCCAGGACATGGTTGGTGGTGACGCCATACTTCAGTGTGTGAGGGCCTCCTGAATTTTCGGCAACATTTCCTCCGATGGTGGAGACCATCTGGCTGGAGGGGTCCGGTGCATAGTAGAAGTTTCTGTCCTGTACCGCCTGGGTGATATGCAAATTAACAACCCCGGGCTGAACCACCGCCAAGCGATTTTCGAGGTTGATATCGAGGATTCCATTCATCCGTGCCAGTTCCAGAATAATGCCCCCCTGGACGGCAATTGCCCCGCCGCTTAAGCAAGTGCCCGCCCCGCGCGGAAGAAAGGGCATCTGGTAACGCTTCGCGATCTCGATGATTCCAACAATTTCCTCTTTTGTGGAAGGGAATACCACGAAGTCCGGAAGTTGCGGGTGTAAGGTCAATCCGTCACATTCATATACAACGAGCTCATCCGCCGTATGCAGAACGCGGTCTTCCCCCAGCAGAACTCGCAGGGCCTGGTATACTTCTGTGTGCTTCGATGAGAGCAAAGAAGAATTTGTCTTCGTCATGATTCTGGCATTATAGCCGATGGATCTTGCTTAATGAATCCGATAGTTCCGGGGGACAAGCCCTGTCTGAGTCTTGCGAAACTTGGTTCGTCCATGGGTCGGTTAGACCCGTCACCGTCATCCTGCCTACCGGCCAGATCCTTACCCTTTTGGGATTGCCTACTCTTCAATTCTTGGGGCTTGAGATTTCTTTGAGCCCGATGGCACTATTTCCCTGCGTTGACAGGGCATGGCGGCTGTTGTACCTTTACCGAGTCGGGTCATCTTGCTTCCTTGACCTGCTTGACTGACTCTTGCCATCCTCTTTCGGGGCTCTCATGAGGAAAGTGCGATTACCCCCTCTGTCCACCGTTCCGTTGTTTCTCTTCGTCGTCGCTGCAGCCACAACGTGGATCGTTATTGGCTGTAGAGGAAAGTCTTCAAACTCACCCTCGCCAGCGACGTTGGCTGAGGCCGAATCTTACAAGTCTAAGATTGAGTTGACCCATTTGGGTTTGGCCAAAGGAGAAAGCTTTTTGGGGGATCATGTCTATTATGTTGAGGGGAAAGTGACAAACTCAGGGGATCGGCGCGTTCAGCGAATCGAGCTAATCTTCGTTTTCAAAGACAATTTGAACCAAATTGTTCTGAGGGAGTCCCGTAAGGCCGTCGAGTATAAAGGAGGCGGTGGCTTGGGGCCCAAGCAGACGACCAATTTTCAGGTCGCTTTTGATCACCTGCCAAAGGACTGGAATCACATTCTTCCCGAGATTGAAGTGGGCAACCTCGTATTGAATTGAGGGAGCTCATTCACGGGAAGTTTCATCCGGCCTCACCTGCCCAATTTCAATCGATCAATCAAATAGTGCGGTAGGTGAGCCAGCCGCATTTTCTGTTGGGTCTTCTCAATTGCGTAGGGTGTACGAAAATAGCGGACGACACCTTCATCCTGGTCGTAAATGATGAAGGCTGCCCTCGGGTCGTGATCTCGGGGCTGCCCGACGGCTCCCGGGTTGATGAGGTAGGTGTTTTGCGGATCAATCCGAAGATGGCTTTCCATCACGGTTCCACTGATCTCGGGGTTGAGCACTCCCTGCCGTCCATCCGTGAACTGAACAAAACCCCCTTGGATATGCGTATGTCCGATGAACGTGACGGGGAACCGGGCTGAAGAAAAACTGCCGGAAGCATCGTCGAGGTCCACCACATATTGATCTTCGTCGATCAAGGAGCCATGAGCCAGCGTGAAGCGGTCAAGATCGAGCGGTCCGGCGATGATTCCTTCGAGATAGCCTCGGGTTTCCAGAGTCAGCTGTTCCTGCGTCCACACCGAAGCTTTCTTTGCCAAAGGATTAAACATGCTTAGATCGACCAGCCCGATGGCAGCCTTTTCATGATTTCCACGAATGATGGCAGGGGCAATCTGGCAAATGATAGAGGTCACGGCGTTTGGGTCAGGTCCATAGCCCACAATATCCCCGCAACAGGCAACCTTCTCATACTTTCCTTCGGCAGACTCCAGTACAGCCTCCAACGCCTCCAGATTGGCGTGAATATCACTTATAATTAAGAATCGCATCCTTTGGGCCTTAACTCCCGCCATTCGTTGGAATGCCACCGGGGTTGAACTGGCTATCCCTCAAGCGGGTTGATTGATTTCAGTGCAGGGGGAAAGTACGAACTCCTCTCCACACCCTTTAGTTGATGCCTTCAACAGAGAATGCCGTACTTTTTCATCTCTTTTCGAAGTTGATTCTCGGAGCTGAATTGAATGGCTTGGATTCCCGCCAAGCGGGCAGCTTCAACATTCTCATGACGATCGTCTGCGAAAAAAATCTTATCGGGTGCTACTCCGGCCTTCTCAATCGCAAGCTCATAAATTTTCGGGTCCGGTTTCATGAACCCAACCTGGTACGAAAGCAGGTGTTCTTCAATCTGACGCAAGAGAGGATAGTTTTCTTCGAGATACTCAAAATGGATTTCATTCGTATTCGAAAGCAGGATTAAACGATAGTTTCGTTTTAGATCGAGTAAGAAGGACTCCGAAACCAGGGGATCAGGGAGGAACATGGATCCCCAAAGCGCTCGGAATTGTTCCATCGAAATCTTGATTTCCAACTCGCGGCAGACTTGCAGGTAATAGTCGACAGGCGAAATTTTCCCCGTCTCAAAGGCGTACAACGATTTGGGTTCTGACAGGATAAGCTGTATTTCAGCCAAAGGGATGGGGCTGATGCCGACGATTCTTTGCGCCGCTGAGGCATAATCGAAATCAATCAAAACCTTTCCCAGATCTAGATAGACCACTTCAATCATGTTCGAGATGGTACCCAAACGACGGGGAAAGATGAAGCATGAATTGTAGTGAAAAGTCCCCGTACTTAACCCCGGGCCTATACCTTTCTTTTCCAGCAAAGCCTGCCTTGATATCCGTTCCGCCAAAGCCAGGAAATGAACAATGTTCTTAAAGCCACCCCCTGTCTAAAACATTGCTCTCCGGTGCTCACTTTCGAGAGGGATAAGTGTTAAACAGCCATCGAGCCTTGGTCCGATGAGTCATCGGGTGTAAGCTACTTGTCGGTGATGACCAGTTCGATTACCTGGAGGCGTGTGACGTGCAGATCGTCAATCTTGAGTGAACGAAAATGGGACTTGTCGATGGTGAGCCGACGAACTGCCAGGCGCCCTACCGCCAATAGGCCAATCGCCAGGGAAACCAAAGCCAGTGCACCCACGGCCAACGCCCCGATGGTCTGATTCCCTGCGAAGAGGGCCCCGGCCTGATGTGCGATCGCCTGAGCGCCTGGCTTGGGCCTTCCGTCCATGAAGCTTCACTGGAAGGGATCGCCGACATCCTCCCGTGGGCTGAGGCAGTGCTCCCTGCTTCGGGGCCGCATCTCTCGTTGTTCTTGAATTCCCCAGCTCCGTTTTGGGAATAGCTTTTATTCTGGAGGAGAGGTAAAACAAGCTTTCTGCTCTAAAGGACGGGCTTCTTGGTAGTAAAGGGCGTCTTTGTTCAGGCGTTCCTGGACGATCCTTCACAAAATGCCAAATCCCCCTGATTCGGACACCTCAGAGGGATTCAGAATGAAAGCTGGATCTTTATTCGCGCCCGCTTTCCCACGGAGAGGATTGTCTTGTTTGCCCCGCACCTCTGAAATTCGATTTCGTCGTCAACTTGGATAGACTCCTTCAGCCACTTCGCCATTGACCAGGACCGTATCGGCTTTTTGGATTCGAATTTTTCCGTATACATCTGAATCTGCCACCGTGAACAGATGGTTCAGGTCGGTGCCATCCTGCGGGTACATGGAGATTCCGACGCTGATTCCGAGGCGAACTTCTTTGCCAGACCTTACTTTGAGCAGGAGAGACTGAACCGACCGGCGGATTCGTCCTGCGATCTTTTCCGCCGTCTGGCGATCGGCGTTATACAGGAAGGCTACGAATTCGTCACCCGCGTAGCGGATGCAGGTATCGTACTTGCGCATTTCTTTCTGCAGGACTTCGCTCACCTTGACCAGGACCTCATCCCCCACCTTATGGCCATACTGGTCATTAATCTCTTTGAACCGGTTCAGGTCCATCACCAGGACGGCCATCTTCTCCTTCGTACGTTCGGCCTTTTTCACGTTCTGTTCAAAGGCCATGAACATGTACCTGGAGTTGGGCAGACCGGTGAGCGGGTCGGTGAGTGAGTTTTCTTCGAAGTATTCGAACGAGATGGCATTGTGGATGCTGTGGCAGCCCGTTCACAGACCGTTTCCATCAACCGGACGTGATCTCCGGTTGTAAGGTTCATTGTCCCGATCCGTTGAATAAAGCGCGATGGCTCCCAGAACATTGTCTTTGATTTGCAGAGGGTAGATCATGGCATTCACGAGTTGATGGGGTCTTTCCATGTAGGACAGGTTCTTAAAATCGTTGGCAGGATCATTGTTAACCACGGCTTGATTGAAGGCGATGGAGTACCCGGTCAAGCCTTCTCCGATTCCCATCCAGTTCTGGCTCAGCTGGTCCGAGAATTCCCCGGTGACCATGGCGGGGTAGATCATGTCCGTTTTCTTGTTCTTCAGGTAGACCACGCAGCTGGTGAAGGGCACAATCGATTGCAGTTTGCTGCAGATAATGCGAAGTGTGTCATCGAGGTTGAGACTCTTGCCAACCGTTTGAAAATTTCATGCAAGGCATAGATTTCACGATGCGTAGATGCAATTTCCGTAAAGCCCTTCTTTCGTAACATCAGTTTCTGTTCTTCCACAGACTCCGGAGAGGCCTGGGGGAGATGCGTGTTGTTGCCATATTTGTTGATGTCCAGCATCGCGACTTCTTCCGTCAGTTCTTTGGCGACTCGTACGAAGGCGGCCACAACCTTGGGATCGTAGTGCATTCCGGCTTCGTTTTGAGGTCGTTGCTTCCGGGCAATCCGGGTGTACGATAGATACTGAGCAGTCAGCTTACATCAAGTATCTGCCACGGAAAGAATCTTGGAGCCGAGCGGGATTTGATCCCCCTTCAACCCGTAGGGGTATCCAGACCCATTCTCCCGTTCATGTTGATACCGGATGATCTGCATTTTGGGCAGGTAAGGGAACTGGATAGATTCCGAGAATGTTGGCTCCAATCTCGACGTGACATCGCTCTTGGCAAACTCCGGTCGGTGAGTCGTCCCAGCTTTGAAGGATGTATTCCGGAATGGCCAGTTTCCCAATATCGTGGAACAGGGCCGCCGCCCAGGGTGCATCAGGTCTTCACTGCTGTCAATTCCCAGACTCTGGCTATGCCCAGCGCATAGAATCTGGACTCTCAACATGCCCATGCGTCAGGTGAATACTGACATCGATCGCCAAGGCCAGTGTTTCGATGATGGACATCTGCAACTGGGAGTGCCGCTCAAGTTTTTTTGCCGTTTCTGACAGGCGCGACGAGTAAATCTTATAGGTGGAAAGGGCGAAAAGAGCGAAAGGGAATGACGAGGAGGTAAAGTTGATTTCCAGAGCCGCTGCGAATACGTTCAACAAACCGATGGCAATGGAGACTGAAGAATACCAGACTCGGTACCAGTGCTCTGTCTCCGCTTCTTCTCGAAGTGAATCCTTCAAAAACCACCCTAGAGGAGATTCGAAGCAGGGAATAGCAAAGGCTAATAACCGCTTACCACGACGATGATGGGAGAGTGGACCCATAGCGGGCCAACTGTTCGAAGGAGTTTGCCAGACCGAAGGACTTTTAATCCCGAAGCCACAACGCCGACAGACAAGAAAGGGCTTGCGGCAAGCGGTCGATGAATTTGAGTCTGGAAATCCCGTTTGCCCGGAACAGCCACCAGCCAAAAACCAACGTCGCAACGGCAAAGGCATTGGCAGAGCCGATCAGAAGAAGAGTGCCGAGAAAGACCAAATGATAATAGCGGAGAGTTTTGCTTCCTGAGGAAGCATCAGACTGGACTCTTCAAAATAGAGCGCCAGGACCACGGGAAACATGGCCATTAAGCTCCATTCCCTATAGGAGCTGACCATATCCCAAAGGCACATGATCCCCATCACTGCGAGACTCAGAGGAATGCCCCAGCCTTGATGTTTTTTATGTTGGTTATTATTCGATGAGATTAACATATACGCTCCGCATTCATATCGTTCTGCAACCCAGAGCACACTCGATTTCGCCCGTTTCTCTTGGCTTGATAGAGATATGCATCTGCCTTCTCAATGAGCTCTTTTTGTACGAGATCCAGACTATTTCCATTCTCCAACGAGGCTTCTTCTACTCCGACGCTGACGGTGATCGGTTCTCCCGTTTCCGTTGCAAATGATTCGCTGACCAGTTTGCGGATCCCTTCCATAATGCGCTGGGCAACCGACAGTGGGGTATTGGGCAAAATCACGACGAACTCTTCTCCACCGAAACGGGCGATGACCGTGCCCTTCCGCAGGTTGGTGTTCAAGAGGAACCCGAGCTTACAGAGCACTTTGTCGCCGGCTGCATGTCCAAACGTATCATTGATCCTCTTGAAGAAATCGATGTCCAGGAGGGCCAGGCTCAAGGGGAATTTCTGCTGGCGAGCGTTGGAAAGTTCAACCTGCATCCGCTCTTCAAAGAACCGCCGGTTGTAAACATTAGTTAACTTGTCCGTGATGGCCAAGGTCTGGATGGCGCTAAACTGGCGCGCGTTGCTCAGTGCCACGGCGACGTGTCCCGATACCGTCGCGAACAGCGTCTTTTCCTTATCAGTCCAAACGCCTCCCTGGGTGCACCGATGAACGACGATCATCCCAATGAGTTCTGATTTGTAGCGAAGAGGGGATACCATCGCGCCGTGGATTTTGAATTGTTCCAGAACAGACCTGTAAGCAGAAAGAGACGAATCGCTTAAGGTGTCATCGATGGCAACGGTCTCCGCTCCGTTCGACACCTTCTTGAGAAGTGAGAAGTTCAGTTTGGCCGTTTTCTGAGCTGAACTTGAATCGATTCCTTCTCCGCAAGACTCGAAATACTTGGCAACCGGCTTTTCTTTTCCCAAGGAAATGATGACGCAGCGATCCACGGGAATGTGCTGGGCAAGTTGCTGGGCGGATGTCTTTAAGATGTCAGCAATCTCGGTAGATTCGTAAATCAGCTTAATGATCGAATCGGTCTTCTCTACTTGTTTTCTCTGGGCAAAAGCTTCTTCCTCTTCCACCGTGCCATTCTTGGAGGCACGTTCCGTAGCGAGCTCTGCTGAGATCAAGGCAATTTGTCTGGCTACTCCATTTGCCAGGTCGAACTTCCCGGTGCGACGATAAATATCTTCAAGGCTTTGTTTTGCAGGTAGATAACGGGGGTATCGTTCAATCGTTTCTTCCAAAAGCTCGATGGCTTTGGCGTAAGATTGATATTTCACATAAAGTTCCGCTTCTACCATTAGGTCAAGTACTTCATTTTCGTATGCCGTTTCGACTGCCCTCACGTTATCTCACCTCGCATTCTGTTTTGGCCCGCTGCCCTCACTTCCTCAACGTGACACCCTGTAAATAGCAGATGGTATGCCAAAGAATAAGATGTTTATTTTCTTTAACTTAAATAAATAAAAATGGAAATCGGTCACTCTGGTTCAGTCAAAATGTCCGAAAAAACGAACTTTAAGGTCCCTGCTCCCTTCGCTAGGAAAGAGCAGACAGCCTGCATGGAAAAGAGTTCTTGAACTTCCATTGCCTTTAAGCCTTCTAATTTCAATTAGCTCTGGAGAGATATGTGGCCGACCCACGCGAAATCGTGAGAGTAGCGGTCGGTAAGGTCATTGACAGACCAACCAAGATGGCATGGAGACAGAGATTGGGAGTCTCTGAATCCTTTCAGTTGCCAGCCATGTTGATGATGTCTTTGGGTTTACGAAGAGAAAGGAAGGGGTTGTTTCAATCGATTTGAGACACGAACTCCCAAAACTGCTTGGACAACCTTTGATGTTGACTGAAAGCCAGAGCCGAGCCTTCCATGCCATCCTGGCCTCAATCTACGGCTATATGGAGCTGTGCTTGGCGATACTGCTTGTCATCGATATGTTTATATTGATGCATTCGATCAAGAATCATATTGAATCGAAACAGGACTCTTTGATTGGGGCGTTTGGGATTCATACGCCGGGGATTGGGGATAACTGCAGCGAGCAGAACCGCTTCTTGGATGCCAAGGTTTGAGGCTGGCTCACTAAAATAAAAGCGAGACGCTGCCTCAACGCCATAAATGCCATCCCCCCATTCAATTACATTAAGGTAGATTTCCAGGATTCGACGCTTGGACAGCTCCTCTTCCAATCTTCGGGCAATTAAGAATTCCTTTACCTTGCGGAATGGAGTTTTGGACGACGATAGATACAAGTTTTTAGCCAATTGCTGGGTGATTGTACTACCACCGCGAACAAATCCCTTTTTCTCCCAATCGCGGATCAGGGATTCTTTGATTTGATTCACGTCGTAACCCTCATGCTGGTAGAAGGCATCATCCTCTCCAATGAGGACGGCGGCGATCAGATAGTCGGGGATCGAGGCAAGAGGCACCCAGCTTTGATTTCGACGCGGTTTCCTCCCCTGCGTTTTTGCCTCCTCATCACGCTGGACCATCAGCATGGTTTTCGAAGGGTTCTCGTGGCGAAGCGCAGAAACATCAGGGAGTGTAAGGTACTCGTAGAGAACATATAAGAAGCAGAGCACTGCCAAAGCCAGAATTGCTTTCTTCATGCCTGATTCAGGACTAGCTATCTGCTTTCATGAGGAGGGATTCTCGCCGTAAGCCTTTTCTGCCTATATCACGACGAAAATGCATGTGGTCGAAATGAATTCGACCTACGGCTTGGTAAGCCACGGAAATTGCGGCACTCAAGTTTTCGGCTTTGGCGGTAACTCCGAGCACTCGGCCTCCGGTGGAAACGGGACATCCATTGCGGTTCTCCGTCCCGGCGTGAAAAACTTTGACCCCGGCTAAGGATTCTGCCTCAGGGATTCCACGAATCGTTTTGCCTTTTTCAAAGTCTCCTGGATATCCTCCTGCCGCAAGGACGACACAGACACTGGCATCCTGCGTCCATTGCAGATTCATAGTCCCGAGATCGCGACTGCAAATTCCTTCAAAGACTTCCACCAGGTCACTGTTCAGCCTGAAGAGGATAGGTTGTGTTTCTGGGTCTCCGAATCGGGTGTTATATTCCAACACCTTGAGGCCATCCTTGGTCGACATGAGGCCTGCATACAAAATTCCTCGATAAGGGGTACCCTCGGCCTCCATTCCCTGAATTGTGGGATTCACGATTCGCTCCATCACTTCCTGGAATGCCGATGCCTTGAGGATCTCATCGGTAGAATAGGCTCCCATCCCTCCCGTATTCGGTCCTTCGTCATTGTCAAAAACCGTCTTATGATCCTGCGTGGCCACCATGGGAAGCGCGGTTTGCCCATCACTGAATACGAGAAAAGAGGTTTCCACTCCTTCAAGGAATTGTTCGATCAGAAGGTTTTCGCCGGCCACACCAAGGGTTTTTTCGACCATAAGTTGATGAATTGCTGTCTCTGCCTGGTGCTCATTGCGGGCTACGATTACTCCTTTTCCGGCGGCCAACCCATCTGCTTTGAGCACGACCGGATAGCCAAAACGCCCGCTGCGAACAATTTTCAGGGCTTGCTCCCAGGAGGAGGTCTTTTCAAATGGACTGGTGGGAATCCCATGGCGTTGCATGAACTCCTTGGCGAAAATCTTGCTTCCTTCCAACCGGGCGGCCGCCGCTTTGGGGCCAATAATAGCCAGCCCCTTTTTTTCAAAAACATCCACAATCCCCAGGGTGAGTGGGAGTTCAGGGCCGACCACCGTCAAGCCGATCCTTTCCCGGAGGGCAAAGGCCGCCAGTTCTTCAATTTGATGCGCCGCGATGGGTACATTGTGAGCAATCTCTGCAGTGCCCCCATTCCCTGGTGCACAATAGAGTCGAGAAACTCCACGGGATTTCTTGATTCCCCAACAAAGTGCATGTTCCCGTCCACCAGATCCGATAACGAGTATTTTCATCATGAATTTGTAATATTGTTCCGGGGATAGAGAATGACCATCAAGACAAAGGAGACAAAAATTAAATTGATAAAGTGCGGCATGGCCCCAGTCAAGAAGAGGAGGATCAGACCCAACAATCCGATCGTTTCACCGAGCACAAGCAGAATGAGATGCGTTGTTCCGATCGAGCTCTTCTCTTTCAAAAGATCTCCTGTCGCTGGGGATGATTCCGGTGTCTTCTGCAGCAGCTTCTTGCGCAGAAGAAACACCATAGTAACCAGTCCGGCGCTCACAAAATAGAAAACTTGAATGAGGTTACGGGAGCCACTCAAAGGGCGAATTGCGGGTCGGAGGATCAAGCCGATGGCAAGATAGGTCAGCAGTGAGAACAGCAAGGCAAAGTAAATCAATTGCATCCTGCGCATGGCTTAATGAACACTTCCTCGATCGGCAAATTTGGTTGCCGGCATATCCTGCATTTCCAACGGAGGCTCCATCGTATCGGAGTTTTCAGCCTCAGACAACCGGTTTTGAATCTTGTTTTCTGCGATGAGAGCCGGTGATAGAACGAACGTGTTGGAAGGGGACTCTTCTGCTTAGCGAGGACTGGGGATAGGAGGTTGAAGAATTGGCAACACTTCATTCAGCGACCCCGATCGATAGCCCTCTAGATCGATCGTGACATATTTAAATCCTAGAGCCTTGAACTGCTTGACGAGGATCTGGGCCATGGTCGTATTCAGGGCATTCTCCAATTCCTCAATCCCAAACTCAAGTCGAACCATTTCTCCATGGTAACGGACCCGGAAGATCTTAAAACCGAAATCACGCAATAGGGATTCACCGCGATCCACTATAGAAAGATTTTCGACGGAGATGGGAGTGCCATACGGAAATCGCGACGATAAGCAAGGCAACGCGGGTTTCTCCCAGGTGGGGAGTCCCGACTTCCGGGAAAGCTCGCGGATATCCAATTTCGTCATTTGGGATTCCAGCAATGGACTCCGGACTGCAAACTCGGATGCAGCCAGGCGGCCGGGACGATAATCTTTTAAATCGTCATAATTGGTCCCGTCCAGGATGGCCTCATATCCGCCAGCACTGGCTAATCCTTGAAGCTGAGAGAACAGTTCGCTTTTGCAAAAATAGCAACGATTGGGCGAGTTTTCGCGATATTCAGGATTGTCCAATTCTTTGGATTCGACCACGCGGTGATTTAAGCCAAACTGGGAGACAAACTCCTCCGTTTCCTTCTTTTGATAGGAAGGAAAGGACGGACTAATCGCCGTGACGCAAAGCGCATCGGCGCCCAAGACATGGTTGGCCATGTAAGCCAGATAGGAGCTATCCACACCGCCACTATAGCCAACGACCACCCGTTTCATTTCTGACAATAAACGCACCAAGTTCTCTTCCTTTTGGCTGGAAGAAACTACAATTGCCGGAGGGGAACCAGTTATAGGAGGTGAAGTTTTCACGAACTCTCCGTTACGGTTTGCCATCATAGGGCTCGCAATACGGATTCTAACACGTCAATCGCTCGCGCGTACTCTTGGATTTCGATGTGCTCGTGAGGCGTATGATCCAGGGATGAGTCCCCGGGACCATAAGCCAGCATGGGACAATTCCATTGGGTGGCCACGACATTCATGTCCGAAGTCCCCGTCTTGACTTTGAACTTGGGGATTCCCTGATGGGCACGGATCGACTGAAGGAAGACTTTGACCAAGTCGTTGGATTTGCCCATTCTCACCGCGGTTTCTTCCCCGGAAAAAACCAGCTTAGCCGAACCGGCAATTCCAGAAAGAAACTGCTTGAGCTGTGGCAAGGGGAATTCGACGGGCAGGCGAAAGCCCAGCTTGAGCCTGACTCGCTCATAGAGGCCGTCGTTTTCCGAGTTGAACGATCGAATGGAAGGATCGATTGTGTCAAAATGCCCTTTCCCTTCATTCAAGGGCTGGCACCAGGTAGTGAGTTGGTTCCAAAAATCGACGGCTTCTTCGCATGCGAGTTTTCCCTGGCCGGCAGTGTGCTGCCATGGGACCTCCCGTGTGTAATCCAGCAACAATCGTCCCTTATAGCCCAAGGTCACTGCATTAAAACGGCTGGGTTCGCCAATGATGCAATAGTCGGGGGACTTGAAGGATCGCAGGGCCTCACGCGCTCCCAGCGAGGTAGCCGCCTCCTCTTCGACGGCGCCGATCACAATCAGTTTCTTGCCGGACTCTTCGATCTCGCTGCGGAGCCGACTGGCTGCAGCTATGAAGCAGGCCATGGGTCCCTTTGCGTCTACTGAGCCCCGCCCGAAAAGTTTTCCGTCGTCGATTCGCACCGGGATGTTACCCGGCACGGTATCGATGTGTCCCAACAAGATGACCGTTTTTTCCCCGGAACCGAGAACGCCAATCACATTCTTGACCCCGTCCTGATACGCATAAAATCCCTTGCCCTTGAGATACTCCACGAGAAAGTGGGAGAGTGGACCTTCCTCGCGCGAAGGGCTGGGAATCTCAACCATTCGACGCAGGAGTTCTACTTCCTCTTCGCGCGGGCTGTACCATTCCGTCGTCATTTTAGAATCTGGGGCATTCGTGGGTTGATTCATGCAATCGTTGCCTATCTATTTTCCGCAAAAAATCCAAACCAACGCCTGGATTCCCAAGCTCATGGGGTCTGCCGTAAAAGGACCCCTCGAAATCAGGTCGCAGATGGCCCTACCGGAGCCAGTCGGGTAGGGCATGGGCTTTCCGCGCCCTTTCTTCCAATCCTTCGATCTCATGAGCGATCTGTGTGCGTTGTAGTTTTAAATCATCCATTTTCTGTTGCATCTTAGTTTGAGAATCGCCTGAGCTGGCATGAAGTTTCCCACTCTTGGAGACCTTGAGACCACTGCTCACCGTCTTTCCTGACATCTTGTGTTCCAGATCCTCTATTTTCGAATCCAACGTATTCAGTTTGGTGCGGAGCGGGTCCACCTTCTGCCGCCAATATTCTCGGTCGTGGCCATTGAGATCACGATAATTATCCAGCTCAGACTTGGAAGACTGGCCCTTTCGCTCCTTCTCAGCAGGCTGCTCACTCTGATTGATCGGTTGAGTCTTCTTGAGTTCTTCCAAGTCGCTGTTGGTATAAACTTTCTTCGCTTTATTTCCGGATTCCGAGGCTTTCTCTTGATCTTTTGCCGAAGTCTGAGTCTCAATGGCCTGGACGATTTCACCCATAAGCATCCAGGCTGCCAGGATACAAAGCGAGGAGTTCTTTTGCCATGGGAGGATGTGCATCTTTGTCGACTCCTTTGACCGCATTTAGATTTTCGACCTGAAACCAAGTGTCTTGAGGATGTCACCAGATAAAGCGTTGGCTTATCGAGTTCCTCAGCCCAACACCTCCTTCGTCCGCTCTACAATCTGTATCAAGTCTTCACGTCCGATGACCAAGGGGGGCAAGAAACGAATGACCGTGGGCCCCGCGCCTAAGGCCAGGATCCCTTTTTCCATGAGTGCGTGAATGTAAGGACCGCTCTTTCCTTAAGCTCCATCCCAATCATCAAGCCCAAGCCACGGACTTCGCACGGATCTGGGGATTGGATTTGGCTCAGCATGGCCATGAACTCTCCTCCCAATTCGCGGGCGGGCTGACAGATGAAAATCCTCCATATATTGAATGGCAGCATTGGCGGCTGCACAGGCAAGAGGATTTCCTCCAAACGTGGAGGTGTGGGCCAGCTTGAATAGCTTCGAAGCAATCGCCTCACTGATTCCAACGGCGCCCATCGGACACCGCCTCCCAGAGACTTGGCAAGGCAAAGAATATCGGGGGATAAATCGAAGTGCTCGAGCGCAAACATATGGCCTGTCCTGCAGAAGCCGGTTTGCACTTCATCCGGATGAATAAGGTTCCGGTCTTGCGGCAGTGTTCCCGCACTCCTTCGAAATATTCCCGGGAGCCGACACGCACCCCGCTTTCCCCTGTACAATCTCCACCACAAAGGCGGCGGTCTTTTTCACTGATCGCAGCACAGGTTTTCTCGAGGTTATCAAACGGAACATGCGAAAATCGAACCAGAGGTTCAAAAGGCTCGCGATATTCCTTGTTCCAGGTCGCGCTTAAGGCGCCCAAGGTCTTCCCATGATAGCCCCTCATGGTCGCCACGATTCCTGTTCGCCCCGTGGCCAGGCGGGCAAACTTGAAAGCGCCCTCAATGGATTCAGCGCCGGAATTGCATAAGAAGAATCGTGTGATGGCGGGCGGACAAATCTGGCTGAGTTTGTCCAGCAAACGAGCTCGCTGGTCGTTGTAGAACAATTCCGTGCAGTTTATCAGCCTTTGGGATTGTTGTTGGATGGCGGCATTGACGTAAGGGTTCTGATGCCCGACATTCGCGGCTCCCTGCCCCCCGACACAGTCAATGTATTCTTTCCCGGACTCATCCCAAAGACGCGCCCCCAGGCCTCGCACAATGGCGAGGGGACGTTTGTAATAAGTCCCTGCTCCATGTTGGTCCTCAAGTTCATGAATGGAAGTTGAGGCCAGAATTTCCTCGGGCATGTTGGTGTGCTCCCGTTTGATGGTGATCAGGCTGCCGTGAGATCGGAACTCTTTGCGGGTGTGGTCAGGGCGCTATGGAAGAATTCGTCGATGCGTTCGATGACTTGTCGCGTGCTTTCAGATTCGTAAATCGATTTGCGTAGCGCGGCACCGTAGGGAACGGCATGAGTAAACCAAGAAGCAAACTGTTTCATCTTCCCGATGGCCCCGGGTGTCTCTTCCTCAAACAGCAGATGGAAATAGCTCTTAATGAGTTGATATTTGTCTTCGATGCCGGGTTGCCGCGCCAGACGTCCCTGCCGGATGGAGTCAATCTGCTGGAAAATCCAAGGGTTGCTCAAAGCTCCCCGGCCGATCATCACCCCGTCACAACCTGTTTCATCCAGCATTCGGAAAGCATCCTCTGGCGCCACTATATCTCCGTTCCCAATCACGGGGATCCGCAAATTTGCCTTAAGCTCGGCGATAAGTCTCCAGTCCGAATGACCGGAAAATCCTTGGACTCGAGTTCTGGGATGAAAGGCAATCGCGTTAACCCCAATCTCCTCGGCCATTTTTCCCACCTGCACGGAAACAATCTCGTTTTCGCACCATCCAGCACGGATCTTAATCGTGAAGGGCAAGAGGGTCGTACGGCGGATGACTCGAAGAATTTCTTCCAATAATTTCAACTCCCGCAACAAGGCAGAGCCTCCACAAGCCTTTACCACTTTCTTCGCGGGGCAGCCAAGATTCAGATCAATAGCGTCAAATCCAAGATCCTCAACCATCCGGGTAGCATCTGCCAATCGTGCGGGATCCGCCCCAAACAGTTGTGCCGTGACGGGGCGTTCTTCGTCATGATAAAAAAGCATTCGCTTGCTTTTGAGCGAGTTACGCGTCAGTCCCTCGGCACTGGTGAACTCCGTCATGACCAGACCACAGCCTCCCAACCTTTTGATCAGGCGGCGAAAGACACTATCGGTAAGGCCGGCCATCGGTGAGAGAAATGTAGGAGGATCAACCACGATATTCTGAATACGAAGCATGTTACGTCGTTTTCTCCGGTTCGAGCGCAAACCACCACATTTTACCTTGCCAGAGGCTCCTAATGAAAGAACGAAAACCGCGGAACTCCGTTTGGCTGGATGGGAGAATGGTCGCACGCCCTGAGCACAAAGGTGGTGAATGAGCATGACCAAAAAGGCGCCATCTCATCTTAATCTTGTCGAAGAAGTGGCACCTTGCCACTTTTTGATAAGATAGGGGCTCCAACGAAGGAACATTCCCAGTTGTAACGAGATGCGTCGACGTTCTATGCCTGGAATGATCATTGATTCTCACCATCATCTTTGGGATTTGCGGTTGCGAAAGTATTCGTGGATGTCTGCGGAAGTAAAGCCACTCCATCGGAATTTTCTCGTCGACGATTTGATCCAAACAATTCAGCCCTTTCCTGTATCCGGAACCGTCGTTGTCCAAGCACACCAGAGTCTTGAAGAGACGAAGTGGCTGCTGCAGCTGGCAACCGCATCCAATTTAATTCTCGGGGTGGTAGGCTGGGTAGACCTTATGGATATTCACCTCGCTGCTACGCTCCGTGAGCTTGGGAAGAATCCCAAATTCAAAGGGGTACGACATCTTATCCAAGATGAACCTGACGCCCATTGGGTGCTGCAGCCAAAGGTGATTCGAGGATTGAAATTAATTCACGAAGCGGGCCTGGTCTATGATTTGTTGGTCAAGCCTCATCAGCTCGACAGTGTGCTGAAGCTTTTGGGCAAGATTCCGTCGATGCCAATGATCATCGATCATATTGCCAAGCCATCTATTCGCTCAGGATCTCAAGAACCCTGGGCCAGTCAAATGCGGGAGCTGGCTCAATTTCCCAATCTCTTTTGCAAGATTTCCGGGTTAATTACCGAGGCGGATCATGAGGGCTGGCAAGTCAATGATTTTGCCTTTTACTTGGAACACATTCTCGCCATTTTCGGCTGGGACCGAATTTGTTGGGGAAGCGATTGGCCAGTGTGCCTGCTGGCTGGTGACTATGGACAAGTCCTGGATTTGCCTCGTCAAATCCTTAGATCGGATGGCAATGACATGGAGTGGGATGCATTTATGGCTGGGAATGCGTCCAGATTTTACGGCCTTACTCTGCCAGAGGGTGACCTTCCTCCCCCGATCGCATGAGAGTGATGCAGTTTTAGGGTGGAATCCAAGCAGCGCCTTCCGTGTCTCTTCTGCGACTGGGCCCAGCCCAGTAGTTATGGAATAGGCAGGGAATTCAGAATGGCGCAATTAAGTGGCTTCATCGTAAAATGATGAGGGAGGGAATTGTTTCTCCATACACAATTACGGCCAGGCCGATTTCAGTGGACTATGGTTCTTCGCGGAAAGATCAACTATCAATGGCTTATAATCCTCAATCTATGCCTTTTTCTTTTATTTCAGGGGGGGGCCTCCTTAGTACTTTTCGCAGCGAGAGCTTCCTCCCTCGCCGAGCAATTATCATGTCTACATGGATCACTTGCTGATTATGACGTTTGGAACTCAATGCGAAGCGGGGTTTTGGGTTGAAATGGTCAACCTGGGGGATACGCGTCGTTGCCTTTCCGCCGAAAACATTACGATGCGGGCTGATGATGGAAGATCCTTCATTTTGATTCATTCTTATATGACGGATCGAAGTCAAAACGGATGGGGGGCCACGGGCTTGCGCGTCTGCCAGGACACGGCGCCGATGGGAATTAGGTTACGGATTTGTATGCCCGAAGGCTGTGCGAAAGGTCGTTTCTCATCGGCAATCAGGCGTTCCGGTTACAGCCCATCCAGCGCGTCGGAATTTGAGGTATTTACTCAGGATTGGAAAAGATCAATCTCGAAATCGGAAGCGAATACTTAAAGAAATTCGACCTTCGCGTCAAATTTGGGCGAACCAATTACGGTTCCACGATGCGCTATCGGAGGGTCAACATTTCTCCGACCACGGACAAAAGTCGAGCGCCGATGACTCTGTTGAGCACCCTTCCGCCTCAGACCGAACAAGCGCTCAAAAAGAAAAAAGGGGGAGAAATTGAGATCTCCCTGCGATTGAATGACAAAGGAGAAGTGCTCGAGGCCAATCCCGTCAATACGCTTGAATATGGATTGACCGAACTCGCTCTCTATGAGGTGAAGTACTGGTGGGTTGCTCCGGCCTTTGAAAATGGAGAAGGCCGTCGCTTCTGATCACACGGTAAAGGTATTCTTTCGGATAGAAGAAAAAGAAGAAGACGACTGACAGACCTGGTGCGCGACCCTTTTTTGCCTCAAGCCGCATTTAAACCTGAATTCCGAGAAGTTGGCTTTGCGTTTGAGGTGGAGCGGGCGCGTGGGAGTGCCCCTCCGCCGTCACACGCTCGAGTGAACGCGCGGGGGAGGACGAATCAGTCCTACCCGTGCGTTCACCTAAAGCAAGCATTGGAACTTTTCTCCCCTTCCCGGGGCTTCGCGGAGTCGATGTTAGTTAGCAGATCGAGGAGATCACAGACTGCCAACTTCGGAATTCGGGATAATTTAAGTCGATTCTCTACAACCTCTGTCCGTCAACAAAAACACTTCGTCTCAATTCCCCAATTTGTATTTTCTCCTGTAGGTGAAATTACCCAGCGTATTGCGCCGTTTCACGCACACCTCGTTCTCTTACGATGAGGTGAATCCATCTAAAGCGATGATTCATGGGCGCAATTGATTTGGCGAACAAGATGCGAGGCCACACAACGTTCTTTGGTTCTAGAGAATCTGGAGGTGAATCACAAAAAGCAATCTAACAATCACGAGCAACCGAACCAATGACGAGTTCAATCAACCTGCAGGTAAATCCGCGAAGTGGGATTGCTGGCCTAATAATTCCCTCCTCATAGCCAAACTGAGCACCGCAGGTCGGCGTCATATCGATATCCCCACAGCCTATTCCTTGCCGAAGGAGCATTACATGATGCTGGACTTTCTTCGACGGCATTTTTCTAAACTTGCGAGACGCGAGAGATTCTCAAGTCTCGTGATGTGTTTCTCTCCTTGATCTGGATATTGGCGGTAGATCATTCTCTTTCTGCCAAAGCCTATCTCCCACGACTCCCTCCAAGGAATATATCTACGTGGGCGGAAAGCTGGTGGGCGGTCGAAGAACCGCTGTCTGCCCCCGACAGCCCCTGGGAGTTGGTGGCCTCTCCAGTCTCCGGGACACAGATCGTCACACCGGGCAGACAGCAGCCCCAGCGAAACGCAGTTCAAGATTGAGAGAAAGACCGGCGCTGGAGGAACCTACGCCCAAATCACCACGGTTACCTATAACAGCACGAGCTACAGCGATACAGGGGCTTTCTCCAGCGACCACTTATTATTACCGAGAGTCCGCGCTAATAACACTGCCGGAGATTCCGCCTATTCCAATGAATCCAGTGCCACAACCACCAATACGGTTCCGGCTGCTCCCAGTGGGCTTTCGGCCACGGCGATTTCCAGCTCTCAGATCAATCTCTCGTGGACAGACAATAGCTCGAATGAAACCGGCTTCAAGATCGAGCGGAAGACAGGTGTGGGAGGAACGTATTCGCAGATTGCCACTGTGGCAGCCAATACCACCACCTACCCGAATACTGGTCTATCCGCCTCAACGACTTACTACTATCGGGTCCGCGCTTATAACGGAATTGGGGATTCAGCTTACTCGAATGAGGCTAATGCAACGACCCAGGCTCCTCCCACGCCGCCAGCTGCCCCGAGCGGGTTGACGGCCACGAAGATTTCCACCAGCCAGATCAATCTTTCCTGGACAGACAATAGCGGCAATGAGAGTGGATTCAGAATTGAACGGAAGTTGGGCGTCGGCGGTACTTATTCTGAAATTGCCGTCGTTGGGGTCAACGTCACAACCTACTCCAACACGGGATTGAATAATGGGTCTGTTTATTACTACCGAGTGCGAGCCTACAACGGGGCCGGGAACTCCGGTTACTCGAACGAAGCCAACGCCTGTACTGGAACACTTTCTTCCACGGGAACTTATGACAGTAATAGCACCAATGTCGTTTATACAGGTAGTTGGGCGCTTACGACGTCCTACCCGCTGTCGTATGCATCCACTTTGAATTACAGTTCAGCTCAAAACGACCGAGCAACATTCAGCTTCAGTGGGGACGACGTCACCTACGTCTTTACCAAGGATGGATTTAGAGGGATTGCCAATATCAAGATTGACGGCATCGACAAAGGCAATCTGGATCTCTACACACCGAGCGGCCCCAATCTCAACAAGCTTTTCCAAGTGGCCAAAAGCTATTCAGGATTGGGCGCAGGAAATCATACGATTGAGGTCACAGTAACCAACACTAAGAACGGATCTTCAGGCGGAGTTACGATTGATGTAGATGCATTTATTGTAGGAATCACCACTGTGGGGCCTAACGCCACTCCTTATGATGAGCGAGTCGCAAATGTAAAATGGATAGGTTCGTGGACCCAAAGCAGCTATACGGGTGCCTATAACAACACGCTGACATCTACTTCAAGTCAATTCTATGCCGCGACCTTGACATTTACGGGAACCCAGGTCACGTATTATTTCTCAAAACATTCCCAACGAGGGATAGCCCAAGTGACAATTGACGGCATAGATAAAGGGACAATAGATCTCTTTTCTTCGACCCTTCTGTTGCAACAAACGGCCACTTATCCCAGCTTGGGAACTGGTATTCACACGATTCATGTTGAAGTGACCGGAACCAAAAACGCATCATCCACGGGGACCCTAGTTGATATCGACGCGTTCAAAATCCAGTAGAAGAATAAAGAGCCAGCCTTAATTTTCAGGATTATTTGAATTAGGCCAGAACGGGAGAAAATTCGGATGAGCAATCGATTGGAGATTTGGATCTCGATATTAATTTGCTGCGTGCCAAATACTGTCATGGCGCAAAAAGTTGTCCAGAAAGACGCTCAAGCCGTTTCCGTTTTGACGGATTCGATGTCTGCCATGACTGTACCTGGCACAACGATTCAAGATGCCGTATTGCAGGGTACCATCGAGATGGCAGACGGAACGGTTGGAACTATCGTCTTTGAAAACAAGGGACCGAATAATGTTCGACGAGAGATTAATCTGCCCAATCAACAGATTATTTCCGTATCGGAACAGGGTGTGGGCTACAGTGTGATCGATGGGAAAAGGGAGCCATCCCCACTCTGGATGACAGCTTTTGATGGCCCTGACTATGTCCCTGCCTTGTCTCGTATCGCGAGTTTTGCAGGTTCTCAGACGAAGGTCGTCTACCTGGGGCAAGAAGTCGTCAGTGGCAGTCCTGCTTTTCATGTTCGTCTTTCAGCAGACACAGGCACTGCAGATCCCTTGGAAGCTCAGGCACTCGAGTTGATGTCTGAACTTCATGTTTATATTGACGTAAAAACGAAGCTGGTGTCGAGAACACAGAGCTTCATTTTCTCTCCAGAAACGGTCAGCAATCGGACCGCCGTCGACACTTATTACGCCAACTACCAACAGGTCGGAGGAATCATGGTCCCGTTTCGGGTGATGCGCTCCATCATGGGTCAGAAAATGAGCGACATGGTTATCACCAAAGTAAATATTAATACTGGGCTGCTCGATAGCCAGTTCCAATAGGAATCATTCAATTGAGGAGTCTGCGGCCATGAACCCAGCCAAAAAAATTCTTCCGCACCTATTTATCTCCATTTTGATGATCGCTTTTGTACGCCCACTCTGGTCCCAAAATGAGATTCCCGTCAAGGTAACTCCCCAAAACCGCACTGGGGATCTTCCTTTTACAACTTCTATTGGGACGGAGGTCGAGAAAGTCGATATTCTTACGGGAAACCTCATTGTCAATATTCCTTTTGTGTCCAAACCTGGTCGAGGCATGGGTTCCAACGTGGGGATTTATTACAATGCTTTGCTATGGAGGTCTGCACCACGAGTAAACATGGGGATACCGATTTTTGTTTGGACGCCAGAAGAGCGCGAGGGGATAGCGTTAGGCTGGAATGAGACTCGGCCTCGACTTTCCAAAATCATGGTGGTGGGGAGTTGTAATGGGTTTCCAAGCTACTCAAATCAGAGCTATATGTTTCATGATGGAACCGGGGCAAAGCATTTGCTGGCGATAAAGGACTCTGTAGTTGGGTGCGATCCCGTATATTACGATCAAGGTCCGGACTTGACCGCAGCAGGCATCTGGGCCGACAGAGTGTCGGGGAAAGTCATTCTTGCAGATGGGACTCAAATTACTCCCTCCGGTACCGATCAGTTTCAAGACGCGAATGGGAACAAAAAGTCAACCGGCACATCCTGGGTGGATACGCTTGGCCAGACTTCTGTGACGATTACTACGAATTCAACACAGCGGCTCTATAGCGTTCCCGATTCAGGAGGAACTCAAAGGACCTATACGGTGAACTTCGGGTCATTGGCAATCAATACCAGCTTTGGGATTAATTTATGCGGCCGGACGACCTGGGAATATAGCGGAACCCAATCTGTAGTGAACTCAGTTGTGCTCCCCAACAATCAGACTTATCAATTTCAGTACGAGCCTTCGTTCGGAGCCATCACTCGAATTGATCTGCCCACAGGTGGCTATATTACTTATACCTGGGCAACAGTGCAGGACGCAACAAGTGACATCAAGACTCATCGCCGAGTCGCCAGCCGCACCGTGAATGTCAACGGTCAGGCTTCGACGTGGACCTTCAATGAAACGAGTACGGGTGTTGTTACCATGACTGACCCGAACAACAATCAGGCAGTCTTCACAAAGGCTCTTGGTGACGTGCTTGGCAGCGCTAAGTTTTATCAAGGAACGGCGGCCGGAACGCCCCTACGCCAGTACAATATGTCTTATCAGGGTGACGCTCTACCGGGCCCATTGACATGGGCTAATCAAGACAATTCCCCTTGCCCGCCCGACAACGATCCAATCGCGCCTAGACTTTACTCCATTTCTACGATCCTGGAAGACGGGACCACCTCATCGTCGAAAACATTTGTCTATGAAACATTCAACTATAGCTACCCACCGCAACCTGGCACTTCCGGACCTCTAACTTTCTCCACCAGCCGCGGGAATGTCTCAGAGATTTGGGAGTATGATTATGGTGGCGGACTCGTCCGCAAGACAACCAAGAGCTATCTGCATAATGCAAATGCGGGTTATCTCCCGTATAACATTGTGAACAAGGTCATAAATGAGACCATCTACGACGCTGGCGGTGCCCAGATTGCTAAAACCGATTACGAATATGACAGCACGGCATTAACTTCCGTGACAGGAGCACCACAGCATGACGATGCATCATTTCCCGCCACGTTCACTTTTCGAGGAAACCTGACCAAGGTGAACCGTTGGAGAAATCTACCCAGTGTCGCCACATTGACCACAACTTATATTTACGACACGCTCGGAAATATCACTTCAATTACAGACCCGTTAACGCACACGACAAGTTACACATATGACGACAGCTTTAGCGGGGGAAGTTGTCTCCCACCCTCAAACAGCCGAGCTTTTGTAACGCAAGCTAGCAATCATCTGACTTTCCGGACACAATTTACCTACTATCCTTGCACCGGCCTGACGAGCGCGAAAAAAGATGAGAACGATATTCTCAACACCCGTGCCGGGACTACCTTCACTTACGATTTGATGAACAGGCCTCTTCAGACCAGCTTCCCCGATGGCGGATTAAAGACTCTCACCTATACCGACACCGTTCCCGTCAAGGTGGCGACGACGACCAAATTGACTTCGACCACCAATATTACCAGCGACGTGGAATTCGATGGTCTCGGTCGTTCCCGCAAGACAAGGCTGACCTCTGATCCCCAAGGAACCATCTATGGACGGACGGCCTATGACAATCTGGGAAGAGCCTACCAGACCTGGAACCCGACTCGTTGCGATCCGGATATTGGGAGCTGTTCCGAGAAGACCTATGGATACACCGAGACACAGTTTGACGCCATTGGCCGGGTCATCAAAGTCATCCCTCCGGATGGGTCCGTATCGAGCAATAACATCACCACCGGTTACCTCCTCAACACAACCACCGTGACCGATCAGGCAAGCAAAGCACGGAAGAGTTTCACCGATGCGTTGGGTCGATTGACTCAGGTGATTGAAGACCCTGGTTCCCTGGCCTACAGCACAACCTATTCCTACGATGTACTCGACAATCTAACCGGAGTTTCGCAAGTTCAACCGAGCGAAGGCACGCAAAACAGATCCTTTACTTACAATTCCTTATCCCAATTGCTCACGGCCACCAATCCAGAGAGTGGCACGGTCAGCTATACCTATGACAACGACGGCAACTTGCAGACCAGGACGGATGCCCGAGGAAATGTCACTACTCACGTGTATGATGGAATTCATCGGATCAATAGCAAAAGCTATTCCATCGTGGCCCCTACGGCAACGACTCAAAATGTCAGCTACACCTACGACAACCTTGCAACGAATTGCAACTCAAAGGGACGTTTGACCCTGGTTGACAACACCGATTCGAAAACCAACATTCAATGTTACGACGCGATGGGTCGGGTGACGCAAGGGAACCAAGTGACCAAGGCCGGCAGTCCGCTTACCGATTACACCTATCCGTTTACCAATTACATTTATAATAGTGCTGGGATGATGACTTCCGAGACACTCCCTTCGGGCAAGGTGATTGGGACCAGCATCGACACGGCGGGGAGAGTGGCTGGAGTCTACAAGACTGGAGCTTATTATGTCGGTGCGGTAGAAACCGACGCTACGAATCGAATCCTCTATGCGCCGCAAGGGGCGATTGCCCAAATGAGACTGGGAACAGGACTGTGGGATCAAACCCGCTTCAACAAGCGGCTGCAACCCACTCAAATGGGAGTCGGTCAAACCACGACTGGATTGGACACGGACTTAACCACGACCTACGCCAATCGACTGCTTTTAGGGAATTGCTACAGCAACGTTGATCCCAATTGCAGTGGGGCAGGCACGGCGAACAACAATGGAAATGTGCTTCGCCAGAAGATCCAGGCAACCAGCCTCAGTCTGACTCAGGTGTTCGCCTATGATCCGCTGAACCGGCTAGATTCTGCCAGCGAGAGTGGCGGCGGGACTCCCTGGGCTCAAGACTACGATTATGGGCGTTTCGGCAACCGCGCGGTTGTCGGACCAACAGACTACATTCCGGCCCCAGCATTGACGCCAATCAGTATCGCTGCCTACAATGGAAATACGAACAAGCGAAATTCGGTCGGCTATGCCTATGACGCCTCGGGAAATATGATTACCGAAGCGACCACACGGACGATGACCTACGACGCCGAGAACAGGATGGTGACGTTCAATGGAGGATCGGGAACCACGACCTACACCTATGATGGAGATGGGCGACGCGTCAAGAAGGTAGACAATGGAAATGTCAACAGCATTTATGTCTATGACGCGCTGCGACGAATGGCAGCGGAGTATTCTTCAGCAGCATTCAGTGGGCCGGGAGGAACTTCGTATATTTCAGGAGACCACCTCGGAAACACGCGCCTGGTGATCAATCCGGATTACAGCGTCAAGGGGAGGCATGATTATCTGCCGTTTGGGGAGGAGATCGGGACTGGCTATGGTAGCAGGGGATCAATCTTTGGGTATGGCGGGATCGATATTAGGCAGAAGTTCACTAGCAAAGAACGGGATTCTGAATCGAACCTTGATTTCTTTTTAGCGAGGTATTTCTCTGGACCGCAGGGAAGGTTCATGACGCCCGACTGGTCGGTGAAACCGCAGCCAGTGCCATACGCTGATCTGACGAACCCGCAAACACTCAACCTTTACTCGTACGTGATAAACAATCCGCTGAACCGAACTGATCCGCTTGGTCATGATTGGTTCTATGTAGACGAAAAATGGAAATGGCAGAAAGGCCACGTTTATCACGATGCCAAAGGGAATACCACAAAGGACAAAGGGTATGCGGACTGCTGGTTGCGACCGCAACCGGGACGAACAAGCAGGGTGCAACCATCTTCAGTTTGACACTCTACGATCAGGACAAGAAGGTTTTCCAAGGCTCAGGGTTTTCAGGAGGTAGAGACCAGAATGGCATTATGCATCCCGCCATCCAAGATGGAAACTACACAATACGACTAGACATTCGCGACCCGAAAGGTCCAACAGCCATTAACCCCAATTCCCAGCTCAACAATCCGCCAGCATTCTATGGCATACAAAAAATGCACGATATTGATGCTGGGAATGGAAGGTATTGGCCAGTCGTTGGTGCCTACGGTCCGATTAGGGCACGCCTCAATCCTTGGCCCGGAGGAGAAGACGGCAACTACTTCCACGGGCAAAGCAACGGATTTGGCTACACCCACGGTTGTCTTTGTTACGGCACTGACACACACATTATCGACTACATGTGGAACACCATGGGGGATACAAGGGTTCCTGCAGCAGTCGATGTTCCGGTGGTGCAGCCATGAAAAAAATCACATTGTTATTACTGCTCCTTTGTTTGCCGACAGTTGATGTTGCTTCTCGAAAGATTTCTGTCGAGGGGGCTTGGCTGCAGACCGGTCTAAAATGGAAGAAATCCCCGGCCGATGTGGATTCAACTCTGAGAGATACTGTGGCTGGTGTCCTCTATTTCGGCAGTGATAAAACCTTTGCGATCATCTATTGCGTTGTGATTCGCAGAGCCGAGGGGTATGAGACAATCAGCAACGGTGACGGCCAAGTTATTTATCGCGGGACATGGCAATTTCAAGGCGATGATATCGCAATCGAATACCGCCTGGAGAGTCGCACATTGCCAAAGCCGGGAGAAGAACTGCCTGGCCCCATTCAACACGCCGCGATTAAGATGTTCAGTGGCGTACTGAATTTTGAAGGAAAAGCTTACCATCGAGCCGTGGCACTGGATAAAAGCGCAGCGGTCTTCGTGTATGGCGTGCGCAAATCCTCTCGCACTCGAAAAAACCGCGCTTCTTTGGGCCGCTGTTCTTTGACAACCGATTGATCTGATTAGAGCCGGGATCTCTCCCTACGCGTTCTTAACCGCGAAAGAGAGAGACACTGAATCAGGGCTCGATTATTTTCTGGCGAGATACTACTCAGGGCCGCAGGGAAGGTTCCAAAGTCCAGACCCTTACAATCCAATAGTCGACACCGACGAAACAGATGAATTCAACGAGTATATCTCCCAACCTCATAATTGGAACAGGTACAGCTACGTCTGGAACAATCCGCTCCGCCACGTTGATCCGACAGGGGAGACGGTGTATGTCGTTGCATACACGTATTCGAACGAGTCTGGCGACGAGGAGTTTAAACGGGCGGCACAGACACGCGCCAATGAGATCCGGAATTCGAAGGGTTTTGATCCCAAAAAGGATACTGTTCTGGTAGCTGGGGTTGATTCTTTCGCCACCTTCAAAGACCTCGTAGGCAAGGCCAATGGGTTGGAGAAGCAGTTCGGCAAGGTCGGCGAGTTGGATATCTTTTCACATGCAGGAAGGGATGGGCCCAACTTCCAAGAGGGGCACAACCATGGACTCGTGCCTCCTCCGTATTCGAACGAGCAGAACCGTTCGGGGATTGAAGGACTGCATGTGAATTGGGCTCCCTCCGCGCAGGCCGGATTCTATGGATGCAATACGGCCAATCCATATGACGACTTCGCGCAAGTATTTGCTAATAAGCAAAATGTTTCAACTTATGGCATCAGCACGTCCGCTAGCTTCTCCGGGTATAAGGACTGGGGAACCATAGGACACGCCCTCTTCCGGCTTGGCGTAAACACTCAGAACCTTTACATGGTTCCGCAAGTACGGAGAGATCCACAACCTAAGCCCAAATTCTAGGAATTGGGTGTGAGATCAACGCGGTGAAGGGAGGCCATAAAGAGTGCTTTCTCGTGGACGAGTATACGCAGTGGGAACGTGCGGAGCCCTTCTTGTTGGGCTCTTCATCTGGATGGCCTTCTCAGGTCCGATGCTAATAGATCTGCGCCTAGGCCCGATGAGGGATGAACCGCGGTTGGCCATTTGGAATCCCATGCGGGATAGAAATCCCGAGCGCGCGGGCTATGAGTACTTGCGGAGGATCCAATCGGCGAACTGTAAAGAAGTCCTCGCCGGCCTGCCGCTCAGAATAGAGGAGAAGGCTACGGCGTGCGCTAAGCAGAACCGGATCCCCTTGAAGAATGGTGGCCGACTGGTTGAGAGGACTGACGGGAAATCTGGTGTGTGGCTTCTGTTTAAGTGTGAATATCAGAATACTCCTGGGTTTCTTGCGGACGTTGATGTAACGCTGAGACAAGAGAAGGGAGTTTGGATTTTGTATTCCTACGAGCGCATTGATTAATCAGGGCGGGTGGCCACCCATTAGAAGGCCTTAGTCAAGAAAAGATAGCTCACCATTAGAACTACGCAGAAATTTTTTGCAGCAGGGCAGTAGCATGGACACCGGTCGTTACTTCAGAGCGGTGTGCCCGTCGCTGATGCTTCTGAGGATGGATCGATAGACAAAAAGGGTCACATCTATCCCCCCTGACCCTCTATACCCCCGTAAGCGATTGGCCAAGGCAGCGTGGGCCCGCTGACCAAAGAACTCTACCGGCGATATCGGGAGCGTATTGCTGAAGAGAAGGATTAAGAGAAGTAGGAAGGCAAAATATCTTCCCGTTTAGTATTTCGACTCTTTGGGCGCAGTCCGGATAGCAACCTGACGCTGGGCAGTCTTGCGGATCACTTCCGGAATATTTTTGTTGCGGGAGATCGAGCGAAGGTCGTTCGTCAGGATGCGGTTCAGTAATCCAAGGGAAGTAGCCACCGGAGTTCGAGGGTTGCGGACCAGGTTGTGAATCACTGTGTAACTCTTGGCAAAATCCCGACGTGTACCCACGAGCCGCAAGACATCTTCAGAAACGTTTTTCATTAAAGAAACCGCTTCCACTTCACTATCCGTCAGCTTGGGGCTTTCCAAGACCGCGGAGGAAACAATGCGGTTGGAGTCCCGAATGAGGATAATCCGTTCCTCCCGACTCCCCTTTAAAGCCGTTTGGACGCGTTCCGCCACAGTCATCCGGGCTATTTTCTGGATGGTAGAAAGCCTCTCGTCCTCCGGCATCTCTTCAAACGAAACATATCCGTCATCGGCCAGGCTCTCGAGAGTTAGACTCGCCGCGTCTTCTCCCTCGCGGAGCTCTTCGCTATAGAAAACTCCAGCGTCTTGCCTGGCTGAACCGGTTGAGCGCTCGTCCTCGTCCCCTAATTCTTCATCGCGAATGGCCTTCTCTTCCGCCCGCGTGCGGTGAATCGGGATGAAGGTATTCCGTTTCTCGAAGAACTCTTCCCGAATTTCTCCCAAGCGCCGGGTAATATCAGGGGTCGCTCGCTGATTCCGCTCGAGGGCCTCCAAAATAAACGGAGAACGCAGGAGGCGCATCAAGTTCACCATAACGAGATCCATCAATCCGGCATCCACTTTCTCTGCAATCGAGGCGATGGTTGAATCGGGCGTCGCCTTGTTTTGAATCACGATCTCCAGGAGCGTTTCCGAGCGAAACGGGAAACTGCCAAAATATTCAAGAGCATCGGCGGGAGCCGTGGAACTCTCCAGGATGGTTTTCAGCAGGTCTTCGCTAAATTCATTCTCCAACGTGCCTTTGGCTGTTTCGCAGATGGAGGAATCAGGGTCGTTCTGCAAATGGATAAGGATGGCGAGGAGTTCTTCCTGGCCAACCGGAAGAACGCCGCGGGCTGCCGATTGGCGCACCTGAAGAGGTACACCTCCCTTCTTCAACCTGGAGAGAACTGTTTCGCTCATAAGGAAGCTGTGAACACAAGGAGCAGAAGAATCCGCAGCCGCTTGGCTGGAATATCTCTCAACTTCGCGGTGCGGTGAGGCAAATGACTATGGCGTTGTCGGCAAAAATTGCTTGTAATTTTGAGTCGAAATATCAAGGGTTCTCCGCTCCCCGGGTTTTCCCAAAGGGGCGAGGGATTGGCCATTCACCATGATTTTGATCCCGCCGGCATTGCCCAAGACTACGCGCAGTGGGGATTGCAGGGGAAATTTTTTGATCTCTTTGGGCTGCAGCATTCCAGCGAAGATTTTGTTCTCCCCACTGGAGACTGAAATCCAGCTTGGGTCGGTGGCTTCCAAACTCATCTCATTTGAGCTTTCCGTTACGGATTGATCCGGACTTCCCTGCAAAGTGGACTGCGGCTCTGGCTTCTTTGCCAATTCTCCGAGAACCTTAAGCTGAAGGTTGGAACCCGGCGCCTGCGAGGGAGGCTGATTTGCAGCCGGGCTCACCCCGCCGCCTGCATCCGCGGAAGCAACCGGCGGCGGCGTGATTCCGGTGGGAAATTCGACCTTGGCAGGCACGACGCCATGCAGTTCTGTCGATGGATGATGTTCGGCGCCTGCAGTTTCGTTCGGTGTGGAGACTTGAATCGTTGGCGGTTCCGTCTTGTGAGAAAACAGCTTTAATGGTTTTAGGTAGAAGAGGAAAGCCAAAATCCCGCCGAGGAGTACCAGGAATCCGGTGACCAGCATGAATCGAGAGCGGTTTGAATCGCGTTTGGCCCTCGGGGCAGGTTGTTTTTCGTCAGCGGCTGGAACAACGGATTCAAAAGCCAGTGTATATTCGTGAATGACCTGCTCTTCGTTCATTCCCAAATACTTGGCGTAACTTCTCAAGAACGCTTTCCGGAAAATCCCTCCGGGCAGGTTGTCAAATTGATCCGCTTCAAGGGACTCGAGGAGGCGCGGGCTAATCTTGGTGGCATTGGAAATCTCTTGCAATGAGATTCCTCGAAGTTCGCGTTCCCGCTTTAGGTCTGCGCCAAGTGACACTTCTCTCTCCTCGCAAAGGGAATATTAGGTCGGTCGAAAAGGCTTGTCAATAGAGGGAGTGCGTCTCCTCACAAGAGTCGTACGAGGCGGCCAAAAACCATCAGATCACCCAGAATTTCGCCAAAGCAACCGGTCCTGCGGAATCGTTGACATCCATCGTCGAGATAGATACTCTTAATTTCACCTGGGCGGGGTCAAGGCTTTTCAAGCTTGGCTCCTGGCGGTGTGAATCGTCACCTGTCGTCAAATTGCCACACTGATTGCGAGGCTTATACGATGTCAACACTCATCTCAATCCAATCAATTCCCTTGCGCCATTGGAATCCGTTGAGTTCCCTTGGACGCATCGGTGTTGTTTCCTTGCTGGCCGGAATCCTGACCAGTTGCAGTACACAACCCACAGAGTCTCCAAAACCTGCGGCGCCTAAAGGGCCGACCCCCTACAAAATCGCTCTCCCTGCAGGGCTGGACTCTGAAAGCATGTCTATCCCGAAAGACAATCCCCTGACGGAAGAGAAAATCAAGCTGGGGAAGAAGCTCTATTTTGATAAGAAGCTTTCTGTCGACCAGACGATTGCTTGTGCCTCGTGCCACATTCCCGAGAAGGGATTCGCGGATCCCAGTCAGTTCTCGAGCGGAGTCGGAGGGAAGAAAGGCGGGCGGCAGGCCCCAACCGTCATCAACCGTGTTTTTAGTACCAAGCAGTTTTGGGATGGGAGAGCGGCTTCCCTTGAAGAACAAGCCTTGGGCCCGGTACAAAACCCCGTCGAAATGGCCATGCCCAATTTGGACGAGGTCATCAAGAGGCTGAAAACGGATCCATCATACCTCGAAATGTTCAAAGCAGCCTTCCCCCCCGATGGAGCGATTACCGATATTCATATCGCCCAAGCGATCGCGAGCTTTGAAAGAACGGTGGTGTCCGGGAATAGTCCCTTCGACCGATTCATGGCGGGGGATAAGACCGCAATGAGTGAATCCGCTCAGCGCGGGTACGCCATCTTTAAAGACGAAAAGAAGGGCAACTGTGAGACCTGCCATGTTGGGCATAATTTTACGGATGAAAACTACAACAATATCGGAGTCGGGATGGCAGCCAAGGATCCTGATTTAGGCTATTACAAGATCACCAAGCTCGAGGGTCACAAGGGGGCTTTCAAGACTCCGACCCTTCGAGAAATCGCAAGCACGGCTCCTTATATGCATGATGGCTCGGAGAAGAGCCTCGAAGAGGTCGTAGAGTTCTACAATAAAGGTGGACACAAAAACAAATGGCTCTCCACCAAGATCAAACCGCTACACCTGACCAAGCAAGAGCAACAGGATTTGGTGGAGTTCCTCAAAGCTTTGTCCGGTGAGGTCACCTGGTATGGGAAAGGTGAGGGAGGAAGTTAAAAACGCAGACTGATCACGATTCAATGGAGCAGAATCGCCTAGGAGGAAAGTGGGAAGGCTGGTATGGGTTGGTCATCAAGCCTTTGTGACTTATTTGGGTGCCTGCCATGCCAGTCTTCTAGGATTTCAAACCTATCGTTGATGGAACATCCATGGATATCTCGTCGTATCTATTGGAGGGGAAGGAAAGTTTTTTGGAAAAGGAGGGTTCCAGTTCTCCCCTGCTTTAGCTCGAAAAAGTTTTCATCCGAGGAGGGTGCCATGCAAGACTTCATCCTACTGCCCTTCAGAATCATCAGCTTTCTGTTTCTTTTGCCTTTCCGCGTGCTGGGGTTTGTGATTCTCCTCCCTCTTAAGGTTGCATTTTTCGTTTTTTCTCTTATTTTAGCCATCCTTTTGATCCCCCTGGCCGTGATTCTTATCCCCGTGACCCTGCTCGCGCTTCCGATTCTGGCTTGTTATGGTATCTACAAACTCGAATGGAGATAAACACCCTCGTGAGCGGGGAGGGGGACTTCGAGGCAGAATTGATTCCAATTGGGGTCTCTGTTAGATCTTCGGATGATCTCAGTCTGCTGAGGATTCATGGCTGTTCCTTATGACGCCCTTTTAATCGTATCGTTTGGCGGACCCGAAGGAATGGACGAAGTGATGCCATTCCTCCAGAATGTATTAAAGGGAAGAAACATTCCGGAAAGCCGCTTGCGGGAAGTGGCTCGCCACTATGAATTGTTTGGGGGAGTCAGCCCCATTAATGGCCAAAATAGACAGCTCATTGCTTCGCTGGAAAAAGAATTGGAGGCACGAGGCCCCCACCTCCCTGTCTATTGGGGAAATCGAAATTGGCACCCACTCCTGGCCGACACGCTGCAGAAAATGACGTCGGACGGAGTAAAACGCGCCTTGGCTTTTGTAACATCGGCCTACGGTTCTTATTCAAGTTGCAGGCAATATCGAGAGGATATCCGGCGAGCCCAGTTGGCCGTCGGTGAACAGGCGCCACGGATTGACAAGATCAGGGCATTCTACAATCACCCGGGATTCGTAGAACCCAACATTGAAAACTTAAGGCTGGCCCTCGAAAAAATTCCCGCGGAAGGACGAATGCAGGCAGAGATCGCCTTCACAGCCCATAGCATCCCCGTGGCCATGGCGGAAACGAGTAAATACGTTAGCCAGTTGGAAGAAACTTCCAGGCTGGTCGCCGCCGGCGCCGGTCATGACCGGTGGCGTCTGGTTTATCAAAGCCGGAGTGGACCGCCATCTCAGCCTTGGCTTGAGCCGGACATTCTCTCTTACTTGTCAGATTTGAAGAAAGGCGGGACGAGAGACGTCATCGTTGCCCCGATTGGATTCATTTCGGATCACATGGAAGTGATTTATGATCTCGACACTCAGGCGCAAAACCACTGTCATGCGCTCGGTTTGAACATGGTTCGAGCCGCAACGGTGGGAACCCATCCAAGGTTCGTTGCCATGATCCGCGAACTCCTCTTGGAGCGAGTTACTTCCAAGAGCCAGCGGCTGGCACTTGGCAGGCAGGGTCCGAGTCACGATGAATGCACTCCGAATTGTTGCACCTATCAACCGGAAAGGCCGGAGCCCGCAAAGTAAGGGCTCCATCTCGTGGAACGGTGGAGGATGATGAAGAGGTTGGCATGACCGAAAGGGATCGAACCCCATCGCACCCGCAATGCCCGTCACCGTGCAGGAATTCCGCCGGATTCAGTAAGTCGCGAGGGGGTTTACCGGAGAACCGGTTCCACCTTCAACGGCAAGTGGCGCGACTGTCAGGAGAAACTCCCAGCGCTTCGACTTCTGGGCAAAGGCGCTGAGATTCTCGAAGTCACAGTTGTCGAGGATGGGCACTCCCATCCCATTCAGAATGACCTGATGCACCGGCATCGTCACTCCTTCCACCTGGGAGGGCAACACGTCAGAGGCGAGGTCACTTCCCAAGACAGCAATATCCCTTTGCTTGAACCATGGCAGGCACGAGGCGTGAAGGCCTGCAGAGTTTTTCTCAATATCCCAAGTCCCTTCTGCTTTGCGCCGAGCCCAACGCCCGGTTCGAATGAGCACCGCATCGCCACTGGATACTTTGACTCCAGCCTTTTTCTCCCAGGCATCCAAGTCCTCGGAATAAATGGGTTTTCCGCCTTCCAGATAGGGTTTTCCCAAGAGAGAAGGAATATCGATGAGAACACCTCTGGTAAAAATACCGTTCTTCGCCTGGATGATGGACAACTTCGCAGCGCCTTGTTCAGTGACCAATTGTTGCGAGTATCCGTTGTACATCTTGCCCAGGGTAAACAGGTGACAAAGGGCATCCATGTGAGTCTGAGTATAACCATGGTACTGAACCGAGTAATTGTCGCTGGCATACTGGGAGCCGGCTTTATCACCCGTCTGAACCATCCGCAGTTCAAAGGGTGGAGAATTTTCTTCTTTGACTTTGATAACGTTGTGGGCCAGTGAGAGAGTGACTCCTTCTTTCACCAGACCAGCTGCCTGCTTGCGTTTGGATGGCGTTATCAAATTAAGAGCGCCGAGTTCGTCGTCCTTTCCCCAGCGTCCCCAATTGGAGAGCGACGTCATCATTTGGTCAATGTCTTTCTTGGTTAGCACGGGTTTGTTTGAGAAGCCCACGGACTCTGCCCCGGTAATGAGCAACAACAAAAAAATCAGCCAAACCATAGTCTTCCTCCATTCGACTCAGGATCAGGCGAGTGAATTCGCCGTCGCAAGAACAATTATGGCGCCAATCAAAATGGTGATCGCATAGTAGAGCATGTGTGTCGCAGTTTTGGAAGCCCCTTTCCATTCTCCGCTGAGAAATCCCAGGGCACTGGCAACAATGAGCGCCATCCCTATGTTGGCTCCCCATCCAATCGTAGTCCCAAGCTTACCCAGATAGTAGGCGCCGATCCCGTAGGGGATTTGTGCCATAAAGTGAACCACCCCCATGGAAGAAGAAATCGCGAAGTCACGCAGTGAACCCTCTGCAAAATAACATCGCCAGGTTCCACGAATCACCATGGCACCGCCCATGAAGATCAACAGCGCGGAGATCCCCCCCCAATACATGGGCATCCATCGCACCAGGGTTGCCTTCCAAGTCAAGTCGCCCAAGTTGGAAGTCTCCACCATGGCTTTTTCGATAACGTCGGCCCGATCAAAGCCCAGATTGGCTCCGGAGCTGGCAAACCCGGAAATCAAACACAGCATAAAGCCAATCCAAAAGAGGCGTCCCGATGACTTAGGGTGACTCAGAGTCTGGCCCTCCGACCCAGGACGGCGCTCCTGGGTTTCCTTCTCACGCAGAATGCCGGCCTTTCCCGCCACGGCAGTCCCAACCATGAGGATCAGAAGTCCCAGAATCGTGGTGACTCTTGCGGGGATAGATACCTGATTCCAATGGCGAAAGAGTGGAACTCCTGACCCAATGGCAATGGAAATTCCTTTCAGCAACGAAGCCGCCAAGGCCATCCCCAGCAGATTGAAACCATAGGCGTAGGTGATGGCGCCCATCCCCCAACAAAATCCAAAAAAGAAAATAATCATGTTGGAGTTGAAGCCGGCTCGACTGATGGCCGTCGTCCACCCTGGAAGAAGGAACCAACAGGCAATCAGCGGGATGGGCACTGTCGCGACGAATACCGACAGCAGAGAAGCATTCTCGACCTGATAGTGGCGCATGACCCGATACTGAAGACCGAAGGCACCCCCAGCGACGGCAGCAATAAAGATCCAAAAGAACCCAAGAATCAGCGGATTCATCCTTCGTGATTCCTCTCCAGTTTCTCTGAATCAGCCCCAGCGAACGCCCACGGTTTCGGCGGCGGTTTGAATTTGACTCCACGTCATTTCATCCACGGGGATTCCTTCCTGTAAACGCTTTTCCCGAGTCTTAAAATCGAGTTCCCCGGGAAGAAGCACTTCCTCGGTGCCTTCTGCGGGTGGAGAAGATTTCACGTATTCTCTTAACTCTTCCATGAGATCGGCAAAGGCTACAGGGGATTGAAAAGACGTGATGTTTACCACGAGGAATCCCATTCCGTTCCCAGGTTGATCAACAGTGATTCGTGAACCTCCAAAAATTCCCCCCAAAATCTCCACCAACAATGACAAGGCGTAGCCGCGATAGCCTTTGTCACCGCCAAAGGGCAATATCGCACCCATGGGAGGCCCATAGAAGGCATTGGCATCGCGGGTAGGCTCACCATCGGCGTCGACGATCCAACCGGCAGGTAATGGCTTTCCCAAGTTTCGATAGAGGCGAATCTTTCCTTCGCTGGATTCCGCAGTTGAAAAATCCGCCACGATGGGAGAGCTCTTTCCGCAAGGAACAGCAAACGATATTGGGTTGGTGGCCAGACGCGGCTTGCGCCCTCCCCAAGGAAGAACGAAATGCCCATGAATCGGGGAATTACACACCCCTAAGGCAAAGAAGCCACGTTCGGCGGCCAATTGGGTATAGCAGCCAAGTCGGCCAGCGTGGTTACAGCAACGGGCCACTACCGTGGCCACATGGGATTCTTGTGCTTTGGCAATCGCCAACTCCATTGCCTTCAATGCCCCCACTTGCCCAAAATTCCAACCGCAATCGACAGTGGCAGTCGTCGCAGTCTCGCTGGCCACCCGAATGGGAGCGCCGGGAACGATTACCTTATCTCTGATATCCCCCAGGTATTGAGGAACGCGGATGATCCCGTGCGTGTCATAGCCCATCAGATTGGCCGTGATCAAGTGTTCCGCAACAATCTGTGCCTCAACGTGAGGAGCCCCTGTGGCTTCAAAAACTTTCTCCACAAACCGTAACAGCGACTCAGCTTTAAACAATTTTAGCCCCTCACTCATTCTATCCGCTTCCCCTTTCATTTTTGTTTAAACGATAAACTACGGAGCCCCTTCTGCCCTGTCAAGCGATATTTTTACTTACATAGTACTCAGCTCCAACGGATTTGGCCTGATGGGGTTCTTGCTCTCCCTATCCTTCCTTCAAAACGATGCCTGAAGCAAAGTAATCGTGGAACTTCCTCTTAAGGATGGGACGTCTCCGCGTAAAAGTGGATAGAATAAAATGGATAAGAATTGCGGGAGAACAATGCGGAAAGACTATTGCCCTGCCTTCAGCAATTGCACGGCTTTCTTATAAGAATCCAGCAATACGGAGACATCGTTGGAATAAAGCAAGAAGCGGACACCTCGGCGTTGACTTTCCTGCACAAACTCCATGGGTCCGAATTGAATTCCAGCTGCGATTCCCCGTTTTTCGCAGGCCTGGACAACCCGATCCACCGCGTTCCAAAAGACTGGATTCCGGAATTCCTCGGCGATCCCCAGAGAGATGCTCAAATCATAGGGTCCAATCATCAACGCGTCGACATTCGGGATGGCGGAAATTTCTTCAACGGACTCCAAGCCTTCCCTGCTCTCAATCTGCAGGACCACCAACGTTTCCCGATTGGCCGAGGCCATTTCATCGCGAGCATTTGTCCATTGATAATCGGTAAGGATACTGCGCATCCCAAAGCCACGTCTGCCTTCAGGGGCATACTTCATAAATTCCACCGCGTACTTCGCCTCTGCGGGTGAGTGGACTCGAGGGACTACCAAGCCCATGGCTCCCACATCGAGCGTGCGCGTAATCAAGAAGCATTCATTCTGGGGGACCCGCACTAAAGGGATGATGCCAGCCCCACGAGCGGCCCGGCACAGACCTTCGATCTCACTGTAGGTCGTTGGCGAGTGCTCCATGTCCACAAAGAAAAAATCCAGCCCTGCGGCCTGAAGCATTACGGCAAGCTCAGGAGTCCGGCAATCGGTCAGCGAGGTTCCAAAGACAGACAAGCCTTTTTTCAATTTTTCCTTAGTCGTATTTTGCTGCATGTTTCTCCTTCCACCGCTGAACACACGGGGCTACTCGCAATCGATTTGGAGGAGTGGAAACCGGATTGGAACCCACTCCTTATTTCAAGATCAAACGACATCCTTCGGCGGGTACTGCTGACCGGGCAGACGTAAATCCCTGGCCGTCAAAAAAAGCCCGTCTTTTCCCGACCGCCACACGGACGAGTCGGAAATTTCCGACTTCAGACGTATCATTAAAGCGGAAAATCGTCAACCCATGATCGGGCTCCAATCGTCCGACCTGCCGGCTCATGCTTTCTCAAGCTTTGAAATGATGGAGGAGATTAATTCAGGTTTTCAGTGCTTGCCAAAGAGAGTTTTGTTCTAAAATAGCAGTTCCATGAGTTTCTTCGATCGGCTTCGGGATTCCATTCGAGACCTCACCAAACGAGCCCATCTGTCTTGGATCCGCTGGGTTCTATGGTTACTCACCGGCTTTCTCCTGGCGCCAGTTCGCCCTCTTTCAACTATTCCTGCATTCGAACAATCTCCGTCGCTTGACACTTTGAAGGCGAACGTCAAGAAATCACCAAATTCAGCCGAAGCACGCAATGAGCTGGGAGTCGCTCTCGGCGATCGACAAGAATTGGATGAAGCTCTGGAACAGTTTAAGGCGGCGATTCGAATCAAACCTGGCTTCGGCGAAGCCTATTTCAACCTTGGAATTACCCATATGAAGAAAGCTCAAGCCGATCGCAGAGTGGATGAGAGTTCTTATTACGCAAGCCTCCGAAATGCCTTCGGGGCCATAACAAAAGCCTTGGAGCTTGAGCCGAATCTTCCAGGCATCCATGTCCAGTTGGGTATGCTTTATCAGGAATTAGGTGATCAGTCGTCTGCTTTGGAACAATTTCGAATTGCCGTCGAACATTCTCCGAAATCCGCGGAAGCCCAAAACAATTATGGGACGGCACTGGCAAAAACCGGAAACACGAATGAAGCCATCTTGGCCTTCCGGAAAGCCATCGAACTGGACCCCGGTTTCACCACTGCCCATGTGAACCTGGGCAATGCCGAAGAGCATCTCGGAAACAAACCGTTAACTGTCGAGGAGTGGAGACTCGCCGTAAAACAGCAACCTCAATCGGCCATTGCCCATCTTCATTTGGGGCACGCACTCCAATTTAGCAACCTGTTTGAGGAAGCCCTGATTGAACTAAAACGGGCGGTTGAGTTGATGCCCAAGCTCTCGCTCAGCCATTATTATCTCGGGCAAGTCTTGCGGAAGCTGGGGAATTTGCCTGAAGCTGACATCCAACTGGAACAAGCAATCAAGCTGGATCCGAAGCGAATGGACTACCAAGTCGAACGAGGACTCCTTCTTCTCCAGCAGAACAAAGTACCCGAGGCTGTATCCGTTCTGCGCATGGCCGTTCAGCTGAATCCTGAAAGTTCTTCGGCCCAGTATGCTCTGGCTCGTGCTCTGCAAAGACAGGGTCGAACCGCCGAGGCCTCTAAACACTTTCACAAGGCCGCGGCAATCAACGAAACAGAGCTGTTACTCCAAGCCAGCGCCCACGACTTGGAGAACGGCATTAGTCATCTTCAGAAAAAGGAACTCGATGAAGCGATTCGTCTTTTGAGACGAGCCAAGGAAATTCCGGAAGCGAATTATTACTTGGGAATTGCCCTGGCGCAAAAAGGAGAGAGAGAAGCAGCCGCCGAAGCCTTTGAACTTGCATTGAAGAAACGCTTCTCCAACCCGGAGATCCACTCCAACTATGGAATCTCGCTGCTGGAGGCTGGGAAAAACGAAGACGCCATCCGTGAATTTAGTCTAACCTTGCAACTAAAACCTGACGATGGATTAGCCCATTGCGCCCTCGGAAAGGCACTGCAGCGCATCGGAAAGGCGGTCGAGGGAGATTCCGAAATCAAAAGGGCACAAGCGTTAGGAGCTTGTCGTCCAGGTCATTAAATCCACTCCCCTGCTTGAAAGCTCCTCCCAATATCTTGCAGATGCCTGAAAAAGGCTCGAGCCCATTGAGCCCGCCGCTCTTGGGGAGAAGCGCCTTTCGATTCCAGCTTGGAAGTCAGAGATTCTGTCTGAGCCACTCGAGGAGGTCCTTCTGATAGGTTCGCATGGCAGGGTCTTGATCCCAACCGCCATGCCCTCCTCCTTGAATCGTAATGAGGTCGCAGCGCGCACCGGCCTTGCGCATTGCATTCTGCATCAGAACCGATTGCTCATAGGGAACATCGTAATCCTTGGTCCCATGGATCAGAAGGTAAGGCGGCATGTCTTTTTGCACATAGGTGATAGGGGACGCATCTTTAATAACCTGGGCAGACGAGGCATTGACTTCTTCAATTCCCATATAGGCTTTCAAGCCGCCCGAGAGACAGGTTTGAGGCGTGTCTGTGTGGCGGACCTTCCCTCCGATGGCGCAGTCTTTTTGAGGCTGCGTGCGCGTGATCAAGTCATGTTCGCCATACAAAGACACGACAGCTGCCACGCGATTTCCAGGTTTGTGTTTCGCCCCCACCAAAGAAACCAAGTGTCCGCCGGCAGAGGGCCCCATCAACACCATGCGGTTCGGATCGATCTTGAATTCCTTGGCGTTCGCCTTCAGGAACTCAATCGCCCGTTCAATATCATCCGTGAGAATCGGGAAGACATACTTGGGACTCAGGCGATAATTGATACTGATCCAGTTATACCCTGCCTGGCTCAACAAATCGAAAAGGGGCTTCGGATTGGAACTCTTGTCCCCTCCCGTAAATCCCCCTCCATGTACAAATAGAATTGAGGGGAAAGGCCCTGGCCCTTCCTGCAGAAAAGCATCCAGCTTCAATGAAATTCCATCTCCCTGCGCGTACTCAATGTCAGTCTTCGTTTCTGCCCGACCAATGGCGCCGAGGGCCAGCATCAGCAGCAAACCGGTGGCAATGATTGACTTCACGTTTTCCCTCTTCATTTCCTTAATACGGAATCCTCAAAGATAAAGACTTGGATCCAGGCACCTTCACAAGCGCCCTAATTCCAGATGAGATCGATCGCATCCATTCAACGGGTTTGTCGATAAACTTGTACAGGCCCTCCCAGGGTCTGTCAAGTTGCATCTTCGATACTTTGATTTAATTCTTTGCAGGAACAATTTATTTATGGACGCCGACCGAGGCAAAAGGTTTATCCTTTGACGATGCAAATTTCAACTTTGGAACAAAGACAAGCCATGATTTTGTCCAAACCGAGGTCAATTTGAAACGCAAAGTCACGCTGCATGATATTGCCAAAAGACTCAATCTCTCGGCCACGACCATTTCACTGGCTTTGCGGGATCACCCCCGTATTTCCACGCGCACGAAGGAAAAAGTTCGCCTGGTGTTAAAGGAGATGCGATACGAACCTGACCAGGTGGCACGCGCTCTTGTCACGGGTAGATCCAATCTGGTCGGAGTTATTGTCCCCAACAGTAACGACCCCTATTATGCGGAAGTGTTCAGGGGAATCGAGGATGCCGCCAGAGCAGCCAATTATCACGTGCTCCTCATCAATGGTTCCTATGATCTGGAGGCTTATGCGGACCACGTCAAAGATATGATCGGGCTTCGCGTGGGGGGCCTGATCGCGGCTCCCCCCTTCATGAGCGAGAAACCCAAGTTGCCACAATTTTGGCGAGAACTTGAAAGCTACAATTTTCATGTCGTGCTGGTAAATCGCCAATTGGACCCGCCCATCTTTCATCAAGTGGCGGCCGATTATCACAGTGGCGTCCGCATGGCCGTTGAATCTCTAGCGGCCCTGAAACATCGAAGGGTTGCCTATATTTCCGGGGAGCCCGCCTTGCTCCCGATCAAACAGCGGCTGGCTGCATTTCGCCGGTTCGCGAACAAGCACGGCTTCCTGCATGATCCTGCCTTGTTTGAGTGCTGTCCGTTGACGGCGGCTGGCGGCTATGAATCTTGCCGGCGGCTTTGGACCAACAATCGAAAAAAGCCGACCGCCATTGTTGCCTTTAGCGATACCGTGGCGATTGGAGCCTTGCGATTCCTGCACGAGCAAGACCTGCAAATTCCCCGCGATGTCTCTGTGATCGGATTTGATGGAATTATCATGGGGAATTTTACAAACGTCAGCCTATCCACGATCTCGACTCCCATGTATGAGATTGGGAAGCAGGCATTCGATCTTCTCCTCGGCTCGATTCACCACAATCCGGGTTTACCTCAAAGCATGATTCTTCCAGTCAGACTATTGCTTCGAGAGTCCGTTGGACCTGCTCCCCCCTCCAGCCGGAATTGAAACTGCCTCGAACCATCGATCTCGATCAGTTTTAGCCGGCTCGTGAGCTTTAGCAGGTTGCTGAAAAACTCCCTGTAGCGGCGGTCTATGACCGCCGTCGTTCTGCAAGTGATTGAATTTCGGCCGTTATAGACGCCGCTACAGTTCCAGATGAGGTCTCGACCAGGTTTTTAAGCAACCTGATAGAAGAAGTGCCTTCAGGCACCTTCTAAAAAGCGGCGCTGTTCTGTCGAGGGGGGTTTGGGACTGTTTGAGATTGATCAGTCATTCGCATTGTCTTCCTGATTCCAAAACAGCGGGAGAAAACTATGGACACTGGATTGAAAGGCAAAAGGGCGCTCGTTTCCGGGGGCGGCACGGGAATCGGTTTGGCGATTGCCAAACAACTTGCTGATGAAGGTGCGCATATTGCCATCGCGAATCGAGGCGATTATCCGGAGGCAATCAAAGAATTGGAAGTCCGCGGCGTTCGCGTCGTCGGCCTGCGCGCCGACGTTAGCAAGGAACCAGACGTCGTGCGCATGGTTCGCGAGGCGATCGAACAACTCGGAGGCCTGGATATTTTCGTGAACAATGTTGCGGCCCATTGGGATGAGCCAGCCACAAAGATAACCGCAGAAGGCTGGAACAACACTGTGGCGACAAATCTTTCCGCTTGCGTGTTCGGCTGCAGAGAGGCAGGACGGCACTTTGTCCAGCAGAGAACCGGGAACATTCTCATCATCGGCTCGACGGCTACGTATACACTCTATCCGGGAGAAATTTCATACCGGGTGACCAAGACGGCTCTGGTCCCTTACCTTGAAGGGTTGGCTGCGGAATTGGCGCCATTTAACATTCGGGTGAACATGATCACCCCGGGCCTGTTTATCACTCGCATGACCGAGAATCTGGATTTTCAAGGGGAAACCTTGAAAAAAGTGCTGGCGGCCATTCCCTTCGGCCGGCCGGGAGATGCTTACAAAGAACTTGGCCCCGCTGCCGTCTTCTTGCTATCAGACAAACTGAGCCGTTACACAACTGCCGCCAACCTGGTCATTGACGGAGGCCTCAAGATGCGTGTTCTCCCCTGGAGAACCGAGGATGAGCTGGTCGCGATGAATCAGCCCGGATAAATCGAATTCCCGGTGCTACCAAGCGAACGATGGTCGAAAACCGGGAATCCTTCGGCAAAGAGCGGGCAAATTCGAAGTCCCCGCTGATTCAAGCCTGGCGTGTCGAATCATTACATCAGGCCTTCTTTCCCGCGCTAATCATTCGCTCCACCAGACTCCCTTGGGCACATGCCTGACTTAGGTCTTTTTTCTCAATGGCCGCCGGCAATATCCACAACATCATATTTTGATAGTAATCGCTGCCATAGGTGACCTTTCCGGTCTGACCGCTTACGATGTTCGGCTGATTCCACGTATCCCCATGTTTGACCGAGATTCCGTACAAACAATTTTTCGCCAGTTCCAATCCTGTCTGAAGTTCCCCCTGATACATATAGGTGGCGGCCAGCATGAATACTTCCGGAGGAAAGTAGCCGAATGAGCCATAATCAAGTCCCCAGCCCTCGGCCATGAACTGATCGGACTTGGCCGGCGTTCCATCCGCATTTGCAAAGTTCGCGGCCCCATATGGGGCTAACGCCATACAGGTTTTGCGGATCGTCTCAAGCGCAGTCTTCGCCCGATCAGATTGGAACACTCCTGGCAATCCGTGGTAAAAACACATCCAGTCTCCATCGAGCTGAAATCCAAAAACCAAATCAGATTTCTTGCCGGATTCAGGTTCGAAATAAGAGAGGTAATAATTCCCTGCCCAGAGCTTGTTCTCGATGGAGGTGCTTCCTTGTTTCAGCCATTCCTGGCACTGCTGAACAAAAGCCTGGTCCCCCATCTTTTCCGCCATTCTCTGAACGATCCGCAAGTGCGCCAAATGGATTCCGCCCACATGTGGAGTCATGCCGTACCATCCGTTTCCTTCAAACCAGTCCAGCCCCGAGCCAGGTTTCCCTTTGGGCTGAGTTGGATTTCGGTTGCCTTCGGGAACACTGGCGATGCCATCAGGACCTGACCTCAATTGCATCGTGTAGATCGTGTTCTTCTTGATCGAAGGATAGAACTCTTTGAGGAATTCATCTTTCCCGCTCCGCTGCCAATAACGGTCTGCCATGTCCACGTAACACGGGCCGTTAAGGGTCGTTTGATAGCCGGGAGACGGGGTCGCCATCTCTGTACCATCTGTTGCGCGATATCCCTCAGCTGCTCCGGATGTACAGCCTCCAAAAACCCAGGGAGCCGCGCCATCTGGATATTGGTAAGCTTTGTATCCTCGAAGTGTGGAGAGGGCCAGTTCGGGGAAGAAGTAAACCACGGGAATGTTTCCATAGAAGCTACAGGGAATGCATTCAATTTGCGGACATTCACGCGGGCACTCATTCATTCCGAAGAGGCCGTCCTCTTCACGACACCAAGACCCGATGGGCTTTTGAGCAACCGCCCAATACCCCGTTTTGGTGATGAGGTGCAGAATGTTGACCAGGGACTCCCGCAGCCAAATGGGAATTTCGTTCGCGGTATAAAGAGTCTGCTGCCACATCAGAATCCGCTGGAGCAGGGACTCATGGTTCTTTGCCATAAAATCCGCCACGGCTACTGCATCCCGAAATTGACGGGTGTACATCCGGGCAAAATAATGGTCTCCTTCCCCTTTCCAGATAGGAGAATGCCACGCCAGCACCATTCGAATGACCTTGGATTCCCCGACATTCAAGGTAAAATCCTGCGCCATCGTACAGCCAAAATCAGTTTCTACGACCGGTTGTAAGGCCTGGGCGATTTTGGCCCACTCTTGGCCGCTCGAGAATTCGTAGCCTGGTCTTCCGATACTGCTTCCAAAACGCAACGTCTGCTTTTCTCCCAGTACGCCCATAACATAGCTTGGACCCTTTTCGGCGCTCACTGAGATCCCGTTAAATCCGGGGAGGCTGATGTCCTTGCGAATAGAATGGATGGAACCATTGGCGATAGGGTCCGACACGGGGAACCAGTCGATAAAGCCCTTTTTCCGTGAGCTGGTCGGCGAAACTTGGGCCTCCGCTTGGGTAGGCCCCGGGAAGCTGAAAGCCAGGGTCACCTTTCGAGAGCTCTGCGAAAGATTGCGGACGTGAACTTCGAACACCGCAGCCGGGATGTTGGACGAGGTCACATCACCCGGAATCAGCGGAGTCCATGCCCGGACTCCGACACTAACCGGGGCATTGGTTTCATACTCAACGTCCACCACCGGATAGTGGCCCCAATAATGCATTTCCTGGGCAGTTTCATTTCCCATCACGGGGCGGGTGGTCAACACGCAGGTTTTCCCATCGACGCTCATCCCCAGAAATGGAAGGTTTATAGGCCCGCGGGTCGGAACCCCGGAATTGAATAGCGTGCAAAACCCTAAAGACCCATCGATTTCGATATCCAGAAATCCCGTCGAAACACCGCCAAGCGGCATCCCATGGGTAACCTCGTCGCTCCGGCGATAGACTACACCACAGACTGGCTGGGAAAATCCTTCGGCCTTAAATTGAACCCAATCGCGACCATTGGCATTGGTCGCAAACAATGCGGGCCCCTCTTTCCCTTTGTATGGGACGGGATTCCGATTAGCCTCCTCAGTGCTTCTTGTTCCCCCCGCGGGTACATGAACACTCTCCCGGCAAGCAGCCGTAAAGGCTGAAAGGGAGCTGATTCCCACAGCCGTATTCCTTAAGAAGTTTCTTCTATTCATACCGATCTCCTCTGGTCCTGACCATTTACAAAAGAATTAGCAATTACAAGAAGGACAGGTACATTCCTGATGCATCACGGGATTGGTTAATCGGAGCTGGTTTTGGTTTTTGATAAACTTTGCGTCTTGATGACCAATGGCAATGGCAGAATGCGAGCCTATTTAATTCAAACTGCCGCAAAAAAACTGAGAGTTGACTCGGGAAAGGGAGTCTGGCATGAACGAGCTCTCAGTTGCCCGGTTATAGTGCGGAAGGTTTCTCAACCGGGTAATCTTTCATGAATTGGGCAAAGGCTTCGGCGAGCCGGTCAATTGAAAAATGATTCCGGTCCTGGCACGTAGCAATCAGACGGCTCTCCGCCTTGATGATCTTGCGGCAGGCATCTGCCAGAAGAGGAGCAACCTCTGGAGGAATCACCATGACTCCATGCCGGTCGGCGTGTATGAGATCACCCGAATGAACGACTACGCCTCCCACCTGTACCGGGCATCCGAAGTCGATGAAGTGTGAATAGGCATGCGAAACCACGACTTCCCGGCTGAAGCAGGTGAAGTTCAAAGCCTGCATCTCGCTGAGATCTCGCATGGCTCCTTCAACCACGGCCCCGACACAGCCAAGCGCAAGATGGATGTTCGCCTGAACCTCCCCCCAAATCGACCCCAGAGCAGGAGCGGAGTCGATATCCTGCCCAATCGATACCCGGGGTCCAGGTACCGTCAGCACGTATTTCCAATAGTCCTGCCAGTCGGCATAGAGCTTACCCTGAGCTTGCTGGCAAGTCGTCAGAAGAGACGTGCAAGCGTACCCGGCAATGGGTTTCATTTCAGGAAAGAGCGCCTTGATGCGCGGATCCATGACGCCGGATACTCGATCCCAAGAAGACACAATCTCCATAGCATTGGCGATCGTCGGAGTAGTGAATTGCCGAAGATCCTCAAGCTGTGCTGGTGTTAGCTGGGCCACCGGTCGACTCATACCTTTCCCTCCCGCAGATACGTGGCGTTGAAATTGATTCCTAATGGACGCTGAACAGGGTTTTTCAATCAGGCTTTTGCCACCACTGGCTGCGGGGCAAGACCGGTAATTTTCCGGGCCTCTTCCGGAGAGGCGATGTCGCGCCCCAAATCCTTTGCAATCCGGACAATTTTCTCGACCAACTCCGCATTACTTCGCGCCAGAGTCCCCTTCCCATCCAAGTAAGGATTATCTTCCATCCCCACGCGCACGTGTCCTCCGAGCAGAATGGATTGAGTCAAGACCTGCCATTGCGTCGGCGGGTCCATCACACTCACGCTATAGTTGAAGTCCGCAGGCTTGTGATTGTGCATATACTGCATCGATTCAACCGTGGGAGGCGTCCAGCAACCGCCCGGCCAACCGAGGAAAAAGGTCGTCCAAACCGGCGTGTCGAGCAATCCCATATTGATAAAGCGACGGGCATTCCAAACCGCTCCATAGTGAAAAGATTCGACCTCCGGCTTCACTCCATATTGGCGCGTGAAACGACAATACTTTTCCAACTCCTCGCGGTCGTGAATTCCATAGAGCTCGACGGGGGGAAAATTAGGGTCGGGTTGAAAACATTCATCGTGAGCATTGAAGCAGATCGACATCATATCGGGTTTTTGCTTCATTAGTTCGACCCGCTGTGGAAACCGGCCATTGGCAATGCCATATTGGATGATGGGCTTACAGCTGTCTATGATGAGGTCTCTTAAGCGCTGCCAACCGGGCAAATCCAAATCAGAAAGCTTGGTCCCATCAGGGCGAATTTTTTCATCGAGATTGTAGGGCCCATGCAAATGACAGATCGCCGCCCCCACATTGACGGAACGGATGTACTCCTTCGCCAAGGCTTCAATCCCCTGGGGGTTGTACGGGTTCCTCGGATACGACATGGTGGAGTCACAAGTGATAGTGATGACAAGTTTGTCCATGGGAATCTCCCTTTAGAATTTCAAGAAGCATGATTGAACTCTCTTTCAGTCTGCTGAGCAATGTAACTCATTGGGGCTGCGCTGGTCAAGTTTCAGACAGATTTAGTTTAGCGATAAACTTTTCCTCTTGACACCCTACTGACGCTATGAAAGATTCGAAAAAATCTGGGAACGTAAAGTCGAGAAATCAAAAGAGGAAAGCGAGAGATGCGGAGCAAGCCATTTCAACCTTTGAGTCTTTTCCCGGACAAGCCTTTGAAAAAAGCCCGTTTCAGCCGTCGTGAATTCGTCGGCGGAGGAATGGCACTGGCAAGCGCTCTCATGGTGGAAGCGGGATGCCAATCCATCCCAAGCAGGCAAGACTCTTTGACCAACGCCGGAAAATCGACTGCAACTTCGATCCCTTCGTCTTTGGTGTTTTACTTTGTCACACACGGGTCTAACGCCGATACTTTCTGGGGGGCTCAGAACAACGGTTGGCTTGATTTTTGTCGAGCCTATCAGATTGATGGCAGGTACATCGGGACAAAGTTGGATGGCGACGTAGGAGAGATGAGAGCCAACCTGGATAGTGTCCTGGCTGCGGGAGGTGGAGATGGCCTGGCTGTCGTCATTTCCAATGCCTCGATGCTGGATGCCCCCATCCGGCAAGCCATTGCCAAAGGGACTCCCGTGATCGCCGTCAACGTTCCTGACTTTCGCCCCGAATCCCAAAGAATCCCTTATCTTCGCTACGTGGGAGGGGCGCCCTGGCAAACAGGCGCGGCTAACGCCAAAATGGCTTTGAAGATTTTTCAGCAACGAGTCGGTCGCCCCCCGAAGCGCGCCGTCTATCTCATTCATGCCCCTGGTGTGGAAGTCCTGGAAATCCGGGGGCAAGGGATGGAGAAGACACTCAGGGACGAGGGAACGGCATTCGAAAAGTTAGCCGTCCCTTTTGATCCTACCCAGACACGGGAGGCTGTCCGTGCTTACATGAGAGCACATCCGGATTTGGAAACGGTACACACCGGCAGCAGCCGCGTGGCAGCCTGGGCGGTTCAAGAGCTCAAAGAACTGGGAAAACTAGGCAACTCCAAAGTACCGCAACAGGAAGGCCAAGTTTACGTTGCTGCCATTGATCTCGACACCGAACTCCTGGGGATGATAGTTGCCGGTGAGTGTCTCGGGACCATAGACGAGCAGCCTTACATGCAAGGCTGGTATGGGGCACAATTGCTTTACCATTGGGTGAAATACCGCTTTCTGCCAGGTCAAGATCTTTCAACCGGACCTTTTACCGTTGATGATCCAAAAACCGCGGGGTTGTTAATCGAGTATGCCAAAAAAGGCCTGAGAGCTTAGTTCTCTGCAAGAGCTCGAATCCGCAATTGGTTGAGTCCCCGAGAGCAGAGTCGTCAGAGCGAGCTGCAATTGCCATTATCCAAGAATTTCCAAGTGCCCATAGACACTCATAAACTCTCCAGTGCTGACCGCAATCCATTACGCACCCTGGCCCTGGCTTTAGTCCGCAAATACCCGGAATTGGGAGTCACGACGGCCTTGTGCCTCTTTGCCATTTTCTTTGCCATTTCGGCACCAGGGTTTGCCACCTTGGAATCATTGACGGCCATTCTGACGGTAGCGGCGGAACTCGGCATGGTGGCGGTTGGGGTTTCATTTTTGATGGTTTCTGGAGAGTTTGATATTTCCGTAGGCTCTATTCTGCTCCTGTCGACCTTCATCTTTTGCTCTTTGGCCAACCGAGGACTCTTGCCACCCCTGGCCTTCATCATTACATCGGTTGCTTGTGTTCTGACTGGAATCATAAATGCTTTTATCACCATACGACTGCAGATCCCTTCCTTCATCACGACGCTGGGATCAATGATGTTTTGGCGAGGAATCGTCATCTTCCTAACCGGTGGTTTCTCTGTAACCTATCAAGCGGATGCCTCCTTCCTCCAAATCTTGGGAGGGAATCCTTTTTCGATGTTTCGAAATTCGGTCATCTGGTTCGTGATCCTCACAGGTCTCCTGCACTTGACACTGAATCGAACGCGTTACGGGAATTGGGTGTATGCGACAGGAGGCAATTCAGAGGCAGCCCGGAATGTCGGCGTACCTATCAATCGGGTCAAAGTGGTCAATTTCGGTCTTTGCAGTTTGCTGGCAGGAATTGCCGGAATGACCAACCTAGCCAGGTTCATGGTGGTGCAGGGACAACTCGGCACCTTAAAGGAGTTGGAATCAATTGCCGCAGCCGTAATCGGAGGAAATCTTCTGTCTGGCGGGAGAGGGAGCATCTTAGGCACATTTGTGGGTGCCGTTTTCATTAGCATGCTGAGGACAGGGCTAATCATGATGGGCTTCTCATCTTACCTCTACATGCCCTTGACTGGTGTTATGATCGTGTTGGCTGTGATTCTCAACCGGCGCATTACCAATCTCAGATCCTGAAGGAACCATGCAGACACTTCACGCTCAAGAGTCCATTCTCAGGGCGGTAAACCTTAAAAAGAGTTTTGGTGCGGTCGAGGTCCTTAAGGGTGTCAGCCTTGAAATTCACAAAGGCGAGATCGTGGCCTTGATGGGAGATAATGGAGCCGGAAAGTCCACTCTGGTCAAGATGCTAGCCGGTGTCTTTCAGCCGGATGAGGGCGACCTTTTCTTCGAAGACCGGAAGGTGAACTGGAAGGCCCCCAACCAATCTCGGAAAGCAGGGATCGAGATCGTGTATCAGGATCTGGGACTGGTTCCGATGATGGATGTGGGAAGAAATTTCTTCCTCGGTAAAGAGTTGGCGCGCGGGCCATTCGGTTTCCTCGACTTGAAGAGAATGTATTCGGAGGCGAGCCGCGGGCTTTCCCAACTCGGGATTACTCTATCAGACCCGGAGGTCCCCGTCTGCGAACTTTCGGGCGGACAGCAAAAAGCTGTCGCTATTGGCCGAAGCTTGTATTTTGGGGTCAAGGTTCTCATCCTCGACGAACCAACTGCGGCACTCTCTCTCAAAGAGACGCAAATTGTTCTGCGGGTCATTAAGAATCTCAAAGAGAAGCTCGTCTCGGTTATATTTATTACACACAACGTCGGCCATGCCTGTCAGGTCGCGGATCGATTTATCGTATTGGCCGCGGGTAAGAAGCAATTCGATATCCGTCAAGGCGAGGTTTCCCCGGATGGTTTGACACGCATGGTGATTGAAGGTCAAGAAGCGATCGCGTGAGAACTGCTGCACCCTGGTTTGACAGTGTTTCCCTTTTGAATCGCGATGGGAAGTTAAGGCTCTTGTACCGTAATTTTGAGGAGAACCTATGAAAGCCGCCCTATTCCGAGAACTTGGAAAGCCACTGAACGTTGAGGATGTTCCCAAACCTACAATTGGTCCCGATGAGGTCTTGATTGAGACCAGAACGTGCGGTATCTGCAGAACCGATCTGCACATTCTGGATGGGTTGGCGTACATCCCCAAACTTCCGCATATTCCAGGGCATGAACCAGCCGGAATCATTGCCGAAGTGGGTAAGGGAGTCACCCAGCTGAAACCGGGACAGCGCGTCGTCCCTCACTTGTTCCTGACTTGCGGCCAGTGTTATTACTGCCGAACGGGAAAAGATTCCCTTTGCACCAACATCAAAGGCATTTTAGGTGTCACACTCCCCGGCGGATTTGCCGAGTATTTCGTCGCCCCGGCTGGAAATCTCTTCGTATTGCCGGATAACGTTCCCTTCGAGACGGGGGGATTGGTAAGCTGCGCCGTCATCACGGCCGTTCATGCATTCCGAAGAACTCGATTGCGTCCAAGTGATACAGCGGTGATTGTGGGAGGCGGGGGCATTGGCCAATTGCTGTTACAGATCCTCAAAGCCACTGGAGTGTAGAACCGTGGTCACCGGCCGCTCCAGTGAGACCTGAAACGGCCAGGCGTCTGGTGCTGATCTGGCCGTCAAGTCCACGCCACGGAACCGACCAGCAGATCAAAGACTTCTCTGGAGGCGATGGTGTTCACCGCATTCGACTGTGGAAACTTCGGAAACCATGAGAGAGCGCCGCTACGCCATGCGGGGCGGTCAAATTATCGTGATTGGTGAAGAGGCTGAATTCCCGGGAATCGACACCATTCAGATTGCTCAACGTGAACTTGAAATCATCGGATCCCGGAATGGTTCGAAACAGGACGCCATGGATTCCTTGATGATGATGTCACAAGGGATAATCAAGCCACCCGTGGTGAAGACTTTTCCTCTGGAGGAGATTCGCGAAGCCATGGATTTCGTGAGGAGCGGAAAGGCCCATGGCCGGGTCGTTATCAAGATTAAGGACTAGGCTGGACCAAGGAAATACCAGTCAAAAGCAGTCCCCTCCTTTCTTAAATCAATTTCAATTTAGGTCCGTTCTGTTTTCAATCGCGATGGCTACGAATTTTACTTACCACTTGCCGACTCGAATGAAGGTCGGCCCCAAGAGTCTTGCCACGCTTGAGAGCGAACTCAAGGTGCTCGGCAGAAATCTTTTGATCGTGACGGACCCGGTTGTCACAAGGGCTCTGCAGCTCCCCGACAGGTTGATTGGTCCCCTTCAAGGGTCAGGTTTGAAGTTTTCAGTATTCGATGAAATCGAGCCGAATCCTTCCATAGAAACCGTGTCCCACGGAGCGGATTTCGCTCGCCACCATCAAATGGATTGCCTCATTGCCGTGGGTGGAGGAAGCGTACTTGACTGTGCCAAAGGGATCGCCATCGTCTCACGGTACGGCGGAAATATTTGGGACTATATCGGGGACTCCAAAGTTCCAGGCCCAGTTCCGCCGATCGTAGCCATTCCAACGACTTCTGGAACCGGCAGTGAAGTGACTCCTTTTGCAGTGTTCACCAATAAGGAACGGGCACGAAAGGATGGTTTGTTCAGTCCTTTTGTCTTCCCAGCTCTCTCCATTATCGACCCCGAAATTCTCACCTCGATGCCGCCCAACCTGACCGCCGATACTGGATTGGATGCCTTGGCCCACGCGGTTGAAGCCTACACCGGAAGGTCGGCTCATCCCTTTGTTGAGGCTAGCTCTGAACAGGCGTTCGCGCTGATTGCCCGTTTTCTGATCCGCGCGGTGGAGTATGGTCACGACCTGGAAGCAAGACGGGGAATGGCGATGGCAAGCGCGCTGGCCGGAATCAGCATTACTCACGGCGGCGTGGGGGCCGCCCATGGTTTTGGAATGAGCATTGGAGGGCTTTATGGTGCGCCTCATGGACGCACCATTGGCATCTTGCTTCCAGCCATCATGAAATATAATCTGCCGGCCCACCCCGAGAAATTTTCGCTGATCGCTGAGTTGTTTCGAAGAAATGACGCGGATGGCCTATTTGCTAGTGCCCAAGACGCAGCTGAAATGGTCTCTCGCATACTTCAAAAGACCGGGGTACCCGCGAGTTTAAAATCATTGGGCTTGACGAAGGCTGACGCACTCCCTATTACCATAGATTGCATCGGTCGTAGTGATATGCGCAACAATGCTCGTGGTTTCAATCGAGAAGAGGCGGTCTCATTTCTTGAAGCAGTGATTGGGGACTAGCTTGCCATGGCAAGCATGAAATGACCGATGGACAATGATCAATGAAATGATTGTGATGGGAGTGTCGGCGTCTTGCGGAAAAGCTTGCAAGGTGGGACCACAGTATTAAGCCGATTGTAAATTCAGGCTATGATTTCTTTTACAACCTTGGCCGGCTCAACGCCCGTAAGTTTTTCGTTAAGTCCATGGTGATTATAGACAAGCTTTTCGTGGTCCAGACCTAATAAATGGAGCATTGTGGCGTGGAAATCATGAACGCTCACCGGGTTTTCCACTGCCTTGTAACCAAATTCATCCGTCGCACCATAGACAGTCCCTTTCTTCACCCCTCCGCCCGCCATCCAAATGGAGAAGCCGGTCGCTCCGTGGTCGCGACCCGGTGCGTCTCCTCCTTGCGAGAGAGGCAAACGGCCGAACTCTCCGCCCCAGATCACCAGCGTAGTCTCGAGCAATCCCCGTTGTTTCAAGTCCTTCAGTAGGGCGCCCACGGGCTGATCGGTTTCTTCACAAGATCGGCGCAAGCCCTTGTCAAGGTTGGAATGGTGATCCCAGGGATTATTTCCAGCATTACAATTCATGTAGATCTGCACCATGCGCACGCCACGCTCCACAAGTCGGCGCGCCATCAGGCAGCGCCTACCGTAGGAAGAGGTGGCTTCATTATTCAATCCATACATCTCACGGGTGGCTTCGCTCTCCTGATTGAGATCCAAGGCATCTGTCGCAGAGATTTGCATTCTTGCCGCCAATTCGTAGCTGGCGATTCGTGCATTCAAATCTGGAGGCCCCCACCGGTTGGAACGGTGCGTTTCATCCATTTGCTGCAGGAGGGAACGGGAAAGCTCCGAAATGGGAGTGGGATACTCCTCTTGCGGTTTCAAGTTGACGAGCGGGGAACCGACCGACCGCAACCGCGTCCCCTGGTACACTGGCGGGAGCCATCCCGATTGCCAGTTTTGAATCCCAAGCAGAACTTGGCGCTTGGGATCGTCCAGCGCCACATAGGCAGGAAGATTTTGGTTTTCACTTCCAAGACCATAGATCACCCAGGCGCCCAGGGCTGGCCTTCCCGGAAGGGCACTCCCGCTATGCATAAAGAAAACAGCCGGCTCATGATTGAAATGCGTCGTCCACATAGACCGGATCACCGCAAGCTCATCGGCCTGCTCTGACAAATGAGGCATGATCTCGGAGATCTCGATACCCGAATTCCCACACTTGGAAAATTTATAGGGAGACGGCAAGAGTCCACCTGCCGAACCAACGGATTCAACCGTATCTAAAAACTCACGCGGCAACTGGCCGGCATATTTCTGAAGACTAGGCTTGGGGTCCAAAAGATCCACCTGGCTTGGTCCTCCCGTCATAAAAAGCTGAATGACGGCCTTGGCCTGGCCATTGAAGTGCGGCGGACGCGGACTCAAATCACTGATGGCACCACTCATTGCGTAGACCCGTTCAGGGCCCAACAGATCGCCTCCCAGCAAATAGGAAAGTGCCGCGCCGCACAAGCCGTCGCCGACTCGGGAGAAAAAATCTCTACGGGAAAAGCCCAGGGCATTCGTTACCGCCGCCTGATTGTCGCCGCGGATCGCGGTCCTTCCTCCGGCGTTCATGAATCCCTCCTTAATCAATATAAATAAACTCGGCCGAATTCAAAATCGTGTGACAGAACGTTGCCAGCGCCAGCCAATGCGCCTTTCCGGTTTTCGGCTCGGCAGGCACTTCTTGATCCAACTTCTTCAGCCATTCCTGGGTCAACCGTTCCATCGAAGCCAGCGCTAGCTTCCGTTCCTGCTCCGAAGGCAACCGGGCCAAAGCAGTTTTGTAGACAAGTACAATTTCTCGCTCCAGATCCTCTTCCGCGGCGTCTATTATGCGCCCTGCCATATAGCGCGAATTCTCTCTCAACATCTCGCTGTTCCAAAGCTCCAGAGCCTGGGTCGGCACAATGGACTGGACCCGCCGAACACAATTGGGATCCATACGAGGTGAATCAAAAAGCTCCAGGAGGGTTAACGGCAGCGAGCGCCTTTGCAGCAAATAGACGCTTCGACGATAGCCCTGTTTCGAGGGATCACCAATCACTTCCCCTTCCGAAGTGACTTCAATGGCTTCGGGCGGTCCATAAAGGGTTTCGTCGAGTCTCCCGGCCACTTGCAAGATGGAGTCGTGAATGGCCTCCGCATCGAGACGCTTCATCGGAAACCTGGACATTAGCGTTTCATCTGCCTCCGCGCTCGGCGGCGCCACATTGTCAAATGAACTCTGCCGGTATACGGTCGAAGTCATAATCAGACGGTGTAACGCCTTCAAACTCCAGCCTTGATTGACAAATTCCGTAGCCATCCAATCCAATAATTCCGGATGGGAGGGTCTTGAGCCTGTTTTTCCAAAATTCCCCGGGGTATCCACCAGCCCTTTACTGAAGTGATGTTGCCATACACGGTTCACGAGGACCCTTGACGTCAAAGGGTGATTTGGCTGAATCAGCCAGCGAGCCAAAGCCAATCGCCGTCCGCTTGTGTCGGTTGTCCAGTCCGGCTTTGTGATCTTGTACGGAGAGAGTCCGACCTTCAAGACCGAAGGCACACCGGGCTCAACCCTGTCTCCGGGTTTGTTGGGATCTCCGCGTCTCAGGATGTAGGAAGGAGTGGGTGCTCCACCGACGTCAAATACGGCAGGAATTTTGGGCTCCGGTTTCAGCTTCAGCTTGGCCGTTTCAATCGCTTTTTGGCTGGCTACGACGGCTTCCTTGAAGTCTTTAAATCTTTCTTCCAGCTCTTTACGTTCCACCTTTAAGGACGGTTCGAATTTTTCCACCAGATATTTTTCAAGTACGGTCCTCTTATCCGGAGGAGTACTCAGGGCCTTTTGCAAGTCGACTTTAACAGAATCGGGTAGCTTGGAAAGCTTCTCTTGAATGACCTTTTCTCTTAAAGGCTTCTCTTTGGCGCTTAGCGAAGCTTCAATCTGTTTGATTTCTTGTTGGATGGGGGCATTGAAGGCGTCAACTTCCTGGCATTCCTTTTCCAAGGAAATGTCGAGAAAGCGCTGGTACTTGAGTGGAACCTTGACCTGGCCTTCCTCTCCCCCAAAGATCACCGTATTCGCAATGCGCCAGTCGTAGGGGTCGAAAGCAGATTGAAAAATGGCCATGAACCGGTAATAGTCACGCTGTGGAATTGGATCATACTTGTGGTTGTGGCAGCGGGCACACTCCAGTGTCAGTCCCAGGACTGCGGAACTGAAGATGTTCACCTGATCCGTCAGAACAGATAGCCGGTAGGGGACCAGATTCAAGACCGCTTCGTCGGTGTCATCCGCTGCGGTCCGCAAGAAACCTGTCGCAACCAAATCATCACGCTGTTCGGGTGTAAGCTCCTTGGCTTTCCGAAAATCGAACAGCTCGTCCCCGGCAACTTGTTCCAACAAAAATTGGTTGTACGGTTTGTCCGCGTTGAGGGAGCGGATCACATAGTCACGATAGCGCCAAGCGTTCGGTCGGATCCGATCGGCATCAATTTTGCCATTGGAATCAGCATAACCTGCTGCGTCCAGCCAGTACTTTCCCCAGCGCTCGCCGTAATGCGGCGACGATAAGAGGGAGTCGATCATTCTCTCGTAGGCGTCTGGTCTCTGGTCATTCAAGAAGGTATCAAGCTCACGAGGGGTCGGGGGCAGACCAAGCAGATCGAAGTAGGCTCTGCGCAATAAGGTCAGACGATCCGCCTCGCGCGAGAATCTGAGGCCTTTGGCTTCCAGCTTTTCGAGGACAAAGGCGTCAATTGGCGTCCGAACCAGTTCCTGGTGGCGGACTGCAGGAACAGGGAATCGACGCGGAGGTTGGAAGGACCAGAATCCCCGATCCTTATCTTTCACCAGAGGGTCGGGCCCATTGTCAATATCCAGCAGTTTTTCGGTTTCCTGTGGGGCACCTGCTTCAATCCACTTACGTAACTTCACGATCTCCCCGGCGGTCACCGGACGAACAAAATGAGGAGACCCTTTGGCGACCTTCGGTGGCATTTCCGCGGCGGAAACTCGCTTGAAAACAAGGCTCTCCTCGGGCCTTCCGGGGACCAAGGCAGGTCCTGACTTTCCCCCTTTGAGGAGACCGGCTCGGGTTCTTAGATCGAGATCGGCATCACGCTTCCATTTGCCGTGGCAGGTAATGCACTTCGAGTAGAAAATCGTCACCATAACTTCCTGCTCAGCGACTTCCGGCGCACCGCCCTGATTCTTAGTCTCGGATCCTTCCGCGGGCTTGACCGTTTCTCCTTCTATCCAGTGCCTGATCAGATCTATCTCTTGCGAACTTAACTTAGCCCCCGCAGGCGGCATCAGTCCTGAACTGACCTTCTTAAAGAGCAGACTTTCCCCGGGCGAACCGGGAACCACCGACGGACCTGACTCGCCTCCCTTCAACACGGATTCCCGAGTTCGCAAATCCAGCCCGTTTTGCATTACTTCCTCGCCGTGACAGGCCAAGCATTTATCTTGGAAAATCGGTAAGACCTTTGCCTCAAAATTGGAAGGGTTGGCGGGGTTCTGCAAGAGCGGACGAGCAGGTAAAGGGATTATCTGCAAACAGGCGAAGATGACGACACAGAGCCCGCGACAAATCAGGATCTGCCAATGAGCCCTAAACCTTATGAGAATTTCGGCCACGAAGCTTTTCACTTTCAGCCAAGGGATATAATCCGAGTCCCCATCGTCCTATACTGCAAGACCTTTACTTCTTTGGGTTTATCGATAAACTTAACGCATCGTTATTCCCGAGTCAATGGATTCCTTCAGGATTCCATTCAGCTCGATAGGTTAAACCTGGAGGAACTGGTCGATTCGCTATGCTATTCAAGGTCACAGCCAAGCCGCAGGGGAGTCCTCATTCAAAAGACTGGGCACGCTTCATCTCTAATCCTGTTTTTTTCGCCGGAGACAGTCTTAATTAGTCTAGCTGCAGCCGATTCCTCCTCATGAGAAGAGTTATTGGCTTTCAAACAGAATCAGCTCCGAGGAGAGGGTAGATTCCAGCCGGACCGGGATCCCCTGTTCGATCAATCGCAGACCTTCCACATTCGACGCCTTACCGTAACTGTCGAGAGTCACCCGATAAGTCTTGGAAGGATCCAACCCTCGGGGTTTAAAAACGAATTCAGCGGGGTCACCGGGACGGAGTCGGACGAGGGTAGCCCATCCCTTAGAGCGATCCGGCGCGGCAAATTCCATAACAAACCATGGGCTGGAGGTCACTCCTCCCGTGGCCGTCACTGGGGCGTGGTGGTACATCTTGCAACTGGGGAATAATGGTCGAATAAATTTTTTGTAGAGATCAGCATAGTAGCGGTATCGGTTGAGACGCTCTGGACTCATGTCCTGAAGACTGGGAGCCACCGGTGCCAGCCAGGGAGTTCCCAGACTATAGGTAACGCGCAAGTGGGTGTCGAAGTGACCTCGATTTGGCGAATTCGCGGGAATCCCGAAAGCGATCACAAATATCTCTGGGGGCAAAGCCAGGGTTTGACCTGCATAATTTTCGAGGACATGAGGCATATTCAGCCCATCCGTCAAGTAGGGTTCATGCCACCGACTGACCATCCCCAGGTCGTTGCGCATGCCTCCGGCTGCAGCCTGTTGCAGAATGAGATCTGGATACTTCTTATGGATGCGTTCCAGAATCCCATACCAGCCTTCGTAGTAACGCCAATAGTCATTCTCCTCAATCCCACTGCGCGGGGTCTGCCCGAGCTCATAAGTAAAGGGTGTATTGAAGTCATGCCGGTAAAGATCCAGCTTATATTGATCAATCATACGAGAGAGCTGAGACTCAACATGTGCAACGACTTCAGGTTTGGTTAAATTCAGGATGTTTTTATAATTCGGGAAGAACCAGTCAGGATGCTCTTTGCACCACTTGCACTGGGACCAGTCGCCGCGGGCCCCTTCAACTTCCGCATATAAGCCGAAAAGCAATCCTTTACTTCGAGCGTATTGGACCACGGGATCCAGCCCACGCGGGAATCGATCGGTGGATGGCGTCCATTCACCGTAAATATCCCACCACCCGGCATCCACAATGAAAAGTTCGGCTCCAAGAGCCTCAGCCATATCAATCTGTTGCAGCAGATTCTTCTCATTCATGCCGGCCAGGTCGCCAAAGGTTCTGGCAATGTACCCTTGATCACCCGGAACAGCGTACTGGATCAAGTAGGAACGATCCGGCTTACGGAAGGGGACGACGGAACGGCGCACGTGTTCGTGCATGGCCTGGACAGGGAGATCCAGATCTCCCTCCACGTGACCAAGATGGAGTGCGGGGGTTATCACCTTTTCCTGCGGCTCAATCACGCGCTGCGGCAGCGAGGCCCATGATCCAAGCTTGAACCACAGATTAGCGTCAATACTTGGTTTAAAGCGACCTCCCCCAAAGCCTACTGACTCACCTTCGGATTTAAACTCCATCTCCCAGTTAGCCGTCCAGGCGAGAGCCCCAATGAAATATTCCCCCTCCGCCTCGTTGCGCACGAGAAAGAAGGGATCGTTGGCCCCATGGCCGACATCGTAGCGGATCCGAGTCATTGGGTCCTTGAGCGGAAACCACTGAAACCACCCTTCCCAGCCATGCCCAACTTCCGTGAAGTAACCGAGTGTGAAGACGGAGTTGCTATCCTGCGGCAACGATGCTCGATAATCTTGCGATCGCCACAAACGGCTCGACCAAGGATAAACCGCTGACAAAGCCACCGGCTTCGCAAACTTATTGGTAAGCTCCAACCACCGCACCAGGACAGGGGTACCATCGAGGCGCGTGTGGATCTTCAGATCTATGGGACGCAAGGTATTCGATAGCTCGACGACAAGGTGCCGAGCACCCTTCCCTGCCTCTGGAATTTCCGAGGACCCCACCCACTTCCAGCCCTTTGAGAGCCACATATTGTCGACTTGAATCGCGAAGGCATCATCGGCATATAGCTCGTAAGGAACATTGATGCGGCCGTCGGCGGTCCAGTAACGTCCCACCCAACGATCCCCGGCTAACCCTTCAACGTAAACCGTATTACCGCTCCGATAACGGATGAGATGGTCAGGGATGACCTCAACCTTGATGTCGACTGACTCTCCTCTCACTCCAGGGAGCCAATAAAGAGTGCCCGTCAGAATTATGATAGTTAGGATCCCGATTTTGATTTTTTTCGTATTCATGATGGCAGGGCTCCTTTCATGAAAGATCTGAGAAAATTGACGCTCCAAATCCATCCTCGTCAAGGGATGACAGAGACCCCTTTGATCCCATTTTTTGAGTTTCTGCGCCGTTACTTGAACTTCAGGCTCAAGGGCGTGGCCTTCCGAGCTCTAAGTATCTTCTACCTGCGATCTGAAGGAATCTGGTCTTTTTGATTCTCTTTGTCCGTCCGACTGAGTTTTGAGGTCCATTTTATGTCACTCTCGTAAAGACCTGTCAAAGATATTGTTTAACGTTAAACTCTTTCCTATCGGTACGGCTGCGATCTCTCCTCCGGGCCACCGGCAAATCTCGGTTTTTAAACGCCTCCTTATTCCCTCGGGCTTCATCCATACTTTTCCTCTTCTATTCTCAAAGTCGAGAGATCATCTTCCATTGATGTGCTGAGTCCAAGCCAGTGACGGCAGATGGATTGGGGACCCTTGCCGGCAGGTGTGGCGTGCCATGACCTCCTGACCGGAGAAGGAGAGAAGGTTGGGAATTGCGGAGGATTTGGGGTCCTGGCTGGAGAACACCAGTTTAAGAGCCTGGGCGACAGCTGATAGCGCTCAGGGGCAAAAAAGACAAATTTTTTGATAAATCCCACACATTTGACAATTGAAGCTGTCTGCAAATCCGGTAGGATATGCCCTGCAATCTACAAAAGCTGGATGAATTGAAGCAATGAGCGGTAGCCATTTGAACTGCTAAAACAGGGCAAGGCTATCTTTCTGGGTGGTACTAACCTGACGAGGAGTTCGTCGGGCGCTACAAGGAGTTTTTGCACGCTCGATATTGGGTCGTTGAGTACAACCTAATAAGATAATCCACCTAGGACGATCTTACCGACTGCGTACTCGCGGATTGCTCCTCGCAACTGGCTTCGCTCATTGATACATGGAAGTTGTTATTTACAGGTTTAACGTTAAACTTATAACTCACAGAATACGAATTTCCGGATTACAATGCGAAACTTCGTAATTTTCGCGGACATTTCCACACTAACGTTTACCCCATGGAGAGATGGAGGAGTCGCAGCTTGCCGACTGGACTTGGGTTTTGATTTTTTCGTCGAACCTTATTCCTTTCGGTATCTGAATTGCAAAGGAGTACCCAATCGCAAGAATAATTGAAATCGCTACAAGCCAAACTTCTACTTCCCTTTTTGGGGGAATTACCGCGCAGATGAAGATTTTCTTCAGAGGGATTGCACCAGCTGTCTTTGGGCCACTAGGTTCACTGGTTGTTGAGGATATGTTTTTGCCAAATAACGGGCATCGCCGTCGGGAGCAACGCTTAAACTTGGCAAGGCACAATTAGGAACAGATAAAAGGAGACGACGACATGAAGCGAAATAGCTTCGCCACTCGGTTTAGAGGTCATCTGTGGGCATTTTTCTTGGGTTGGATTTTATTGATCGCCGCCAATGCCCCAGTCTTGTTCGGGCAAGGCACGGCTTACCTGACGGGATTTGTGAAGGATCCGTCCGGCGCCGCGGTTCCTGACGCAACTCTTACCCTCAAGGAACCACACACCGGGACCGAAACGACCTTTACAACTAATGAGAGCGGGGTTTACCGTTCCCCGCAGCTTCGTGCCGACACCTATGACCTAACGGTTACGGCAAAGGGGTTTCAGACCTTTATTCAACGTGGAGTGACGGTTGAGTTGGGGCAGGCCCGCGGGCTTGACATCACGCTCAAGGTCGGAGAGGTTAGTTCGACAGTCGAGGTAACGGCAGAGGCTCCGGCCCTTAAAACAGAAGATGCTGGCCTGGGCATAAATGTGTCCTACGAGCAGGTATCGACCCTGCCCAAGTTCGGCCGTTCGATGGGTGCCATGCTGGCGTTAGCTCCAGGGGTGCGTTACACGACTGAAGATTATATCTCCTACGGCGCTTCCCGCTATAACATCGGCGGCTTTGGCAACGCGAATATGCAAGTGGATGGAGCCCGCATCATGGGTGACCGCATGGATATTTCCCAGATGGTCTTCAACCCCAGTATAGAAACGCTCCAGGAAGTTAAAATAGTTGAGAACACCTTTAACGCCGAGCACGGCCAGGATATTGGTCCACTGGTGCAGTTTGAAACGAAGTCGGGGACCAATGACTATCACGGCAATGGTTGGTACTACATGCGTCGCACCGGCATGGACGCCACCAACGGCTTCACTAATGTGAAGCCTGCGGACGATCAAAACCTATTTGGAGGTCAGGTGGGTGGCCCCATCAAGAAAAACAAGCTTTTTTTCTTTTCTGCCATTGAGGTTCAAAAATCCACGATCCCCTCAAGCTATTTACTCACTCTCCCCACCGCGGCGGAACTGAATGGCGATTTCAGCGGACTGACGGATCCTGCTTCGGGTAAACCGATCATCATTTACGATCCAGCCACATCGCGGACAGATGCCTCGGGAAACGTCGTTCGCGATCCGTTCCCGGGTAATATTATCCCTGCAAACCGATTTGACTCCTCAGCGGTTCTGGCGAAAGGGTACTTTCCTACCCCGACTGGAAGCAGCGTGACGAATAACTTTCGTACCACTGGGGCGAGGCAGTTCAGGAAGATCAAGGGCGTTGAAAAGTTCGACTGGATGATTGGTCCTAACGATAAATTCATGGGCGAGTGGATGTTCGATTGGACCCGAAACCTGGACCCCGGCATCGAGGGTTACACCCCTGCCCCCATGAGCCCCAGTTTTGGTGAGCCGGGTTTTAAGTTTGGGACTTTCATGTTCAACTTCCAAGAGGTGCACACCTTCTCCTCGAACGTGATCCTGAGCAACCGGTTTTTTTATCGCCCGCGGCATATCGAACGACTCAATCCTGGGATCGATCCGGAAGGTCAGTGGGCCCAGAAACTAGGAATTAAGAATTACGCCGGGGCCGTTACGCCACCGGATTATGGCGGGGACTTGGGAACTCCCGGTTACCATTTCACGAGTGGTATTCCCTATACGAACCTGGGGGCGGGGTTCTTGCAGTTTAAGGAAAACCCCATCGCCCAGTGGAATTACGTAGGTGACGTCACCTACATCCGCGGAAGGCAGACCATCAAGACAGGCATTCAAATGGAACGCGGTACGCACGCCGCTCCTAATCAAGCTTATCCAACCGGCGATTTCAATTTCAGTGGATTGGCGACGTCTTCGGGAACCGCCAAGTCGGGGGGAGATCCCATGGCCTCGTTCCTGCTAGGCTTGGTGGATAATGCGCAAACCAGTATAGGTCCACTGATTCAGTATAATCAGTGGTACTATGGGGTGTATATCCAGGATGACATTAAGATAAGGCCTGGCCTCACCATGAATCTTGGATTCCGTTGGGATGTCGACGCACCGCTCTATAGTGTCAATAACTATGGTAACGCCTTTAACCCGGGCGTGCTCAACCCCGTTTCGAATACGCTGGGGGTGATTACGTTCCTCAATGGGCCAGGCTGGCCATACAATAACTTCTACAACACAAATTATCATCGATTTTCTCCGCGATTTGGGATTGCTTGGCAGGTCAAGCCAAAGACAGTGGTCCGGGCTGGTTATGGTATCTACAGCCAGTGCGATTACATTGGTCTTCAGACTGAGCCGGCCGCGGGCTTTGTTACCTCTGGATCGTTCGCTACGCCCGATGGTGGGCTCAGCCCTGCTTTCAAACTTGCGAATGGATTCCCAAGCTACCCGGTTAACCCAAATCCGGCAAACCTGAATAACTCGTACGGCGCTGTACCAGTAGGTCAAGTTCCTTCGACCAGTCCAATATTTATACCGAGGGATCTAAAGTATGGTTATACACAAAACATGAATGTGTCTATCCAGCAACAACTACCCTGGAACATGGTTTTAGAAGTGGCCGTACAGGGGGTTTTGGGAAGGCATTTGGTCATCAACCGGAACTATAATGAGGTTAATCCACAATTTTGGGGCCTTTCCGGTTCCAATAACGCCCGGAGGCCGTATCCGCAGTTTGGGAATGTGACGCAGGCTAGAAGTACCCCTGTGGGGACGACGGATTACTGGGCAGGATACGTCTCGCTTGTCAAACGCTACTCGAACGGTTTGGTTATTAATGCCAATTACAATTATGGGCGAACCATCGGTTTCGTGGGTGGCTCCATCTACTACCCCGGCCTCTCGCGTGGTGCAACCATCTACCAGCTCGGCAATAGCTTCGGGGCTGCTGTGCCCTATCAAACGACAAGTATAAGCGCGGTGTATGATCTGCCTTTTGGGGCAAAGCACGATATCGCGAATCAAGGTGTTGCCGCTAAAGTTTTTGGGAACTGGAATATCGGGGGTATCTTGACGGTGTACGGGGGCATACCTTTCGATATCGTTTCAGGCGGCGATAGTCTGAATGGAAATTCTCCCTTGGGGAACAGGGTCAACCTCGTGGGGGACCCGAATGCTGTATCGCAGAGCTTTAGCACTTGGTTCAATAAGGCGGCCTTCGCAGCCCCGGCTAATGGCCAGATCGGGAGCTACTGGGGCGGCCACCTTCGTGGTCCGGCCAACACGATGTTGAATTTCTCAATCACCAAGGCCTTTCCAATAAAGGAGCAAATGAGGGCTCTGTTTGAAGCGAATTTCTTTAATTTATTCAACACTCCGCAGGGTGGCCCTCCCGTCAACAACTTGCGTGACGGAAATTTTGGTCGAGTTTTGGGGCCGGCGGCGCTTGGAGCCGGAACGGTCGTGGCTCCCTACCTGTCGTCACGTATCGTGCAACTTGGATTTAGATTTGAATTCTGAAGTCTGAGTCCGTTGGCGGCTCGTATCAACTCAGGCAATACTGGGCGCTCAAGCTGAATAAAACTTTCTGGCGGCGTGGGCGCCCATTGTTCTCTGACTCTTGTGAATCGAATCCCCCATTTACACTTCCGAATAGCCATACTGCTGAATTTTTTTTGCCAGCCCGTAGCCCATTCGCCCCGACGAGCCTCCCGAAATGATGACATTGATTCTATTGCACTCATTCAGCGCTCAGAGAGAAAATATCGATTAAGCGACTGGCGCAAGGAATAACGAGGCGCCCTTCGTAAATTTGAAAGTGGAGTCATGCCTTTGTTCAAGAGACTTTCCTACCCTCTAAGCGCCGATATGCCCGTTTCTGACCCCATTCTCGCTCCGCCGATTTACGAGCCTATTGAAAGCATTGCCCGCGGCGATATGGCAAACTTATATCGTCTCACCATGTTCAATCATTGCGGGACTCACATCGACGCACCGAATCATTATGATCTAACGGGAAAAAAGCTGGTCGATTTCTCTATTGATCACTTTATCTTTGAAAAGCCGCTGCTTCTCGATATTCCGAAGATGGATCAAGGGTTGATTACAGAAGAGGA
>JAXLQK010000027.1:0-84733 GCA_046331665.1 Terriglobia bacterium | reverse complement strand
CAAACAATTCAACTGAAGGGAATGAAACTCCACTCGTGCATCGCGTGCGGTTCCCAGGATCTCGATCTCACCCCAACGCTTCGACCCTCGGTTCAACTGATCCAATGCCGCCATTGCGGCATGTCTCATACGTTTCCGCGTCTTGATCCCAAAGAGCTGGAACAACATTATTCCGAAACCTACTACGGACCGGAAAACGTAAAATTCACGGAAGGATTTGAGCGGATCGTCGCCTGGAATACAGCAAGGCGCGCTCGAAGCATTCATCATTTGCTCCGCCCCCATAGCCGGATTCTCGAAATCGGCTGCGGCCGCGGCCTGCTGCTCAGGCACCTTTCTCAATTGGGGCATGAATGCCACGGCACCGAGCGTTCGGAGCTGGCAGCGCAACGAGCCCGCAAGACCGTGGGATTGCGAATCTACACTCTCCCGCTGGAGCAATGCGGCATTGAACCGCATTCTTTTGACCTGGTGATTCTCTGGCATGTCCTCGAGCATCTGGAGGAACCTGAGCACACCCTAACGGTTGTGCATCAACTTTTGAAACCCGGCGGGAAGCTTCTTCTAGAGGTGCCGAATTATTCCAGCTGCCAGTCAAGATATTCGGGAAAACATTGGTTCCACCTGGACCTGGATAGGCATCTCTATCATTTTAGCCAGGAGGGCCTCAACGCTTTGCTGGCAAAGACCCGTTTCCAAGTCCAGAAGCAAAGCACCTTTTCATGGGAACAATGTCCCTACGGTGCCCTCCAAAGTTCACTGAATCTCTTGGGATTTCCCACCGAACAATTCTATCGTTTGCTGAAGCGAGAAATTTCCCTGCCCTGGGGCGAAAAAGCTTTTCAGTTTCTGCTGGCGGGCTTACTCGCGGGCCCGGCTGCGGGTTTTTCCCTGCTTGAGGCGGGTATGGGAAGAGGGGGAGTCCTGCGGATTGTGGCAGAGAGCCAACCAGCATAAAAAAATGCAAGTTTATTATGATACTCGTTACGCAGTTTGGTTAGAAGTTCATTTAGATGCAAACCGTGCAGGTTAACTTGAAATGAGCGAATGGCAGAATTCGGATATTCATCTTCTTGATGACAGGGCAGCTTCAACGACCATTACTCAGTCACTGGAAGAAGACCGTTCTCCTTTTTTGGAAAAGCCCAGGGGGGCATCGGGGTTGCGACCCTGGATTTTTCACTTTTTGGGGGAATACGGAGTTCTCTTTGCCATCTTGTTGTTTACCTTTGGTTTGTACCTCTTCTCTCTTCCCAAGGAATTTACGAACTGGGACGACCCGGAATATATCCTGAACAACCCGTTGATCCGGTCTCTTAACCTTACGAATCTAAACCGGATTCTCACAGAACCCTATTTTGCCAATTATGCCCCGGTCACTTTACTGTCGTACGCCGTCGACTACCAGCTGTTCGGCTTGAAAGCAGCTGGATATCATTTTCACAACGTACTCCTTCATCTGGCCTGTGCCGTCGCGCTATATTTTTTGCTCCTCAAACTGGGCTTGTCAAAGCGTGTGGTGCAGATCAGCGCGCTGCTTTTTGCAATTCATCCCGTGAATGTGGAATCGGTCAGCTGGGCATCGGAGCGAAAGAATCTTCTCGCCACTCTGTTCTTTCTTGTTTGTTTTTATCTCTACATTGGATTTCGGGAATCCGGATCGAGATCGCATTATTTAGGCGCCCTTCTTTGCTTTCAGCTTTCCATACTCTCCAAGGCCAGCACCGTAGTCGGCCCACTGGTCTTTCTTCTTTACGACTACTGTTTTCAGGGGAAGAAGCTTCGGCAGCTCACCCTTTACGACAAGATTCCGTTCATCATTTCGGCGGAAGTCATCACTTTTTTTTCCATCAACGCGGCCGGAGCCCGTTCGGCTTTACATTCCTATCACACTGGCGGTCCCTGGTTGAGCTTGTTTGCGGCTGGCGACCTATTCCGCCAGTATTTCGAATTAATGTTCTGGCCTACGGATCTGAGCGCGCTCTACATCGCCCTGAAAGCCCCGTCATGGTGGGATCTTCAGTATTGGTGGCCCTTTCTTCTAACCCTGGGCACGACGGCTCTGCTGTGGCTTCGCTCGAAGAAACTACTGTTCTACTGGGGATTCTTTGTCATCTTTCTCATTCCGGTATTGAACATCGTCCCCTTGCCCGTGATCAAAGCCAACCGTTATTTGCACATTTCCGAAATCGGGATCTGGGTTCTGTTGGCTAGCGCGTTGACTTCTCTCTGGAACGCATTAGACCGATGGAAACTCTTCCGAGGTACGGTCGCGGCACTGGCCGGACTATGGTTCGCACTATTGGTCGGTAGTTCGATCGCCCAAGCCAAAGTGTGGCGTAACACCCCTTCTCTTTGGAACGACGTCATTGCCAAGAATTTTTACAACGAAGTCGCTCATTACAACCTGGGGCTTTATGAGTATACCCACCACAATGTGAATCGGGCCGGGCTCGAATACAAGATTTCACTGGCGATTAACCCAACCTACCATCTCTCCTTGATTGGTATGGGTGGCTACTACATCGAGAAGAACAAGTTAGACCAGGGGATTGAGAGACTCTATCGTGCGGTCAACCTCAACCCGGATGCAGACACAGCCTTAAACAATCTTGGCTCCGCCTATGTCCATAAGGGGGACGTGCGGAGAGCCCTTTACATGTTTTTCAGGGCCACGTATGTGAACCCCGGCAACGTGGGTTCTCACGACAATATCGCTGTGCTTTATCTTCGGATGGGAGAAAATGACGCCGCCATGGTTGTGGCAAAGGAAATGATCCGGAAATTTCCGGACCTCCCCGACGGTTATTTTCGGCTCGGTTTTTGCCACGAAGCCAAGAACCAATTTAAAGAGGCATTGTTGGCATGGGAGCAGGCTAGGATGCGGGCGGTGCCCGGCGATGAAATGATAAGACAGATCCAGGCTGTCTCAGATGCTGTTCGAGAGAAGATGGCTGGCCGGCAAATTCAAGGGGCCGGATAGCCCTTGAGAGAAATCGACGACGACAAAACCGCCTACCTTGACTTCACAGGGCTCCTTCAAGATGCGAGGTACCTCTTATGCCCAGCTGTTCTCAGCCCCTTCCCTCCGAAGGGAAGCCTCTCGATCCACAGCTGGGAAATGAGCCGGAGACTTCAGCCAAAGAGCAAACAAAGATTCCGCCAAAGAAAACACGGGCCGAGTCGTGGCTCTTCCTGTTCCTCCTATTAGCTCTCTCAGCCAATCTTCTCTATCCCGGAGAAATTTTTTTCCAGTCAAAATACCTTTTGGTCAGCGGGTGTTTGCTTGCGGGGCTTTTTGCCAGCCTTCTCCTCCTATACTCCTCCACTCCTCGTGACGCATTAAAACCCCTTATCCATTGTTTTGCCCCGTTCCTGGTGCTTCTTCCTTCCCTCTTTACTTCGATCAACCAGCAACGCTCCCTGGAAGTTTTTACGTTATTTTTCAGCTTTGCGTGTCTCGTCTTCTCTCTACGAGTTTCTCCGCCAACCCGGATCGAAGTCTGGCAAGCAATTCTGCTCCTGTGTCTGGCTGCTTTCGCTATTAATCTGTATTCCCTTTATCAGTATTTCTTTGGATTGTCTCAGTTGAAGAACCTACTGGCTCAAGATGTCTCGATGGAACCAGGTCTGCGATCGGCGCTTTGGACGCGAGCGGCTTCCGGCCGTGTCTTTGGAAATTTCACGCTCCCCAATTCATTGGCTGGATTTGCGTGCATGATGCTCCCCTTGCAAGCGTGCTGGGTATATTTTGCGTTTTCACGGCAGAAGGCGCCCCCGCCCTGCTCCTGGAAAGATTTTGAAGGCGCCCTGAAACGGCTTGCCACCAAGCCCCTCATTCGCACTGTGATTGTCCTTCAGCTAGCCCTGGGTCTTGTTATTCTTGCTTTGACCCAGTCCTTTGGCGGGTGGGTATGTCTGTTGGTGTCTCTGCTATTCCTCGGCGTCGTATATGTTAAGAAACATTCTATTCGCCCCCGCCTTGTTCTCCTGTTCGGGTTGCTGTTGTTATTGGGTGTCTCTGCCGGAATCTACTGGGTCTCTCGACACCGAGGATTCGGCCTATTGAATTTTTCCGTGTATGAGAACCCAATCGCTCTCCGCTGGCTGAATTTCAAGGTCGCCCTCTCCATCTTTCGAGACTTCCCATGGTTTGGAGTAGGGCTGGGCAACTATGGGACGATCAACCCTGCCTATCAGCAAGCGGTCGTAACCGTTACCCAGTTCACGCACAATACTCCTCTCCAGCTACTTTCGGAGTGTGGGCTACCCTTCCTGATTTTAGCCGGAATCTGGGGAGGCTCGCTGGCACGTCGTTGCTTCCCTCAGAATGCCACCCCCGGCTCAGAGAAAAAGGGCTATGACTTTGTGCAAATAGGCCTGCTGGTTTCGCTCTCGGCTTGGGCCACTCATAATTTGATCGATATCAATCTTTACTTTCCCTCGCTGGGAGGGTTGGGAATCTTTCTCCTTGCTCTCTATATGGGGCAGTTTTGCGACAAAAGCTCCGGAGTGAACCCTCAATGTCAGAAGGCACGTTCAAGAGGAGCAAAAGTCTGGCTCTATATCTTGATCCTGGCAATAGCTCTGGCGGGCGTGAATACTTTTAGTGCTTACTACGCCCAGACTTTGGCTGCACAAGCCGTTGAATTGGTGAGTACGAAGAACTTTCAAAAGGCAGAAACCTGTTTAGAGAGGGCAGTCCGCTGGCAGCCTTTGGATCCGAGCCTTGCCTTTCTTTATTCAAATCTCCAGCTAAAGACTGCCTTCGAGAATGGAACTCTCGACCAGAGTCGACTGCTCGGCCTTAAGTTAAGCTATCAAAAAGCGGTGGCATTGGACCCCTACAATGCCGAGTACCATTATCAGCTTAGTAAGATTTTGGCCGCTTCCGGCGAAACCAATGCTGCTGAGGTCGAGAAACGCCGCGCCCAAGCCTTATTCCCGGCAGAATTAAAATACCGAAAGTAATTCCCCGCTCGAATTCATGGAAGCAACAAAAAACTGCACTTAAGAACTGACAAAAATCGTCAGCTTGGACTCTTAGTGCAAGTTTTCATCCCAGGGACCGGTAGGATGGGCATTCGAATCGTTTCTTTAATAAATTGGAAATAAAGAGGTTAACTTGATTTAGATTCTTTTTGGAAAATGGATACAGAAAAAATGGGATTCGGCATTGTATCTGCCTAAAGGTTCATGGTGACCGGACGATAGAATGAGTGGCTTCATAACTACAGGAAGCAAATCGACCCAAGGAATGAGATAAGATGATGGCTCTCCAATCTACTATTAAAGTTAAGCGCTCAAAGAAAAACCGAGGGTTTTCCTTGATCGAACTCCTGATCGCCATGGCTTTGCTCCTCATTATGGCAGCGATTGCGGTTCCCAATTATTTGGCAGCATTGTCCAGGGCCAACGAAGCATCGGCGACCAGCTCGGTAAGGGCGGTCATCAGTGCGGAGAATTTATACCGAAACACTTATGGCTACTTTACGGCACTTCCTTCTCTAGGAGCTGAATACTTAACCGACTCGTTGTTAGCCAATGGGAGCAAAAGCGGCTATCGGTTCAATGTGACTCCAGGTTCGGGAAGCTCCGCGGGAGTCCAATTTACTGTGGACGGAACACCGGCATTATCAATCGGTCCGTCAGCCACCGGATTTCGGCATTATTATGGAGATCAATCGGCTGTGATTCGGTTCAGTTTAACGGGGGCGGCTGATAGTGCCAGCCCGCCCATTTAAGGATTGTATATTTCTTGTAGCGTGTCCCATTCCAACAAACCAACCCATTAAAGGAGAAATAGAAATGAAGATGAGGAAGAGAAATAGCAAGGGGTTCTCATTGATTGAATTGTTGATTGTGGTGGCGATCATCCTGATCATTGCCGCCATCGCGATCCCGAACTTGTTGAGAGCTCGACGTTCGGCCAACGAAGGATCTGCCACCGCTTCGATGCGGACCCTCGGCAGCGGCGAATTACTCTATCGCTCGACCAACGGGAACTTCACCAACTTGACTGGTCTTTCTGGCGATAGCATCATTGACAACGTGTTGGGAAGTGGAACGAAGAGCGGCTATGCCTTCTCTGCGACCCCAGGAACCTCCACCGACTTGCAGTTTACCGCTACCGGCACACCTTCGATTTCGACGGGTGCGACCCAAACAGGTGCTCGCTTCTACTTTGTCGATGAAACCCAGGTGGTGCGATACAACATCGGTGCCGCCGCTACCTCTACTTCAGGAGCGATCGGGAACTAGTTTCAGCTGTTCATCTTTCAGCTGTAACATCACGGGTGGGAACATGTTCCCACCCGTTCTCTTTTTTGGTTAAACTTCGGCCCCGTTGCCTATTGGCACAACAAATATGAGACATCTTTCTAAGAGCGCCGAGAATCCAAAAAAATGAATGAAAGACAGCTCCTTTTTGTCCATATCGCCACAAGTCGTGAATTGACAAAATAGAAGCTGGGGTTATTTTGGAAAGTAGGTAGCCAGAACTGTACGCTTCGCAAAAAATAAAAAAAGGGGAGAAAAGCATGCGTGCAACAGCCAAGAATCGAGGTTTTTCACTCATCGAATTACTGATTGTGGTGGCGATCATTTTGATCATTGCCGCCATTGCGATCCCAAATTTGTTGAGAGCTCGCCGCTCTGCCAACGAAGGATCCGCAACCGCTTCGATGCGAACCCTCGGCAGCGGGGAATTGCTGTATCGATCCACCAATGGGAATTTCACCAACCTGACCGGTCTTTCAGGAGACAGCATTATCGATAACGTCCTGGGAAGCGGAACGAAGAGTGGTTATGTATTCTCTGCGACACCGGGAACTTCCACCGACTTACAATTTACTGCGACGGGATCTCCGGCGATCTCTATAGGGGCAACACAAACCGGGGCCCGTTTCTACTTTGTCGACGAAACTCAGGTAGTCCGCTTCGCTATTGGCGCGGCGGCTGATTCGACGTCAGGCGCCATCGGAAACTAGAACGCGCGGGGGGGCAGGGGACGGTCTTGTTCCCCTGATCCCCCTGCTTTTGAGCGAAAACCCTGGAATTTTTCCAGCGGGATAAACATGCGAATCCAACGAGGTTGCGTGTTGTCCCGTCAGAATTTTTGATTCCGCTCCATGCCAGTTGTGCATATGATATCGGCAGATTCTCGACACTACACGTTGTTGGAGTGGGTTCATGCAGGTGGTAGTCTCGATTAAAGAACTGAGCAAGACCTATACCGCCGGTTTCTGGAAAACCAAGCGGGTTGTTGCTCTTGAAAATCTAAGCCTTCAGATCCAGGATAATGAAATTTTCGGCTATCTTGGACCCAATGGAGCAGGCAAATCCACCACGTTAAAACTGCTGATGTCGCTTATCTTTCCGACCTCCGGCTCAGCAGAGATTTTAGGCAAATCAGTCTCTGATGTTTCCACCCGCCAGCAGATTGGCTATCTTCCGGAAAACCCTTACTTTTACGAGTATTTAACAGCCGAAGAGTTCCTGACCTACTATGGAGGCCTGCTGGGGCTGTCACCAGCGGAGACCAAGGAACGGACCTCCTATTATCTGAGGCTTACCGACACCTTTCATGCTCGCAAACTTCAACTTCGAAAATTTTCGAAGGGAATGCTGCAACGCATCGGCATCGCGCAGGCACTAATCAACGACCCCAAAGTGCTCTTCCTCGATGAACCCATGTCGGGGCTCGACCCCATCGGCCGGCGTGAGGTCAGGGACCTCATTCTCAAGCTCAAGGATGCGCGGAAGACTATCTTTTTTTCGACTCATATCTTAAATGATGTCGAGATTCTCTGTGATCGGGTCGCGGTTTTGAATCGGGGCAAATTGATCGGCTCGGGGAATCTTTCAGAGTTGATCTCCAAAGAGGTCAAGTACATCGAAGTGTTGTTCGCGGGGCTCAGCGTCGACGCTGCCCGTCGGCTATTTGATCCGGACCTCCCGATCACGCAGAGCGGTTCTACTATTCGTCTGGAAGTTGGCGCCGACGCGAAGATCGCCGAGGTGGTGAGGCCTATCGAGCAAGCGGGGGGGAAAGTGATTTCCGTCATTCCGATCCGCCAAACCATGGAGGATTACTTCTTCCATCTTGTGGGGGAAGGAAGAAAAAAACCCTCCGCCCCGTCCGCGGAGCCGAAGCCCGAGTCAGAACGAAAGCCCACGCCGGCTTAAGCGGTACACCCTGGTACTACGGAGCCGTTACAAGACGCGATGAAGATTGTATTGATTGCCCAAAATACGTTCAAAGAATGTGTGCGGGACAAAATTCTCTATAATCTCGTCCTTTTTGCAGTCCTGATTATTGCCAGCTCTTTGGTCCTGAGTTCCATCACCATCGGTGACGTCAAGCAAATCATCATCAATCTGGGTCTCAGCACGCTGTCTTTGTTTGGCACCCTCATCGCGATCTTCATCGGCATTCAGCTGGTCTACAAAGAGATCGACAAGAAAACGGTTTATAGCCTACTAGCCAAACCCGTTGCCCGGTATCAATTCATCATCGGAAAATATCTCGGACTGATCTGGACATTGGCCGTGAATGTTTCCGTGATGTTAGTCGGCATCTACGCAGCCATCCTCTATCTCAGGCACTCTTTTCAAGTGGACGACATCCAGATCCTGCTCGCCGGGCTATTGATCTGGGTTGAACTCATGCTCGTCGTAGCGATCGCCTTGACCTTTTCGACCTTCTCCACCCCGGCGCTTTCAGCACTATTTACCTTTTCTCTTTATGTTATTGGCCATTTTAATTCAGACATCCGAGCCTATGGCTTGGCCAGCCATTCTTTTCCAGTCAAGGTTTTATCGTCCTCCTTTTATTATCTGCTGCCAAATTTCGGAAATTTCGATGTCATCTCTGCGACCGCCCATGGCCGACTCATGCCCGCCAACCTCTACGTCTACTCACTTTTTTACGGCTTGCTCTACTCAAGCGCCTCGGTTCTCGTTTCGATTCTTGTTTTCGAACGCAGAAACTTCAAATGAAGCCAATCGTCTGCCTGCTGCTCATCGTCGCTGTCCTGGGAATCTACTGGGCCCAGTCTGCAATTGATATGCAGGCGAGCCAAACCTCCCAGTCAGCCGAGATCCTCTATCTGCCCTCCGGGAAAATATTGCGAATGTTATCCCTTGGACATTATGGACTCATCGCCGACATTTATTGGATGCGAGCAGTTCAATATTACGGAGGGAAGCGGCTCCAAAATGCGACACAATATGAACTTCTGGAGCCGCTCGTCGATATTGCAACAACCCTCGACCCTCAGCTGCTCCATGCCTATCGCCCGGATCCATCTTTCTGTCTGAGAAATCCCCGATCGGCGCAGGAGAGCCGGAAAAAGCAATTGCCTTGATTCAGAAGGAATCGAGCACAACCCCAATGAGTGGCAACTCTACAGGGACCTGGGATTTGTTTACTACTGGTATTTGGACGACTACAATCAGTCGGCCAAGTGGTTCCTGGAAGGCAGTAAGAATCCCAAATCCGCCAAATGGATGAAGACTTTTGCGGCCGAACTTCTGGCCAAGGGGAACACTCGAGAAACCGCAAAGTTCTTGTGGCAGGAGGTCTACGACACATCGGACAGCGAACCGATGTGCCCGCGAAAATCTTTTGCGCCTGCAGTCTCTCGATGACATGGATATCCTCAAGAGTGTTATCAGCAGGGTGGAGGCCAAAACGGGCAAAAAAGTCGTCTCACTTCAGGAACTCGTTCAATTGGGGATCTTGAAGGAACCGCCTCTTGATCCCAAGGATTTCCTTACCAGTTTGATCCCGCCAAGGGTGAAATTAGACTCGCCCCGGAAAGTCCCATCAAGCGATACTAATTGCCCTCTCCGGGATCCAAGATTACAGCCCGCAAGACCTTGCTCCTGGCACTAGCGAATCTCGTACACATAGTACGCATGGCCTACGATACTTATGGGCTTCTGCTGACGCAGCCAGTTGAGTGGATGATTTCCGAACACCTTGTCAGGATGTCACGTCCCCGGGGAATGCATTGGGCGCTGAGGATCACGATGCCACGTGTCAGGCGGACGAAAAATCCATGTCCGTAATTCGCCTGCCGGTAATGCCATAATAGGAGGGACGTCCCGTTCCAAGTAACAGAACGCGTAGTCCTCGATTTGATGACGTTCCAAATACTCCCGCAGTTGTTTCAGGCCTACCCCAGTCCACATTCGAATTATCAAGCCATTCCACGCCATTGTCGGAACCACCGGCTATTTGGTTAAAGTAGGAGAGGTGATCCGGTGCAATCGTGATCCATTCGGAGACTAGCCAAAATAGAAGAAGGATGAAGACGAAGCGACCGGTCCTGCCCGCCTGTTGCACCGCCGGCGCCAGCCGTGGAAGCAAAAATGAACAAAAATGGATAGCACGGGATCATGTAACGAATTCCAATGTCGTCTCCAAAAACGGAATAAAAAATCAAATATCCCAGGCAGGGGACCCAGAGAAAGGCTTCTTCGAGCAATCGCGTTCTCCAGCGGTCGAAAAACACACCGATGGAAGCGGCCATCAACAGAATGGTAGGGATTGGCGTTTTAACGAACCAAGCCGCCAGCAGATAGTAGACCCAGCCTCCCCGCTTCAACTCCCCCATCAGGTAGAAATAGGGATTTTTGCCATGGTCCAAATTGACTGCCTGGATTCCTCTCAGATAGAACCGCAAATCTCGTGGGCAGAAATAGATCAGCCACAAGAATAAGCAGGCGAGATAGAAAAGGATCGAAGCCACCACTTTTTCCAGAAAGGGTTTAGCGCCCGCAGGTGTGGACGGTTCGGGGGCATTCATCCCGGATTCCCCCTTCTCGCGAGATAACGGATTCCAATGGCTGATGGCAATCAGTACAAGCGAGACCGGTATCAGAACCACGGCCGAAAACTTCGACCCCAGTGCCATCCCCAAGGAAAGCCCGGCAAGACACACGTTTTTCCAATGAGGTCGTCGCAGATAATTCCGCAAGCAATACAAATAAAGTGTGGAGAAAAAAGCCACGCCGACATCCGTAGTCACGAATTGCGCATGAGCCGTGATCGTAGGATCAAGGACATACAGGAAGAAGGCAACAGCCCCGCCCTCTTTCCCCAAAGGGTTGTCGCCCAGTGCAAAATCAAGATCCCCAACCCAAGCGAAAGCAGCACAGCCGGCAGACGTCCCCAAAACAGAATCCGGTTGGCATCCTGGGAAAAAAGGAATTCCTCGCCAAAAACCCATTCACTTTCTGGGAAAGAGGCGGGGCGCTGGAGACCGAGCCAAAGCAATGGCAGCGCACAAATTTCCTTAATTAGAGGGGGATGCTGTTGATTATATTGGATTCGATGTTGGACCCAATAAGAGTACCCCGAAGGCAAATGGGTGACTTCGTCGAAGGTGACGGATTTGCCGCGCATGAGAAGAATCGGCGCCAGAAGTGCAAACCCAAGAAGCAGGATCGTCGCGGCATTCACGCCAATCAGATTGGCTGGATTCCTATACCAAGGAGAGTGCATGTCGATCTGCCGGACCTCTTTGTGAATAAAACCAGCATCCCGCCGAAATGAGAAGCCAAACCAGCAGGGTGGCTAGGGTCAAAGCCATCCCGCGGCGGAACGATCTGGGTTGATATTCCACTGAGATTTGGTGTTGGCCAGGCTGCAGTTCAATAGCCCGGTAAACGTAATTGGCACCGACTAATGGAACTTCCTGACCATCGACGCGCGCGCGCCAGTCCGGGTAATAGCTATCCAGCATCACAAGCATTTTTTTCCGTTCGGTGGCCGTACGCATCTCCATCCGGTTGGGACTGTGGTTCAGAATTTGCACTTCTTCGCGTAGGCCGGACGGAGAACCGACAGGGTTTGACCAGACCACGCCGGGGGAAGAGGAACGGAAGGTAGTCCCGATGGTGCAATGCGTCGCTCCCGTTGTGCCCGGATCCGTCAAGAACACCCTGGGCAGCCTGTTCAGCACCTTATACAAGCGCAACGGCTGAGGACTATTCACTTCAAACTCAGAGTCCAGGGCGACGGAAGAGCTTTCAGTCCGATGCGCCGCCAGCACGTAACCTACGTTTAAGCCTGCCAGCAGGGCGAGTTTTTCTTCGGTTGTTTCCGCCTTGGAGAGCTCTGCATTGATGGCCTGACTGGGCAGTGTTTCCAGACGATCGACAGGTTGGAAGACCGAATAATAAATGTGATCTTTTGCCGAGAGAAACTGTGCCAGAGTTAACTTTCGATAGAGAAACTGCCAGGCGATGGAATCGGTTTGTCCGAGAAGCATCAGCGGATCCTTGTCGGCTTCCGGATTTCCCAGCGAATAGATTCGGAAGAGCCCCTCCTGTTTCATTTTCTCCTGCAAGTACACGGCAACTGGAGCCGTTTCGTACAGCTCATTACGAATGACCGGATTAATCCAAAGATTGCTGGTCATCAGGTCAAACAATACGATGAGGATGGCCGCCGTTTGCAGAAGTTGCCAACGCACTCTCTTCAGCCCGGCCAGAACGAGGAAAAGGACAAAAAGCGCCAACTGTATTTGCAAGTGCCGGAACGATCCAACAAGCATCATTTTTTGAACCAGCAGTTCTTTTCCGTGGGATACAAAGCTGAACCATTCATTCCCGGCACTATCTGGTTTTTTGCACCAGTAGATTGACAGGTAAGGGATGGCGCCGATGGACATGATCGCGAGAATAAAGATCAAGGAGGCCATAGACGAAACCTCTATTCCTGAATAGTTCTTTGAACGACCCGGCGCCCGCTGTTTCTGGAACTGTCCGACCCAATTCCTGCTAGAAGCGCCAGGCAAAAGTTAGAAACGAGCAGATGCTTCACCGGGTAGCGACCATACCGAAACGTGGACAATGATGAAACAGCCAGGAATAAAAAGGACTGTATTTCCCGATGGCGAGAAATAACGCGACCATGGAAAGGACTGCCAACACGTGCGGGTGAACCGTTGATTCTAAGGTTGAAAACCGCATAGAAGCTGAGCAGTAGGGGAAGATCCGAAAATAACAGGAAAGCAGAAAGGGTTCCCGATTTTCAAAAAAAATACTGGCCCGAGGAAAGATTGCGTCAGCCGGAAGTAATCCCCGAAGATTCGCGGCATGCCTAATTGCAGAAGCATGATGGGATGCATGGACCATCCCGACACCATCTCATAGTCCAACCCGCCTCTGCGTCCAGAATGCTGGATCAATTCCAGGGTCGGCAGGATTTGGATGCTCGCCAGGAGAAGTCCTGAAAGTCCGGCCAACCCGATAGCCCCGATGGCTCGGATTTTTTGCGGCCCGACTTTCGCGGTGAAAAGAACGTATGCACCCAAGAAGCCCCCCATAAAAAGAGCAATCGCAAATGAAGAGAGCGGCTCGAGAAGCAGAAAAAAAAATCCGAAGATGAGGCTGGAAAGGGAAAACCTTGCCCAAGTGATCTCTTCCAGCAGGCTCAAGCAAAGAAGCGTTAAGAGGGGGAGATAAGCGACGACGGGAAGAATATTGAAGAGATTCACGAACGATAGCGTCACCCCGCTGAAATTGTAAATAACGGCAGACAGGAAGGCCGAAAACGGTGAAACCCCTAACTTGCGGCCCAGGAGGAATGTCGCGATCCCTGCCAGCATGCAATGCAGAACGAAATGGAGCTCGAAAGCGGTTTCAAAAGGCAAAAGTTGGAACAGAAGCTGGGTGGGATAGAGAGCCATCGAGTTGGGGTTTGCAAGGAGCGGTTGGCCCAACTGGATATAAGGGTTCCAAAGCGGCCATTCTCCACGGGCGTAGGCCTCGGTGACGAGACGCTTTAGCGGGTAGTGAAAAAAGGAGACATCGCGAAAGAAGAATGTTTTATCCGTGAATAGGGCGTCGCCGAAGAAAAGAAGATTCAGCAACACAATAAAGAAAATCCAAGTCCCGTGATATCCGAAAACGCGGTTCAGGATTGAAATCAGGGCTGGAGAATCGTGGCTTGTGTTTACCGGTCCTTGGGGATCATCTGACAACGACGCTTCTTGCGATACCATACCAAGTAATTGATTCGTCAAGTTTTAATGGAAACATTAGAAATGGCGGGAGGTCTCCTGGACCAGATAAGGCGGCAGGAAAAACCCTCCGGCCTTATCCGGATCAGGAAAGCGCACATGTTTTGAGGAAATGCCTCGCGTTAGCCGCGGGTCGCTTTCGCTCTGCCCGGGGCCTCGGGTGAAGCGGCGGGTTGTGCTGCCGGCTCGCTTACGGAGGACGCAATGGGGATATTCAGGGCGCGGCGCAACTCTTCCTCAATCTGGCGGCCGACAACCGTATTTTCCTTGAGAAACTGTTTCGCGTTTTCTCGACCCTGGCCGAGGCGCTCTCCTTTGTAGGAAAACCAGGCACCGCTCTTCTCCAGAACTCCTTTTTCGGTCCCCAGATCAATCAAGTCGCCTTCCCTTGAAATCCCCGTTCCGTACATGATGTCAAACTCCGCATCGCGGAACGGCGGCGCGACCTTATTCTTTACGATCTTGGCTTTAGTGCGGCTGCCGGTGACCTCATCGCCGTCTTTGATGGAAGCTACGCGGCGCACATCAATACGAACGGAGGCATAAAATTTGAGAGCGCGGCCGCCTGTCGTTGTCTCGGGGTTCCCAAACATGACGCCGATTTTTTCGCGAATCTGATTGATGAAGATCAAGGACGTTTTCGATTTGGAAACAATCCCCGTCAATTTCCGCAGCGCCTGGGACATTAACCGAGCCTGCAGACCCATGTGGGAATCGCCCATTTCCCCTTCCAATTCCGCTTTGGGCACCAAAGCCGCCACGGAGTCGACGACGCAGACGTCGAGTGCGCCGCTGCGGACGAGCATTTCGGCAATTTCCAAGGCCTGTTCCCCGTTGTCCGGTTGAGAGACGAGCAGGTTGTCCAAATCAACGCCCAATTGCCGTGCGTAGTTGGAATCCAGGGCATGTTCGGCGTCGATGAAGGCTGCCATCCCTCCGGTTCTCTGGGCTTCGGAAATAATGTGCAAGGCGAGGGTAGTCTTCCCGCTCGACTCCGGTCCAAAAATCTCAATGACCCGCCCACGCGGAACGCCTCCGACCCCCAAGGCCGCATCGATTGCCAGGGACCCAGTAGGGATCACTCCACCATTGGTGATGGCTTCCCGGCTTCCCAAACGCATGATCGACCCCTTGCCGAATTGCCGCTCGATCTGCACGAGTGCAAGGTCGATCGCCTTACCCCGCTCCGCTCTGTCATCAGTCATACTTCACCCCCTGAATAAAAATTATTCACATCGTGTCTTGTTCACTTGTGAAGGCTCAATGGCGACGAAGAGCTAGCTTCTTTCCACATCATTTCCGCTTCGGTTTAAATCGATTTCGGAATGACGGAAAATCAAGCGGAGTTCATCTTTCACCAGGAATTCCAGGCTCTCATCGTTCAAACTCGGGCTGCGCTTCAGATCGGTGAGGGATGGAATCTTCAGCGGGTCGGGCTGAAAAAGATCCAGCGCGTCTTTGTAGCGGGATTCTTTGGGATTCAGATGAAGCGCTTTTTGAATGTATTCCTTCGCCTTTCTCTTCCAATTCTGCTCCAGGAATGCGAGGCCCAGCTGAAAGAAGGCCTCATGACAATGCGGATCCATTTCGATCGCTTTTTTCATGTGCTTGATCGCGAAACGCAGGAGCCCATGTCTGGAATAAATCGATCCCACTACCAGATGCATTTGCGGGGAGGGCTTGAGATTTAGCGCTTGTGAGAAATGTCCCAGAGCGCCATCATCCTCGCCGAGCGAGACGAGCACCGATCCCAGAAACACATGGGCCGCCAGCGAAGTGCCGCAAATATCCACAGCATTCCGCAAGTATAACTTCGCCCGATCGAAATCCCCTTTCCGTTTCGCCAGCAAGCCTGTCAGCAAATTGGCCTCGAAGTGATGCGGATTGTTCTTCAGGACTCGACGCAGACAGCGGCCGGCGTTGGAGAAATTTTCAAACTCATAGTAAATCTTCCCCAGGAAGACGCCCACTTCGCAATTTTGAGGATCGGTGGTAAACGCCCGTTCCAGTGATTTCAACCCCTGCCGGAAGCGCCGGCGCAAAAAATGGTGCGTAAATTCTTCGATCAGCTTCGAGAAAAGCTTCTTATCTCTCCCCCGAAAGGCGTTGAGGAACGCTTTCTTGCTGGATTCAAATCGTTCCCGCTCCTCGCTTGCCCACAACCGCTGGGCAACACGCTGCTGCCAGTCCTTCTCGAGATCGCGCTTCCCGACGATCTGCACCCGTTTCAGGGCTTCGGCGATGGATTCAATCATGGTGTGATCATAAAAGCTATCCGTCGCCAACTGCTGGACGAGCTCGTAGATCTCGTTAAGTCGCTCGTCGAGGCGGCCAATCGAGTATTCCAGGGCACTGATGCGTTCCAGAAAGTGCTCGTCCAAAATCGGCAGTCCCATATTCTGCCGATAGGTGTACGGCAGAATCATGAGACGCGTTCCGCACTTCAAACAGCTCTCATCACCGATCTGATTTTTTGATCCGCATTTCTGACAGAGAATGACGGGCAACCCGTTTCCCTCCTAGTGTCCGTATGAATAAAACCCTTCGCCGCTTTTTCGACCCAGCTTCCCCGCCGCCACCATCTGCTTCAGCAATGGGCAAGGCCGGTATTTCGAATCACTAAACCCTTCGTAGAGAGTTTCCATGATATTTAAACAAACATCAAGCCCAATCAAATCGGCCAAAGCCAGCGGCCCCAAGGGATGATTCATCCCCATTTTCATCACCTGATCCACCGCCTGGGGGTCCCCCACTCCCTCGTACACGCAGAATACGGCTTCGTTGATCATGGGCATCAAGACCCGGTTGGAAACAAAGCCGGGCGAATCCATGACTTCCACAGGTACTTTTTCCAATTGGGTTACCAACGCCAGGACAGTCGCCACCGTCTGCGCCGAAGTCCGCAGTCCTCGAATGATTTCCACCAGTTTCATCACCGGCACGGGATTCCTGAACTGCATGCCAACAACCCGCTCTGGACGCTGGGTGGCCGCGGCCAGCCGCGTGATGGATATGGACGAAGTATTGGTGGCCAGAATCGTTTCTGCCGGACAATGTTTGTCCAAAGCCGTCAGGATCTCCCTCTTCACCGGAAAGGATTCACTGACCGCCTCAATGACCAGCTCGGCTTCCGCCAGAGCCTCCACTGTCGTGTGAGTCCGGATGCGCTGGAGAATAATTTCCCGAGCTGTCGCGTCCAGTTGATTTTTCTCGATCGCACGCGTCAGATTCCGATCGATCGTTTGCAAGGTCTTCTCGAGCTGAGCCGGCACGCTGTCACAAAGCACTACCGAAAGGCCTCTTTGAGCCAAGACCTGTGTGATGCCGCCTCCCATCGTACCGGCGCCGACCACTCCAATTCGATGTAACGAGCTTTGCATAGTTTAGGGATGATCTTATTACACTCGACACTGCGTCAAAAGACTAAAGCTCACGAGTCACCGCCATCGCCACGGCATTTCCGCCGCCCAGGCAAAGAGCTGCCACGCCGCGGCGGCTGTTGCGCCGTCTCATCTCGTGGAGGAGGGTGACGAGGACCCGCGCCCCACTGCATCCAATCGGATGTCCCAGAGCAACAGCGCCTCCGTTGACATTGACTCGCTCCGGGTCAAGCCCCAATTCCTGGATCACAGCCAGAGCCTGAACAGAAAAGGCCTCATTAATCTCGTAAAGATCGACGTCTTCCTTCGCCCAACCTGTTTTCTCGAACAATTTTCTAACGGCGCTGACCGGCGCCATCATCACCATGCGCGGTTCCACGCCGCTGACGGCCTGAGCCATGATGCGGGCCAGCGGCGTCAAGTTCAAGGACTGCGCGGCTTCCGGGGAGGCGACGATTACCGCGGCAGCACCATCATTCGTGCCGGGGGCATTCCCGGCAGTGATCGTTCCCCCCGCTTTGAATACGGGCTTCAAGGAACTCAATTTTTCCAGGCTCGAGTCGGCCCGTGGAGATTCGTCACTCTCCACCCGAAGGGGCTCTCCCTTCGCTTGAGGAATCATGACGGGAATCAGTTCGTCGCGGAATCGCCCTTCCTGAATCGCGCGGGCGGCTTTGCGGTGACTGTTCAAAGCATATAGATCCTGCTGATGACGGCTGATGCCATATTTTTCAGCGATAATTTCACCGGTATTGCCCATATGGAAATTCTCGAAGGCATCCCAGAGCCCGTCCTGAATCATGGAATCCAGAGCCTTCGCATGGCCGGCCCGAAAACCTTCCCGCGCCTGGGGAAGCAAGTAGGGAGCATTCGACATGGACTCCGTGCCGCCGGCGATCACCAGCTCGGCCTCCCCCAGTTGAATGGACTGTGCCGCCAAACCGACCGCTTTCAATCCCGAGCCACAGACCTGATTGACCGTCAAGGCTGCCACGGCCGGCGAAAGTCCCGCTTTCAATCCGACTTGGCGCGCCGGGTTTTGCCCCAGGCCTGCGGAAACCACATTTCCCATGATAATCTCGTCAACCCGATCCACCGGCAGCGTATGACGGCGAATCAATCCTTCCACGACCGTTGCCCCCAAGGCAATGGCCGAGCAGGTCTTGAGTCCTCCCATGAATTTCCCGATCGGAGTTCGCAATGCTCCCAAGATGTAAGCGTTTCTCATTCCCTGCCTCCCGACTCCACTGCATTATAGGCCTTTTTCCCATGAAAAGTGCAACCGGCTTCAAGCCCTTATGCATCTAACTTTTCGGGCGACATTGCATGGCCGTTGAATGTCGCCTATAATTCCAATCGGTCTCCTTTAGGTGCTATCAACGTCGAATTTGAGCGGGTTTCCAAGACATGAAAAAAATAGCGCTATGCAGCCTTTTACTGTTCGCGGGGTTGGTAATCACGTCTCACTCTTCACAAGAAGCTCGAAAACCGGCCGATATCGAAGGAACGTTGAAAGTTTCGGTCGACCTGGTGAACGTGGTGTTTACGGTTACTGAGGGCAACAATCGATTCGTTTCGAACCTAAACAAGGAAGACTTTCAGGTTGAGGAAGATGGCAAGCCGCAAGAAATCGGATACTTCGCCAAGGAAGTGACCCTTCCCCTGACGCTGGGATTATTAATTGACACCAGCCCGAGCGTTGAATCCATCCTGGAGACAGAGAAAACCACGGCCGTCGAATTTCTCAGGGCAGTGCTTCGCAAACAAGATCTGGCACTGGTGATGAATTTCGATCGCAGCGTGACCTTGGTCCAAGACTTTACGGCGGATCTCCGGCGGCTCGAAAAAGCCATCCGCTCAGTTTCAATCGGAGGAGGAACCTCCGTGCATGATGCCATCTATTTGGCTTCGGACGAAAAACTCAAAGCAGAGACCGGGCGCAAGGCAATTATCCTCATCAGTGACGGCAGTGATACGACCAGTAAACTCAAGATGAAAGAGGCACTGGAAGCCGCCCAGCGAGCCGATATCATTATCTTTGCCATTTCGACACCGGTGATTGGCCCCCTCATGATGGGAGGCGGAGATTCCGGCGTACTGAAGAAATATGCGGATTCGACGGGAGGCAGAGCCTTCTTTCCATCCAAAGCTCAGGAATTCCAAAAATGCTTTGATGCGATTCAAGATGAATTGCGCAGCCAATACGTCCTTAGTTACACGTCAACCAACGCCAACAAAGACGGAAGTTTCCGCTCCATCAAGATCAGCGTACTGAATCAAAAAGGCCTGAAGGTAAGAGCCAAGAAGGGCTACTACGCCCCAAAAGCCTGACCGGGATTTAACTCCTCACGCAGAAAGGATTCCAGGCTTCATGAAGTCACCTGCATTCGCCCGTCTTGGGTTACTCCTGCTCGCGGGCCTTTCCTGCTTAGGCTATCTTTACCTCGAAGCCCAGGGGCAGAGGCCCGCAAAAGATGCCACCGCCGAGCGAGCCGAGGGAATTGTGCGGAAATCCCTGGCTGCTTACGGGGGAGAATCCAAGTCTCTTTCCTTTCAAAATGCAACTCTTGACTATCAAATTGAGTCCATGGGTGACTCCGCCTCCAAGCCTCTGCAGGTCAAAGCCTATCTCAAAGGAGCCGATTTTTTCCGTTCGGATGTTGTTGGAGAAAAATCAAACACCATCACCATTCTCAATCATGACAAGGGGTGGATCAAGATCGACGACACGGTGCTCTCGCTTTCAAAAAAAAATTTAGGCCCTCTGAAGGTAGAAGTCATCTCCCAACTCCGACCGGATTTGCTCCTGCTCTCCTTCCAGAAATTCCGTTACCATGGACGAACCGAAGAAGAGGGACATAAGCTCGACGAAGTGGACGTTAGCGGTTTTCTTGGCGGCGAGTACACTCGAGGCCGTCTTTCTTTCGATTTGAGCACCTACCTGGTTTACAAGTATGAGTTTGAAAGTGAGAGAGAATCGGCTTCCGGCAAGGGAATCTTCCACGGAAAGTCTGTTTACTTGAAGTACGATGAGATGGAAGGACTTAGAATTCCGGTAGAAATTGTTGCCTCCCAGGGTGCCAAAGTTTCAAAAATCACTGTGAAGCAGGTGGATTTGAAGACGGTCCTCGATCCGGGGATATTCGCAGACCCATTGCCGCCATCTCCCGAACAAAAGAAATGAGAGCGCGCGAGCAACAGCAGAATTCACTTCGCACGGTTCTGACTCAACGGTTGACCTCCCTGTCCAAGCAATGACCATGAAAATCCGGGGCTGGCACCAGTATCGCAATCCCAGACTGGAAGCGTTTCTCACGTTTTTGATTGTCTATGTGGGCTCATTGAGTCTCGCCCCATCCTCCACCGATCAGCAAGTTTTCCTGCGCTCTACCCTCCTGCAACTTGGCTTGGTCTTTGGAATGCCTTATCTGGTGGATCGACTTCTTGCAGTGAATCTGCGAAACGATTTTCGCTGGCAGGCCACTTCGCTCAGGAATTTAGTCTTCAGCTTTCTCGTCGCACTGTCTCTCATCGTGCTTCTGGAAACACTGATTTCACTCGAAGTTCAATTGTTTGGATCCCTGCGCGAACACCAATCTTCAGTGGCAGCGCTTCTCAAACTTTACCGGCTGAGTGAATTGGGATGGACGCTTTTGGCCATTGGGCTGGTTCCCGCCTTCTGCGAAGAGATTCTATTCCGGGGATTCATCTTCAGTCGATTTTTGCGCCCCGGCCACACAGCCGAAGCCATCATGCTATCGTCGATACTGTTTGGCCTTTTTCATCGCCAGTTAGACATGTTGTTCAACAACACCTTGGCGGGGGTTGTGCTGGCACTCGTTGTTTATCGAAGTGGCAGTCTGCTGAATTCAATCCTGGTTCACGCCATCGTCAATAGCGGCTCGATTGTTCTGGCAAATTGGGCGGACATTTCCCCTGCTATTTCTACAGAGTCAAGTGGCCTTTGGACATGGTTTTCCCTGGGTGCTTCATTGCTAGGGACGCTGATCGGTCTCAAGGGATTGCGACTGACGGGCTCTCAAACAGCAATTTCAGGGGACCCGCTCAGCGGACCAAATATCGACCCACCAAGCTGAGTCTGGCGTCAACTTGTCTTCTGCCGTGTAATTCCACATCGACGAACCCGGGTGGGCAAAAAAACAGAAGGCCCGTTACTCCAATCAAGAAGTAACGGGCCTTTGATTCACGGGGAGATCTAGATACTGCGAATAACCTCAGCGCAGGGAGAAGTTGACTTCGATATTCAGGGCTACGTCGACCGGAGCCCCATTTCTCATTCCTGGACGAAACTTCCACTGTCGTAAAGCGGCTATGGCGTTTTCATCAAGCCCCAATCCCAATCCGCGAACGACACGTTGAATCTCGATAGTGCCATCTTTTCGAACGATGGCGGAAAGGACTACAACTCCCTGGTATTTCGCCTTGCGGGCTTCTTCCGAATAAGTGGGTTCAACACGGAATATGACCGAAGGAGCTGAAACTCCGCCCCCCACGCGAAACACGCCGCCGCCAACGCCACCCCCTTCTCCCGGGCCGTAACCTCCACCTTTACCAGGACCTACCCCACCGCCTGTGCCAGTGCCGATGCCGCCACCGGTCCCAGGCCCACTCGAAGGAGGCCCTGGAATTCCAAGAGGATCGCCATAATTGGGCATGTTCACGTTAGGTAGTTGGGCCAGTTGGGGAACGATCAATGTCGGCTCCACAGGCAATACGGGCTCTTCGTTGACAATCTTCGGCGTAGGAGGAGTCAGCTGTTTATCCGATAATCTCGGCAGCTTCCCTTTGGAGGCAGGTGTTGGATCTCTCCGGCCGCCACCGCCGCCGCCCCCTGCCTTCTCGGCCTTGGGCGGGAGATTCACGAGGCCCGTCGGTTCCAAAAGGATAGTATGGTCTGTATTGGCTTGAGTATTTTGCCTGCCTTTCACGATGATCGTCGGGATGATGACGATCGCCAGCACAAGGGAGACGTGGATAATCGTCGAATATACCAGAGAAGTCGAACGGAACTTGTACTCTTTAAAAATCTCGTCGACTTCAACGGGCTGAGCCGAGACGTGAATCTCGGGCCGCTCTTCCCTTAAGACCAAATATTTGATCTGGGAAAAAACCGTTAAATACCAGGGCTTTGTTTCGAGAATGAGATCCGTGTCGACAGGCTTCGAAGAAATCGAGTAATTCTTGGCCTCGGGGCGGAAAACCGACTTGATATTACCCTTGAGAGTCTTGTACCAGGGAACCGCTTCGATCATCAAATCAGTTTCGATGGGGCGGGAAGAAATATTATAAATCTTCGTCTCATGAACAAATATCGACTTCAAATTGTTCAAGAAGGTCTTCAGCCGAGAGTCCACTTTCAGTTCTAAATTTAAATCCGAGATAAAATTCGGAGAGGAGTGGTCCACTGTACGACTGGGTGCAATTGGGACCTCCTGCGGAGCTGGGGCCTCCACGGACGACTTCTTCTCAATCGGGAGTGGACGGCTAACAGAATCCGAAGTACTCCGCGACACAACCTCTTGAGAAGTTTCTTTAGAAACAGTTAGCTGGGGAAGAACAACCTCCGGTAACGGCTCGGTGGCAACTGCAACGGAGCTTGTCTGGGAAAGTCTCGACAAATCAAGTCGGGCTTCTTCCAGTTTGCGCCTGATCATCCCTAATTTTTCGGGACTGGTATTCGGGCTTTTGCTGGCTTCTTGAAGAGCAGATTCCAAGAACTCGATGAGAGCCTTTTGTTCTTCAACTGGATTCATGTAATCTCCACCACTTCACCACCCTGGGGCAAATCCCAACAGGAAAGTTAGACGAAAAAGCGCCTTCCTGCGTTGTACGAATGGTAAAAATTTCGTTAATTCATTGGTTTTCGCAAAAATCGAAAGGGAGAAGAGACTTTCTCCCTTTCGATTCTAGCAGAAACTTTAGGTTTGAAAAGCAAATTGTGCCCTCTTTTCGCCTTTCCCCAGATCGAAACCGCCCTGCACTTGGAGGAGAGTTTTTTCGGAAGCAAGGGACCGGGATAGTCTGAAAATCAACGACTTAGATTGCGCCTGCATGGACAATTTAACGGACATGAACTATAATTCGCGTCTTTTTAGGATGCCAGCAAGATAAGAACAGGCAGGACTAACAAGGGAGTTAACGTGGAGCTGAAAGAGACACTCAATTTGCCTAAAACGGCCTTCCCCATGAAGGCCAATCTTCCCACCAATGAGCCTCAAATTCTGCAACGATGGGAAGAACAAAAATTATATGAGGGCATCCGTCAGAAACACGCCCAGTCCCCCCTATTCACGCTGCACGACGGCCCGCCGTATGCCAACGGGAACATCCATCTAGGGCACGCGGAAAATAAAATACTGAAAGATTTTATTGTTAAATCCAGGAATATGATGGGGTTCAATGCCCCTTACCTTCCGGGCTGGGATTGTCATGGGCTCCCTATTGAGATCAAGGTGGACCAGTCGTTAGGCAAGAAAAAGGCTTCACTCACACTTCCGCAAGTGCGTCAGGAGTGTCGAAAGTACGCGGAAAAATTTGTCGGCCTGCAAAGGCAGGAATTCAAGCGGTTGGGAATTTTAGGGGAATGGGATCGTCCCTACCTGACCATGAGTTTTGAATATGAGGCGGCCATCGCCCGAACCTTTGCCCAGTTTGTGGAAAAAGGCCACATCTACAAGGGCTTAAAGCCGGTCTACTGGTGTATCTCCTGTCAGACGGCATTGGCAGAAGCTGAGGTGGAGTATGAGAATCACACCAGCCCTTCGATTTACGTCAAATTTCCCGTCCTTTCCGATCTGTCGTTTCTGGAAAAGAGTCTGGCGGGGAAGAAGATCTCGGTCATCATCTGGACAACTACGCCGTGGACATTGCCAGCCAATTTGGGAATCGCCTTCAACTCCCGCTTGGAATACTCCGCGGTGGAAGTCGGTGACGAAGTTTATGTGATGGCCAGCGAGTTGATCGAGGCGACGGCCAAGCAATGTGGCTTCACTGCAGGTAAGGTCCTCGCTCGATTCCCCGGATCAAAACTGGAACGTTTGAAAGCCCGGCACCCTTTCCTGGAGCGTGATTCTTTATTGGTTCTCGGCGATCACGTGACGCTTGAACAGGGAACGGGCTGTGTTCATATAGCGCCTGGACACGGCCAGGAGGACTACATCACGGGAAAACTTTACGGGTTAGACATCTATTGCCCGGTCAACAGCCAAGGGCAATTCATCGAGGGGACCGAATTCTTTGCCGGGATGAACGTCTTCGAGGCCAACCCGAAAGTCGTAGAGCTACTGCGATCGAAGGCGGCCTTATTGGCGAGCGAAAATCTGGCCCACTCCTACCCCCACTGCTGGCGTTGTCACAATCCGGTGATTTTCAGGGCCACCCCTCAATGGTTCATTTCGATGGATCATGCCAAGTTGCGGGAATCCTCACTGGAGGCCATCCGAAAAGTTCAGTGGATCCCCGAGTGGGGTGAAGGCCGCATTGCCAACATGGTGGCTACGAGGCCCGATTGGTGCATTTCCCGGCAACGGGTTTGGGGCGTTCCGATCATTGTGTTTTATTGCGATTCCTGCAATGAGCCCATCCTTAAAAAGGAATTCATGGACCGGGTCGTTTCAGTTTTTGAGAAAGAAGGATCGGATGCATGGTTTCAACGCTCGCCCGGCGAGTTGTTGCCTCCGGGAGTAGTCTGCCCGGATTGTGGCAGATCCAATTTTCGCAAGGAAACGGACATCCTGGATGTCTGGTTTGACTCGGGTTCGAGCCATGAAGCCGTGCTGGGAAGACGCACCGATTTGCCTTGGCCGGCAGACCTTTATATCGAAGGCGGCGACCAATACCGCGGGTGGTTCCAAAGCTCGTTGCTCATTGGAATGGGAATCCAAGAGCAGGCTCCCTACCGGCAGGTTCTTACCCACGGCTGGACTCTGGATGCTGATGGGAAAGCCATGTCGAAATCCCTGGGGAATGTGATAGAACCCCAGGAGGTCGTGAAAGAAAGCGGTGCTGAAATCCTCCGCGCCTGGGTGGCCGCCAGCGATTTCAAAGAAGATGTTCGCATCTCAAAAGACATGCTGGCACGGCTTTCCGAATTTTATCGCCGGTTCCGTAATACTGCCCGCTGGATGCTGGCCAATCTCTACGACTATTCGCCATCCGTCAATTCCGTGCCGGCATTGTCTCTTTCACCCATCGACCAGTGGGCATTACAGCAGACCGCCTTGTTGCTGACGAGGATTCAAGAGTGGTACCGCGACTATGAATTTCACCGCATCTTCCATGCCGTGAATGAATTCGTGACCGTCCAGTTGAGCTCCCTTTATTTTGACATTTTGAAAGACCGGCTCTACACAGCCGCGCCCAACTCAGTCCTGCGCCGTTCCTCGCAAACATCGTTATACCGAATTCTGGATGCCTTGACTCGAGCCATGGCTCCTATTTACAGCTTCACCTCTGATGAAATCTGGCAATACCTGAGTCAATACGAAAGCCGGGAAACCAGCGTACATATGGCCTTATTCAGGCCGGCTGAGGAGCTCATTGCGGGCATCCCTGCCGACACCCTGGCTCAACTGAAAGATTGGGATCAACTGATCCAAATCAGGGGGGAAGTGCTCAAAATCCTGGAAACCGCCCGCAAAGACAAGTTCATTGGAAGCGCGCAGGAGGCCAAGGTACAGCTGGCCGCGAAAGCAGGGGCACTGGAACTTCTCAGGAAGTATCAAGATGCCCTGCCAGGACTCTTCATTGTTTCCCAGGTGGAAATCAAAGAAACGTTGGAGCCAGGAACCTATTTTCATGATGCCGGAGAAGTTCAAGTCTTAGTGGTTCGCGCCGAAGGGCATAAATGTGAGCGCTGTTGGAATTATGCTCTCGAAGTGGGTCAAGACGCCAAATTCCCGACCGTGTGTGGAAAGTGTTCTGCTTCATTGAAGGAAATGGGATTATGACCCGGTTTTTCTATTTTCTGATTCCTCCGTGCCTATTTATCCTGGATCGATGGACCAAGGTTCTTGTCGCAAGCCATTTACCATTGCACCAGTCCCAGCCGGTCATCTCGGGGTTCGTCGACTTGACGTATACGCGAAATACGGGGATTGCCTTCGGCTTGTTGTCAGAAAGCCATTCCGCCTGGACCCCCACCCTGCTGACTCTCGCTTCGGCCGTGGCTTTACTCCTGATCCTGTATTTTTCGCTGCATCAGCCTGTCCGCAATTGGAAATTGCAGGTTGGGTTGATGATGGTATTGGGCGGCGCGACCGGAAATTTGTTTGACCGTATCTCTTATGGTTATGTCATCGATTTTATCGATGTGTTTTACAAGAACTACCATTGGCCAACTTTTAATGTGGCCGACAGCTCTATTTCTGTAGGAATCGGGTTGCTGCTGCTGGAGGCATTGACTCAGAAGAGCGGAGTAGAAACACAGACGCCGATCTCGTTGAACAGCAAGTAACCAATGGAATTTCGTCCGTCTCATGAGTGCCGAGTGTCGCAACCGAGGTTAAAGGTCCAACTTGTTCCCCAAACTTTTTGAGCATTCCTGGTTCGTCATCCACACCTATGGATTTCTACTGGCGTTAGGCTTTGTCGCAGGCTTGTATGTCAGTGCCAGGGCCGCCGAGCGGGAAAAGCTCAACCCGGCGAAGGTCTATGATCTCGGTCTCTACATTGCCCTCAGTTCCCTGGTTGGCGCCAAATTGCTCATGATTCTTACCGAGTTCAAGTACTACTCGGAAAATCCAACCGAGATCTTCTCACTATCCACTTTGAGATCGGGTGGAGTCTACTATGGCGGCTTCCTGGCAGCGGCCATCGTCGGGATTGCTCTGGTTCATCATCAAAAGCTTCCCGTCTGGAAAATGACGGACATTTTTTCACCCGGGATTGCACTGGGACAATCGATAGGACGTCTGGGATGTTTGGCCGCGGGCTGTTGCTACGGCCGGCCGACTCACTCTTCACTCGGTGTCACATTCAAGAACCCTTACAGCCACGACACCGTAGGAGTGCCGTTGAATATTCCTCTGCATCCTGCTCAACTCTACGAAGCCGTTACCAATCTGATTATTTTTTGCCTGCTCTGGAGGGCGCTCCGGAAGAAAAAATTTGATGGACAAGTGTTCATTCTCTACCTTTTGTTATATTCGGTGAGCCGTTTTGTGATTGAGTTTTTCCGGGGGGACCCCGAGCGGGGCTTTTTGTTTGACGGGCTTCTCTCGACCTCCCAATTCATCAGTCTAATCCTGATCGGCTGCGCCCTCGGGCTGTACGTCAAATTGAAATCGCGTCCCCTTCCGTCCCCCGTCAAATAAGACACTGCCAACGATGGCACCTTCCCATTTGGATCCGCCTTCTGAGCTCCTGACCTTCTCACCTCCAATCGAGGAGCGTTCCCGCCGTCTTGACCACTATCTGTGCGACCAGCTCCCGGAAAAGAGCCGTTCACAGATTCAGAAATGGATCGAGGACGGATTCGTTCGGGTTGACGGGCACACACCGAAGCAAAGCTATAAAGTTCGCGGAGGGGAGACGATTACAGTCACGATCCCCCGCCCCTCCCCTATCGCCGGTTATGCCGAAAAAATTCCCTTGGATGTCATTTATGAAGATGCGGACCTGGCCGTCATTGACAAGCCCGCCGGGATGGTGGTTCATGTGGGTGCCGGAGTCCGACAAGGGACACTGGTCAATGCCCTCCTCGGACGGTTTAGCGAGTTGTCCGGCGGCTCCGGGGTGAGTCGACCCGGGATTGTCCACCGCCTCGACAAACAAACCTCCGGTCTCATCGTGGTGGCCAAGAACGATGAAAGCCATTTCAACCTGGCGCAACAGTTTCAGTCACGCACCGTGAAGAAAGCGTACCTGGCGCTGGTCCACGGGCTCTTTAACAAGCCCCAGGGAGAAATCAAGAATGCCATCGGTCGGGATGCTCGCCACCGTACCAGGATGTCAATTCGGTCGAAACGGGGACGCGAGGCTCACACCGACTACGAGGTCATCGAACAAATCGGCAAGTTTTCCCTGCTTCGTCTCAAGATTCGAACGGGGAGAACCCACCAGATTCGGGTTCATCTGGCCTCCATCAAACATCCCGTCGTTGGGGATACACTGTATGGGGCTCCTGCACGCATTGTTTTGGCTCAGGCAAAACAGACGCTTCCTGCGCTCAATCGCAATTTTCTTCACGCCTGTGCTCTGGAGTTCTCCCATCCGCGAAGTGGAGAATGGCTCGCTTTTCATTGCGAACTTCCCGGGGAACTCTCCCAATTCCTGGATCGAATGCGGAGGTTCTATGCGAGTTGATGAGGGGAATTATCTCTCCTTGCCGCGCGTCTCAGCGCTTCGTCTTATTGAAGGGACTAGATGGTTGACGGACTCCGGCCTCCACCCTATAATTCTGCCACGGTCCGTGATTGGCGCGATATACGTATAGATAAATGATATGACGGCAGCTAAGGCATTGACATCCCTATCGATCACCCTGCTGGCCACGCTTCTAGCTTGGGTTATAAGTACCTTAGAGCCCTTCTCTCGGTTGGAATTTGCTCAAGAGAACCCGTCGCCTGCTAAAGAGATCGTCGTTGACGTGGATTTGGTCAATGTCCCTTTTTCTGCCGTGGATAAAAAAGGGGAACCTGTCAAGGACCTGCGCCAGGAGGAGATTAAAGTTTTTGAGAAGGGCGACCTTCAGAGGATCACCAATTTCTCCCACGACCCTGAAGCTCCACTGGCCATCGCCATCCTCATCGACACGAGCACCAGTTCCCGAGCGAAGTTCAAAGTCGAGCAGGAAGCTGCCATTGATTTTGTACAAACAGCGGTCCGGCGGAAGAAGGATCACTGCCTGCTGATGAGCTTTGATTCGACGATCGACCTCTTACAGCCTTTTACGGATGATCCCGATCTCTTGACCCGCGCCATCAAACGTCTGAAAACCGGCGGCGGGACGAAGATGTACGATGCCATCCAAAAGACCTGCCAGGATCAGCTCGCCAAAGAGCGTGACAGGCGCCGAGTCATCGTGCTGATCAGTGATGGCGACGATAACATGAGTTACGAGACCATGGAGTCGGCCCTGCAGATCATTCTGCAGACGGATGTTTCGGTTTTTTCCATCAGCACCAATTCCAGCGGTTTTTTTGGAATGGAGAACCCAAGACTCGACAAAGCATTCAAGCGCTTTTCCGACGAGTCCGGCGGCCGCACTTTTTTCCCCAAGAAGATTGAAGATATGGCCTACAGCTTTCGCGATATCATCAACGAACTGCGAAATACCTATTCCCTCGCCTACCGTTCGCCAAATAAAGATCGGGATGGTGCCTTTCGCAGTATTAAAGTGGAATGCACTCGGAAAGATGTGAGGCTGCTATATCGCAAGGGCTACTACGCATCTCAGGGCTGACGATCCCCGCTCGCTACCGCAATACGATAAACAGGAAAAATAGAACGACGATCAGCAGGGTCAGTGGAATCCAATAGCCGAAGCCTTCCGGCTTCGTGGAACCGAACTTGGGTACCGAATTATCGTCTTTCGCGAGACGTTCGGGGAGGGATTCATTGGATGAGATCGATGAAGAATGGGTCGCGATCGCGTCCTTCGGATTCTGCAGATCAAGACTTATTTCATCCAATTCGAAATTGTCCACCGGGCGTGATACGGAGGCCCTTTGAGGCGGCTGAGGAGTCTGTTCCTGGGGCGCCTCAAATTCCAGAATACTTTCTTCCTGCAGTGAGAGCTCTTCTTCCTCAATCTCTTGGGCTCTTCTCTCTTCCCTGAGATTGATTTCCTTTTCCAAATCGATCCTGAAGGCATCCAGTGCCGCGTCGATCTCTTCCGTCTCAATGGCGGCGATGAGCGAGGATTTCAGCGAAACCGGGACCGGTGCCCCCGAACCCGAACGGCTTGGAACGGCACTTTGACCTTGATCCATCATCGGTGGCTCACTGCTGAAGAGTGTATCGACATCCAGGAGTTCCTCCTCGACTTCGGTTGCGGCGGGAACCACGGAAGGCACGTGCTCTTGTTGCACAGAACCACTAGCCTCGGTCGGAAGAGTGAGAAGTTCTTCTTCTTTGCGGGCTGAGAGGGGAATTTCCGAAAATGCGGCCTGAAGCACCTTCATGAGTTGCCATTTGGGAATGGGTTTCTCAAGAAAATCGATGGCACCGCATCCAAAGATGGCTTCTTTGCGATACTTTTCAGCCTTGTAGATGGCGGAATACATGACAACGGGGCGGACTTCACCCACCTGCCCGCTGGTGATTTTCTTGCAAAGTTCGAACCCATTGAGTTTGGGAAGAAGAGCGGCCGTCAGTACCAGGTCAGGAACCTGACTTTGGTAGCTTTGTAACGCCTGCTGGCCGTCATAGGCAGTCAACAACGAATAGCCCTCTCCCCTCAGGGTTTCCTGAATGTAATCAATTGAATTTCTCTCATAATCAACAACGAGTATTTTCTTGGACATGCTCACGCTTTCTGTCTAGCCATGGCCGCGATGAGATGATGGATGGCGATCATGCTCTCTAGAAATGAAAATCTCTTCCCGCTTAAGGACATCCAATGTCACTCTTCGGTACAAAAGAGCCCTGACTTTACCTCTTGGGGAACATCCGTCTTCCCAGCCTTTGGGTCTTCAGGAATACCGGTTTACAGGTGTTATTTCCGATACCATGGAAGGCTCATTGAGGGTCGAAACTCTAGGAGATGCAAGGAATGCGGCGACTGCCACCTGCTCTTCTTGGGGCCAACCTGGTCATCTGACCCCAATTTCAGTCCACAGGTCGCCGCAAGGATTTTGCGAAACTCTATGGTATGATTTTAGCAATGCCTCCGTGGGAGGGTGAGATATCGGTATCCAGGATGCCATTCCTCTCCCCGAGGGCGAAAAACGGCCAGAGAAACTTTATGACATGCCAAGACCAAAAGACCAAGCTCTTCATCGAATCGTAACGGCGGTGCTCTTGGTATTCATTGGTTTGGGAACAAAGTTCCAGCCCTGGCGGCATCAAGGCCCAAAATAAGAACAAGGATGATCAATATAATCTGAAAATCCCTGTCGAGCTGGTGGTCGTCCCCGTCACTGTCGAGGATAAGGACGGCAACCTGGTTTCGGGATTAACCAAGGATGACTTTGAACTCTATGTGGAAGAAGTTCCTCAACCGATCACTTTTTTTTCATCCGATCCAGTTCCTCTGTCGGTTGCCATTCTCATCGACAAGTCCATGGAATCGACGTCCTTTGCCACGATCAAGAATACTTTGACTTCTCTTGTGGAATCCTTCAGCCCCTTTGATGAAATTGCCATTTTTCAATTCGAAAATACTTCGGACAAAATCCAGGACTTCACCTTTAATAAAGAAGATGTCTTGACCACCTTCAAGAAACTGAGTTTTGCCAGCGGCTCGGGTTCTACTTTTGGGGCGAGTCCTCTCGGGGGAACTGGCGGAGAAGTGGGCGGACAAACCGCGATTAATGGCGTCATCCTTGACACCCCCAATGGGAAAGTCCAGCCTCCCAAAACGATTAACACGCATATCAACGATGCCATCTTCAATACGGCCATGGAGCTTCGGCGGCGCAACAAAGAGCGCCGGGGAGTGATCGTGATTATCTCAAACGGCCAGAATGCTCCGGGAAATCGCGTATCCTATGACGACGCCATAAGCGCCGTTGTCCGTTCCGATATTCAAGTGTATGCCATTGGCCAGGGAAGCTCTCTCTTCTATCGCAAGCTCAATATCCTTTCCAAATACGCCCACGCTTCCGGAGGGTCTGTTTTTTTCCCCCTCAAGAACGAGAGCTTGTCTGACGCTTATCAAAAGACCAGTCAAATGGCTCGCAACAAGTACGTTCTTGGATTCACCCCACAAGAAATTGTCAAAGTTCCCACCTTCCGCAAGGTTTCTGTACGCGTGCGGAACAAAGAGGCGAAGGCCGAGACAATCCGCTATCGAAAAGGCTTTTACCTGATGCCTCACTAAGCCATGCCTTTTGACCTTCCCTGGAGCATGGACCGGACCTGAGCCTTCACATTCCAGAGGTTCCCCGCCCTCTCCCATTCTTCGACGCGGGAAGGATCGGCAGGGAATTTTGCAGCACACCGGCAATTTGGTTCTATAATTTAATCCAGGATAGGTTGGATCACAGGCAATCACCATGGCTTTTCACAAAATGTGGTTTCTGATGATTACACTCTGGGTCCTGACACTTGCCTCAAGTCTGCAGGCCGATACTACCGAAACTCTGTCCGAAGAGTCCCGGATCAAGATCATTCGTACTTTGGGCAGCGAGTATGTGGCGCTTAAAGTTCCGCTCCCGATCAACCGGACCGGGTTGACCCTCAACTCAACCGGTGAGTTTGACTGGAAAAAAAACGAAGAAGCTTCGCTTTCCGCCGGGCAATTTATCGCACCTGGCATTACAGTGCAGATCACAAAGATCAGCATCCTCTCCAATAAGATGGTTTTCGAGATCAATGGCGGGGGCGGAAGAAGAAAAAACGATTTCTGGAGCATGTCCAGGTAAGCCGGTGGGCGGTGGCCGACCCCGGGCCGATTCCACATCGGCGTGCCACCCTGCTGGCTCTTACGTCACCATCGAATTTCGCCAAATCCGTCCCGGAGATGACACCCGAAGCCGTGAAGCAGATTCTCTCCAACGCCCCCGATTTCAGCACGAAATCAGCCGTCAAGTGCTTCATTGAATCAGTACCTGAAGAGTTTCAGGAAGCTGTCAAAGAGAAGAAGGCGGTTGCCGTGGAATGACAAAAGACCCTGTCATCGCCGCGCTGGGCCGCCCGTTGCGCAAAATCCGGGAAAGAAAGGTGACTCAGGAAAGCGAAGATTGGGTCTACGGAGAAAAGCCACAGAAAGTGGTTTTTGTCACTTTCCAGGACGGTAAAAGTGATTAGCGTCAAGGAATACTGAATTCCCTCCCGCCGCTCGTCAAAACCCCTTGATTTGGCGCAGTGCTTCATAAACAACGATCGCCGCAGCATTGCTGAGATTGAGACTGCGTGCGTGGTTTTTCTCCCCACATGGGAATGCGGATCGAGGAATCCGGATGGGCCAACACCAATTCTTTCGGTAATCCTCGTGTTTCACTAAGCCGTTCAGGTAATCCTCCCAGCGATAGCCAATTTCTGTATACAAAGCCGCGGGCCTGGGTGCTCATACAATAGAAGCATCCAGAGACCGCTTTATCTTTCAGCACGCCGGAGCGAGTCATGGTAGGAAACCGCGACGTTTTCCTCAATAATCGAGACCGGCACGACGCAGGTATTAACAGGTTGAAAACCCCAGCTTTCCACCGCCCGCGCAAAGAACATTCCGTCAACGCGCAGAGACGGGCAATATTTCCGGTATTCTGCGGAATTTCCGGTCTGACCAGCACGACGTGCATAGTGACTTACTTGACCTAAGCACCGATTTACCGATTCCCGATGTTGCCCGTGGAGTCGTGGGGAAGACGTGCCACTAAATGCTCTCCGGGCTCAAGCTTTCCTGTCTTGATTTCGAATTCGGATTTTGAGTCCACGATCCCGTCCACGGAGAAAACCATCTCCCAGTCCTTCCCATCGGACTTGTCCTCCCGGCGGCGTGCGGAGTGGAGAATAGGGATCCGATCCTCGAAACCGTACTACCATGGTGCCATTCTGGTTGGCTTTCGTGAGAGGACTTCCACTCCTCGGAGAAACATTGTCGACGTCAAAGAACGGGCTCACCAGGGAGCTGAAAGCGGGGCGAGTTTGAGGGTTCGAAGGAGAGTCATTCGCGGTAATGAATCTGGTACCTGCCGGGCTCGGCAAGGTATCGGCCTCCAGCGTGAAGTACTTCTCCTCAATATCTTCCCGCAAAGTTTCCACTCGGTCTCCTTTTTCACTCGAAACGAAATTTAACAGACCAAATCGTCCTGATTGGCGTCATCCGCTTCCCAGTTAAATGAGATCGCACCCTTTTGCAAACCCTGCGGGGCGGAATCATTGAGGCCCCCGAAGGAGCGATGGCTTCGCTGGCACCGGACGCCTCGGCAGCGCTTTGATCGGTGAGAGAGGTGTAGCTCTTCGATAGGGAGACACCCAACTGTTTCTGAAATGCCACTCCCTGCGGCAGGATGTTGATGCTCTTCACTTCGGGAGGAAGATTTTGCTGCAAATAGGGGAGAACGATTTCTTCAAACTTGGCAGGGTTGGCTCCCGAAGCGGCCAGGACAAGCTTGTATTGGATGTAACGCGCCCGCGGACTTTGAATCTGTTCGCCTTCGGAATTGGTGTAAGCCTTGGACCACTCGCTCCAGGACTTGTCCGGCTTCTTGGTGTTTCCAGATCGCGTGTATACCTTCAAGCTCGCTCCATTGGGAACTTCGGCCTTCCAATGAAGCTGTCCCCAACTGGAAGTCGTCTGCGTATCTCTGACGTCAGACTCAAAGGTCCCCTCCGCATTGAGTGCACTGCTCAGCCGATACACTTTCGCCAGGTTGCTGGTACAGGCAAAAAGGTCGGGACTGCCCGCGATCAACCGGGTGGTCTGTTCTTCGTTCGTTTCCAGGAGCAGTGTCGGTTTCTTCTCAGTGGCCAATAGATAAATTCTTCCCTTGTTGCCCGTCGAGAAAAAGATCTTCCCATCAGGCCTCAGATAGAGCCCAAAAATGGTCTCTGAATCTGACATCCACAGATTTTCGACGTGCCCGTCTTTCTTCACGCGAAAGACCCCGCTCTTCAGATTACCGGACTCGCGCCGACCAAGTCTGGAAGCGGGAGCTCGATAAACCGGAGTTGGTTCTTCGGAAGCCTTTCGTTCTGCCTGCCCGCTCACCGTCACACTGACCGTGATCGCCTCGGAAGGGACTACTTCCGGCATACTGGATTTGGTTTCAGGCATGGCCCCGGCCGGGGGCGCATTGATGCCAACGAAGTAAATGTTGCCTTTCGGGTCGAGTTGGACTTCATGAATTTCCCGCATGGAGGAGTCGTAGAGCACGAAAGGCTTCCCATCCGGAGAAATCCGGTAGAGGTAACCGTCTGGTTCGCTCCCGGCAATGACATTTCCATCGTCGTCAACCGCCAAGCTCAAAAGATTGGCCTGACCGCTGTCATAGAAGACTTCTCCCTTGCCATCTTTACCTACTTTGTAAATACGCCCCTTGTTTCCGGTGGCGACAAAAAGATTTCCTTTCTTGTCGAATTTCATATCCCAAATATATTTGTCTTCCGGATCGAAAAAGACCGCGGCCTTCCCTTCTGAACTGATGCGATAAATCTTCCCATCGGGAGAAGTTGCGGCGAAAAGAACTTGCTCTGCATCCAGGACAAGGGCCAGGACATCCAGTTCTGGAGCATCGAAATAGAGCGAAGAGCTTCCGCCCGCATCGATTTTGAAGATTTTCCCGTCGTGGCCTGTCCCGACATAAAGATTCTTCCGGGCATCAAAAGCTGCCGACCAAATCAATGCCTGATCCGTATCGAAGACTGAATCAAATTTCGGAGCTAGCGACATCTGCCCATCCGCATTGAGAGTAAGTCCCTTGAGAGTCCCTTTGGAAAACTCGGTGTAGGTAGAATTCGTCCAAAAAACCGGCGTCACCGCCTGGAGAATAGCTGGGAAACCACCCAACACAAGATAGCCCATCAAGGAAAGAATTCTTAATTGTTTGCGGTGCATGATTTCTCCGATGCATGAAATGGGGATTCAGACGACAACGGAAGACCGGGGCAGACTATCGCAGAGCTTCTCAGAAACTCGCTGCGTCTCCAGAGAATCCTTGGTTCGCCTGCCCTCGGGCAAATGGCGAGACCATCAATCTATAATCTCCAAAGAAAGGGTTCGCTGGCCGCTGATCATAAACGGGGTCGAAGGCAATTCATATTCGTAGAGGTTCGAGGATCGCAGAGTCATCAAACTGCTGCTCGAACTTCGTTCCGAAGTAATGACGTGACTGAATGAAGGCGGCAGGTTAGAAAATTCCTCACCTCGAATCATGACCGAGGGCTCCGGTTTTTGTAAGCGCACATAAACGCGGTTATTCTTGCGAATGTTATTGATCGCTCGAATCAGCTGATCCAGGTCTCTGGGCATAAAGGTCTGCCGGAGCATGCGGTTTTCCACATTGGTTAAGGTGAAGCCGTCGGCGACGGTCAAAAGCAGCATTCCGTTGGGCATGTCCGCCGGGATCTCGATCGGAAAGCGCTCCACCTTTTCCTCCCCATTTGCCGTGCGCAGGAAAGCGGAAAGAATCACGGTCTCTCCGGCGCGAACCTGCTCCCGGTCAGCCCAGACTCTGTCCAGAGTGGCCGTTCGTTTCTCGTCGATGGAGGTGATATCCACCGTGACATTTTCCACCGCCACATTTTCGAAACCGCTGGCAAAGATGAAGCTGAGCGGCTGTACCACAGCGAGAGAAGCAGAGACATGCGAATTGCTCTCACCCGAGAAGGTGTTTTCGAACTTCACGTCGGGTTGACCTTTTATCTGGATTTTTCCGTGCACTTGAAGCGTCGCTTCCCCAAGAGCCCGCTCGTAGGAGGTAATCGTGTTAAAGACCGCAAAATTGACCAAGAATGGAGATAGGAAGCGGTCGTTGACCACTTCAAAATGAAAAGTCTCACTACGATTCCGACTCGATTTGAGATTGATGGTCAAGGGAATGAGTTTGGGCTCCAGTCCCACGGTTCCGTAAAGCCCCTGCGAGCGGTCTTGCGTGATCGCTCCAGCCAAATCAGTCGGCACGGCAATCTTGAATGAACTGTTCAAGTTCGGTAATAGGGAAATGACTTTGGCTTTGCAGAACGGCAATTGAACCGGGCCCACCGAAAGCCAGGGATGGCCGAACGCATAGATCTTGTCGCCTTCCCGATAGGTGATGGTGCCTGCGGCACTGGCGCCGATCCCTAAATCTCCCCGTATTAGTTGCACGGCCAAAGCTGAGCCAGCCTGGATGTCTGCCCCATCCGCCATTTTGTTGGAGGCTTGCCCCACCGCCATCCCCCCGAGAGGGACGGGCGTCATCCCAAATGCCTGGAACGTCGGCCAGAAATACTGGATGGCTTTGGCCGAAAACCCCGAAAGAGACAGCGGCGTATCAATGTACTGCAGGGAATGACCCGCAAACGGCAGTAAGGCGGGAGAAGCACCGGCCTGGGCATCCGACACCTGGATTGCCTTCGCCGAACCGAAGGGACCAACACTGTTGAGATCGATGGCAGGAGTCAAACTCACCGTACGAAAAGGGGGGACGGTTGAGGCTTCGATCCGGATAGGATCTACTTTCACCGGCCCTTCAGGCTTCTCAAAAATGTCCAGCATTTGCTGGATAGGAGTAATTCCCGCAATGGCTTCCTTGGAAAATGGAAAAGAGAAGGCCACAGCCCCCACCAACTTCCCGTCAATATAGACCGGACTGCCGCTCATCCCACCCATGACCCCTGTTGTTTCCAATGGCCCGCCAGAAAGCTTGGCAAGAATCGCGCTCTGCTTGGGAAGAATGTTATCCAGAATGCCCAGGATCTCGACCTGAAACTCTTCCACACGCTCCCCGGCGTAAACGGTCTTCCCGATTCCCTTCATTCCCGGCTTCACTTCCGACAGCGGGAGGATGGAGCGATTTCCATCGGCCTGCATCGGCACCCCGGAAATCCCCAGCAGAAACCAAACTGCTAATGCTATCAAGCTCTTGCACAAAAAGGAAAAAATGGAGGAACTTCGGATTATCATATTCATCCCAACTTAACTCATCGGAAAAAGAGGCATTTCCTTTTAAGACTTGCTTCTTTTGGTCCTCTATAATTTGATTGTTACAGCCCGGAGACACGCTTCAGAGAGATGGAGCAAAACGGCTCGTCTCAAGCAACTATCAGTATAGCAGAAGGGTATTCTTCCTCTTCAAAGATTCTGGAGGGTCCATGACTGGAGTTGCAGAACCCATCTCCGCTTTCGTACTGGCCGGTGGCAAGAGCAGCCGAATGGGGCGAGACAAATCTCTACTGACGTTTTGTGGCCGATATCTGATTGAATATGCCATTGAGGTCCTTAGACATCACACTGACGACATCCGTATCATCGGTGACCCAGACAAATATCAGTTCCTTAAGCTTCCCGTTTTGGCTGACCGGATAGCCTCAAACGGGCCCCTCAGCGGCATCTATACAGGACTGGATGTCGCTCGAACCGAGTTCAGCCTGTTCATCGCCTGCGACATGCCTCTCATGAGGCCGGAATTTCTTGGTCTTCTACTCGACCACGCTGCTCGCGCGGACGCCGTTGCATTCAAGTCTGCGGACGGCAAGTGGAACCACTGGCCGCCGTCTATGCCCGAAGCGGGTTCCCTACCCTAAAAAGAACATCTCCTTGGGACAATTCAAGATCACAAAGTTTCTTGATCAAATCAGGGTCTGCTATCTGGAAGAAACGGACCTTTCCCGGATTGGCCTTAGCCATAACATTTTTACCAATGTGAATTCTCCGGAGGATCTTCAATTTCTGGAATCTCTGCATTAAATTTCGATCCCGGCTCTTCGTTCTCGTAACGCGACGAAATCCCCTGGCAAGAATTTGCCCAAAATGGCTCTTTGCGATTCTCGGGCGTTAAGATAAACATCGGTCAGGGAATACCGATATATGACTTAGAATCAATGTGCTATATTGGCCACCCTACGGAACCAAGTAAGTACACTGTTGCCAACCCATTATGAATTATTTTACCCGAGTCATTGCCGCCATCCGCTATCCGGAATCGACCTTCGGGAAAACCCTTATCAAGGGCTTGCCGATTATTCTTTTTGTATTGCTCTTGGCCCTTGGGCTTTCGGGATTCGCGGTCTATCGGGCACTGGTTCCAGAGAGGCTGGTTGAAACCATTGACCCCAGCAGTTTTCTCCTCAGAAATTTTCAATCGATCTCCTTTGATACTCCTGAAAAGATTTCCATGGAGGGATGGTTTATTCCATCTGTCAGAGGAGCTCCGGTGATTTTCCTGTGTCATGGGTACAAGTCGAACCGTTCAGAGCTATTAACGCTGGCTTCCACTTTTCAGGAAAACGGATATAACCTGTTCTTGTTTAATTTTCGCGGGCATGGCTCCAGCACCGTCAGCCTAAGCACCTTGGGAATCAAAGAAACGCAGGACCTGAACGCGGCCATCAATACCGTCACAGAACGCAAGGATGTTGATCCAAACCGGGTTGGGGTGTGGGGTGTGACCTTGGGGGCTTATGTGGCGCTTTCCGCGGCAGTGATCAACGAGAAGATCAAAGTGGTGGTGGCAGACTCCCCTTTTGAAAGCCCAGAAACTTTTCTAGACCTCCAAACTGCCTCAGTCTTGGGAGTGAACAACACGGTGTTGAACGGGACTGCCCGGGGATTCTTCTGGCTGACGACGCTAGGCATTTCGCGTCCCAAGGAAAGTCTGCTCCTTTCCCTTGCAGTAACAAAACGCTGTGAGAAGCTCTTTATTACTGCCGAAGAGACTCCAAAACTGGAAACCCAGGCCCTTACGCTATTCAATCATTCTCCCGACCCCAAAGAACTCCTGCGCATGAAGAGATCCAGAACGAGCATTCTTTACGATGTCGAGAGGAAGAACTACGAGAACACAGTGGTCGACTTTTTTAAGAAAAGACTACCGATCCGCGCTCGCTCTTGATGCTGTCTACCGGTCCGGGAGAAAAAAGGCCCTGGATCTCGAACGGCATGCCTATTTCGCTGGATTTTGCGCGGTTGAACGAACTTTCCAAATTTTTTGCCCGTGAAATTCAATCTCCCGATCGGTTTTGAATTTCTGGCGAATCTCCGCTGAATGGTCGGCTGAGGATGTCACCAGGTAAACAGGGTTTTCCCCGGTCACCGGAATGTCTTCCAGGGAATACACAATTCGGGCTTCGGAATTCAGATAAAAACTGAGGCCATAAGCAATACGGCGCGGGACTCCATAGACGAAAAGCGGCTCCCCACCATACTCATGCATTTGAAACTCCCGGGCTAATTGACGAGCGGATTGGGTGACATCGATTTGAGGAAACACTCGAAAGATCGCAATCAAAACAATCAGTATTGACCCCGCCACATAATTGATTAAGAGTCCTCTCCAATTCCCCAGGTAACTCAACAACAATCCACAACTGCCTATCGCCAGGATGAGCCATGGAACCGGCTCAAAGACCTGCGCAAGACCCAAATCCAGGCGTCCCCCCCAAACCAGCAGGCCAAGACCAGCCGCGATCACCAAGATAGCCTGAAGGCCTTCCAGCGAGACGAGCTTCTTCATCGAAGGTGATGGAGAACCGCAGTCTTCCCAATAGGAAGTGGTTAGAAGTGCTATGGCCGGGAACGAAGGTAGAACGTAGCCGGGGAGCTTGGACCGGGAAAGTGAGAAGAACACAAGCGGCACTATAGCCCAAGCCCAGAGAAAGAGCGTATCGTTCCCTAAGGTCCGAACCTTCGAATGCCATACCGATTGAAGAGTGCGATAGCAGACGGCTCCCAACTGAAAGCTCCAAGGCAGAAATCCCACGACAACGACTGCCAGGAAAAACCAGAAAGGCTGTGAGTGTTGAAAGCGGTCCGTCGCAAAGCGGGCGAGATTATGACGAAGCAGAAATTCTTCAATGAACTCCCATCCATTTCGGGCATAGCACAGTGCATACCAAGGCAAAGCCACGACGAGGACGATGAGCATCCCGGGAAGCAACCACAACTTTTTCCATGAAAAAGCCCCGGGGCGGCAAGAAAACATCACCAGCAGAACTAGACCGACTAGTAGCAGAGCGACCGGCCCCTTGGCCAGCAAGGCCGCGCCGAGAGAGAGGTAGGCAATGAGGAGACACGAGCGGAAAAAGCGATCAAGCCAGGAAATTGTATTGGCGGCGGAGTTAGCCCGGGCAGATAAGGGAAGCCCCCAGAAAAAACCACCGAGTGACACGGTCAAGGCCGCGCTGAAGAGCATATCCATGGAGGCGGCCCGTGCAAAAGCAATACACATGGGCGATGATCCAAGCATCACTGCGGCCAGAATACCGCATTGCCAGGATCGCCATCGCCAGCCAAGCAAAGCGACCGCGATAAGGAGGATGATTCCGCTGACAGCCGAAGGCATTCTGGCCGCCGATTCTGAGACGCCGAGGACATGATAAGACAGCGCAGCCAGCCAGTAGTAAAGAATGGGCTTCTCAAACCAGGCTTTGCCATAAAGATGCGGTGTAACATAGTCCCCTGAGAGCCACATTTCTTTGGCTACCTGGGCATAGCGAGGCTCGTCCGGGCCAACCAGACCGAGTCGACCCAATCCAGCGAAGAATTGAAAAAAAAAGATTACTAAAACGAAGAGAACGGAGAGTGAAAGCGCGGTTGTTTTGGAAGGATTTCCCGCCATCTTAGCGAGGCATTCCGCATGCCTCTCGGTTGCATGCCTTAAAGAGCGGCTTCTTGGAACTCATACCAAGCTGCAAGCCGCCCGCTAGTAGTAGTCGGAACAGGACATATAATAGTGGCATTGCGGGCAAACCAACTTACAATGGTTGCCCGTTAATGCGATTCCACACTGGGGACAATACTGACTCAGGTCGCTCCGAATCTCAGCCGCAACCGGGACTGGCTCGCCTGAGGAGTATTTCTCCGGCGTCGGCCCAGGCTGATTCTGCACCGGATATCGCAAAACATTGGCTCTGAGTTCATTCATCCTGCTCATCCTTCAGGAATGGGCTGACAGCATGTTTTCAAACATCTTTTTCGGTACGGCCCCTGAAATACGGTCAACAATTTCTCCATTCTTGAATAACAAAATGGTTGGGATACTCATGATTCCATACCGGCTGGCAATTCCCGGGTTTTCATCCGTGTTGAGCTTTCCAACTTTCACTTTTCCTGAGTAAGAATTCGCTAGCTCATCAATAATAGGCCCTACCATCCGGCATGGAGCACACCATGGCGCCCAAAAATCAACCATTACCGGCAAATCCGACTTCAAGGCTTCTTGATCAAAATTGCTATCTGTAAACTCCATTAGATTCCCGCTCATTCCGCTTCTCCTTATTGGTTAAGCCCCCCATATTCCGTCGCTTAGAACTACAGCAACCACGGGCATTCAGGGTGGTAACTCCGCCCTATTTGCTCAACCATTTTGACCGCATGGCCAGATTTGTCAAGGCCTTAATCTTCAAGTTTCAATGGCCGGAGCTCTCGGAAATTATACCCCTGGCGCCAATCCTATGCTCGCAAGTTCATTCTTTTCAGGATCTTCAAGGTCGCCGACGAAAATGGATATTTGGCTAAGCCAGTTCGGCTTACCCACCTGCTGTCCCTTCCTCGATTGGGCAATTCAAAGGCCTCGGGTAAACTGGCCTGGTATACATTCATGGTGATCCGCCGGGTCGTTATGGAGTGACGCAATTGCATGGCAGGTTTCTTGAGCCCTCGCAATGGCAAGGAGAACTTCTCCTGAAATCGTTTTGCAAGCATTGCACCTGTGAGCCGCGGCCCCTGCCATTCCAGGCTTGGAAATTCCCAGAACCCTTGGAGCTGTCCCGTTCCCGAGCGGCGCACAATAAGAATCTTCCCTGCATATTCAACGAGGAAGGCTGCGCAATGAGTTTCACGCGACACCAGTTTCTTACCCTTCTCCGGCAAGGATTCCTGCATGCCCAGTTTTTTCGCCAGACATCTTTTCTCCCACGGACATGACGCACATTTGGGTTGCCGGGGCGTACAAACCGTTGCCCCCAGCTCCATGAGTGCTTGATTAAAATCCCCTGGATTCTCCCGGTCGAGAACCGCTTGGGCTATCTCCCAGAGTAAATGCTGAACCTTTGAATCTTTGATGCTGCCGGTAATCTTGAAGATCCTTGTCAAAACACGCATGACATTCCCATCCAACACCGCCAGCGGCTGATTGAAGCAAATACTCAGGATGGCGGCGGCCGTGTATCGGCCAATTCCCGGCAAAGCATGAACGGCCTCGACCGTCTTTGGAAATCTTCCGGCATGTTGATCCAAGATGACTCGGGCAGCTTTCTTCAGATTTCTGGCTCTGGAGTAGTAGCCCAAACCGGCCCAACTCTTTAGGAGTTTGGGAATCTCTGCTTTCGCCAGCGTTCGTACGTTAGGAAAAGTGGCAAGGAAATGGTTGTAGTAAGGGACCACCGTCTTGACTTGGGTTTGCTGAAGCATCACCTCGGAGATCCACACCCTGTAAGGATCGAGTGTTCCGCGCCAGGGTAGGTCTCGTTGATAGCGTTGATACCACTGCAGCAAACGGGATTGCAGGAAGAGTCGTTCCTTCTTGGGAACTCGGATTGAATCTCCGTCGGGCTTTTGGTGCCGTGGTGGAGGTTGTCCATTGCGGATTTTCATGTTTGGTCCCGGACAGAAAATGGAGATCAATTCTTACGAGGCATTATGCCAACGGCAAGGCGCCTCGCCATTCTCTCGCAGACATTCCTTGCACCAAAGCCTATTTTTCTTGTCCGCTCCAGATAGTGTCCCTGGAGTTTTCGTCATTGGCTTTCAGTCAAATCGATATGCCAAAAAAACTTGATTAAGCCATGTTTTCGATTTGCCGGAGGGTTCCGAGGGGAGTAAAATTAAGTTAATTTGATACACGGGAACCGAAGGGGAGCATTTCCTGGGATATCTTTCAGGCTCGATTGAAAGCGACTCGTCTCGCCATCCTGTAATGCCACGATGATGGTTGATCCCACTCATCTCCATCCCCAGAATTGGTTTCTTGGACCCAAGTTGATTTGGCTCTCTTTCTCAATCGCCTTACCTCCCAACCACTTCGGGGCCTGACAGATTCAAAGGGCTGCAGTTCATCGGAATGACCTTCTCGCGGGGAGGACCCGATGCCGAAATTTTCCTCCCAACAAGTTTCCGACCTTCTAAAAGCAAGCCGGGAGTACGACCCTGAAGAGCGAGCTAGCTTTCTCCGACAGGCTTGCGGGAACGACGACGCGCTGCGACTGGAAATCGAGTTGCTGCTCGCCGAGAAGCAAAGTACCGCAAGTTTTTCGAGGGAAAAAACGTTGCCGCCTGCGGTGCGCGATTCAACGCCAGACGAAAACCTTTCTCTGGTGGGGCGACGGCTTGGGAATTACCACATTCAATCATTTTTGGGGGCCGGGGGGATGGCAAAGGTTTACCTGGCAAAGGACACCCGTCTCGAGCGGACCGATGCGCTGAAAATCCTGCCCCCGGAGTTTTCCTCAGATCAAACCCGAATGCATCGGTTCTTGAGGGAAGCGAGAGCGGCCTCCGCCTTAAATCACCCAAACATCGCAACGATTTACGACGTTGGCGAAGCCGATGGCTTCCACTTCATTGCGATGGAGTATACGGAAGGGGAAACCTTGGCTGCCCGCATTCAGGGAGGCCCGATAGAGTTTTCGGAGATTGTCGAGATTGGCCTCCAAGTGGCCGATGCGCTCGACGAAGCCCATATCAAAGGCGTCATCCACCGTGACATCAAGCCTTCGAATCTGATGCTCACGCCTAGAGGACGAGTCAAGGTATTGGATTTTGGATTGGCCAAGTTGTGCAATACTGCGGGGCAGAGGGCCGAAAACCAAACCGTCACCCAATCCACCACCGAGCCGGGCGTTTTGCTGGGAACTTTATTGTACATGAGCCCGGAACAGCTCCTCGGGAAAGAGGTGGATCATCGGACTGATCTTTTCAGCCTGGGTACCGTACTCTATGAAATGGCGACAGGTCACGCTCCATTTCTTGGAAACAATCGGAATGATACGGCAGACAAGATACTCCACGGTCAACCGGAAGCGATCAGCCGGTTTAATCACAACGTAACTCCTGAGTTTGAGCGGGTGGTGAGCAAATGTCTGGAGAAAGACAAACAGGGACGCTACCCGTCCGCAAAGGATTTGCAAAGAGACCTTCAAAAGCTCAAATGGGAAATCAAGCCAGGCGAAACTGATGCGCAAAGTACTTGGAAAAACGTATGCCGGCAGATCGCACGGGGGATTGCTAGACCTTTGGGAAGGCGCCGTTGGATTTGGATGCTGGCTCTGCCCTTGGCAGTCTTACTGCTTTCGATTGCGAGGGGATGGTTCGGTGAGATCCGTGCACCTGGTCTTCCTCGATACAAACATGTTGTCGTCCTGCCACTTACCAACGTGGGTGGTGAAGCCGGCAACAAGCCGCTCTGCGACGGGTTGCTGGAGACTCTCACTGCCCGGCTCACGCAGTTTCAGCAACCGGGTGGAGTCTTGTGGGTCGTCCCGGCGCATGAAGTAATCAAGAGCGGCATTAACAGTCTCACCAAAGCGAAGTCCGTCTTTGGCGCCAACCTGGCTGTCACAGGAAGCCTCCAACGCTATCCCGAAAGTATCCGATTCATTTTGAATCTGGAGGATGTTGAAACTCAACGGGTCTTAAAGTCGGATCTGACGGACTACCCACTCATCCAGCTCCAAGGGTTACAGGACCAGATCTCGTCAAGACTGGCAAGAATGCTTGAATTAACGACTCCGCCCAATCTGGCGATGTTACAGGCCGCGGAGCGAACCCAAGTAGCAAAAGCTTACGAATACTACTTGGAGGGTCGCGGGTATCTGCTGGAATGGCAGAAGGCGGGAAACATCGATCAGGCGATTTATGCACTCCAGGAAGCACTCAAAGAGGATGGCAACTACGCTGTCGCCTATGCCGGGCTGGCAGAGGCCTGTTGGTATAAATATGACAAAGACAAGTCGGACGCATCCTGGGTTGAAAAAGCCAGGGTCAACTGCCAGCAGGCGCTTCACTTGAATGATCAACTTGCTCCGGTCCGGATCACGATGGGATTGATCCAATTGGGCACGGGCCAATATGAATCTGCGCGAATTGATTTTCAAAAAGCACTGGAGTTGGAGCCGATGAACGAGTCTGCGTTGGCGGGCCTGGCTTCATCTTATGAGGCTCAAGGGGATCTCGCACCAGCCGAAGCGACCTACCAAAGAGCCATCGCTTCAAAACCGGGCTACTGGGGAGGGTACTACCATTTGGGACTATTCTATTACAAGCACAACCGATACAAGGAGGCGGTTATACAGTTTGAGAGAATGACGGCTTTAACACCGGAGAACGCACGAGCGTTCAATGATCTGGGGGCTATATACATGCAGTTGGAGCAATGGGAAAAAGCGCGCGAGATGTTGCAGCGGGCTCTGCAATTCGAGCAGGATGCAGACACAGCCGACAATCTGGCTACGGTCTTGTTTTTCGAGGGCAAGTTTGCCGAAGCTTTGGCGGCTTACCAGGAAGCGCTGAACCTGGATGACAAGAATTACGAGAGGTGGGGAAACCTGGGTTCCGGATACTTTTGGAATCATGATCAGGTCAAGGCCGAAGAAAGTTTCCGGAAGGCCATTCAACTGGCAGAGGCACGACTGAAAGTGAATCCGCGCGACCCGGAGCTGCTAGCCGATTTGTCAGGGTACTACGGGATGTTGAATGAACGCTCCAAAGCTGAAGAACTGATTCAGCGCGCCACCATTGTCGATCCGGAAAATTCCTACGTCATGTACCGGGCGGCGTTGAATTATGAACATTGGGGTGAACGTGAGCAGGCTTTGCATTGGATTGGGAAAGCCATCGAACATGGTTACCCCAAAGCGGCCTTCCAGCGTTCTCCGGAGCTGAAAAATCTGCGCCAAGACCCAATGTTTGGAGGATTGATCCAGAAATAAGGGAAGACACGGTAGTCTTTCCGTCAGATGGGTTACCAATAAACTGGTGAAACAACGATCAGGAATCATTTCGGGAAAGGAGGAAAACCAAATGGCAACGGGAACATTGACACCCAAATCAAGGACGTTAACAAATCTATTTCCAACCCCAACAACAGTACACCCTATTTTAATATCCTATTCCTCCAGTAAAAATGTTTTTGAGGTTGGTCCCCCGCAAAACGTAAGTAACGGTGATGTACTGACTTGGAACTGTCCAGATTCAGAGGTAACAATAACGTTCCCTCGTATTGCGGGAGCGAAGATTGTGGATCCAGAAAGCATAAGTTTTGGACCCAGCCACAATGGCAGTATGCGAGTCGTAATCGTGGACTTCGAAGCAATAAATAATTCTCCCACAGTAGCTTCAAAGAAAGATGCTACAGGCAGGATTATAGTCACAGTACCTTATTCAGTTTATTGCACAGCAAATAATGCTTATGCCGTAGGTACGAGCGACCCCAAAATCATTGTCAAGGGACCGTAGTCGTTAGTATGAAGCTTTGATTTTCGGAAATCAGTTCCCAAATTAATGGGCACCTTGTCATTGCCGCACTCCGAGGGGCGAGCTTAATGACTCCCCTTTGGAGTGCGGGAGCTTGCTCCCGCTTTCCCGGATGCCAGCTTGCTGGCATCCGAAAGGGACAGCTTGGCCAGAACGCTTGGTTGGCTTCGAGGAAGTGGTAGCCACGATTGGCGCATTTTCCGCGCCAATCGTGGGTTTGTAATGGCTTTCCTGGGATGCCCCCCAATTTTACGCATGCGCATGTCTGAATGAAATTTAATTACGCAGGGCCGCCAACGTTTTTGTTACTATGAAGTGAAAGCACTTTAAGGAAAGACAGGTGGAGCCGCAACCATGAACGCCATTCCGCTTAGCGAAAAAGCCATCATTATTGACCCTCGCGATAACATTGCCGTCGCCAAAGTTTCGATCGGTCTGGGAACCGTCTTACGGATGAATGGGACCCAACTCTCAATCGCCCAGACTGTCCCGCCGGGCCATAAGATTGCCCTGAAACCTATCGCCAAAGGCGAGCCCATCATCCGCTATGGAGAGGTCATTGGCGCCGCGACCCAGGACATTCCGCAAGGCGGAACCGTTCATGTGCACAACATGAGCATCGAGAATTTGACGCGGCAGTATGAAAGCTGTGTAGCCACCCTGCCGGTCGAGTTTTTCGCCAGCGCCAACGTCCCCCAATTCGAAGGTTATGTTCGCCCCTGGGGCGGCGTGGGTACGCGAAACTACGTGGCGGTGCTTTCCACGGTGATCTGCTCCAGCCATCCCGCCAACCTCATCGGCCGGCACTTCGAGAATCAGTTTAAAGACGATCCCAACTTTGACGGGGTTATTTCCATTACCCATCAGGAAGGCTGCGGCGGGGAAAAAGGCGAAGACATGGAGCAGTTGATGCGCATTTATCACGGCATCATGTACCATCCGAATGTCGCGGGGATTCTGGTCCTGGGCCTGGGTTGCGAAGAAAGCAACATCGAATGCGTACAGGGCTGTTCCTCCAGCCTCCCCCTGCAACTGCAATCCAACACGAAGGATCGAATCCGCTACTTGACGGTGCAGGGCGCGGGGGGAACATCCAAGACGGTGTCCCAAGGAATCGAGATTGTCAAAGAGCTCACCGCCAAAGCACGGCAGCACCAACGCAGTAAGGTCTCCGCCTCTGAGCTATTACTCGGTTTAAACTGCGGTGGCTCCGACGCCTATTCCGGAATCTCGGCCAATCCGGCACTGGGACACGCCAGCGACTTGCTGGTGAAATGCGGCGGGACGACGGTCTTGCCGGAAACCCCAGAGATCTACGGCGCCGAACATCTGATCATGCGCGGAGCCGGAAGCCCCAAGGCAGCCGCGGACTTGCTGCACATCATCGAGCGCTACAAGCGCTATGTGGGCGCCATGGGAGGCAAGCTCGATGACAATCCGGCTCCAGGCAATAAAGCCGGCGGCATCACCAATATTGTAGAAAAATCCCTTGGTGCGGTGCGCAAAGCCGGATCCACACCGCTCAATGCTGTCGTCAATTATGCCGAACCAGTCAAGTCGCGAGGTTTTGTCATCATGGATTCTCCCGGATATGACACTCCCTCGGTCTCCGGCCTGGTCTCTGGAGGCTGTAATTTGGTTTGCTTCACAACCGGCCGCGGCACACCGACCGGGAACCCAATCGTTCCGGTAATCAAAATCTCATCCAATTCCCGGCTCTATCAACACATGCAGGAAAATCTCGATGTGAATGCAGGAACAATTATTGACGGTGTCGAAACCATCGATCAGGTAGGCGAAAAGATTTTCAAGAAAATGCTGGCTGTGGCCTCCGGAGAGAAGGCAAAGAACGAGATTACCGGACACCGCGAATTTGCCATCTGGCGGACGGGACCGATGCTCTAAGGTTGCGGCTACTCCAAAATCTTTTCGGTGTTGGTGGAACGCGAGTTCCTGCGCGCGTTCACAGGGTGGGCGCATAGGACAGCGGTCTTACGCACCCGCTCCACCTGCAAAAACCGACAGTTCGTATCAATCTTTCACCGTAGCTACGCCCGCCAAACCTCACAAAACCGCAGCTTAGGCTAGCGATTCCCGTTACTCAGCGTGCGTGGAGCGCCCTCTCCACCAGAAAAACCATCTCTCTAGAATCTTTGGTTTACTGAGGAATGCTAATTTCTTAGCGCTAGGATCTGACCCAGCAGATTGATGTTTTTGCGGGTCTCTTCACGATCTTCTGCCGTGGGATTAATGGCCAGATAATGCGACCAATCCGTAATCGCACGTGAGAGCTGGTTGAGCTTGTAATGGGCGACGCCGCGATCCCGAATGTCGACCGCCGAATGGGGTTGGATGAGAAGCATCTTTTCCAAAACCGGCAGAGCCTTCCGATAATCTTCGCGTCCGAAATAAATAGACTTTAAATTGGTCAACATTCGCAGGAGGATTTGCGCTTTGGTGACGGGGTTGAGACATGAAGGCTCAAAAACAAAATCGTCGCCATAGAGAAGCTTCAGTTTCCGGCGGCAATCGTCTTCATTCAGCCGTTCTCCACGATTAAAGGGATCGAAGTATAGCGGCATGCCGGTCACCGTCAACTTGACAAGGAAATGTCCGGGCATCCCCACTCCCTCGATGCGCAGTCCCAGGCGATGGCCGATTTCCATATAAAGAACCGAGAGACTGATGGGGATCCCTGTGCGGCGATCCAGTACCTCATTTAGGAAACTATTGCGGGGGTCGTAGTAATTTTCTGAATTTCCATTAAACCCTTCCATGTCAAATAAGACACGATTCATCTCTTCAATGACCCGTAACGGTTGGGAAACATCCGCAAATGGAATATGGTCGGCAATTTTTAACGCCAGCTCGTCGATCCCTTTCAAATAGACAGGAATATCCAGTTCTGGATATTCGTCCAAGGCGATGAGCATGGCCGCTTTAGCCAGATCCATCGTTTCCTCCGGCTGAGCAATGGCTTCCTTGAATAGCTCAAGGGCAAGATTTGACATAGATAGAATGACCAGGCTCCGAGGCGCCCGAAGTGGATCGGTAAAGTGACTGTCGCGCGCCCACCTTCGATGAAGGGCTCACCAACCTCCCACAACTCTTACCAGCCTATTGTACAGGTTCTTGAGGTGAAGCTCCACTTGCGGCAACCTCAAAGTACATTTGATCGTGCCTTTCAGTGGATACCTCCTCGGAGACTGCTCCGCGTCCACATCCTCATGCTTCACAAAGCGTTGCCTTCACCCGGCATTCAACGTTACACTCATCCCCGGTAAACCATATTTTTTGATGGACCCTATGCGCTCGTACCTCGTTAGAAGACTTCTGCTCACTCTCCCTGCCCTCCTGGGAGTCGTGATTTTGGTTTTTTCCCTCGTTCATCTAGTTCCGGGGGATCCCGTTCAAATGATGCTGGGCGACAGTGCACCAGCCGCCGACGTACGACAACTGCGCAGTCAACTGGGTTTGGACCGTCCTATATGGGAACAGGGATGGCGGTATTTTTTTGAATTGTCGAGAGGCAATCTAGGAACCTCTTTTCGCTTTGGCGAGCCAGTGGCGCGAATCATTGCAGAGCGCTACCCTGCCACCCTCCTGCTGGCCTTCCTAAGCCTGACAATTGGACTGTTGTTGGCACTCCCTGCCGGCGTCCTATCGGCCTCTCGCGCCGGGAAGTGGGTGGATCGGGCCATTACCTCTGCAAGCCTGCTGGGGATTTCGCTTCCCAACTTCGTTTCGGGCCCCCTGGCCATCGTTCTCTTTTCGATCTGGCTGGGCTGGCTCCCTGTCTCGGGACGTGAAGGCCCTTCCTACTGCATCTTGCCTGCCTTCACGCTGGGGTTGGCGTTTTCAGCCATACTGACACGCATGATCAGAGCCGGGATGATCGAGGAACTCCAGGAGGACTATATCAAGACCGCCCGCGCCAAGGGATTGAGCGAGAGTCGAGTCTTCTTGAAACATGCTCTTAAGAATTGTCTGATTCCAGTCATTACCGTGTTGGGCCTGCAATTTGGAACCTTGTTGGCGGGCGCGATCATCACAGAAACGATTTTTTCCTGGCCGGGCATCGGACGGCTCACCGTGCAAGCCATCAACTCCCGGGACTACCCTTTGGTCCAAGGGTGCATCCTGGTCATCGCGGTGACTTATGTCGGGGCAAATTTGTTGACGGACCTTGTCTACAGCCTGCTGGATCCCCGAGTCAAATATCGGTAGAAATTTTGCAGGGCAGGTTATCCTGATGAAATCCCGTACCCTGGTCATGTTTGGCGGCTCCATCGTAGCTTCGCTTTTATTGCTGGCTCTCTTTGCTCCCCTGCTTGCCCCTTTCGATTACGACACCCAGAATTTGCCGCAGAGACTCATGCCCCCCGATCGAAATCACTGGTTCGGCACGGATGAATTAGGGCGCGACATCTTCTCACGGGTCCTCTATGGCAGTCGGATATCCATGCTGGTGGGGGTATCGGTGGTTGGATTAGCCAGCGGAATCGGACTTTTCATCGGCACCCTGGCTGGCTTTTATGGCGGGTGGATTGATGAGATATTGATGCGGGTGGCCGACGTTTTACTGGCATTTCCAGGAATTCTTCTCGCCATCGCCCTCGTTGCCTTCTGGGGCCCCGGCCTTGATAAACTCATTCTTGCCTTGGTCGCAGTTGGCTGGGTCGGGTACGCGCGTCTGGTGCGGGCGCAAATTCTGAAAGTGAAGGAACTTGATTTTGTAAAAGCCGCCCGCTCCCTTGGCGGAACCGACCTGCATATCATCACTCGACATTTGATCCCCAATATCATTCAGCCCGTACTCATCCAGGCGAGTATCGGGATCGCCGGGGCCATTCTAGCCGAAGCCTCCTTGAGTTTTCTGGGGCTCGGCGTGCCTCCACCGCTACCGAGCTGGGGCGCGATGTTGAACGACGCACGAAGCCATCTCTTCGATGCCCCACACCTCGTCCTGTTTCCAGCCTTGTCGACAATTTCTGCCGTGCTGGCTTTTAATTTGTTGGGGGATGGGTTGCGTGAATTACTCAATCCGAGACTACGGTTTCTCTAGAAAGACGAGTTATCCATCTGCATTCAGTCTGCCATCACCAAAGAGAGCAAATCTAGCGGGTTCACTCGTGTCTCGTTGAGCCGGCAAGCCCAATGGAGATGAGGCCCAGTGACCCGCCCTGTGGCCCCTACTTCCCCGATCACCTGGCCAGAATTCACCGTCTCTTCGACCCGTACCAGGATTTTTGAACAATGGCCGTAAAAGGTATAAAGGCCGAGTCCGTGATCGATGACGATGGTATTCCCGCTGAAAAACATCTCTTCTGCAACCACCACCTTACCCTTGTTCGTGGCCCGGATCGGGGCTCCCACGTCGGCTTTTAAATCAACCCCAGAATGGGGTGAGCGCGATTCTCCATTAACGACACGTCTTCGTCCAAATCCGCTGGTTAACTCACTCTTGACGGGGAGCTCAAAGGGAGTATCCCAATAACGCCCGGCCGAATTCACTTTCCAAAGCGCTTCCAATTTTTTTGCCTCTGCCTCAGCTCTTTGCTGATCCGCAGGGTCAGGCTTGGCATATTTCTCAGCCACTGTGATCTTCTGGACTGGAAACTGTTTGGGAAAGATCCGTACCGATTCCTTCCATTCCTGTTTTCGAGAGCCCCCCAGCTCCAACTCAACTTCAAGCGGGTAACTTCCTGGACGCGATTCCAAATCGGCCCCCACAAACGCGTAACTCACCATTTGATTCTTCCCAGCGAAGAAAATGAACTGTTTCTGGCGAAAGGTAGCGGTGGCCTTGGAAACGGGTTCAGCACAATGCGCTGAAACCAGGAACAAACTTCCAGGGTAAATCTTTTGTTTTGTGACTTGAAAACGGCATACCGGGCGGGGTAAGGCAAAAGTCCCATGCGGCAGAAGAAACGAAGCACCGCTCACAAGCCAAAGGGACAACCACAAATTGTGCCCGGCAAATCGTTTCAACAACGGGAAAGGAATCAACGCGGGGGCCTTATCCCATACCGGGTCTTTGCCCGGAGGCTGTGAAGAAATGTTAATGCTCTGAACTGGGGAATTTTGTGCTTCAGGTATTCGGGACGGCAAGAGCATCTCTAAAGGGGGCAACAAGAAGTTGGAGAGGATGGAAAAGGCCTGTAATCTCTCGGGATCCGCTAGCCCGCAAGGGCGACAAGTAGCGGAAGGTTTTGTTTAATTGACAAGCTAATTCATCATCTCGCGGCACATACCCTGCCTGGGAGCCCCGCAGGTGTTACAGCCCGGCCCTGAGGTATTCAGAGAAGCCGACTCGCCATTCTGTACGGCAAAGGCAGAAAATTGTTTTTCCACATTCTGACTTTCACAGCGCTCGCAGGTCATCGACTCGGTATGCAACGATACAATTTTTTCGAACGCCAGGCCGCACTCTAAACATCGATACTCATAAATTGGCATGATCTTTCTCCACAGTTTGACCCAAGCTCGGTCGGTATTGAAGTGTCGAACCAGTTTCGGGAATGGGTCGCTCGCCTCGACGTCTCTCCCAAAATTGAATTTGGAATTCGACCTCAATCAATATAGTCGACTCTCCGGACTCTGTCAAAGCAGGTCTTTATTTCTTGAGATAGGGCAAGGCCGCATCATGCATCTGCCGGGCGGTTTCGGAAAGGGCGTAGAGTCTCGCCTTCCCCAATCCCTCAGAAGCGTCTCCGCCTTCAGGAGTGTGACGGAGCGTTTCTTGAACTTGCTTTAATTGATTGGCCGTTGAAGTAATATAGTTTTTTAGTTCGTAATCGGTCGAAACCAGGATATCCTTGCACTCCACTTTCCCTTCACCTTTTTCAACAAGCTGGCATTGGCGCAACATGCGCTGGACCGTGGGCAGACCAAGGCCTGAACCAGCCACCGGATCGGTCATCTCCCTGCGGGAAAAGCGTGACAAGCTTTCGATTTCGTTGGCCCGGGTTAGATTCTCCTGCAAAGTGCTGGCAAATTGCTTGCGCAATTTTGTCTTGCCTCCACCCTCGGAAACGCCGCTCGCAATCTCCTTTTGGGCTTGGTCATAAGCCGCCAGCATGAGCATTTGGATCAGTGGAGAGAGATCGGCCACCTTTGTTTCCTTGTTCCTGGCGCCCACCTGCTGGATGAAGACGACCCACTTCTGCGTCAAATCATTCCTGGCGGAGTTTTCCACCAACATTTGAGACCACTGTCGTAAATTGACCAACTCGGTCTCCTGCAGTTTCCACCTGGCCAAAGTTTTTGGGATATCAACGGAAGGAATAGCCTTAACGAGCAAACGGGAATCGTCGACACTCATCGCTGAAGCAGAAGATGCGACAGACGGAGTCTTCCCTGGCACATCCTTTTGAATTGTTCCAGCTTTGCCTACTGACAAAAAGAGAGACAGTAGTGCCAGAGGTATTGGAATAATTATCGAATGAGAAGGGATTTTCATGAGTAACCCCCTAAGAATGATCAATTTCCCAAGGCTATTTGAAACTATTTTACCGCAACTATACCTATGATTTCGACCCTGACCTTGCATGACTTTATAACGTCAAAAGGATTATAACCAATCCACCTGGAATTTGGGCTTTTCTGAAGTGGTAATTAAGGTTCGTTTCTGAAGCCTGCCAGATTTCTCAAGGACTCATTGGGGTGTGCCTCAGGAGGTAGCGCTCTCCATATCGAGCCAGTTGACAAGGCTCAGACTGACCGTTAGACTATTGGGTAATTCCAACGCGTACAAGATACCCCCGATCATTTGGTCGGTCCTTAGGTTTGGTATCTTGGTTTCATATTTTTCTGCGACGAATGTAGTAACTAATTCTTCGAAGTGCCGAAGAACTGTCAAACACGCGCCTGCACTGGGTTGTGGCGGTAAAGCTGTCTGCATCGGCTGACTGATATGAGTGAAGGACAAAAGTCGGTACAAGAAGATTCCGCCCTGCCTGCTAACTACCGACTGGGATCGCAGAGAACGTTGATAAGGGTTGCATCTAAAAGTTGTGCGGACCTGCCATTCTTTCCAGAATTGCCAAGACAGTTCCCAGACTCACCGATGCCCATCCCTTCCTCACGATCAAGAGGGAATCAAACCGAACGGGTCGCATTGGAACAGAATATGACAATTGAATTGTGCCTTGCACAAAGGAGAACACCACTATGATTAGCTTTTCATCCAATGCTCAATGGGTTGAAGAAGGTTCGGAAGACAATTCCCCCGCCCAGACAAGCGTATTCAGAAATGCTGGACGGAAGCTTCGGATTGCGTGCGGGTTGCTCGTGAGTTTCCTTACAATTTATTCGAGCAGTGGGTATGCCTGGACGAACTGCGTCTTTAAATTTACAGGGACGACGATGAAGCTAACAGCCGATTGCTCGACCGATGCGTCGATCTACGTCCCACAAGGTCTCACTCTTGACGGGGCTGGTCATATGATTACGGCTGTCGATCCTGTGGGTGGCGGTCACTTTCTGGGTGCGGTCGTGCGCAACGCCGGTACTCGGGCAAACGTCGTCAACCTCACCATCAAGGCTTTCAATTTGCAAGACACTCCGTGTGACTTCGGCGCCGAAGCGTTCGGTGAAGATCGCTTGCGCGGTATTTTCCTTTATGGAGCAAGTGGACTGATTTCCAACAACCGGATCATCGGTTTGAATCAGGGGCCAGGAAGCACTTGCAATGAGGGGACGGCGATCCTTGCTCTAAATTATCCGCTCGATGGCACTCATCCAAACACCGTCCAAGTGACAGTCCTTGGAAACGAGATCGTAGCTGCGCAAACTTTTGGAGTTGCCATTGAAGGGGATATTGCCTTTACCGTCAGCGGAAATAAGATCGGCCTCTCGGACCAAGTGGGTCCCTTTCTTCAACAATTTGGGATTTTCCTTGAATTTGGAGCCGGGGGGACGGCACTCCTCAACAATATCCAGGGAGGCTACTCAGATTTGAAGACTTTCATCCCCTATGGCATCTACGTTTATGAGGATTCGAACTTGATTGTGTCAGGTAACGCAATCTCAGGCGTCAAAGAAGGGATCTTTTTGGATTCTCAAGGGATCGTAAATGGTGTAATTGGGACAAACAATAACCGAGTTCAGGCAAACTTGATCACAGGCGCCTACGAGGGAATCGTGGTCGTCGCCCGTTCGAGTTCCTCTTCGACCAACAACCCCCACGCTGACCGAAATAACGTCAGCGCAAATATCATTAAGTCAGCAACGGGGACCACAGCCCTTACTGGGATCTTTTATGGAGTCGAGCAGTTTATTCCCGGCCCCCCGCCTTTCCCATTCACTCCAGTTGCAGACGGGAACATCATTAAGAATAATTTCATTTCCGGGTACATAAACCCGCTGTTTGATGCTTCAAGTACAAACAGTGTTGTCACTGGGAATGTGATTAAGTGATTGATGCCCACTGACAGAAACTCCCTTGAGCTTCCCCGATGTTGGGGGGCTCGAGGGGGACATTTACCACACACGACAATTCTTCGTGACTTTGCGCACGGACTGATGAGTTTCCCGCCAAGATGATTCGCATGCCGCCACAAGAAGAGTAGACTTGGGCGAGCCATGCGTATTATTCTCTCGACTCGAAATCTCCACGATCCTACCCCGACCGTTGCTAAACGCTTGTTTTGCTGCTCAAGGGGGTGTGGGAGAATAGAGTTCCTGCTTTTAGAATAGGTCTATACGTGAGACTGGCTTTACTCACCAGCTAACCAATCGAGAGCTCTCATGGCCGTTCTTCACGATCTCCGCCAATTTCTGGATCTGCTCCGTCGCGAATCGGAAATCGTCTCCATTCGCGCAGCCGTTGACCCTAACCTCGAGATTGCGGAAATTCACCGCCGCGTGATTCAACAAAAGGGACCTGCCTTACTCTTTGAAAGAGTCAAGGGAAGCCGTTTTCCCGTCGTCACCAATCTCTTTGGTACGATGAAACGGATCGAACTGGCCTTCGGCAAGCGGCCCCAGGAACTGCTCAAACAAGCCGTTCATTTTGCAGAAACGCTTCTTCCGCCCAGCTTTGCGAAGTTTTGGGCAAATAAGAACCTGGCATGGGAAGCCTTTAGACTTGGAACGCGTCACACCAGGACAGCTCCGGTTACCGAAGTTTCGCAATCTCCCGTGGATTTGCGTTCCCTTCCCATCATCACAACCTGGCCTCTTGACGGCGGACCTTTCATAACGTTGCCTCTGGTCTATACAGAGCATCCCCGGGATAAACGTCACAACCTGGGTATGTACCGTCTGCAACGATTTGATGCAACCTCGACAGGAATGCATTGGCAAATTGGCAAAGGCGGGGGTTTTCATTATGCAGCTGCGGAAGAGTTGAACCAATCCCTTCCCGTGAGCGTGTTTTTGGGCGGTCCCCCCGCCCTGATCCTCGCGGCAATCACTCCGCTTCCTGAGAATGTGGGAGAAATGTTAGTGGCTTCGCTCCTGGCCGGAAGCCGTCTCTCGATGGCCCGAGTCGGGAATCATCCTCACCCGTTTCCGGCCGGCGCTGAGTTTGTTTTGCAGGGATTTGTTCCGCCGCGGCTTCGCGTACCGGAGGGTCCATTCGGAGACCATTATGGGTATTATTCGTTACAGCACGATTACCCGATATTCGACATTCAGAACCTCTTTCATCGCCGGGATGCGATTTATCCTGCCACGGTGGTTGGAAAACCTCGCCAGGAGGACTTTTTTATCGGCGACTACCTGCAGGAGCTTTTGAGCCCCTTGTTCCCTTTGGTGATGCCCGGAGTGAAAGACCTATGGAGTTATGGAGAAACAGGCTTTCATTCGCTGGCGGGGGCCGTCGTCCGGGAGCGCTATGGGAGAGAAGCAATGGCAACCTGTTTCCGTATCCTAGGGGAAGGTCAGCTCTCTCTCACCAAATTCCTTATAGCTACGGACCGGTCATTGGACCTCAAAGATTTTCCCCGAGTCTTGACTCATATTCTGGAGCGGGTCCGCTGGGAAACGGATTTCTTCATTCTCGCCAACCTCTCAATGGATACCCTCGATTATTGTGGTCCAGAGATAAACAAGGGGAGTAAGGCCATCTTAATGGGTTTGGGTGACCCCATCCGTAAACTACCCCCGCAATTTCAGGGGACAGTACCTTCCTACGTGAAGGGCGTTCGTGTGTTCTGTCCTGGCTGTCTGGTCGTGCAAGGAGTCGACTATTTGGCGGACGCCAAATTGGCGGAGCAGATTGCCCAATGGGAGGACTTCCAAGATTGGCAATTGATCGTGCTTTCGGATCGGTTAGAGATTGCCGACGACCCCGCGGTTTTTCTCTGGTCAGTCTTCACCCAGTTTGAGCCTGCCGCAGACATTTACGCCGCCCAAACGCCCGTTCGACGTCACCATCTCTGTTATCAGAGCCCGATCGTCATTGATGCTCGACGTAAGCCCGCCTACCCGGCGGAATTGGAAAGCGATCCAGACGTCGCCAAGCTGGTTGCTCGGCGTTGGAACGAGTACTTTCCCGGAGATCGCGTTGCCAGCTTTAGCTGATCTCGCGTACGAATCCTCATGCCATCCGCTGTATTTGAATCCTTCCACCGCAACATTCCGGGATGGTCTGCCTACTTCCCGGAGCCTCTGGTTGTTTACCAGGCCAATGAACTCCCTGAGGTGATTCCTGTCCTGAGAGAAGCAGAAAAGGCTTCCGAAAAAAGCCTCTGGGCTGTTGTGCTTCTCAGTTATGAGGCTTCTCAAGTTTTTGATCCTGCTCTGCAGACGAACGCACCCGCGGGGCTTCCACTGGCCTGGGTCGCCATCTTCGACAAGATCGAACGGCCTCCTTTAACTCTAAATCAACAAGCAACCCATTCTCCTCATATGGATTGGAAGCCTTTGATTACAGCGGAGACTTACACCTCCGCTATCTCGAAAATCCAAAATCATATCGCCAGCGGAGACACCTACCAGGTCAACTATACTTTTCCACTCCATTCAACGTTTCAAGGGGACTCCTGGGCTTGGTATCGGCAATTGGGGACAAATCAAGGGGCCGCATACAGTGCTTTTATTGATATGGGCGCGTATCAGGTCCTTTCTTTTTCCCCAGAGCTCTTCTTTGAAAAACAGGGGACTACCTTGTCAACTCGTCCCATGAAGGGAACGCTGGGACGTGGCCGTTGGTTCCAAGAAGACGAGTTTCAAGCCCTGAAATTGAGTTCCTCACCCAAGAACCGTGCTGAAAACATCATGATTGTTGACTTGCTGAGAAACGATCTGGGTAGGATTTCAATCCCCGGAACCGTGCAGGTGCCCAGCCTCTGCCAGGTAGAACGGTACCCCACACTGTTGCAAATGACCTCTACAGTGGAAGCTTCAGTCCCCGAAAGTTTGTCCTTATTACAGATTTTGGAATCTCTATTTCCTTGCGGCTCGGTAACCGGAGCTCCAAAAATTCGGACCATGCAGATTATCCGGGAAATTGAGCCCTATCCCCGATCCATTTACACCGGAACGATTGGGATCGTATTCCCGGGAGGAGACTGTGTCTTTAACGTAGCGATCCGCACAATCTGGCTCGAGAAAAGTACTAGTGAGGTTCGAATGGGGGTTGGGGGAGGAATTACGATCGATTCACAGCCTGAGGAGGAATATGCCGAATGCCTGCTCAAATCCCGATTTCTTAATCGTCGATGGCCTGAATTTCAGCTCCTGGAAACTCTTCGGTTGGAATCGGGAAGTTACTTTCTTCTTTCCCGTCATTTATTCCGAATGCGCGAGTCGGCTATCTATTTTGGGTATGACTGGGACGAAACGAGGATTTGGGATGAGTTGGAGCATGTCAAACGAGGTCACCCTGAAGGGTATTGGCGTATTCGTCTCTTGGCCGAAAGCAACGGTACGATTCGTTTGGAAGTTTTCCCTCTGCCCGCAAGCCCCCCTTTCCCGCTTGTGGTTGCCCTGGCACCTCAACCCGTTGATATCCATGATCCGTTCTTGTACAACAAGACTACGCACCGGGAGATTTATGAAACGCAATTGGCTGCTCGACCGGATTGTGATGACCTGATCTTTTGGAATGAACGGGAAGAAGTGACTGAGTCCAGTATTGCCAACATCGTTGTGGAAATCGACGGGGTAAAGTGGACTCCTCCCAGAAGTTCTGGCCTGCTCGCCGGGACCTTTCGCAATGAGTTGATCGAACAAGGCATTCTTCAGGAACGAGTTCTTTCCAAAGCTGAACTCAAACAATCCGGCAACCTGTATTTAATCAACTCAGTTAGAAAGTGGATCCCCGTCCGCCTGAAAATTTGAAATCATTCAAGTTCTCGTTAAGATGGGGTAGGTTCGGGGGAAAGAGGAAACGGAGATTCGTCAGGCCACTTGGGTACAAATTTCTTGCGGACATGCCAAGTGCAAGAAATCAAAAAATTTACTAGACCTTGGGCTCAAATACTGATAGCTTTTCCTGGTGTTTGTCGTCAACTGGGAAGCCCCTGAGACAATCCACTATTGGCTCGGATTTTAACGGCTCCGGGCGGTTTTGACGATAGATTAGGCCTAGCGCCGTGGTTTTGAATTCCGGAGGAAATACATGTACACCGACCACATGTTTCAGAACAAGGACAACAAAGCTGTCCGAGGAATATGGTCAGGCTCCGAGTTCATTTCCCGTTTGGCGGATTTAACCTGGAAGGTCTTTCAATCTGTTAATCGACGCTTACCCGAAGGGGAGCTCCCGACACCGAAATGGGCGCCGGGAAGAATGTTAAAGAGCCACGAGCGCTCTGCCCCAACCCTTGGTTTTCCCCGTGCCACCGACTCGCTTTGCCCCAAGTGTGTCCCTGAAGTTCGGGGCGCGATCATCCGGGGGGAAACCGAAATCTCTTCATTGGTGAATGAAAACCCTGGGGAAATCAAAGCCCAAATCATTGAGGAAGGCGGGCGCGTATTAATGAGGAAGGTCTGTGAAAAACACGGGCCCTTTGAGGATGTGCTTTCCACCAACCCTGAATTCACCCGGAGGATTGAGGGCCTTTTCTTCGGACGCGACTTCAAATGTGCCGAGGACGACGGCGTCCATCGCCATGGAACGTCCACGATCAAATATGGCCGCGGAGCGGTCTTGACGGTGGACCTGACCAATCGTTGCAACATGATGTGCAACCCCTGCTTCATGGATGCCAACCAGGTGGGGTATGTCCATCAGCCGGAATGGGAAGACATCAAGGCCATTTTTGACCGCGCGATTTCCTTCAAGCCCAAACGTCAGATTATCATCCTGCTGTCCGGAGGGGAACCGACGATTTCCCCCTTCTTCCTGGAGGCAGTCGCCTACGCCAAGAAGCTGGGATTCTACCGGATCATGGCGGCCACCAACGGAATTCGCTTTGCCCAAAGTGAGGAGTTTACGCGACAAGCGCATGAGGCAGGCCTCCACGGTGCCTATCTGCAATTTGATGGGACAACCAACGAACTCAACCAGCATCGCGGCGTGGGGAACTTGTTTGACGTCAAACTGCAGGCCATTGAAAACATGGCCAAAGTTGGAATGAAAACGACGCTGGTCACCACGATTGTCAACGGTGTCAATAATCACGGCATTGGAGCGATTGTGGACTTTGCGGTGCGCAATATTGACAAGATTCAAACGATCGCCTTCCAGCCTGTCTCCTTTACCGGAAGAGACGAAGACATCGACGATGAGACCCGCTATTCCCAGCGGTATACCCTTTCCCAGATGACCGAGGATCTGAAAGAACAGCTGGGGACCGATTGGAACCCGATGCGTGACTGGTTCCCGCTCTCTTCTTACAGCGCCTTTACCAGTGTCATGGACTTGCTTCAGGGAAGCGATGCTCCGTGGGGTTGGAGTGCTTGCAATTGCCATCCCAACTGCGGCATCTTCTCCCTGCTGGTTGTCAATCGGCAGACCCACGAATTCACTCCTCTCTACAAGTTTTTTGACTACGAACAATTCATCCGCGATGTGGCCGTCATTACCGATTCGGCTCGAGGAAAGACCCTTACGGCTGCCCAACTGGCACTTTCGATCATGCGAAATTACAAAGCCGACCAAGCCCCCGCCGGATTCCCCATCCAACAGATTGTGAATCTCTTTAAACCCAGTTCCGCGACTCCGAACAGCGACCGAAATGATCGGATGAAAGTCCAAAAACAGGAGGACGTTTGGCGGATCCTCTGTGTGGAAGGGATGTGGTTTCAGGATTTGTGGACTTATGATTTTCGCCGCACTGAAATGTGCGTGATTCCCTACGGGACTCAAGAAGGCGAGATCTCCTTCTGTGCCTATAACACGGGCGTCGGTTGGCGGCAGATTATCGAGAACATGCACCAAACTGCCACGCTGGCCGAATGGCATCGCACGCAGGGAAGACACGAAATTTTCGCCAAAGGCAAGGCGGTCCCGTTGCAAACCAGCCAACATCAGTTACTTCTGCCGGTCATTCAACCCTCTACCGAGAGTGGAGGATGTTGCCAGTCCAACCCGGCAATCTCGGACAAAGACCGCGAAATTCTGGCCTCCGTTCGAGCGGGGAAATAGCGCCGTCTGCCTACTGGTTCAGCCTTCCCAATTCCGTGACATTCAAGGAACGCAGGCTTTCAAGGCCTGCGTTTTTTGTTGAAACATGAATCGCACCATCGCGGAACTTTCCAAACTTCTGGCACTGCCGTTTCAAGGGAACGGGGATCGAAAGATCACCCATGTTTCGGGGTGGCAGACCGCAGATAGCGAATCCCTTATTTTCATTGAAGGACAGAAGCCGGCGCCGTTTGCTGGCGGGGAACTCCCTGCCGCCTGTGTCCTTACCACCCAAAGCTTCGCCCAACCCCACTGGAACGCCATCCTTTCGAATCAGCCTAAACTCGATTTTTCCAGAGCCGCGGCCTTCCTTTCTCCACGGCCGATAGGTCAGGGTTCAATCCATCCAACGGCAGTGATTGATCCTGAAGCCGTCCTCGGACAAGGAGTGGACGTGGGCCCTCACGTGGTCATCGGAGCAAAAACCCAGGTAGGAAAGTTTTCAATCCTGATGGCAGGCACGAGTCTTGGCGAGAATTGCTCCCTCGGAGAAAATTGCATCCTATATCCGAGAACAGTGCTTTACCCCGGAGCTCAGCTCGGGAACCGTGTAACATTGCATGCGGGAGCCGTCATTGGCGGGGATGGTTTCGGCTATATTTTTGACGGGCACACCCACCTCAAGTTTCCGCAGGCTGGGACCGTTGTCATTGAAGACGACGTGGAAATTGGTTCCAATACCACGGTGGATCGAGGTTCTTTAGGGGTTACGCGGATTGGAAGCGGCGCTAAAATTGACAATCTCGTTCAAATTGCCCATAACGTGGAAATTGGTTCAGGCGTTATCATTGCCGCCCAAACGGGTATTTCAGGCAGTACAGTCATCGAGCCGAATGCCATCATTGGAGGCCAGGTTGGATTCGGTGACCACGCTCGTGTGGAGAGTGGGGCCATCATCGGCTCCAAAGCCGGGGTATTGCCGGGGAAAATCGTCCGCGGCGGGCAGGTTTACTGGGGAATTCCTGTGCGGCCCCTACCGGAATACAAGAAGCTCAACGCTTTGTTCGGTCGCCTCCCGGAGATGAAAGAACAAATCGACCGGTTGCAGGCCAAGCTTCGGGAGCTTGAAGAAAAAATCCTGGGCGGGAAATGAAAGAATTATTCCCCAAATCCTGGTTGAGCACTTAGTAGGCGCAAACTCGAGCTGAACCCTCGGCGCGAAGCATTCTACTGCACCCATCCATGAACCCGCGACTCCTATCGCTTTGTAGCACAAGAGCGATTCGGCAGTGGAGTTGGCACAGGACTCGTGGGTCCCGGCTGGATCTTGGGCTGTAATCGTATTCCCTATCCTACATTAGAGAATCTTTAATGAATATAGCGCTGCAAAGCCTTGTCACCATGCATTGTAATCTCCTGACGGATATCCGGATTGCGGCTGAGACAGGGCATTCCGGCATCGAGCTCAACGGAACCAAATTGAAGCGGTATCTTGCTCAGGGCTATCCCATCGAAACTCTCCAGCCGCTGCTCAAAGAGGTCCCCCCGGTGGGGCTCACTTACATTCAAGATATCGAACGGCAAGATCCTGCCCAGCAGCCGAAACTCCTCGACGAATGCGAAAGTCTTTGTTTATTGGCGGAAAAACTCGCCTGTCCCATGATTCAACTTCTTACTGGGCCGCTGGACCCAACCGGACCATACAAGGGCCCCGTAAACCTTTCTTGGCCGGAACTCCGTCGATTGACTGCCAGGAACCTGAAGTCCATTTCTCGAATTGGGAGGGCCCATGGGATAAAGTTCTTCCTGGAAGCTCTCACCTGGACTCCTTTGCATCAGTTGAGCCAGGTCCTGGAAGTTATCGATGAGGCCGGCGAAGATAATATCGGGTTGGTGGTCGACTTCTGGCATCTTTGGGATAGCGGGAGCACTAGTAAAGATATTGCCAAACTGCCAAAGGATCTTATCTATTGTGTGCATTTCTGTGATTCATTAGAGGAGTGGGGCCAACGTGGAACCCATGAACAACGCGGCAGGGATGTCTGGACTGGGGGAGGAAAAATCCCTCTGAAGGAATGGGTTGAAGCGGTCAAGAGTACCGGCTTTGATGGTTGCTGGTCCTGTGAACTCTTGAGCCCCAAATATTGGGAGCTGGATCCATGGAAAACGGCGCGGGACCTGAAAGGATTTCTGGAGTATCTGATCCTTTAAGATCTAAGCCCGCCAATGATACAGGAGGTCAAGTGCGATGCCTGGTCCGGGAATGGAACTAATTGGCGAGGAAGAAATCCGGGAAGTGATGGAAGTCCTGAAGTCCGGTTATCTTTTTCGCTATGGGGTGTCCCTGGGGAGCGAAATCGATCCTCGCTTCAAGGGAAAGGTGTATCAATGCGAGCAGGAAATCGCCCGTTATGCGGGGGTGAAATACGCGGTCGCCGTCAATTCCGGAACTTCGGCTCTGTTGACTGCGCTTAGCGGACTGGGAGTCGGCCCCGGAGATGAGGTGATCGTCCCTGGATACACTTTTATTGCCAGCATTTCCTCCATTGTATATGCCCGTGCCATCCCCGTTTTGGCGGAGATCGATCGAACTTTCAACCTTGATCCAAAGGACGTGAAAGCCAAGATTACACCGCGAACCAAGGCCATTCTGGCTGTCCACATGATGGGAAACCCCGCACGTTTAACGGAACTCAAAGCAATCGCCGATGCCCATGGTCTTCCATTGATCGAAGATTGTGCGCAGGCCTTCGGAGCCACTTATCAGGGCCGCCCTGTCGGCTCGATCGGGAAAATCGGGGCTTTCAGCTTTAATGTTTACAAGACTATCACGTCCGGGGATGGCGGAATGGTCATCACGGACGATGAAGAGCTTTATCGGCGCTGCTTTGCTTTTCACGATCAGGGACACTCCCCACTGCGTACCGGAGTGGAAATTGGGAATCGTCCATTTATTGGCCTTGATTTTCGCTTTACCGAACTTCAAGCCGCCGTGCTACTGGCCCAGTTTAGAAAACTCCCGCAGATTGTGAGTCACCTGCGCACCAACAAGAAGCTTTACAAAGAACGAATTGCCGATTTGCCCAATCTGGAGTTCAGGGAGCTGGGTGATCCCGCAGGGGACTGCGGCACGATGCTGACGGTGATCCTGCCTACCGCCGAAATTGCCGAGAAGATCGCCCAGGATTTGGGGACAAAAGTCACGGCCGATGCAGGCTGGCATGTCTATAAGAATATGGAACAGATTATGGAACAGCGAACAATTACCACGGAGAAGTGCCCGTTCTCCTGCCCTTACTATACTAACAAGGGAGGGGAGATGCGGTACCGCAAAGGAATGCTTCCTCAGACCGATGATCTTTTGTCTCGCTCACTGAATATCAGCATCGGTGTGTCCGATCCGGGGCTGAGTTCCTCCTTTGGAGTGACGATGCGCGACAACGAAGCTGTCGTGGAGGAGCGCGCCGCTCTTTTTCGCCGTGTTGCCAGTCGCTATTTGAACTAAGAGTCGATTCAAGCCCCAATCCGGGGTCTGTGCATTGAATCAGCCATGCCCAGCCACAGTCCTAAGGTACGCTTTGCAGTGGCAGGAACCGGGGGCATCATTCGTGCATTTCATTTACCCGCTCTCCTCAAGAATCCGCGGGCAGAGGTCATTGGTGCGGCCAATCTCCATGCTGAATCCCTCCGCCGGCTCGCCAAGGACTTCAAAATCCCCAAGACCTATTCTAGTTTTGAATCTCTGGCTGAAGATCCGGCGGTGGACGCAGTGGTGATTGGCCTGCCTAATGCCTTGAATGCTCCAGTTTCCATTCAGCTGTTGAGATCCGGGAAGCATGTCCTCTGCGAGAAACCGATGGCCAAGAGTGTCGCCGAATGTGAAGGTATGATTGAAGCAGCCGATCGATCCGGAAAGCAGTTGATGATTGCCCACGTCTGGCGAGCGAATGAGGAGATGAGATGGCTGCAGGGAATTGTGAAATCCAATGTCATCGGCCGCATCATCAAGTGCAAAGCCTATGCCGCTCCGTCCAATTGGGGGCCCCCACCGGACAATTGGAGAACCCAGCGTGATCTCTCCGGAGGCGGGGCTTTTGCCGACATTGGAATCCATTCGGTCGATACCGTTTCATTTCTTTTTCACGATCAGCTTCGCCCCAAGAAAGTGTTTGCCTTGGAAGGAAACTTCTTTGAGAAATTCGATGTTGAAGATACAGCTCAGGCCCTGATCGAATATGAAAACGGGTTGGCATGTATTATCGAAGCGGGATGGTACCACCCATTTGCCACCCATCCCCATGGGACCGTGGAGATCTTTGGAACAGAAGGCTATGCAAGAGTGTTCCCAGCTGAGCTCTATACCTTAAGGACCGAGACAGGAATCCAAAGATAGTTCCAGCCACCAAAGGCCCTCATATCGATCTGCCAATGTTCATCGCACAAATCGATCATTTTATCGATTGTGTGCTGCTGGATAGGTCCCCGCTATGTGATGGGCGCCAGGGGCTCCAAAATATTCGTCTCATGGAGGCGGTCCATGAGTCGGCACGCCGGGGAGAAGTAATCCATCTTTTGCCAACTGAAGCCGGCCCATACAAGCACCTTCAATCATGATTCATCAATTCCCCACCCTCGCAGTCAATACCGTTACCTATCTTCCCTTCAGCCTGGATGAAGCTCTGCAGGGAATCAGTGCCGCCGGATTCAACTCTGTAGAGATTGCCGCCATTCCAGGGGTATGTGAACACATATCGCTGGAAATGGATAAAGGGGACCTCAGCGACTTGAGGATGAAACTGGCCACCTTTGGCCTGCGTCTGTGCAGTCTAAGTTCGCATTCGGATTTAACCAGCCGTCAGGGAGTGGATCTCGCTAAGAAGGCCATAGAACTTGCCTCGGGACTTGATGTCCCCATCGTCAATACCGCGGTGGGTGGTCCCTCCAATGAAGACGAAGATGAATCCCTTTTTCTGGAAAACATTCCGGCCGTTGCAGATTTTGCCCAACGACATCATGTTGTCCTGGCCCTGGAAATTCATGGCACCCTGACGGGCACCGGGGAAAAGACGATTAAGCTGGTGCGCAAGGTACGTCACCCTCACGTAAAGATTAATTACGATACGGGAAATGGCCTCTATTATGCCGGCACCCCCCCTTATGAGGATTTGGTTCTCACACTCCCTGAACTTGCTCATGTGCATCTCAAAGATAAGGTAGGAGGAAAACGCATCTGGAACTTCCCGCCTCCTGGAGAGGGTGAGATCGATTTTCATCGGATTATAAAGATTCTCGAGGACTCGGCCTATTCAGGTCCGGTCAGCCTTGAGATTGAATTTTCCGATAAGGGATGGCCAGGGTTGGATGAAGTGAACGCGGCTGTGGCCAAGACTCGTCAATATCTGACAGGAATTCTTAATACCATAAACCCCTAACCAAACCTGCTGCGCATTGGATTGTCCTCTCATGAACAATTCTCAAAATCAGGATTCTGCGAAATCAGCCGCGCAGAGAAACATCAAGACTGCACTGGTCGACTTGGACGGGAAATCCGTTCCCGAGTGGGTTATCAAACGGTTGGCGGATGAATCAATTCCTCTCGTGATTCACCACTGTACAACTCCCGAAGAGTTAATGCGTTATGCCGGGGATGCCGGTATGGTCTGGCTGCTTGGAGGGAGCCGTATCTTGACAACAGTTCCCTTGGAGAACCTCTCCCATTGCTGGGCGATTCTTCGCACGGGAAGCGGGACAGACAATGTCCCCGTGGCCGAGGCCACCCGTCGAGGCATTGTCGTTGCGAATACACCCGAGGCAACCAGTGACCCGGTGTCAGATCACGTAATCGCCCTGCTATTTGACGTCATCCGCCAAGTTAGCAAGCTGGACCGCTCTGTCCGGGCTGGACAATGGGATTATCAGCTCGCCCATCCCCTTCCGGGTCCATCGGGACAAAAGCTCGGGCTGGTGGGGTTCGGGCATGTGTCGCGTCACCTGGTGCGAAAACTGAAGGGATTTGCAATGACCACTTTCGCTTACGATCCGTATGTGAGCGAAGAAAAGATGAGCGCAGCGGGGGTTCAGAAGGTGTCTCTCGATGAGCTCCTTAGTGAAGCCGATATCGTATCATTGCATTGCCCTCTGACTGAGCAAACCCATCATCTCATCGGAGATCGAGAATTCGGACTCATGAAGCCCAGCGCCATCCTCATCAACACCTCGCGCGGGCCGGTGGTTGACGAAACAGCTCTGATTCGGGCCCTTCGGGAACGGAGAATTGCCGGAGCCGGATTAGATGTGCTTGAAACAGAACCACCATCGGTCGACCATCCGCTCTTACAGTTTGACACCGTGGTGCTGACGCCGCACACCGCCGGTGGCTCCTACCATGGGATGGAAGTACGTTGGAAGCTCTCCGTGGAAACGGTGATCGCGCTTGCTCAAGGAAGATGGCCACGCTCCTGCGTCAATCGGGAAGTACATCCCCGATTCGAATTTCTGTAACTTGCCGGATTTGAAACCTCGCTGAGGCTGGGCTCCTGGGAAGTGCCTTCATGATCTTTGCTCTCCCGGGTCCGAGCCGGCCGTTCAGTTGCCAATGATCAAACCCAAGGCGCTCCAGCCCTGCGGTTCAAATTTTCAATTGCTGACCGTCAAGCGGGTGCGCTAAGTTGATGGGCATGGCGCTTGGCGCGAAGCCCAATTGGAGGAATTGCGTGAATGTCTAAATCCGCCTCGAAATATCTCTACTCTGATCTGACATGGCCCGAGATTAACGAGGCCGTGGAATTGCAAAAGGTCATCCTGCTCCCCGTCGGTTCAACCGAACAACATGGCCACCACCTCCCTTTGGAGGTAGACAACCTGATCGCCACAAATGTCTGTTTGGAAGCAGGGCGGCGCATTCCGGAAAAAGTCTTGGTTGCTCCAACCATTCCTTACGGATACAACCTCAATGCCATGGATTTTCCGGGGACGATCCATGTGTCGTATGACCACTTCGTGGAATATTGTGCCGATGTGTGCAAAAGCCTGGCCTACCACGGGTTCAAGCGAATTATCATCGTTAATGGGCATGGCGGGAACACCGCCCTTCTGGAGGTGGTCTGCCGCAAGGTGGTGATGGAAACCGATGCGCTCACGGCTTCTTTCATGTGGTGGAACATGTTGCAGCTCGACCCTGGCTTCGTCAAGTCGTTCCGTGAGTCGACTTTTCCAGGAGGATCGGGCCATGCCTGCGAAATCGAAACCTCCATGGTCCTCGGTCTGGCCGGAGAGAAGGTCCAGATGGAGAAGGCTAAGGATCATATCGCCTGGTACAACCAAAAGGGAGCAACGGGATTCCAGTGGGGCGATGCCTTCGGCTCAGGCCCAGTAACATTCGTGGAATGGACCAGCACGTTTGTGGAGGAAGGTGTATTCGGGCAACCGACCTTGGCAACGGCCGAGAAAGGAAACCGAATTCTGAATGAAGCGGCCTCGCGATTGGTTCAATTCATTGGAGAATTCCAAACGCGTGTCCCTCGTCCGCGGGTTGACCATCATTCGGCACGTCCAACCAGTCCCCCGCCCAAGGTTTAAAGGGGACACGGCTCGGAAGCCGATAGGCAGTATTCAGCGTGCTGTTTTTTCGTGGGGATTGAAATTAAATGCGATGGGCCTTGGCCTTGGGACGGGACTTCAGTTCGGCTTCTGCCTGCAATTCTTCTCTGCGAATTTGTTCATTTTGCCAATTGTGGTCAATCCGAGGATAAAATCGCTCGGGATTTTCCAGGGCCCATAACTGCTTACGGATTACCCAGTTATTGGGCTCTATGGCGAAGGCTCTTTTCCACAAGCTAATGGCTTCTCTAACTTTTCTGAGGCGGAGCGCGACGGCACCGCGGGCAAAGAGAGCTCTGGCGTTCTTGGGCTGAGCATCGAGCACGATATCGTATTCCTTTAAGGCTTTCTTAGGCTGACCCGTTTTGACATAGAGCTCGCACAGCTTGAGCCGCTTGTCGTGGCCACGGGTCGAACCCTTGACCTGCCGTTTTAGTGCCGCAAGGTCCTTTTTAAAGTTAGTCTTGGGCCGCTCCTGAATTTTCGAGGAATGCTTCGCCCATTTGTCCGTAACCAGATCCTCCAAAATTTTTCGATTAATCGTGTCGCGGATGTCAAACCCGCCAACTTTCAGGTAACGAATGACTCCGCGCTCATCCACATAGTAACCATTGGGAAGGTATTCAAACCCAAACAAGTCCCAAAGACAATCAACGGAATCCACGACCACCGGAAATTCAACCTTGGCTTGTTCAACTAAAGGCTTCACATGCGCAGCGCCCTGGCCATCCATGGCGATTCCAATAACTTCGACACCGCCAGGCCGATGTTCTCGATAAAATAACTGCCAGTCAGCCAGTTGTTCTCGACAAGAACACCAGGAAGCCCAGACGAAGAGTACAACCCTCTTCCCACGATAGTCGCTGAGCCGAATTTCATTCCCCTCGATGTTGAGCCAGGCGAGATCGGGAGCAGGATCCCCAATTTTTGCCATCCGTTTTTCAGACATGTTCACCTGAGTCCCGGGAAACCTGGGAGTTCCAAATTCGGTTTCCCGGAAAACACATTCCACTGCACTGAGTTGGTTGAGGAAGTGGATCCAACCGAGGGGAGGGTCTTGTCGCGGGCGACAAGACATGCCACAACTACCCTATTGTCTTACCGACTGTCCCTCAAAACTACTCAGCCGTGTGTGACTTTTGACGCAGCTCCTGAGGGAAACTTTCACCCAGGTTATGTCCGCCGCTGTTGACGGCCGCCTCCAGATATTCTCTGACAGCACCCTGCGTCCCTTCATCGGCCACGGCTTTCAAGCTGAGGGATATCTTTCGTCCGGCCAGGTCAATGCCAAGCACCTTTGTCAGGACTTCCTGGCCTGGCTGAAAATTGGAAAGCAAATGCTTGCTAGGAGCTTCGGCGATTTCCGAGATATGAACCAGCCCCTCGATGCCTTCCGCAATTTCTACAAAAATGCCAAAGTCCGCGACGCGAGATACTCTGCCGGCGATGGTCTGCCCGGGTTGATGGTCACGGGCAAAGATTTCCCAAGGATTTTCGGAAACCTTGCGAAGGCTGAGTGACAACTTGCGATTGGCGGAATCAATCCGGGTCACTACGGCATCAACCTCGTCCCCCAATTTCAAGACTTGGTCTGGATGACTCACCCGTCGCGTCCAGGAGATCTCGGAGACAGGAATCAGTCCCTGAATCCCCGACTCCAACTCGACAAAGGCCCCAAAATTCTCGAGTTTTCTCACAATCCCGCGAGCCAAAGCGCCTTCAGGATAGACCTCTCCTGCTCTCAGCCAGGGGTCATCTTCTCTCCTGCGGTATCCCAGAGAGATCCGATTCTTTTCGCGGTCATATTTTAAGACTTCGACCTCAATCTGGTCTCCGATCTTAAACATCTCTCCGGGATGATGGATCCGGCGCCAGGACATCTCCGAAATGTGGAGCAACCCTTCGACGCCTCCAATATCCACAAACACCCCATAATCCATCATGCGCTTCACGGTACCTTGAAGATGCTGTCCCTCAGCTAACGTGGTCAGCGTCTCCCGTCTTTTTTCGGCTTTTCCTTCGTTGAGGATGGCTTTGCGGGAAAGTATGAGCTTGCCGTTGGGCAAATCATGTTGAATCACTTTGAAGGTATAACTCTGACCTACATAGGGCTTCAGGTCTTCCACATACTGTTCGTCAATCTGAGAGGCGGGGACAAAAGCCCGCATCCCAACGTCCACGAGCAGACCGCCTTTGACGATCTCAGTCACGCGGCCCTCGACAGGTTTGCCGGCAGCAATCGATTCTTCGATGGCCGCCTGCCGCCGCGCTCTGCTGGCTTTGCGATAAGAGACACGAAGTTGCTGATCACTCCCTGTTCCACTCTCCAGCATGACGAGAATGGTATCGCCTTCTTGATACATCAGGCTTCCGTCGGGAGCTGTAATTTCTTCTCTCTTCAGGATGCCTTCGGATCGCCCTCCCGCATCGACCAAAATTTCTGTATCGAAGATTCCAACGATCTTACCTTGTACGATATTCCCAGGCTTTAATTGCGTCGCAGTTTCATTGTACTTTGCAAGAAGAGCAGCAAAATCCTCCTCGTGACTGACTTCATTCTTGGGTTCCAATTTCTCTTTATCCATTAAGGGGCTCCAACCATTAAAGATTAATCTCGATTATAACAGAATCATTTTGATTTCAGCAGGAATTCGCAGGAAGGCAGAATCTGCTGACTGGACATCAATTCTTAAAGTTGCTAAGCTTGCAAAGAACCTTGCGAGCGGAGAATGCCATGCCTACCTCTTTCACGGAAAAGCGGTTTCATCAACGTGCCAGAGTCAATTGGAGGGTGGAGTGTCTCGGGACACCGGGCTCCCATCCGGAAATTCACGAAGGTAGCCGGCTGGAAGATTACAGCCCAAACGGCGCCTGTTTTTTGACCATGGCCGATGTCAAAGTAGGGATGGAATTGGTTTTTAATGTGAGTTTACCGCTTCGCATGTCCCGCCCTTTGGTCCTGCGAGGAATCATTGTCCGCATCGACGACAATGTGGATATCGGGAAGATGTTCAAGGCTGCGGGAGTGCGCTGGTTGCCCAACCAGAAGAAATTGCCCAAGATCGATCAGCTTCCCAACGTAACCCAACCCCTCCCAGGCACCTCTCACTGAATCCGGACGCTGCCTTTCCATGAAACGATAATGATTCCCTGACTGTCATGACGCGGAGGAAGAATGATTCATTTTGATTGGAGCCACATTCCACAGGAGGAAATGAATCCTCAGTTTTCCCGGAAATATGTCAATGGCGAAAAAATCATGATCGCCCAACTCTTCCTGAAAAAGGGATGTATCGTTCCCGATCACTCTCATGAGAGCGAACAACTATCGATGGTCGTGACAGGCAAAGTGGTGTTCATGATGGAAGGCGAGGAGCAGTTGCTTCATTCCAATCAATTGGTCTTGATCCCTTCCAATAAAGTCCATTCGGTTGTCGCCCTGGAGGACTCGCTGATCTATGATCTCTTCAGCCCCATCCGTCACGATTGGCTGGAGAAAAAGGATAGCTACCTGCGTAAATAAACCGCTGGGCATCAGCGGGTGTTTTCCCAATCTAACCCTTCGGTTTCCGGCCGAACAGGTTTCAACAAATGGAGGCTTTCCCATGAGATTCAGGAGAAATATTATTTACTTGGTCCTGGTTGGATTGACCTTGTTCTCCTCATACGCCTTCCCTCAAAAAAATCCGCGGAGTACCAGCCGGATCGAGATTGGGGACAAGTTTATGTTTATCGAGTACGGGCGACCGTCTTTGAAGGGACGGGACATGTTCTCTCAACTGGAGACTAACAAGTTCTGGAGGCTGGGTGCGGATAAGTCTACAACAGTGACGACGAGTGCCAATCTTTCATTCAACAAAGTTTCGATCCCGGCAGGAACCTATAGCTTGTGGTTGAAAAAACTGGATGCGAAGAACTTTTCTTTGGTTTTTAACAAGAAGAGCGGGCAATGGGGGACACAGCACGACGCGATCGACGATTTGGATGGCATACCGCTTTCCTATTCGGAGGGCACAGATAGCGTCGAGCAATTTACCATTAACCTGGTTAAGTCAGGCAAAGGGAACGGCGGGGATATTGTATTACTTTGGGGAAATGTGGCCCTGAAGGCTCCCTTCACTTTTAAATAAGCAGAGCGAATGCCTTGCAAAGCCTTTTCTCGATCTCTGCAATCAGGGGAGCAGTGCGGATATCAAGGGAACTTCCCCTTAATGACAAGTGTCCTTTGCCATGCACAAAGGCAGGGCAGAATTGTCCAAGCCCGAGAGCTTTTCGAAATTCCCGCGAACGAATTTCTGCGTGGAGTTTTGCCGTGAAATTAACGATCAACAATTAGTGAATGCGGCTGTTCTTGCTGCTGATGGTAGCAAAAGCCATCAAGGCTTTGGCTTTTTCCCTTTCTAAGGGCTGGACCGCCTTTTCGGGGGTTGGCTTTGGGACCGTTGGAGACGTTTTGAGGACGTTCTCCAAGGTTGCTTCGGCGTGGCTAAGGCGTTGGTTAATCGTATTGAGCGCATTGGAATAGGCATTGATCGCGCTTTGAATCTTCTGAAGTGATTTCTGGCTCTCCTCCCTGCAAGATTCCACTAAGACCTGCCTTTCATAAGTCTCCCGAACGCGGCAAGCCAATAATTCAATTTGGTCGGGCGCCAGATGCAGGTCCGCAAGCCGCTCAATCAACTCTGCAACTCGAGACTTGAACTCGTTGGAAAGGTTATATTGCTGGTTCAACTGGAGGAGGTAATTTCTGAGCGGGTTTTCTCTGTCCATTTTTCCGTTCTCGATGATGTTGGCAGTAGGGGGCTTCCTTCAGGGGCACTCGCTGGTGGCAATGCCATTGGAAAGCTGTTCACCCTTGACGAAATGATTATTGGCAACTCGGACGCCAAATTGGGGGAGCCACTCCCATGCCCCACCGGAACACGGTGATCCACAGCTAACTCATTCATTTTAAATATCCGTATCAACTTCACCGGTCAGCTGTCAGTAGGTTGCGCATCGGGAAAGAGAAAAAATTGTCCGAACTTTGGTAGTGGAATGGGAAGGCATGGCATCACTATTGGCCAAGGTCTACCACTTAATGTTCCGTTAGAAAAAGATGGGAAAGGGGCAACCGGGTCGGCAGGAAAACAGCTTCGGGATACTTTCTACGCATCCACCAGCCAGATCCTGCCACAGGCGGGCATTGAAAGGGTTAAGTTTGGCGGTTCCTGCGTTCCCTATTTCGCTAGACAGGGATTCTCCTTTTCATTAAGATTCGCCTGTCTTTTCGGCAGTTGATTCACCTCATCAGGCCTCGGGCTCTGTGCAATTCGGATCTGCAAATCCCGCCAGGTTCGGAAGAAAGCAACGGTAGTGGACACCCGAATGTGCCGCAGATTCACCCGGGGCCTGACCAGTTCCTGACCTTTCTTGCTCCCACTCCACTCGGAAAAGGGTCAGAATGGTGGTATCAGCTGAATTGTCTTATTCGACACACGCCGTTTTCTCTATCACCCCATGAGCTACCAGGTTCTTGCACGGAAGTGGCGCCCACAGACATTTGATGAAATCGTAGGTCAGGATGCGATTGCCCAGACCTTGAAGAATGCTGTCCGGCAAAACCGGATTGCGCACGCCTATCTTTTTGCGGGTGCCCGTGGAGTAGGCAAGACGTCGACAGCCAGAATCCTGGCCAAAGCCTTGAATTGCGTTCAGGGCCCCACGATTACTCCGTGCAATGAATGTGACCCCTGCAGAGAAATTACAAACGGAAACTCAATTGATGTTCTGGAAATCGACGCGGCTTCCAACCGAGGCATTGATGAGATTCGCGAACTGCGCGAAAACGTCAAATACGCCGCCGCCAAGGATCGCTACAAGGTCTTCATCATTGACGAAGTCCACATGTTGACGACGGAAGCATTCAATGCCCTGCTTAAGACCCTGGAAGAGCCCCCGCCGCAGGTCGTCTTCGTGCTGGCGACGACGGAACACCACAAGGTTCCTTCAACGATTCTTTCCCGTTGTCAGCACTTCAACTTTCGGGCCATTGGCTACCCGGAGATCCTTTCCCAATTAAGCCGCATTGCGGAAAGCGAAAAGATTCAGATCAGTTCAGCGTCGCTTCAAGCCATTGCCAGAGCGTCAGAAGGGAGCATGCGCGACGCTCAATCTCAACTTGAGCAAATCGTCTCCTTTTGCGGGAGCGAAATTCGCGACGAACTGGTCAAGCAGGTATTGGGTGTCGTTCCCCATCAACTGCTGGAGGAACTCACCGAAGCCATCCACCGTTCCGATGCACGGCATCTCATCCAGATCGTCGACCAGCTTGTTCAGAGCGGATTAAACCTCCAACATTTTATTCGGGAACTTATAGGCCATATTCGAAACCTCGCGTTGTTGAAGATTGTCGGAGAAGACCCTGTGCTTATTCCTTTGACTCCGGCCGAGCTGAGTCGCAATCATGAACTGGCGAATCAGTTCTCTGAAGAGGATCTCACCCGGTTCTTCAGTATCCTGGTGACGACGGAATCGGAGATGCGATGGGCGGCGCAGCCGCGGTTCCAGCTGGAGATGGGCTTGCTGAAGATCCTCCAGGCCAAGCGGTTGGTGCCTATTGAGGAACTCTTGGCCCATCTGGGAGCGTCTTCCCCAATGGCGGCTCCTTCTACTACACTTTCCCCCACCCACTCTTCGCCTCTTCCATCGGACCCGAAGGGAGTATCGTCACACATGAGGGCTTCTTCACCTAACCTGGCGGCGGCCGCGGCCGTTAAGCGACAGTCCTACTCCCAATCGCCTTCGGAAGGAAAGAATTCTCCGGAAGAGCTGTTCCACCAGGTGAGGCACGGAGTCTTCGAAAAGTCACCTATGGTCTCCTCCCTGCTCGACCATGCCTCGGCCCTCAAGTTCAAAGAGGCAGAATTAGAGATTGTCTATTTGGAAAAGGAAAGATTTTCGTTTGATATGATGCAGCCGCGCGAGAATCTGTTGTTGGTGCAAGAGGTCGCCGCATCGCTCACAGGCAAGCAACGACCCGTCCTGATTACTCTCTCTAAAGACGCCCCCGCGACGCCGGTGAGCAATCCCGTCCCTGATCCTGTTCCTCCGGCGCCGAAAACTGGCCTCCTGGAACAAATCAAAGAGGACGCGACTGTTAAGAATTTTCTGGAGACATTTCAGGGCGAGATCGTCGAAATCAAAGAATTGAAGCCATAACCCCTTTTCCACTTCAGTTCCAAACGGTGGGACTTTGGGGTATTCTTTATCAGTTGGTTTACATTATGCGACGGGGATGACCATGAAGAATATGCAGCAGATGCTGAAGCAGGCTCAGAAGATGCAGGAACAGTTGCAGAAGCAGATGGCCGAAATGTCCGTCGAAGGCACGGCCGGAGGCGGCATGGTGAGCATCAAAATGAATGGGCTGAAACAGGTGTTAAGCGTCAAGATCGAACCCGATGCCGTCAGCTCAGGCGATGTGGAGATGCTCCAAGACTTGATCCTGGCGGCCATAAATGAGGCCGCTCGCAAGGTGGATGAAGAATTGTCGGGTCAAATCGGAAATCTTACCGGCGGGATGAAAATCCCTGGCCTCTTTTGATGGGTCCCATCAGCCTTTCGGCTGATGCGTTTCCATGCGCGATTACGCACCTCCCGTTGAATCTCTGATTGAGGAGCTTCGAAAGCTTCCTGGCGTCGGGTCAAAAACCGCCCAGCGCCTGGCCTATCACTTGATCCGGGTTCCTTCCTCCGAAGCAGAGAAACTCGCCCGCGCCATTCTGAGCTTGAAAGAATCCATTCAATACTGTTCGCTCTGTAATAACATCACCGACCAGAACCCCTGCCGCTATTGTACCGACCCTGCCCGCGATAAGAGTTTGATCTGCGTCCTGGAAGAACCTCATGGCGTTCTCGCCATTGAAAAAACGAGAGAATACCACGGGACGTATCACATCTTGCTCGGAGTCCTCTCCCCCCTGCAAGGGATAGGACCGGATCAGCTCCAAATCAAGGGGCTTTTGGAGAGGATCAAACAAGGGCACATCAAAGAAGTGATTCTTGCCACAAACCCGAGCGTGGAAGGCGAGGCAACCGCTCTCTACCTCTCAAGACTGATTCGGCCGTTCCAAGTGCGAGTCACGAGGATTGCCACAGGAGTGCCGATGGGGGGGGATTTGGACTATGCCGACCAGGTGACGATTTCGCGGGCGCTGGAAGGGCGGCGCGAGATCTAAGCCGGGGAGGAACCTTCTATCCCATGGGGTTCTGCTGACGCCGCGTGAATTCCTGCATTCCCCGGTACTTGAGCGCTTCGCATTCCCGAAAGACAACGCTAGGACACTCGGCGCAGATTTCCACGTCCATTCGAGAAATGGCCAGATCCAGGGCAGGGCCCGTCCGGGGAAAAAGATTTTCTTTCCCGACTTTGGAAAGGAGTCCGGTCGCCTCCAGGACGCCTTCGGGTTGCGGCCCGAGTCCACTGAGAAACAGAGCCACTTTGTGCTTCTGACAATCCTCCCAAATCGAGTGCAAGGCCTTTTCGCCGGTCGCGTCGATCACCGGAACCTTGGACATCCGCAGAATCAGGGATTTCAGGGAAGGGATATGGCTGAGGGTTTCTTGTTCAAATTTCTGGGCGGCGCCAAAAAAGAGGGCTCCTTCCACGGTGAGGATGGTCACCTGCGGGCAATCGGCCGTCTGTTCGTCGATCGCCCTGACCTTGCATTTGGGATCGGAAAAATCTGGCAGCACTTTCTGTACTCGATGAACATCACTCATGCGTTTGATGAAGAGAATTGCCGCCATCAATAGGCCGAATTCGACCGCCACGGTCAAATCCGCAAAAACGGTGAGCAATAAAGTCGTGATCAGCACTGCAATATCACTTCGCGTCCCTTTCAAAATGTGCGCGATCTGATGCACTTCCGACATGTTCCAGGCCACCACCATGAGAATCGGAGCCAGGGTCGCCAGGGGAATTCGGTTTGCCCAGGGAGCGAAAAGCATCATCATGACCAGCAGGGTGACGGCGTGGACAACGCCTGCCACCGGGCTATTCCCGCCATTGCGGATATTTGTCATGGTGCGGGCGATCGCTCCCGTTGCCGGGATTCCTCCAAAAAGCGGGGTGAGGACATTAGCCACACCTTGCCCGATTAATTCCCTATTGGAATCATGACGCTCTCCGGTCTTTGAGTCGGCAACCACGCAGGACAACAGGCTCTCGATGGCACCCAGGATCGCAATCGTGAACGCAGGCTGGAGTACATGGAGGAAGGACGTAAACGACAGGGCCGGCAATTTCGGCAAGGGGAGCATCCTCGGAATTCCTCCGAATCGGCTGCCGATTGTCTCGACATCCCACTTCAATTCGTAGGCCACCACACTGGCCACGATCATGCCGACCAGAGATCCAGGAACGAGCTGGGTCAGCCGCGGGATCAACAACAGACAGCCCAGCGAAATGAGGCCTGTCAAGACGGCATGCGGATTCATGAACTGGAGATTGAGAAAAGTCTCCAGCAGATTCAGATGGAAATGGCTATATCGAGTGAGTCCCGTTAATCCCAGGAAATTGTTGATTTGTCGGTAAAAATTAGAATGGCAATCCCGGCAGTAAACCCGGTTGTCACCGGAAAGGAATGAAAACAGGATAATGGCTCAGCCTCAAGATGCCCATGGCGATGAGCATGAGGCCGGCTAATAACCCAGCGAGCAGTAAATTCTCGGTTCCATACTGGAGTACAATCAACGACAAGATGGCCACCATGGCTCCGGTGGGTCCACCAATTTGGACTTTCGAACCACCAAAAATAGAAATGGCCGCTCCGGCTACGATTGCCGTATAGAGGCCTTCTCCGGGGTTACACCGCTGGCGATGGCGAATGCCATTGCCAGCGGCAAGCTAATACCCGCAAGACTCCCGCAAAAATGTCGCGCTGCAGACGTTGCGTATTGTATCCGGTCATTCGGCCAGAACATTTCTCAAACATGGGGACGATTTTTCCAGGAGTGAAAGAGGAGAGAAAGAGATCAGGACTGATCGGAGAACCGGGCCTATAAGTTTTCGCTTCCCATCCGCGTTCTCGATGGGAGAGAACGCGGAGGGAACAGGAATCGGCAAGGAAATAATTCCTTTCCCAGGGATTCAGAAGATATCAAAGTGTTCTTGCGAAAGAAGAGGATCACTTTTGATCACGACTTCCTTCTTCAACACGGATTCAATTTCATGAAGGACCGATATTTCCGTACTCTTCAAGGCTTTGGCTACTTCGGGACTGACCCGAATGGTAATTTCACGGTTCTCCAAGGTTCTTCCCATCTTCTTGGCTTCTGCCTGGATGTCATAGCAAACCGTTTGAGCAGACTTGACCATGCCGAGACCAATGCAGCTCGGGCAAGGCTCACAAAGAGTTCTCAGGATGGACTGTTTGACGCGTTTTCGCGTAATGGCCACCAGGCCGAAATCATTGAACTCCAGCACTTTTGAGGGAGAGCGATCCACGCGCAGCGCTTCTTCGAGAGTTTGCGTCACCTTGAACCGATTCTTCCGGTCATCCATGTCGATAAAGTCACAAACGATAATCCCCCCCAAGTCACGCAGGCGGATTTGACGGGCGATTTCCTTAGCCGCTTCAATATTGGTCTTCACGATTGTATCTTCAAGCTTGTTCGACTTCCCCACATATTTGCCTGTGTTCACGTCGATGGCCACCAACGCCTCAGCTTGGTCGATGACGATATAACCGCCTGACTTCAACCACACCTTGTTCCGCAGTGCTTTGTCGATTTCCCCCTGCACGCCAAACTCTTCAAAAATGGGGGTGTCTTTGGCGTAGAGTTTTACGCGGTTGACCAAGGAGGGCTGGAAACGGTTGATGAATTCAACAATGGTGGCATACTCAAATTCGTTATCAACCCGAATGGCCACGTAGTCATTGGAGAGTTGATCGCGAAGAATGCGTTGCACTAAACTTAAGTCTCGGTGAATTATGGTTCCTGCTTTGTTCTTATCCGCCCGGGCTTTGATCTCTCCCCAAAGGGCATAAAGGAAATTGATGTCTGAAACGAACTCGTCCTCCCCTCTTCCCTGCCCTGCGGTTCGCACAATGAATCCCCCTGGCAGCTCCGGCCGGCGGTGCTGCTGAATAATGCGCTTAAGGCGTTGTCTTTCTTCATCGGATTCAATCTTACGGGAAACTCCGATGTGATCGACCGTGGGCATGTAAACGAGATAACGTCCCGGCAATGCGATATGTGAAGTGATTCTTGCGCCCTTCGTGCCCAACGGTTCCTTGGCAATTTGGACGAGAATCTCCTGCCCTTCCTTGAGCAGGTCTGCAATCAAGGGAAACCGAGATTCGTTTTCTTCGTGGCGTCTTTCTGCCTGAGGCCGGCTGGAGCGCCTCCTTCGTTCATTGGAACGCCGGAAGAACTTCGACGTTCCGGGGGTGCCGCGAATTTCGGCCTTGGCAGGAGGGGGAGCAGGCGATCCTGAGGGACCAGCAGTCGCCGCGGCTGCCTCTTCGTGCTCAGAACTGGGTTCTACACCACCCTGCGGGTCCGTGATTTCTTCATTTTCCCCTGAAGCTTCAGACCGTCCTTCTGCAGCTACAACAAGGGGTTCTTTAGAAGCAATGAGTTCTCCGGCACCTTCGAGCGCAATTTCTCGAGCCTCATCCATTTCCTCTTCGGTTGCCTCAAGTTGAGGAATCTCATCCACTTGGGCAAGCCGCAATTCTTCTCGTTCGAGAGACGCTTGCGCAGCCGGGCCAGGCGCACTGGAGACGAAAGCAGCTTCGGCAGTGGCCAAGGGAGTAACCCCCTCGTCCACCGTACCGACCGTTTCTTGAACTTCATCCTCTGACCCTTCGGGGATTTCAATCCCCTCTTCATAGGACCCGGGGTCAACGGTAGATTCCTGAGCAGGCAATATGGCGGCCTTGCTCACACTGGTGCTCTCTGCGTGAGATGGCTCCGCAACGAAGCCGGCGTTCAGGTCAGATTCACTGTCACCAGGGGTCTCTTGCCGTAGAGAGGTTTCCTCGACTAAGGGGGACACCTGGTGATACTTCGCCAGAGATTCTCCGGGCAGAATGGAAATGGCAGGCTCAGCGACTGGCGGTAAGGTTACGGTTTCTGGCGTGGCGGGAGCTGGGCTTTCCACCTGAGCCGGGGCATTGGGTGTCTCATGATGCTTTCCCCTCAGGCGATTCCTTCTGGATCGGCGAGAGCGACCCCGACGGTCCCCATAGCGGAAAAAACTGGATGGTGGGCCAACCACTTCGGGAGAAATGACCGGCGGATGCGAGACAGCGGCTGACTGAGACCCAGCCGGCCTGGAGCCACCGGCCACCTGATCGTCTGTTGTCGAAACCAGCCTGTCATATTCTTCTGTGTCTTCAAAAAAATCAGAAACGTATAAAAAGGCATCCCGCTCCAGGCCAATATCCACAAATGCCGACTGCATTCCGGGCAGGACTTTTGTCACTCTTCCTTTGCAGATGGCGCCTACAATTCCGTGTTCTTTATCCCTCTCGATGTGGATTTCGACAACTTGATCGTTTTCGATAATCGCTGTCTTGGTTTCCTGGGGGGTGACCGATATGATCAACTCTTTTGACATTCAGAACTCCTCTATTCTGGAGCACTGAAGAGCAATATGGCCGGGTAGAATTTTTACCGCAGATTGGATCAAGCAGGCCTTTAATTCTGACTGGCATCATAGACTTGTCCAAAAAATGAGGAAAGAACGCGCCGTTCTTTGCTACCAATCCCCCCGATAATACTCCCAACCCAGGGGGCAGACCGATAGAGCTCTCAAGTACTTCCAAATAACTTTAGAAATTTAGGGCAGTGGCCGTAAGTGCCTGCTGCCAACAACCTCGGATAAATCTCGCTTGTGTTTAACCTTCATTACCTTCAAACCCAATAATTCTCAATCCTGCTCTCAACTGCTCAGTTCACATACCTTCTCATCCTGACATTAATGATGAGACCTAAGAAAATAAAGGTCGAAAGAATGGCAGAACCTCCGTAGCTCAACAAGGGCAATGGGATGCCGGTAATGGGCATCAAACCTACAACCATCCCCATGTTCTCCAGGATGTGGAATAGTAATACGCTGGTCCCTCCGACGGCGATGTAGACCCCCAGTTTATCTCTGGCTGTCTGGGCCACATGAATCGAGCGCATGACGATAAGGAAATAAAGCACTAGAATCGTACCAGCGCCAATAAAGCCTAGTTCCTCTCCCACCACTGAGAATATGAAATCCGTATGGCGTTCAGGCAGAAATCCGAGTCGTGTCTGACTTCCCTTCCCGATTCCTTTTCCCCAAAATCCTCCTGAACCAAAGGCAATTTTCGATTGAATCGAGTGATAACCCGTCCCCAACGGGTCTCTTTCTGGTTCCAGAAAGGTGTAAATCCGTTCCTTCTGATAAACCTTTAAATTATACCATCCCAAAGCAACTACAAAAACTGACAAAATAATAGCCCCGACAACCCATTTAGGTCGAAGTCCTCCGAGGACGAGGCCAGAAATCAAAATGGGGAAAAACGTCATGGCCGAGCCGAGGTCTGGTTGCAGAATCACCAAGAGAACGGGGAATCCAAAGATGGCGGAGGCTTTCAGAATTTCTCTTCCCGAAAGATATTCGGTTCGAATCTCGCACAAAAAGCGAGCCAAGGCCAAGACTACGATGACTTTGACCAGCTCCGAAGGTTGAAATTCGAAAAAACCACCCAAAGAAATCCAGCTCTTGCTGCCGGAAACACGTCTCCCCAGAAGGAGTACAGACAATAGCGAGAGGATACCTGCGACATATAGATAGGGGACGTTTTCAGCTAGCGCATGGTAGTCAATGCTGATGGCAATCACCATGAGCGCCAACCCAATCAGAATCCGGTAAACCTGTTTCAGGTAGAAGTTTTCCGCCCGATCATAGTGAGTCGCACTGTGAATCTCGACGACGCCC
>JAXLQK010000026.1:0-86753 GCA_046331665.1 Terriglobia bacterium | reverse complement strand
CATGCGGGCCACCGTGTATCGGGAGGCAAGGCGGACAAACTCTTCGCTAGAGAGCGCCGACATCCATCGGCTATTGAACTCCAAAACGGTTTTTTCAGGATCGAGGATTTTGAAGACTTGCTCTTTATAGGTATCGGCATTCTGGGCGACTTCTTCACGCGTCAACTGTTTGCGCACGACATTGCGTCCACTGGGATCTCCAATCAAACCGGTAAAATCACCGATCAAGAAAATCACCGTATGTCCCAGATCCTGGAAATGTTTTAGTTTGCGAATGAGAACGGTGTGTCCCAGGTGGAGGTCCGGAGCAGTCGGGTCAAATCCCGCTTTGACGCGCAAAGGTTTTCCCGTTTTGGCAGAGGTTTCCAACTTTCCCTTGAGCTCCTCCATCCGGATGACCTCCACGGCTCCCTTCGCGAGGTAATTGAGCTGTTCAGCAATGGTCACTTTCAGTCAGAAAACTCCTTTTCTGGCAAAATGATAACTCTCCGGTCTTCCAGGCGAGCCCGGTCTTCGAGAACCAGCCGGATGGCCTTGGAATAAAGCTGATGTTCTTCTTTAAGAATTCGGTCTGACAAAGACTGTTCCGTATCTCCGGCCAACACAGGAACGATGCTTTGTAAAATGATGGGCCCAGAGTCCAGGCCCTCATCGACGAAATGCACCGTGCAACCCGAGTAGCGAACCCCATACTGCAACGCCTGTCGCTGGGCGTGAAGTCCCGGGAATGCCGGAAGCAATGACGGATGAATATTCAGGATGCGACCGTGGAATTCCTTCACAAACGTTCCGCTCAACAGGCGCATGAAACCAGCCAGGCAAATCAGGTCAACCTGGCTGGTCTTGAGTGCGGTGATCATTTCCTGATCATAGCGATTCCGGTCCATCCCTCGTGATGGGAGATAAACGGTCTGCAATCCCCGTTGTTGCGCACGCCCAAGCCCTGGCGCTTCGGCAACGTTACTGAGAACCAGCGCAATTTCGGCCTTCAGTGCCCCGCTGTCAATGTGCCGGGCAATGGCCTCGAAATTTGAGCCGCGCCCAGAGAGCAAAATGCCTAGTTTCTTCATGAGCGGTAAACGACTCGATTGTTTCCAGCCACAATTTCCCCCAGCCGATAATGGACCTGGCTAACTCGTTTGAAGTGGCGTTCGACGCCAGCCAGGTTCTGGGGTGAGACAGCAATGACCATGCCGATTCCCATATTAAACGTTCGTAACATTTCTCCCCCCGGGATATTTCCGAGGCGCTGCAGGAGTTGGAAGAGGGGCGGTACGGGCCATGAGCTCAATTGGATCCGGGCGTTGCAGCGGGCGGGAAGAGTTCGGGGGAGATTTTCCGTTAACCCTCCCCCGGTAATGTGGGCCAATCCCTTAATCCAGCCTCTGACAATCAAGGACTCCAGTACGGGTAGATAATTGAGATGCGGGGCCAGCAGGGCCTTGCCAACGGTCATGCGAAGTTCCGGAAGATAGGTGTTCACTCCAAATCCGTTGGATTCCAGAAGGATTTTGCGCGCCAGCGAGTAGCCATTGGTGTGCAATCCTGCGGAAGGCAACCCCAGCAGGAGATCTCTGGGACGAATCGATTTCCCGTCGATGATTTTCCGTTTCTCAACCGCTCCTACGATGAATCCGGCCAAATCATATTCTCCATCCTGATAAAACCCGGGCATCTCTGCGGTCTCACCGCCCAACAAGGCACAGCCTGCCTCTTTGCATCCCAACGTTATCCCTTTCACGATGTCGGCAACGATACGCGGCGATAATTTTCCCGTTGCAATGTAATCCATGAAGAAGAGTGGTTTAGCGCCCTGGACCAGGATGTCATTGACACAATGTGCCACCAGATCTCTACCCACGGTGTCGTGGATGCCGGTGGCAAAAGCCACCTTCAGTTTGGTCCCGACTCCGTCGACGCTGGATACGAGAACGCGCTGCTTCAGACCCGCTCGATCGAGATCAAACAGTCCCCCGAAGCCGCCGATTTCAGTGAGCACGCCGCGGGTGAAGGTTTGCCGGGCAAGAGATTTGATTTTTTTCTTGGCGAGATTGGCCTGGTCAATATCGACCCCTGCTTCCCGATAACTTGAAATCTGCTTCGTCATGATGATTGCGCTTTCTGGTGTATGAGATGGCCACGACCGCTGACGGACACGGGTAAGAATATGTCCTGACGGGGCGCGTGACAACTTCGAAGAAGAAACCAACCCAATCCATACGGGAACCCCCCGCCGGTCCAAACCCTGGGCGCGAGGTCTGATCCTGCAATAACCGAGCGGGTCTTGACCCGGCCGCAAATCGGTTCATCGACCGCCCAATCTGAAAGGTGCTTCAGGTGTTTCACGCGATGGCTGGGGAGCAAAGACGACCCGCGGCAAGACAACGGCTCAGCGGATTTGGACCAAACTGTTCAAGGGGAACTCCACCGGATACTTGCCTGTGTAGCAAGCAGAGCAAAAATGATTTTCTTCCTCTGTCACCCCGCAGGCCCGGAGCATGCCCGCGTGGCTTAAGTAGCCAAGCGAATCTGCTTCAATGTACTTGCAGGTTTCCTCTTCCGTATGACTGGAGGCAATCAGTTCTCTCTTGGTTGGGGTGTCGACTCCGTAATAACAAGGGGAGATGGTCGGGGGACAACTGATCCTCATGTGTACCTCGGTGGCCCCTGCCGATCGAACCATCTTCACGATCTTACGGCTGGTGGTACCCCGGACGATGGAGTCGTCTACCAGAACCACGCGTTTTCCCCGAAGCAGGTCCTTCACAGGATTCAACTTGATTCTTACCCCGAAGTGACGGATGGCCTGACGGGGTTCAATGAACGTACGCCCCACGTAATGATTCCGAATGAGTCCGAATTCGAAGGGGATTCCAGATTCTTTTGAAAAGCCAATGGCAGCAGCTACTCCCGAGTCTGGTACGGGCACCACGATATCGGCCTGGGCAGGTTTTTCCTGGGCCAGCGTTTTGCCGAGCAAGTAGCGGCTTTGATAGACCGATCTTCCTAAAATGACACTATCCGGACGGGAAAAGTAAACGTGTTCAAAAATGCAAAAGGCGGGCTGGGTTGGCGGAAAAATCCGGCGGGCGTCCACGCCGTCTTCCGAGAAAATCAGCATTTCGCCGGGCTCCACTTCGCGTTCAAAGTCCGCATCGATCAAGTCAAAGGCGCAGGTCTCGGAGCCGATTACCGGAGAGCCATCGAGGTAACCGAAGCAAAGAGGTCTGAACCCTCGCGGATCTCTAACCGCGATCATCTTCTCGGGAGTCAAAAAGATGAGGGAGTAAGCTCCTGTCACCTGCTGCAAAGCCTCCTGGATGGCTTCCTCGATACGGGGTTTCTTCGACTTGGCGATCAAATGCAGAATGACTTCACTGTCGCTGGTGGTATAAAAAATGGACCCTTCGGATTCGAGTTGCGCGCGGATTTCCTGAGCATTGACGAGATTTCCGTTGTGGCACAGGGCTAGACTGCCTTTGCTGAAGGTGGCGTGAAACGGCTGGGCGTTTCGCAAGGAACTATCTCCCGCCGTCGAGTAGCGGGTATGGCCAATCGCCGCATCTCCCTTCAAACTTTCCAGGCGAGATTCCGTGAAGATCTCCGCCACGTGCCCCATGCCTTTCTCCGAATACAATTGCTGGCGGTCCGTGGAAACAATTCCCGCGCTTTCCTGTCCTCGATGCTGCAAGGCGTAGAGGCCGAGGTAGGTGATGCGCGCCGCATCGGCATGGTTGAAGATTCCGAAAACTCCGCATTCCTCACGAAATTTGTCGTCCATAAGGTTCCTTGATAGTCGATCAAAACACGAAATGACAAAACATCAGCAATGCGCTTCAAAGCGGCCCAATATTCCCTACCTTGAATAGCATACCATTCTCTGGCAAGAGCCGGGCCGCGAGGCTAAGAAGAGATCTCAAAATGCTTGCCCAGCGAGGTTCTCCAATGGTTCTCGAGTTCCCGGACTTCCTGGTCGATGACGGGCAAGCCATTGACGCTGATGGACAAGCGTTCCCCACCCACCTGGCCCAGTCTTGTCACGGGAACTGCCTTTTGCTGCGCCATCGCTTCCAATCGGGGAAGGTCCTGGCTCTTTAGCGTGATCACGATTCGGGATTGGTATTCTCCAAACAGTAAAATCTCAAGCGCATGAGGTTCAGGAATCTCGATTTTGGCGCCTCTAGCCGGCGATGTAAAGTGAGAAAAGCTCATCTCGGCAAGGGCCACGGCAAGTCCTCCCTCCGAACAATCATGAGCTGAGCGAATCACGCCGGATCGAATCCCTTCGAGACAGACAGCTTGAACTTGTTTTTCCAAATCGAGGTCGAGGGGCGGGCAGGGGAGTAAATTGGCCCAATGAAGATACCAATCCTCCACCGAGGAGGCCAGGCGGCAGGAGGATCGCAATGTTTCCTTGACTGTTTTCGAGTAAGCACAATCGGCATCCACCAATGGCCCCAAAAGAACAATCACATCGTCTTCGTCGACAAACCACGAACCTCTCCCAACCTCCAGGGGCTCGATAAGCCCCACCATTCCGATGACCGGCGTGGGGTAAATTCCTTCCCCTAAGGTCTCATTATAAAAACTGACATTGCCTCCCGTTACCGGGGTCTCGAAGGCCCTACAAGCCTCAGCCATCCCATCGATGGTTTCGCTGAATTGCCACATGATTTCAGGTTTTTGCGGATTCCCGAAATTCAAACAATTGGTGGCGGCCAGCGGCTGAGCGCCTGCGCACACCAAATTGCGACAGCTTTCGGCGACGGCAATTTGTGCGCCCCGGTGCGGATCTTTGCGGCAATAGCGGCCATTCCCATCCAGACTGATGGCCAAGGCTTTTGGGGTTCCTTTGACACGGACAACGGCCGCATCCGCTCCCGGAAGCTGTGCCGTGTTGGTGCGAACCATGTGGTCGTACTGCTGGTAGACCCACTCCTTGGAGGCAAGGTTGGGAGAAACGAGAAAACGGCTCAGGACTTCGTTGAAATCCAGATTTTCCCGTCCGCCCTCGTTTGCTGCAGTGCCTAACGTTACCGGGGCCGTCGTCAAGGAGGAGGCCGGTGGTTTTAGGGGGCGCTGATAGACGGGTGCGTCGTCGGTCAAAGCCCGATTGGGAATTTCAGCCACGACCTGGCCAAAATGTTTGACTCGCAGAGTCTCGTCATTGGTCACGGTGCCGATCACGACGGCATCGATCTCCCATTTGCCAAAGACCTGCAAGACCTCCTGCTCGCGTCCCTTTTCGGCCACCAGAAGCATTCTCTCCTGAGACTCGCTGAGCATGATTTCATAGGCCGACATGCCGGTTTCCCGCTGTGGTACATGCTTGAGATCGATCTCCATTCCTGTGCCCCCGCGAGAGCCCATCTCACAGGTAGAACACGTCAAGCCGGCGGCCCCCATATCCTGAATGCCCACAATGGCGCCGGTTTTCATGGCCTCGAGACAGGCTTCAAGCAACAGTTTTTCCATGAATGGGTCGCCGACCTGAACATTGGGACGTTTGCTCTCCGACTCTTCGTCGAATTCAGCCGAGGCCATGGTAGCGCCATGAATTCCATCCCGGCCGGTTTTCGATCCCACGTAAATCACCGGGTTGCCGATGCCACTCGCCCTCCCGTAAAAGATCTGATCCTTCTTGAAGATGCCCAGGGCAAAGGCATTGACGAGCGGATTCTGCGAGTAGGATTCTTCAAAGACAACTTCCCCACCGAGGGTAGGCACTCCAAAGCAATTGCCGTAGCCGGCAATTCCCGCCACCACCCCTTCCATGATTCGGCGGTTTTGGGCCTGAGTGAGAGGACCAAAACGCAGGGAGTTAAGGGCGGCAATCGGCCGGGCTCCCATCGTAAAAATGTCCCGTAAGATGCCTCCCACTCCCGTGGCAGCTCCCTGGTACGGTTCGATGAAGCTGGGATGATTGTGCGACTCAATCTTGAAGGCGATGGCGTAGTTGTCGCCGATATCGATGATTCCGGCATTTTCGCCAGGTCCCTGCAGGATTCTCGGGCCTTGGGTGGGGAGGCGTTTCAGGTGGACCTTCGAGCTCTTGTAACTGCAATGTTCGCTCCACATGACGCTGAAGATTCCCAGCTCCGTGAGATTGGGTTGTCGACCCAGGCAGGTTACGATCCGTTGATATTCTTCTTCCGTCAGATTGTGTTGAGAAAGGATTTGGGGGGTAATCGCAGTTTGAGTGATCATCAAGATTTGGTCGTGCTGAATTGCCTTCCGTCAAAGCGGAGAAGGCTGTCTCCTCTCCGTGCAGCCATGGATCTCCAGGGACTGCCGCAGTCAGAATCAGCTTTAGGTTACAGGGGCCATGGATTGAACCATGGACTTAAAGATGAATAAACCGTCTTCGCTTCCCAATACTTTTTCGCTGGCCCGTTCAGGGTGGGGCATCATCCCCAGAACATTCCGTTCCCGATTACAGATGCCCGCAATATTGTGGAGAGAGCCGTTGGGATTGGCGTTGTCGGTGATGTCGCCCTCTGGTGTACTATAGCGGAAAAGCACCTGCTCATTTCGCTCCAATGAATCGAGAGTCTCCGCATCGGCATAGTAGTTTCCTTCCATGTGGCCGATAGGGACATTCAAGATCTGTCCCTTCCGCAGGGCAGAGGTAAATGGCGTGTCGGTCGATTCCACTCGAAGATGGACGTGGCGGCAGACGTACTTGAGCCCGCGATTCTTGAGCATGGCGCCGGGGAGAAGTCCGGACTCCAGCAGGATTTGAAAACCATTGCAAATTCCGAGAACCAGCCCCCCGGCAGCGGCAAATTCCTTGACCGCCCCCATGACCGGAGAAAAACGGGCGATCGCCCCCGTTCGCAGATAGTCTCCATATGAAAATCCGCCCGGGACGAGGATGGCATCACATCCCGCCAGATCCCGCGACTGATGCCAGATCATTTGAGCGGGCTGTCCCAGAACTTTCGACGCCAGGTGATAGGTATCGTGCTCGCAATTGCTTCCAGGAAAGATCAGGACACCAAATTTCATTGAAGTGATTATCCTTCGATTTCGTAGCTGTATTGTTCGATGATGGGGTTGGTCAATACGGTCTTGGCCATTTGTTCAATCTCGCGGCGCGCTTCCTCCGTGCTCAGCTGGCCGTTGAGATCAATCTCAAAGACTTTTCCCTGCCGAACCTCATTCACGTTCTCATAGCCCAAATTCTTCAAACTCCGGTGAATCGTTTTCCCCTGCGGATCAAGGACACTTTTTTTGAGGCTGACATAGACTCGGGCTTTCATGAGAAACATTCACCCCTTCGTGATGGAGGATTGGTAGACACGCTTGAAAATATCGTCAACGTAGCGAAGCTGATGATGAAGATCAAAGGCCTTTTCGATTTCCGCGGGGGAGAGATGATTGGCGATGTCCTGGTCTTGCAGGACGAAATGCTTGAAATCCCCTTCCTGGTTCCAAACTCGCATGGCATTACGCTGTACCCAACGGTAGGCGTCCTCGCGAGTCACACCTTTGCTGGTTAAATCTAACAGGAGTTGCCCGGAAAAGATCAGTCCCTTCATCAAGCGTAGATTTTCTAACATGCGCTCAGGATAAACAAACAATTTTTCAACCAGGTTTTTGGTTTTGGCGAGCAGGTAATCCACCAGGATGATCGAGTCGGGCAGAATGATGCGCTCCACCGAAGAGTGAGAGATATCGCGTTCATGCCAGAGGGCAATATTTTCCAGCGCGGCTTGCAGATTTGCTCGAACTACCCGGGCCAGGCCGCAGATCTGTTCGCAAGTCACCGGGTTCCGTTTGTGCGGCATTGCCGAGGAGCCTTTTTGACCGGCAGAGAAGTATTCCTCAACTTCGCGCACTTCGGTGCGCTGCAATCCCCGGACCTCGGTGGCAATTTTTTCGAGGCTGGCCGCGATCAAGGCGAGAGCCGCCAGAAACTCGGCGTGCCGGTCGCGTTGAACAATTTGAGTCGAGATGGGTTCGAACCCAAGGCCCAGCTTGCGGCATACCGATTCTTCGACAGCCGGATCGAGATGAGCAAACGTTCCGACCGCGCCGGAGATTTTGCCTACCAACACTTGGTCGAGGGCGTTGCGAAGCCGGCGCATGTTCCGTTGGGCTTCGGCATACCAAACCGTTAGTTTCAGGCCGAAAGTGGTGGGTTCGGCATGGATGCCATGAGTCCGTCCGACCATTGGGGTGTGCCGATGCTCGTACGCCTTTGTCTTCAACACCGAGAGCAGGCCTTCCAGTCCTTCAACCAGGAGGCCCGAGGCCTCCTTCAGTTGAAGTGCCAGAGCCGTGTCCACCACGTCCGACGAGGTCAGCCCATAATGGAAATACCGCGATTCGGGACCGACAAATTCAGCGACCGAGGTCGTAAAGGCAATGACGTCGTGCTTTACTTCCTGCTCCAGCGCGTCGATTCGTTCGACACTGAAATTGGCTTTGCTCTTGATCGTGGCCAACGCTTCGGCGGGGATGATGCCTCGGTCTGCCAGAGTTTCTGAGGCGGCGATTTCGACCTCCAGCCATTTCCGGTATTTGTTCTCATCTGACCAGATTTTCCCCATTGCCGGGCGGGTGTATCGCGCTATCAAAGAATTATCCTTTCACAGACAGATCATTGGGCTTGGCGCCGATTTGCTGGCCACATGCAGGTTTTCCAGGTCAAAGCCCCGGGGTTCGAGTGCCTGAGCGGCCACCATCCGCACAATGTCAGGGTGATTATTGTTCTCGCTCAAATGGGCAAGCACAATATGGCGCGCCGCGCCGTCAAACTCCCCGGTAAGGAAACGTCCGACCACGTCGTTGGACAAATGTCCGTGGCGACTCATGATCCGCTGTTTGAGCGGCCAGGGATACGGCCCCACCTTGAGCATCTCCAGATCGTGGTTGGATTCCAGAACCATGGCATCGCAACCCTTCAGGCGTTGTATGACAAGCTCTGTCAAATAGCCCAGGTCTGTTACATGCCCAATACGGACCCCCTCGGCTTCGAAGCAAAATCCCAACGGATTAGTGGCATCGTGAGGGATGGAGAAGGCATGAATGGAAAGGTCCTGAATCCAGAAGTCCTGACCGGCTTTGATGAATTCCACACGCTCACAGATCACCCGCGGCGAAATGGCTTCAAGCGTGTCTCGGGCAATATAGACGGGGATGTTTTTTTTGTTGAGAAGTGACGTTAGGCCGTTGACGTGGTCGGTATGTTCATGGGAGACCACGACGGCGTCCAACTGATCCAGGGATTCGCCGATGGAATGCAAGCGCTTGCGGATTTGGGTGGGACTGATCCCCGCGTCGAGAAGAATCCTCACGCGAGAAGTTGCAATGAACGTGCAGTTGCCAGAGCTGCTACTTGCTAATACCGAAATTTTAATGGCCACCGCAACTCCACATTGAATTCACATCCGTTGAAACTGATTCGGGTTCCCCAGAACAACCCATGGAAAAGAAATTCTTAGCTACTACGAACGAGCTGTCAATCCAATTCACGCACGCGCAACCTGCTCCTTCTTTCGGCAGCTGCGAAAGTTCATTGGGAGCGTCAGAAAAGAAAAAATGAGAAGGGATGATGTCCCCATGCAAAATGAGATGGGTGTCAGTTGCAATCCAGGCGGTCGCGCGTGATCTTAAAACCATTGAGGTTCCCAAGAACCGTCAATGCGGTGGTTTTGGTGTCGAAGAAGGTTGTGGCAAGGCCTTGAACATCCTGGGGGGTGACGAGTTCGATTTGGCTGATCATTTCATCCAGCGTGATCGTCTTACCGAAATACATTTCCTGTCTTGCCAGATTCGACATCCGGCTGGAGGTGGATTCCAGTCCGAGCATCAAACTGCCCTTCAAATAATCTTTTGCCCGCCGCAGTTCCTCTCCCTCCACGGGAAATTTCTTCAAAGCTCGAAATTCGGCAACGATGGAGTCAATGACCTTGTCCGCACTCTCCATCGAGGTTCCGGCATACACCGAAAGACAGCCGGTGTCTCGATAAGGGTTAAGGCCCGAAAAAATGGCGTACACGAGCCCTTGCTTTTCGCGAATATTCTGAAAGAGCCTTGAACTCATGCCCCCGCCCAAAATCGTGTTCAGGATATAGCAGCCGTAACGATCCTTGTGGGAGAGGGGATAAGAGGGAACCCCCAGGCAAATGTGAACCTGTTCGAGATCTTTCTTGCTGCGCAAGGTGATCCGGCTGTGCGTGTGTGCCGGAGCATCGATGTGGCCATTGCCTCGTGCCGCAACCCCGCCAAACTTCTGGTAGACGAGCTCGACGACGCGAGCATGGTCAAGATTTCCTGCCGCCGCGACCAGGATGTCGCCCGGAATATAAAACTTGTTGAAAAACTCCAGCACGCGCTCCCGATCCAACCGGCCAATCGTTTGTTTGGTGCCAAGAATGGGACGGCCCAAAGGTTGATCTTTCCAGAAATTCTGCATGAAAATCTCATGGACGAGATCGTCAGGAGTGTCTTCGACCATCTTGATTTCTTCCAGGATGACGCCACGCTCTTTTTCCATCTCCTCCCGATCAAATTTCGGATTGAGCAATAAGTCGGAGAGAATATCGAATGCGACTGCCAAATGCTCATCCAATACCTTCGTGCTGTAGCAAATGGTCTCCTTGGCAGTAAACGCGTCAAGATGCCCGCCAATGGAATCCACTTGACGAGCAATGTCTTCGGCAGTGCGGTGAGTTGTACCCTTGAATAGAAGGTGTTCGATAAAATGAGCAACCCCGTTGACTTCAGGTGTCTCACTGCGAGACCCGATCTTGAGCCAGATTCCCATGGAAATGGAACGCACATGAGGCATCTGTTCGGTGATCACCGTTAGCCCATTTTCAAACACTTCTTTCTTGACGTTAATCATGCCTAGGATTTCCTAAAAGGAGTTTGAAACTTCGGTGGCTCGAGAATTGAGAAAACTGAGCAGCGTGGGGATCCGCCTGAGAAAGGCTACCAGTCCAGCTTCACAGCCAAAGTAACATATCGATAGGGCTATTTCAACCTCCAATGGAGGCATCTCAGCCACTTGCTTTGAATGGGTCAATAGAGTCAATGACTTATTGGGGAGGCCCCAACGGTCACGAGACAAACAAATAGCCACCATCCTGGTCGATAGTTTCTTAACCTGTTGATAATAAAAGGTTAAACTATTTGTCTGCACTCTTTTCTCTGTCGGGTGAGCCCCATTTTCAGGGACATTCAGCTTCCGAACCAAGCCGTCGATCACCAGGAAAAAAAGAATCCCTCTGCAATCAGGCAGAATCTTTTGTTATGATAAATGAACTTGTGGGATGTGTTAGCTCTGAAACGATCTGGAGTAAATTCTTAACTTGTTGAATTAATTAGCTTTGTGCGAGAAGCGAGCGGCGCGAAGGAATTATTGGGACTGACCAGGAAAGAGTTGCGTGACTACCTGGCGTCGCTTGGTGAAAAGCCCTTTCACGGCGACCAGATCTACGAGTCTATCTATTGTCGGCGCCGGTTTGGGTTTAGCGAGATTCATGGACTCCCTCTTCTCCTCCGGCAACGCTTGTCACAAATCGCAACGGTTACCGTTCCTCTTGCAGACACCCGCCAACGCTCTACAGATAGAACAACAAAATACCTCTTTCGATTAGGCGATGGGCAAAAAATCGAATCGGTGTTCATCCCGGAACCGAGGCGAGACACGCTTTGCTTGTCTACTCAGGTCGGATGCCCAATGGATTGCAGGTTTTGTTTGACAGCCTTAATCGGATTCACGAGAAACTTGACGGCGGGCGAGATTGTCGGCCAAATTCTCTCCATTCTGAAAGATCAAGGGGAGTCGGAGAGAGAAGAAAACATGAAGACCCTGAATATTGTTCTGATGGGCATGGGAGAGCCACTCCTCAATTTGGAAAACGTGAGCAAGGCCCTGACCTTAATGGCGGACGAAAGCGGCCTCTCGATCTCTCCCCGGCACATTACCTTGTCGACGGTCGGTTTGGTTCCGAAACTTCTCGAATTGGCAAAAGTGCCTGTGCTGCCGAACCTGGCCATCTCCCTGTCGGCAACGACGGATACGGTGAGAAATCGGTTGATGCCCGTCAACCGCAAGTATCCAATTGAAGAGTTAATGGCGGTGTGTGCGAAATTTCCACTGCGGCCCCGACAGCGCATCACCTTCGAATACGTCTTGATCGACGGGGAAAATGATACCGACGAAGATGCCCGGCGCCTGGCGAAATTACTTTCCAACATTCCGTCCAAAGTGAATTTGTTGCCTTTGAATCTGGGCAAAGAATCGGTGCTTCGCTCTTCCTCTCCGGGACGGATCAGTCGGTTCCAGGAGATTCTGGTGTCGAAAGGTGTGGCTGCCTTCATCCGCCGCCCGCGAGGCGCCGACATCTTTGCCGCCTGCGGGCAATTGCACCGGGCCGAAAGTCGAATGGCTGAAGCTCACTCTTGAGTCTTTTTTCGTTATTACGATGAAACCCTATTGACCGGGGGTCACCACAAATGGATTTTGAAGAGCTCGTGCAGCAGGATTTTGAGCATCTTTCCAAAACTTCGGAATTGGATGTCTCCAAGGAAGCCGAAGATGCCATTCTTATGCAATCGATTGAGGGGCATGCGCATAACGGCGCCAGCATGTTTAACAAACGCCGTTTTGTGAACATCACCATTTCGGATATCGTCACGGCGCTTCGCCTGGATCCAGAAAAGGTGAAAGCTTATCGGCAGACCTTGATCGACGAAATTGTCCACTACGCAGAGCTCGCCATGGAAGGAAAGGCTTCGCCACGTTTGGCAAACGGCGACGGGCAGCTGCTCCTCAGGGCCGGTCGATTCAAGAATCTGACAGTCAAGCCGGAATCGATCCTGAAAGGCCTTTACCTGGGAGGCCTGAGGGACGATAGCGAAATTCGCGGAGATGTTGAGAAGGAATACAACATCAAGATCGGCGGCGGCAGTTGTCATTTTGTGGACCTGCGCCTCATGCGTCATCTCAATCTGGATGGCGAGAAACTTGCCCACGACCCCCATGCCGATGCTATTGAAAGTTACAAGAGTGTCGGGATGATTGTACCTCCGGAGAAATGTCACTTTCAGGAATCCGAATTCATCCGTTACTTTTATATCCGCGATCGATTGGGGCCCGGACATTCGGACGATGCCGCCATCGTCAGCGCCGGGATGCTTTTTGATCGGGATGTTGCCTTGGGTGTCTTTCTGGCTGACGCGATTGATACTCTGGAGAAATTCGTACCGCGCTACTCGGATCAGGATAACCAGCTCTCTCACCGGATTGGACAGGAGTTCAAAGGGTTGAACACCAGTATGGAGGACGTTCATCGACTCATCTATCTGAGCACGATCCCCGAAAAGAAAGTGGATATCGTCCCCGACAGCTCGCTGCGCTACTTGCTTTCCATCGACAAGAAGACCAAACAGACTCTGTTGGATTGCTATATGGCCTTCATCGAAGGACGGCCACTCATGCCGATGGTGATCTGGAAATCGAAGATCTCAACTACCGAATTTTTTTCCTATATCAACCACCGCTTCCTGAACTTCGAGGCCGCCGAAGCGCATGTGGCGTCATTGCCGATTGCGGCCCGCTTAAGCCGCCGGGTGTCTGAAATCATGGAGACGAGCGTGATGACCGTGGATCAAACGGCCTCCGTGTCTGAAGCCATCCAGAAGATGCTTGCCGGGGATAAGAATTTTCTCATTGTGACCCAAAATGGCGGGAAGATTGTCGGAGTTGTGAAGGCGTCAGACCTGCTGCGGGTTTTCGAAGAGTAGTTTTGGATTTGACAAGGTCGGGAGCCTGTTTTTGTCCTGAAATCCTACTCGCGGAGAGTCCGTTCGAACCAGCGGATAGTGCGGCGAATGGCCTCGGTTAACGGCTGGGAAGGGGATTGAAAGGGATGGGGAGTTCTGAAAGTGTGGCCCGCCAATTCAATCAGCTGAAATTCAGTAAGATCCCGCAGGGAACAATTCCAAAGTTTTTGCGACTCTTTCCAACAGACGCGCTTGTCTTCCCGGCCATGAAGGAACAGGACGGGAATGGTTAACTCTCGAACCGCCCGGATAACATCCAGGCGGGCTTCGTTGCGCTCCAAGGCATTCAATGCATTGACGTGCATCTCGATGGGTTTCCCCGAAGGAGTTCGTCCAACTTCAAGGCGACCCTGTTCCCGCCATTTTGCTTGAGCGGCTCGATCAAAACGCTGGAAAGTCGATATTCCCCCCCAGGTGACGACCGATTGAATCTGCGGTGTTTGCCGGGCCATCAAAATAGCGTAACTGCCTCCACGGCTGTGCCCCATGACGCCGAAGGCGTTGATGCGCAAGGTATTGGAGAGCGGCAGACGCTGGCACAGGATTGCGTCCAAGACCAATTCCCAGTCTTTTAATTCTTGGGTCGTTGAATTGCTGGAAAGGGCATTGAGGTCGGTCAACTCATGAGGGTTTTCACGGATGCCGGCCAAGGCATGAGTAAAGCAGAGTGTGGCAAATCCAGAGAGGGTGAGTTGATGGCAAAGATGAGGAAGAAATCCCCAATCTTTAAACCCCAGGAAGCCGTGACCGACGACTACCAGCCGAAACTTTCCTTTGCTGGACGGCAGTCGCAACGTGCAAGGCACAGCCAACCGGTCCATATGCCTCAACTCGAAGTTCTCTTCTAGCAATGCAATCCTCGTTTTTCAAACCTTTGGTAGTGGCATCTTTCATTTCCGGGCTGCTTCGTGCCAGGCCATTTTATCCCACTCCGACTTCGGAATATTACCAGCCTGCAACCTTGTTCCATTGCGGGAGGAATTACGGACTGCACCCCCTGAACATCGAATGCATCCATCTCGTTCTCTGACACACGGCAGGCTCAGCGCCAACAATAGCGGGACAGTCGCCGGTTTGCAATGAGAAACCGCCTGTATCGCGGGTTTGACACTCTTCCGCCGCTTAGGCTAAGATGGCGGGAGTTTTCGGACATGGTAAAACCCTGGTCGGGTGGAATGGGAATGGATAAAAACTCTCTGGAAAGCAAGTTCATCAGTCCTGAACTGGCGGCGATTGCTGAAAAGGTGTTTGAGGGCAAATCCCTGAGTTTTCAAGACGGGGTCGCCCTCTATACCACCCCCGACATCCATACGGTTGGGAAGCTCGCCAATTGGGTGCGGGAAAAAATGAATGGGAATGTAGGCTACTTTAATATCAACCGCCACTTGAATCCCACCAATGTTTGCGTCGTGGACTGCAAGTTTTGTGGATTTGCCCGCAAACCCAACAAAGGCGGATACACCATGTCCCTGGAAGAGGCCTTCCAGCATGCTCAGGAAGGGTATACCGAAGCGGTCACCGAGATCCACATCGTGGGAGGCCTGCACCCCTATCTTCAACTCCAATATTTTACCGATCTCCTGCGCGGCTTGAAGGAGCGACTCCCCAACGTCCACCTTAAAGCCTTTACGATGGTGGAGATTGACTTTTTGGCCCGCCGGGCGAAGCTATCGATCGAGGAAACTATCCAGGCTTTGAAGGAAGCCGGCATGGACAGTTGCCCCGGAGGTGGCGCCGAGATTTTTGCGGAGAGAGCTCGTGAGATCATTTGCGACCACAAGGTCTCTGCCGAACGGTGGCTGGAAATCGCCCGAAAAGTTCACGAAGCGGGGCTTCGTTCGAACGCGACGATGCTCTACGGGCATGTGGAGACCGTGGAGGAAAGGGTTGACCACCTGATCCGGCTGAGAGAGTTGCAGGCACAGACGGGGGGGTTCCAATGTTTCATTCCGCTGGCTTTTCATCCTGCCCATACCCAGCTCAGCGATTTGCCAGCACCAACTGCCATGCTGGATTTAAGGACAATTGCCGTCTCTCGACTGATGTTGGATAATTTTGCGCACATCAAAGCCTATTGGATCATGATTGGAGCTAAAACTGCCCAACTGGGCCTGAATTTTGGCGCAGACGATTTGGATGGTACAGTCGTCGAAGAAAAAATTGTTCATATGGCGGGAGCCCAAACTCCGTTGGGAATGACGCGCCTAGAGATTGAGCACTTGATCCGCGAAGCTGGCCGGGACCCTGTCGAGCGGGATACCCTCTACCGGCCGGTGCATCGGCTGGTTGCCGCCTGACGACATTTCGCCTTCAGTCCATTCCAGTATCCTCTGGCGAGCATTCCATCTCCGTATTCACTCTGACTACTTCTCTAAGGTAGACCTTCCAGGCTGATCTTTGGACGTGATTTTTTCAGGATCTGCTCGTCCAGGATGGTGTCAGTCAAGGACACCCCATGGTAAAATTCAGACAATTGTCCGACGAATTCTTTGATATCCAACCGCAGAAATTTCTCCGGCAATTTGGCAAATTGGTTTAAGGCTTTTCCATAACAGCTTAAAGCGCCCGCCAGATTCTCATTCCCAAAGTGGTAGAGGGACACCGCAGACATTATCAGGGCCTGATAGAAAATCTTATTCTTCCCCTTGGCCTCGCCCCAAATCTCTTCCCAAAGATCATGACACTCGTAGTAAAAGCCGCGATTAAATAGCTCCAAACCCGTGTAGAATTCTTGGGGATGCAGATCTTCTTCCATGCTCTCCCTCTTCTGTCTTGTTATGCTCTACCCAATGAAATCCCCGGTTCCCAAACCTCGTTTAGATTGCCCGGATAATGCTAGTATAAATCAGTTTGAAGCCAAGTTTGAGGTCAGGGTGGTTCCGATGAAATTCTTTTCCTTGAGAAAATCCTTCTTATTCTTCTCCTTGTTTATTCTCTTGTCGGGCCTTGATTTCAATTCTTTCTCGGAGGGTTCGGATGTCGAAGCCAGGGTAGTAAAACAACTTAGAAACGTGGTTCAAAGCGGTGAGCCCGTCATCGTTTCCAAATTGTACAACGAGGTATTTACGTCGCCAGCGGAGCGAAAGGTCATTGATCGTCTTTACAATATCTTCTTCAGATTCCCCTCTTTGTCTCTCAATACTATCGAAATAGCCACCGCCCTCCGACACTGGACGAGCTTTCCCAGCAGTTTTGGTTTAAAGGTTCCGGGGAGGCTGACATTTTGACAATCGCGGGCCTGACCCCCGCGTTCCCAAATTCATGAAACGCAACGCTCAAACTGGAGAGATTGTCAGCATCGATATGGAGAAAATCCAGTCAGATCCCCGGTTTAACAAGGTAATCGAGCGTAGTATCGCAGGCTGGGAAGGGAAGATGGCTCCTCCTTTAGGGCACAGCTTCTTTCCGGAGGCGCCATCAGCTGGTGAACTTGCGGAAAGCCTTCTGATCTATTTTGGTTTACCCATTGTCCGCCATGCGGAAGAATCCACTCCATTCTCGTTTCCCTTCAGAAGCGATTCCAGAATCAGAATTTCAAGATTGTGGGATTCAGTAAAGACCACGTCTTGGAGCTGGATTACGATGATTCAGAGCGAAGTTCCTATCTGCAGCACCCACCATGTCAATTTCCAGTGGCCATTCTCTCAGCCCCGAAAATTCAATCCAACTATGGCGGCATCCAACTCTTCTACGACCTTGTTCCTGGTTGATAAGCTAGGAATGTTTCGTGATCACTTTGTAAATTTTCAAGAAGAATCAGTGATCAAAGCGCGATTGAAAAGATGCTTTGAGGTCGGAGTTCGACTTTGACAGGGCAACCCACCATGGCTGGTACCGGGAATGGCCCAGGGGCCCCCGCCAAATTGCTTATCTAACGCTTGAGTCGATGGGCGTCCACGGCTTGCGCCACCGGCGAGCAAAACCCTGCACTCAATGGAAGCTAGACGATTGTTTGTGGAGGACGAAATCTAGAAGAAGGGGTTGTGTTTCTCCTCGCCGATGGTGGTGATGGGACCATGGCCGGGATACACCACGGTTTCGTCGTCGAGGGCGAATAGCTTATCGTGGATGGATTGGATGATGGATTCGTAGGAGCCGCCCCAGAGATCGGTTCTACCAATGCTGCGCCGGAAAAGAGTGTCGCCTGCAAACAATCTTCCGCTCTGTTCGGAAAGGTAAAGGCAAACACTCCCTGGAGTGTGACCGGGTGTATAAAGGATTTCTCCCCGGTGCCGGCCAAATTGCAGCGCATCTCCTTCGTGAACGTAATTGTTGATTTTAGCTTTTGGCGGGATGGCCAGTCCCAACCAAGCGGCCTGGATGGGAAGGTTATCGTAGAGCATGAGGTCTTTTTCATGAAGTAACGCCTCCGCCCCTGTTTTTGCCCGGACTGTTTCCAGATCACCCACATGATCGATATGGGCGTGGGTCGTCAAGATGAATTTGACCTTCAGTTGATGCTTTTCCAGGATGGGCAGTATCAAATCAGCATCTTCACCTGGATCGATGACAATGGCCTCTTGGCTTTGTTCGCAACCCAGGATGTAGCAATTGCATTGGAGCGGCCCAACTGGAATGGTTTCCAGGATCACTGCCTTGCCTCTTATCAAATAATTCGGAATGAACAGCGTTTACTAGAACAGCCGCCCCAGGCGGAATACGATCTTGTGTTCGCCGCTTTCACCCACGCTCCCCCCCAGGAAGAAGACGCCAATAAACGTCTCGCCGACGATCCCAATGGTCCCGTCTTGATAAGGGTTTGCCGATTGGTGCTCGAAAAAAGCATTTCCGATTTCATAACTTCCAGCGAGATAAAGTTTCCCGAACAGAGCGACGGGGTTGTCAGAAAATGAGCGTAGCAGGTTGAAGCTGCCATAGTAGTAACTGCTTCCCAGCAATTGATTTCTGGACAAAGCCTTTAGCCGGAGCGTCCCACCGAGGGAGAATAAAGGCATCGGGATCTGCCCGGAACCTGTGGTCCCGCCATCGATGGACGTAATGAATAGATAACGGGGCGACAAGGTTTGGGCCCAGCTGAAATTGGAAGCGAAAAAGGGATAGGCTTTATTGGAAAACGGGGAGGCCATCACCCATTGTCCCTCTGTGATAGAGCGAATCCCACGGGTTGGAATGACTGCCCTGTCCTGGTTGTCGAACGTAAAACGCATGCGCAGCAAGCTCTGGTTTCCTTGCTGATCCGGCACAATCGGGAGGCCCTGTTCCGTCGTCAAGGACTGGCGGGCCAATTGATAGCCAAAACGCAATTCAGAGAATCGACCTCCGGCATACCCCACATCGGCGCCCAAGCCAGGTTCCTTCAGCCGGAATGAAAAAATGTTATTCCCTTGTTTGTAAAAACTAAACGAAGTGTCGTCGTAGAACAATCGCGGGGCGATGAAAAAACGGCTACCTCCGGGACGCCAATAGTATTCCGTAGCGATGTTGTTAAGTGTTCCAATGTTGAAGTCCGTGCGCCATTCTGACTTGGGGCCGCCGAGGTCCAGGAAAGTGAATCGTCCTCCGAAACCGAAGCGCAAACCATCTCCGGTTGAGCCGTCGATCGTGAAGCCTAGATTGAGGAAAGGAGGACCGTACCCCTTCGGTCTGAGATAGACGCCAATCCCTTCACCTTTGGTCCCGGATGCATCCCGGTAGTCGCCAGATTCATAACGCCCATATCCAGTGATGACCGTTAACTGATCCTCCAATGCCTTTTGACTGAAGGAACTCCCCACAAGCTTGGAGATTTTCTCTTCAGCACGAGCCGCCTGGGATTGAGGAACAGCCGTAACAGTGATAAAAGCCGGATCTGTCACAGGCTTGCGTCGGCGGCTTTGACGCGCTTGAAGATAGGCCGCCCATTCGGCATCGCCGACCGACAACGTTTCCAAAAACCGGGCTTTCTTTTCCGCAGCCTCATATCCGAGCTGCTCGAGCTCCTTGCCGCGATGAAAATCCATGGAGACAAATCCGTCTAATTCGGGCATCAGCAGAATATCTGCCATGCCCATATTGCGTTGTTGGTTCCCTGCGATTTGAATATCGATGGAACGGTTCGCAATGCCCAGGATGGAGCTGGGAGGCTTCCCTTCGATTGCCGCGCTTCGAAGCGCAACGGCAATAACCACTTCAGATCCCATTCCTTTGGCGACGTCTACAGGAAGATTGTTTAATACGCCGCCATCGACAAGAACCTGGTCTCCCAATTTCCAGGGAGAAAAAATTCCTGGAAGGGACATCGTCGAACGCAGAGCGTCAAACAAGGCTCCTTTCTGGAAAATGACTTGTTTCCCGGACTTCAAATCGACGGCTACACAGCGGAATGATGTCGGGAGATCGTCGAAACTTTTCATGTCCGGATAGGGGCTCGTAAAACGACTGATGACCAGCCCTACGCCATTCCCGGACGAAAGACTGGGCGGAAGACTGAGGCCATGCCGCAGCCCGAATTCAAGCTGGTTCGGAAACATGACCTTGTCTTCCTTGCGGCGAAAGGTCAGATCGTCGAAAGGTGTTGAAAGCTGCAACGCTTCTGCCCAATCGATTTGATTCAAAAACTCAGACATCTCCTGATAGTCGTATCCCGAAGCGTAGAGCCCGCCAACGAGACCTCCCATGCTTGTCCCGGCGACATAATCGAGAGGAATGTGGTGTTCTTCCAGCCATCTGATGACTCCGATATGGGCAAGACCCAGGGCACTGCCTCCAGCCAGGGCAATTCCGACCTTTGGACGTTTGGGAGGTTGGGTTTGTGTCGGCTCGGCCCCCATCAAGCTCGGAAGTATGGCCAGCCAAAAACTCAGCAGGAAAACTACATTTCGATTCAAGACGAGAAATCCTTTCTTAATCCGGAAATCACATTAAGAGCGACTTGACCTGGCATGGCTCCACGACTCCGGCTCACGAGAATCCTCCATTCGTGACAGGGCAAGGGGCATTGCCCTTCAAGAACCGCCCAAATTCCTATTGTAAAGGAAAGCAAGAGTTTCACACAATATATGGAAGAGGCTACACTGCCTGCTGCAACACAAGAGAGTGAACGTGCGACCAGAAGAACAATGAAACGGGCCTAGCCGCGCAGACCTACCCACATACCAAATTCCTCTATCCTATGGTAGTGTATGAGCTCTTAGTTGACGGAAAAAGGGCGATTGCAACACAGTTCTGTTCTCTGTGAGCAGAGGAGAAATAGGGAATGAGGATCTCCATTGGAGCAGATCACGCGGGCTATGAGCTGAAGGAAATCATTCGAAACCAGCTTGCCGAATGGGGCCATCAAGTGGTCGATCTGGGAACTGACAGTACCGCGCCCGTGGATTACCCTGATTATGCCGAAGCCGTGGCCCTCGCAGTAAAGGAAGGAAAATCCGAACGGGGGTTGATTCTGTGTGGCAGTGGGGTAGGAGCATCGGTGACAGCCAACAAAGTTCCCGGCATCCGTGCCGGGTTGTGTCATGATACCTATTCAGCCCATCAAGGGGTTGAACATGATGATATGAATGTGCTGGTCTTAGGCGGGAGAATTATCGGAACAGCCCTGGCTCTGGAGATCGTCAAGGCCTTTCTGGGAGCCCGGTTCAGTGGAGAAGACCGGCACCAACGGCGTCTGGACAAGTTGAAGGCGATCGAAGCGCGCTATTTGCGCTAATACCGGCCAGCGCAGTTTTTTGGGGAGAAAGATCATGGAGAATCAACCCGGTGGCATTTCTGCCAAGACACTTCCGTCGACCGAACGGATCGGCCGCCCCGGACCTCCGTGTGCCATGGTCATTTTTGGGGCTGCCGGAGACCTTACCAAGAGAAAGTTGATTCCTGCCCTATATAACCTTGCAAAGGAACAGTTGCTTTCCCGGGATTTTGCCGTGGTCGGAGTTGCCCGGGCGCCGCTGGATACCGAAGGCTTTCGGGAAAAAATCAGTCAGGAGATCCAGCAGTTTGCCACGGATACCGTGGATAGCCAACTGTGGGCTTGGTTCAGAGAGCGGCTTTATTATGTACAGGGGAACTTTGACAGTCCGGAAATCTTCCCCAAGATTCAGCAGATTTTAGCCAGCGTCGACCAGGCGCACGGAACAGCCCGGAACTATTTCTACTACCTGGCCACAGCCCCCGACTATTTCTCGGGAATTGTTCGTAGTCTAGGGAATGTGGGATTGACCCAAGAAGAGAATGGTCATTGGCGCCGGGTGATCATCGAGAAGCCGTTCGGCCACGATTTGGAATCCGCCCGAATTCTGAACAACGATATTAAACAGTGCCTTTCGGAAGGCCAGATTTACCGGATCGATCATTACCTGGGAAAAGAGACGGTCCAAAACATTTTGGTCTTTCGTTTCGGCAACGGAATTTTTGAGCCGATTTGGAATCGCCGCTACATCGACCATGTCCAGATTACTGCAGCCGAAACGGTTGGGGTGGAGACCCGCGGCAATTACTACGAGACCTCCGGAGCGCTGCGAGACATGGTACCCAACCATTTGTTTCAGTTGATGACTTTGACAGCCATGGAGCCGCCCATTTCCTTTCAGGCCGATGCCGTGCGGGACGAACAGGCTAAAATCTTGCGGGCAATCCAACCGCTCAATCCCGAGGACGTCCTGAGCAAAACCGTGCGGGGACAATATGGCGGCGGGACCTATAACGGCGCTAGTCTCGCCGCTTATCGCGAAGAACGTAACGTTGCTCCCAGCTCTTGTACGGATACGTTTGTGGCGCTGAAGCTTCAAATTGACAACTGGCGTTGGGCCGATGTTCCGTTTTACATTCGAACCGGAAAACGACTGCCAAAACGGGTCACTGAAGTCGCCATTCAATTCCGGCGGGCTCCGTTTGTTTTATTTCGAGATACTCCAGTGGAACGCTTACGCACAAACCGGTTGGTCATCCACATCCAGCCGGATGAGGGGATTTCGTTGCGATTTGGGGCAAAAATCCCGGGGCCCATCATGCACATGGGCGGCGTTGACATGAACTTCAAATATACGGACTATTTTGGAAGTCGCCCCAGTACGGGCTATGAACGGCTTCTATATGATTGTATGTCAGGAGATGCCACCCTCTTTCAGCGCGCCGACATGGTTGAGGCTGGCTGGAAAATCATTCAACCGATCCTAGATGTCTGGAAAGCCTTGCCACCACGGAATTTTCCAAACTATGACTCGGGGACGTGGGGGCCCAAAGAAGCCGATGAGCTTTTGGACCGTGAGGGCCGTCAATGGCGAATCATTGACTAAATGTGAGATCGGCTTGTTGTCTGCAAATCCGAAATTTGTAAATGCTTCCTCTTCCTGCCTCCCGTGGATCGTTTGATTTAAGGACGGGCCCATTGATCAAAATAGCTCCTTCCATCTTGGCTGCCGACTTCCAGCGATTGGGTGAACAGGTGAAAGCCGCCGAGGGGCTTGGCGTCGACCGTTTTCATCTCGATGTCATGGACGGCTGCTTTGTGCCCAATATTAGCTTTGGGACGCCGGTCATCCAAGCCATGCGTAGGATGACGCGCCTTCCCTTGGAAACCCATTTGATGATTGTTCATCCAGAACAATATGTGGAAGCCTTTGTGGAAGCTGGTTCCGATACTTTGATTGTTCACCAGGAGAGTTCTCCCCACCTCCACCGCACGGTGCAACAAATCAAGCATCTGGGCAAAAAAGCCGGAGTGGCGATCAATCCTTCAACTCCGGCTCTCCTGCTGGAGGAGATTCTCGAAGACCTGGATTTAATCTTAATCATGACGGTCAACCCCGGTTTTGGCGGACAGCATTTCATTGAATCCACGCTCCACAAGATCAACAGGCTCCGAGAGTGGCTCGATCGACGCAATCTCTCCTGCGAGCTGTTGGAGGTAGATGGGGGAATCGAATCTCACACTGCTCCCCAGGTGGTTCAGGCGGGAGCCAGAGTCTTGGTTGCGGGAACGGCAGTCTTTGGCCATCCCGAGGACGCGCCGCGGCGTCGAAAATTTGTTACAAGCCGCTTCCCCCACTGGATCCAGCTGATCACCGAGGGCAGAGTCGGGGCACCTGATCCTATTGGGCTGTAGAAATGCGCTGAACGGGCAGCTTTGTTGCGTCCGCCCTGCCTTTTGTCGGAGAAGAGCCCCCCGAGGCGAGGGGCAACCGATCCCATCGATTCACTCAAACTTGGCCATGTCAGAAGATTGGATCATCAAAGGAAAGGTTTCAAGAAGCCGCCAAGGCCCGCCAGGAGCGTCGTTATCAGGAATTGGCTGGAGCATGCAACGATGTGACTGAGATTCACCGCATGCTCTGCGACGTCCTCGAACAACGAGGGCAAGATGCCGAGGTGGGTGGATCCATCCCAGAACTGATCGTGCATTCCCAGGAGAATCTTAATCTCCTGATCGAGAAACCTGTCGAACAGTACCTGCAGCGCATGCCGATTCGCAGGGCGCTCTCTGCCCTGAGGAATATGAATCGTCCATGAAGGATCTCCTCCGGTACCTTCCGGAATCCCTCCCGATCTCCGGCATGGAATTCGCCGAGGGCGCCAGTTTCTCGCGTCCAACCTCGTGGCGAAGGACCCTGTTGGGGAAGATGCGATTCCGTCGTGGTTTGCCGGTTCAAAGGATTCGTCGGATTTTTTGTGGAAGGAGTCTCGGCCAGGCAGGGATTGGACGGATTGTTGCAACTCCTCCTTGCGCAAATTTGTTTGATGACGCGTGATCCCTGGCTGGCCTATCGCACTCAATCGTTAAGAGGCTACGAAGGACAGACGGTTGAATGGGATTTGCTGGTCAAAGCATGGAAGGATTGGGAGAGACAGAGCGAAACTCTGGTCCATCAGCTGACAGGGGTGCTGGAGCAATATCGCCATCGGCTGGACGCTTTTCCAGGCCGATTAGAGGCTGCATTTCAATGGGTGGGGAGGCTGCGTGGTTTCTTCCGGTATTTCTGATTTCCAGACTTTCTCGATTCTCTTGGTCTCGGAATACGGCTTTTTGGTCACAACAGCGTGCCGTGTATTCTGTCCTGGAATTGATTTTTAAGACTCTCCCGCCTGAGTTTCGCCGCACTGCGGATAACGGCCTGTCGTGTAGAATCGGTGCGATTTTCAATTACGAACAGATTCGTCAATCGGCCGAAGCCTTTTCTCAATGGCTTGACACGTGGTCTCCCCTTACGCCTTATCTCGAGCCGAGTTTCCGCCTCTACACCGTGGAGGAACACGTCAGCCAATGGGTAGGCAAGCTGGCCATCACCTTGCCAACTACTCCCGGAAAGAGTTGAGACGCTAAACCCCAATATCGACTGGCGCCGGTCCAAATCAGTCGGCGTGTGAGCCATCCCCAGAAAACGAATCTCCTTGCCATTGAGCTGAAGGGTAAACCGATCTATCAGGAAGCGGTTCGCGGCGTCGTGCTCGAATTAAATCTTTCGATCGCCCGCAATGGAACATGCGAGACAGGTGATGGCCTATGCTCTCGACAACGCCCAGTCAGCAGGGGCGCAGAGCGATGAGATTCTAGCCGAGGCGAAGCGGAAAACGCTCCAGACTCTGCTTTCCGTCCCGTCAGGTATCGACCTGGAGATTGAGCGATCGTTGACTCAACTCGCCGTGAAGGCCATTGTTTCCATCGCCAACGCCACCAATTCCAATTTGGAAATTAAACGCTTGGGGTTGTTGGGCTATCTCATGAAGTTGCGCGACCGTCGCGCTTTTGCCGAGATGAAGCGTCTTTTCGACCTGGTGGTCTTTCAAACAGTGGGCCGCAATCTTGGGGGATGGATCGAGAAAGGCGTGGATGAAGTTCCTCTTGCGCACGGCTGGCGCCTGCCTACCCGTCCTCAAGCAGAGCCTGCGATGGAGAGGCCCACGCTGACCCAGATGTTGGAGGTCAAGCTCACGAGCCGGGAACTGCCGTTCATCTACCGGAAGCCGTTTAGCTTGGCACCGGTTGAGGATGCTCGATTTCTAGTCGGTCGTCAGGAGGAGTTGGCAGGTTTCGAACGGGCGCTTGCCCAGTGGGAAGCCGGTCACTTCGCCGCCATCCTGCTGGTCGAACCCGCGGCAGCGGAAAAACCAGTCTCTTGAATTGCGCGGCGACCAGCGTGTTCCGGGAGCAGAGCTTTATCCGGGGACACCTGAAAAACGCATCACTGCTGTTGAAGACATCCAGCAGTTTCTTTTGAAAATGCTTTCCGCCCCGGCGGAAAGCGAGTTGATTGATGTCCTGAATGGCGAGCGGAGGGTGGTCGTCATCGAGGAATTTGAACGTGCGTTCCTCAGGAAGGTCAATGGGTTTGAAGCGATCCGTTATCTGCTGCATCAAATTCAACCGACGAGTGCTTCCACGCTCTGGGTTTTCTCGCTGAATGATGATGCCTTCCGTTACCTCGATGTCGCTGTGGATCTCGGCCGGTTCTTTTCCCACCGCATCAATGCCATGTCTGTGAAGTCAGAGGATCTGACCAACGCTATCTTGCAGAGACATAATCTGTCCGGGCTACGGCTCAAATATTCTCCGCCTCCTCCAGAGGACCCGAGAGTCAGCAAATTAAGAAGGGTTTTTGGAATGGAGCGAGACCCGGAAAAAAATGTTTATGGATGCTCTCTATGAACAATCCGGCGGGAACTTCAGATCGGCGTTTGAACTATGGCAGGGTTGTATTGATCAGGTTGAGGGGGGTGTGGTGGAAATGCGCCACCCTCTGGTCCCGAATTACTCGCGACTTCAACGCGCCTTGGATACGGGGATCACTTTATCTTGATGGCAACTATGCAGCATGGGTCTCTGACGGATGCAGAACTGTCTGGTGTTCTCTGCGAGCCACCCAGCAAGGTCCGCCTGCGAATGGATCGCCTCCATGCCATGGAGATTGTGGAAGCAGATCCCCAGTCTCCGGGAGGCCGGACCCGGCCCGAGGCTAGCCGCTTTGCTGCAGAGTCACTTCGCCCGGTAACCTTGCTTTGAGAGGTACATCATGATGGGTCAAATCAGATGGGGAGTTTCTTTGACGATGCCGTTTTTCGGGCCAAGCCAGAATTGCCTCTTCAAATTGGGACCAGGGTCAACTTCCCGAGCATCATTCTATCCTGCTCATGTTTTTTCTGGTTTGGCTGATCCTGCGTTACATCGCGGTGCTATTCAATGCCTCAGTAACTGGCGTCCGCGAACTCGATTTCTCGTCAAGATTGCAGAGCCGATTATCCGGATTCTGGTTTGCCGCCTTTCTCCTGGCGGTTGATCTGTTCCACTCGGGACGCCTTTCTTGCGGCTATGGGATCCATTGCCCTTGCTGTAGGCCTGGGGTCCCAAGACCTCATTAAGAACCTGATCGGCGGGCTCGTGGTCCTTGCCGACCGGCCGTACCAGCTGGGCGACCGTGTTCGTATCGGAGAAGCCTATGGGGAGATCGATCACATCGGTCTGCGCAGTACGAAGCTCACCACCCGTGACGACTCCCGAGTTACGATCCCGAATGCGGACATCCTGACTCAAAAGGCGTTCAACGCCAACTCCGGTGTTCCTGATTGCCAGGTCGTGACCGATGTTTTTCTGCCGCCCAACGTCGATCCCACAGTCGCACGCGGCATTGGAGAGCAAGCCGCCCTGACTTCTCCCTATACCCATCTGGCCAAGCCAATCCTGGTATTGCTCATTGACAATTTTAACAAGACCCCTTATTTGGCCCTTCGCATCAAGGCCTATGTCTTTGATCACCGGTATGAAATCGAGATGCAAAGTGACATCGTTACTCGTTGCAAACAGGAATTTCTCGAGCGTGGATTGCTTGAGGGGTGGAAGGACTTTGTCCGGCCGTTTTGATGCTCTGGCAGGATGGCCTGTCGGGCCGCCACGGATAGGGAAGGTCAATGACTCGATGTTCTTGCGTTGGTTGATCTTTTCGGTGGGAGGAGAAATTCGCGAGGCGTCCTGAGAAGACGTTGGAAAACTTGCTTGAGAAGTTGCAAATGCTCTTTGGCCGGGATGTCATATGCCCTTAAGGCGACTAATAATGCAATTGAGAAGCTCACGGTCAGATTCAGAACAAAGATCACTCCGATTCCCAGCAGCGCTTCAAGAAACCAACCTTTCGCGTACCAGTCTCTTCCTAAAGAAGCCGCCGCGAGCGCCCAGGTGCCCGTCGTCAGAGTGACGTGGCGCACATCGAGCGGAATTCCGAAGAATCGGCCCAGGGGTGGAGTCATCCCCATCATGAATCCCAAGGCAATACTCCCACCCCAAGCGGCCACATTGGGAGCCAGGATACGGGCCGCCTTTTCCAATCGCTCCTTTCCCCACACCATTCCCAGCGGGTGCTCTGCCAATGCCTGCGGGAGCTGACGATAAATCGCCCAGTTGTCAATCCACCCGCCCACAATGCTGGAGAACCAAAGGATCACGCCTGTCAAGGCGGCATAAAAAATCGTTCCACTGACGAAAGGGCTGAGCGAATGAAACAAGTGATCGGCTTCCTCAGTCGACAAATACGGAGCTCCCTTCCCTGTCTTCCAGATCAGGGCGAAAAGGGTGCAAATGACAGTCACTGCAGTGACATTAGCCATCGCCGCAGCCAGTTGGGAACGACAAATTCTGGCAATGTAGGTCACAAGCTCATTCAATCGCGAAACCCCTTGATGCTTTTTGATGATTCCGGCAAACGCGGCGGCGGTCATCGAGGGTTGCTTCGTGGCCAAAACAAAATGAAAGCTCTGAATTAAAATGAAGCTGAACGCGTAGTTCATTCCGGCCAGCATGCCCTCCAAAAAGGGTGGAAAACCTGAGTGTGTGATAGGTAGTTTCAAGGCGGCTGTTACGGCTGTGAGCACGCCACCTCCGAGGCCGGCCTTCCACATAGCGGAATAGTCCCTGCGGGTGACCGTTATGTAGTGCTCCCCTGTCTTTCCGGCTTGCTCCACGATCTTTGTCGCGAGCAACCGCATTCCATTACTCCCCAGTTCCATGAGACTTCGGTCTGCCAGGCGGCCTTTGATGACTAGGGAGAGGAGGTCTTTGACGGCCCGAATCTTTGGCAGTCCGGAGGGTTGCGACAATACTTCGATGATCGCTTCCATCCGTTCAAGGCTCTGATGCAACACGTCCACCGAATAGACGAGATCCAGGTTGACGCCCGCGGTCTCAAGTTTCTGGTTGATTGCTTCCAATTCCTTTCTGCAATCGGCCAACGTGTTCTGCCAGACGGGAAGCAGAAAGCCAAAGTCCCCCTGGTTTTGCAGGGAAAACAAAATGGCGTCAACGGTTCGCGACAGACGGAAAAACGGGTTCTGGCGTACAGGGTGATGCGGGCTTCGAGCACGTATCTTCTCGGAAAGCCCGAGGGCCTGAACCCGGGCGGCCAACAGGCATAGGGCTTCATACAGCGCCTCCTGCAACGGGCTCCAAAACTCCGCCGGTTGATCGCCTGAGATGACCTTGACGAAACGTTCGATGAAGCTCAGACGGGACAAGTCCGAACCGCTCTGCTTCTTTTGAGGTCGGAAATAAACGACTCAGGACTTTGGACAGATCTTCGGTGTCTCGCGGCGTGGGAAGCGTCTTTCGAAGCAAACGTTCAGACGCCTCAGCAAACAGTCCCCGATCGCTGGGCAGGCCCGTCTCCGCAAACAAATGAATGGCCCGGGTTCCTTTAAGGATGATCGAGATCTGTTGCCGAACTTGATCACTAAGCTCCTGGGAGTTTTCCAGCACTAGGACGAAAACACTAAAACGCCGAAAGAGCTTGTCAGATACTTCCGGCCATGGAGTTGCGCCTTGGACGGGCAAGGGGAGAGTGGTATCCGACACCCGGGTCCACTCCTGAATGCCGACGAAATGGTCCAGAGTCTCCCCGAGCGTGCGGGAGTGAATTAATTGGTCAACGAGCGTAACCAGACGATTTAAATGCTGGTCTTCACGGTCGGTGGGGGAAAACTGGTTGAGGAGAAGTTCGCGACAAGTCGAGGACATGGGTTCCGAGGGGCCAGAGTTGCCAAGGGGCTCCGGGACAGCCAAACTCTAATTCCCTGAATTCTTTAACTGCCCAAAGGTCGGATCCTGAGAGACAGGCTCTTGTTTCTGCCTCCATTCCTCCACTCGCTGCCGGATGGCTTCAGCCTTCTCTGAGGCGATGCCTTTGTCTTCAGAGAGATAAACCGTATTGGAGGGGAAGGCGAATCCCGTCCCGGAGGCGAGCACGATATCCATGATTCGGAGCAGGAGGTCTTCGCGAATGGACATGAATTCGGGAACATCCGCGGTCGTAATATAGGCGAAGAGTTCCAATTCGAGAGCCGACGGGCCAAAGCGGGCAAAACGCACTCGTGAGGTTCCCGTCTCCACCCGAGGATGCAATTCCAGCAATCGCTGGGTATCGGTGAGAACTCGACGCAACTGTTCGGCACTGGTCTCATAACGGAGTCCCAGAGAAGTCGTGAGATTGATCTTGCTTCTTCGAGTCAGGTTTTCGAATTGAATTTGCGCCAGGGCTCCATTCGGAACGGAGAGTTCGGTCTGGGCCACGGTTCGAATGCGAATCGAACGTAATCCAATATCTTCGACTTTTCCGACTTGATCTCCAATCTTGCAGACGTCTCCGACCCGAATAACCCGATCCATGAGAAGTGAAACTCCCCCAAACAGATTTTCCAGGGTTTTCTGGGCAGCCAGGGCTACCACCAATCCGCCAATCCCAAGGCCGGCAATGGCAGTCATTGGATTGATGCCTAACAAGGGGAGGATGGCGAGGAACACAACGATTATTAAACAGGCCCGGACGATTCTTCGCCCGAGAACCAGAAGAGATTCCGAGGCGGCCGCTTCGGACATTCGGTTTCCGGCGCGCTCCCGGATTCGGATGAACACGCGATCAATGATGACCCAAGCCAGCCAGCCGATGGCGAAAATCAGGAAAATCTTGAGAAAACGGAAATAATAGTAACGGTAAAGCATCGGGACTGCTATTAAGCGGACTGCAATCCCGTGGATCACCAAAGTCAGGAAGACCTGGGTGGGAAGACGGAAGGGCTTTTGCGTGCCTTCGAGTGATGGGGATGACTTCTTGCCTCGAAGGAGTCTCCGGAAAGGGTCAACCGCGCGAACGAGAAGCCACGATATGCCCAGGGCAAGCGGAAAGGAAAGCAGCCAGGCGATCCATTGCCAGAGGGTTGCGCCGAAGATCTGCCGCTGGACCAGGAAAACCGGCAAAATCCTTTCAATTCCGGGCAATCCCACTTGATCGTAAAGAGCTGGAACTCGTTGCAGCGTATTTCGTGAGATGAGCCAGATCAGTCCAAAATTGTCGTGGCGGATACGGACTAACTCAAGATTAACTTCGGTCCCGTTGATCCGAAAGACTCCGGCCACCTCACGATTCGGATCCTGGTCGTCATCCAGGGCCCCCATGGGATTCTCGCTAATCTCGCTGATTCGACCCTGAAACGTTCGATCGATCAGCACTTGAAGCTGACTTGCGAGTTCTTCCCCTTGCAGCTTTCCCTTGAGCCCCGCCAACTGCAAGTATTCCTGGGCGACGTGATAATCGCCGGCTTGAGCATTTTTGATGAAGCCTAACACCGTGCCCCGCGGGGTCTGCCGTCCCAAGGGGTCGGGGGGGTAGGATTCCTTGGGGGCTGAGCTTCCAGTCGATCCTTCCATGAGAATCGACTGGGTCAGCCCAGGTGAAGCCCACACCAGCAGGAAGAGAATTACCCAAGGAGAGAAGCGAATTCTGAACATCGCCAAATTCCCGATACCTTTAACCTAATGGCTTGTATCGCCGATCTTTGTTCCGATGACTTCGCCGGAAACAATCATTTCAACGCGACGGTTCTTTTGACGGCCTTCCGCGGTCTGATTGCTGGCAACAGGCATCGCTTTACCAAAGCCCTTTGCCGTTAAGGCCGTGGAGGATAGGCCTTGGGTCACCAGGTAGTCTCTGACCGTTTCTGCCCGCTGTTCGGAAAGCTTTTGGTTAAAATCATCGCTTCCCGTGCTGTCGGTATAACCCTCAATTTCCAGCCTCAGACCGGGATGGGCGAGGACAATGCCCGAGAGCTTGGCCAGCCGTTCCCGAGCGGCCGGTCGCAAGTCATATTTCCCGGTATCGAACAGCACATCCCCCATTGTGACAACCAAGCCTCGCGGGGTGTCTCGGGTCTCGAGGATCCGATTGAATTGCTCAAGCAGTTGGGCCCTCAAGGCCTGTTTATCGCGTTCCGCTTTCAAAGCAGCTTCTTTGGCGCTTTCCTCGGCCCGGCGAGCTTTGGCAGCCTCTTCCTTGGCTTTTTGTTCCTGGAGCAAGGCTGCCTGCTGGGCAGCTTCAGCCTGTGCTTTTGCGGTCGCCTCTCGGGCAGCCTTCAATTCCGCTTCCATGCGCTGCTGTTCCGCCACTCTTCGGGCTTCGGCCTCCGCACGCTTGCTCGCCTCGGCGGCTTCGGCTTCCGCCTTGGCTTTGGCTTCACGATCTGCGGCGGCCTTCTTTTCGTTGGCAGCTATCTCTTCCTGAATTCGTTTTGCAGTGATGGTGCGCGAATCCTCGGCCGTTTGCACAGCTTCCCTTGAAACCATGATGATCGATTTTTTGTTCTGTTTTCGTTTAATGTAGTCCTGAGCTTGAGCCAGTGATCTTTGGGCCTTTTGGAAGGAATCGGGCGCATACTTTGGTGCTTGCTGAGAATTGGCAATGCGAAGGGCGTTCTCCGCCTCGTAATATTCCAATGGCACCTTGGGATCCATCGTTAGCGCGGGGAGGTGCAAATCATCATATTGGCCCCGCTTGAATAACTCCACCCGAGCATCTACCTCTTCGACTTTCCCTTTTGTGTCTTTGCGGATGATGTTTTCCAGGACGACGAGCTCGCTCGGGTAAGAAACCGCGAAATAGGGTTCGGCGGTAACAATCAGTCCAAAGGACTGCAGGCGAGTGCTTACGACCATCTTTCCTTTGTTCCCGTCCAACTGCAATTCGCCGAGGTTGTTGGCACGCCCTTCGGGAGTGATTGCCCACAAGACATAGGTCAGATAAACATTTCCGAAACTGGAGGCCGGCTTCATCTTCTCGAATTCCGCCTCAATGGATATATTCCCCTCTTTGGTTCCAACTTTTGCCTCCCCTTTGGCATCCGGAAGATACGGTGTCCCTTTGAAGTCAATCTTGGTCTCGCCGCTTTTGGCACGGTAACTCACTGTGCTGACCGTGCGTTCCACCGCCTTGATCATGATGACCGAGGGAGCTTGAGAGGAGGTCCCCTGGGCCAGCATCGAAGAGGCGAGACATCCTGTCAAGCCCAGCAACAACAAAATAGGGAGCATTCGACGTTTCATGAAAATCCTCCAAAGTGAATTTGCTCAACGCCTGAAAAAACCTTCGGCTTCTCCAAATGTTTCAATTCAAGAGCGTTGGGATGAGCAGGTTGAGGGGAAGGGAAAGCTTCTCAGCCCTGGAATCGAAATTCTGTGCGAAAGAACCCACGGTGAGTTCATGGGAAGATTACGTTTATCCGTCAATCCAACTGTCTGACACACTGCAACGGCAAACTATAGCATAGAACGCGAGCGCATGGCAGGGGCAAAGTTCCCCTCCACCGGGGCTTATCCAAATTCAGCCAGGACCCTGCGGACTTCGTCGGGCTTGTTGGAGATGACCCCATCGACCCCCAGTTGCACGACTCTTCGAAGGTCTTCCGCGCGATCGACCGTCCAGGCAAAAATGTTCCGGTGATGACGTCGAATCTCTTCCAGGGTGTTTGGATTCAGAACCTGAAAAATCAATACAACGGTCTTCAGCTTGAATTCCCATCCGACGGGCTTTGACCAGGTTCGACACGGAACTGGAGACGACCCCGAGCGGCAGCGTGGGGGTGTCCTGCGAATTCTTTGAATCAGACTCAGGTCAAAGGAGGTCAAGAGGACGGGGCCGTTCAGTGGCACGCGCATTTAAGAAGGTCGCCACTTTCCGATAATCGCGCACTGCCCCGAGTTCCACCATCATCCCGATGGAAGGAGGAGACTTTCAAAGACCTCTTCCAGCAGGAGGAGGTGTTGTTTGTCATTCAGCTCTCTTGACCTCAGGACTTGAGAGTCGGTTTGTCAACGATGTCCTTCCATGCGAGAGATTCTCCTGAGATCGCGATCATGAATGACAAGGAATTTGCCGTCGCGAGACTCGCGGACATCCAATTCCAGCATATCCGCCCCCATGGCGACTGCTTGTTGGAAAGACGCCAAAGTATTCTCCAAGGCGTAGGCGGGTGCTCCGCGGTGCCCGACGACTAGGGGATTCATGGGATTTTTGGACCCTCCTGGCTTGTCTTCTTCCAGGGGCGATGGAAGCGCCAGAGTCCTCTTTCCAGAATTGTGGCGCTTATTCTCTGGCAAACTTGCTACAATTCTGGAGAGATGGGGGAACTTATTGCACGAGGATTTTTTGAGAAAATCGATGAGCCTGCATTCCACTCCCCTCTGAGAAATCATACCCCCTGTGTTATCAAATCCGGGGCGGATCTGGCCTTACGGCTCCGGTGTTATTCAACAAGATACTACCTTTCAATCGATTCAAGGAAAGTTGTTCATCGATGGAGAATAACCAATGTCCCTCTTGAAAGTTGCCAAACTGGGTCATCCGGTACTAAGAGAGATTGCCAAACCGGTACCGGTCAGCGAAATCGCCGGCAGTCAAATCCAACATTTGATAGATAACATGATTGATACCATGAGGGAATATGAAGGGATTGGATTGGCTGCCCCCCAGGTTCACGAGTCTCTTCAGATCATCGTCATCGAAGGCCTGGAATTTCCTGAAAAGTCCAAGCAGAAACCGACGCCGCTGACGGTTTTGATCAATCCCGCCGTCACCTGGAATTCAGAACGGCTGGGAGACGATTGGGAGGGATGCCTGAGTATCCCAGACCTCAGAGGGATTGTCCCACGCTATCAGGAAATCCGTGTTCAGGCCCATGATCGGGAAGGGAAGATTCAGGAATTCAAAGCGTCTGGATTGCAGGCCCGGGTCATCCAACATGAATATGATCACCTAATCGGCAAGGTCTTTCTTGAACGGATGCGTAATCTCGACTCACTTTGTTTTCTGAAGGAATTTGGAAAATTTTGGAAAAGGCATGAAGAGGACTGAACAAAAAAACGGGGGAAAGGAAGGCCACCGAAGCCGTCCCTTCCCCCATATGACAAGGAGGAGAGGAGAAAAGTCAAAAATCAATAAAATGGGGCTGGATCATCATCTTGCCTCAAATCAGACCGGTGCTCCATTGGGAGTAAAGAAAGTGTCATGTTCCAGTTTGTGGAGATAGCGGTCGACAGCAATTTGTTCCTGCGCCTTCTTCTCATTGTATTCTTTGAAATTGGCCGTGAGAGGGGCGGAAATATACATCCAGCTCTCCGACCCGCAACTCGAACAGGTTAATGTGCCCGTCGAATTCACAGTCAAGCTTCGGTTTGCTTCGCAGTTGGCGCAGAACACAATCCGATTGTCCAGCGAACGTTTTACGCCGGGCTGAAAATCCTTGCTAAGATTTCGCCACGATTTGATAGTCATTTTAATCCCCTTCGTTTCCCCTTTCTTTTGCTTCTACCCGAGACCCAGGCTGTTCAGAACAAAAAACACCTAAAGAGATAATGAAATTCGAAAACCAGAGAATTCTGTTTCTTTTTCAATTCCGTCACTCCAAACCAACCACCCTTTGATATGCACTTCATACTCCATTGTAATAGATACTTATATTGCCTTAAAGGTTTGCTTTTATTATAAGTTATTGAAAATTAATAAAATATTTCAGGTTTCCAGAAGAGGGTCCCGGTTTCTGAGAACCCTTCAATAATTTTCGTGGGGAGCTCAAACTTCTGATACCGTGTGCCTTAAGAAAATGGTGGGGAAGGTGAGGGGTTTTTGCATTCCGGCAATAAATCGGAAACCGGGTTGTCAACTCTACCGAAATTCGGAAATCTTCTGCTCAATGAATCCGGACATTAAGTCCTTGAGGGATAGAGTGGGAATTTCTGTGTCAACTCCACCACTTTGGTTTTTATTTGGATATGGAGAGAATCATTCTCAATATTATCAAGCACGTCTGCAATGAACTCTCCAATCTGAATCATTTCCGTTTCTTTCATTCCACGTGTTGTCAACGCCGGAGTGCCTAAACGAATTCCGCTGGTTACCATGGGTGAATTCGTATCATAAGGAATGGTGTTCTTGTTCACGGTAATCCCCGCGTTTTCCAGAGATTTCTCAGCCTGCTTCCCCGTGATTCCTTTTGAAAAGACATCCACCAGCATCAAGTGGTTATCGGTACCTCCCGAAACAATTCGATACCCTCGATTCCTGATGGTCGAAGCCAAAACTTTGGCATTCTTAACCACCTGCTGGATGTACGCTTTATATTCCGGCTGCAGGGCTTCTTGAAAACAAACTGCCTTGGCCGCGATGATGTGTACCAAGGGACCCCCTTGGGTCCCGGGAAATACCAGTTTGTCGAGCTCTTTGGCAAACGGCTCCTTGCACAGAATCATTCCTCCCCGAGGTCCGCGCAGAGTTTTGTGGGTCGTGCTGGTGACAAAATCACAATGGGGAATAGGGCTCGGGTGCTCACCAACCGCCACTAGGCCAGCGATGTGAGCCATGTCGGCCATGACCAAGGATTTGACCGAAGAGGCAATGCCGGCGATTCTTTCAAAATCAATCACTCGTGGGTAGGCGCTGGCTCCGACAACGATGAGCTTGGGCTGATGTTCCTGGGCCAGTTTTTCCAGGCCATCATAATCAATAGTCTCGGTCTCTCGTTGAACCCCGTAGGGGATGACGCGATACATCTTTCCGGAAAAATTCAAGGGGTGACCGTGAGTCAGATGGCCGCCGTGCGAAAGGTTCATGCCCAGGATGGTGTCGCCGGGAGAAAGCACCGTCATGTAAGTGGCAACATTGGCTTGAGTTCCCGAGTGGGGCTGGACGTTGGCGTGATAGGCTCCAAAGAGCTGCTTGACCCGTTGCAGCGCCAAACTCTCGACTACGTCGCTGAATTCGCATCCCCCGTAGTAGCGCTTTCCGGGATACCCTTCGGCATATTTGTTGGTAAACACGCTACCCATAGCCTCAAGCACCGCCTCACTGACAAAATTTTCCGAAGCAATCAATTCGAGCGTCGAGGCCTGGCGTCTGGTTTCGGCCAGAACAGCGGCGGAAACCTCAGGGTCGGTAAGTTGGAGAGCACTTCCGGAGAGCGTATTGACATTCACTGGCATTTCAAGTGTCCTTGTTGAAAAAGATTGATCCCACAGCGCACTGAAGCAGGAAGGAACTTAGCCTGGTGCGATCCTGTTCCCGCAGAAACAACGGCATTCTAACCGAGAAAGTGCGGAGATTCAATCCAATTTGATTTGATTCCAATGAGTCAGACTCTCTGAATAACCGCGTCAGGAGTGGATTTCAGGGAATAACCAGACCTAGAATTCGCTTGACGCCACTTGGAAGATACAATACTTTAGCGTCTCGCTGAGGCGATGCGGATGGGAGACAACCCCCCCGTCCCTTCTCACCGGACCGAAAGAAAGGCCGGGTTGAATAGGCCACTCAACCTTAATTCAAAGGAGTATTGATGCGCTGGAGCCAACTCTTTGTCCCAACGTTACGGGAAGCGCCAGCCGATGCGCAGGTTCCCAGTCATATCCTGTTGCTGCGGGGCGGATTCATTCGCCAGCTGGCAGCGGGGGTTTATTCTTATTTGCCTTTGGCCCAGCGGGTTTTGCATAAGATTGTCCGCATCGTCCGGGAAGAACTCGACAGGATGGGAGCCCAGGAATTTTATTTGCCGGCTCTGCAGCCTGCCGAACTTTGGCAGGAAAGTGGCCGTTGGGAGGTCATGGGGCAGAATATGTTTCGACTCAAGGATCGGGCGGAACGAGACCTCTGCCTGGGCATGACCCATGAAGAAGTGTTCACGGCCATTGCCCGCGATGAGTTGCGTTCCTACCGCCAGCTCCCCCAGATCTGGTACCAAATTCAGACCAAGTTCCGCGACGAACCTCGTCCCAAGTCCGGCTTGCTCCGTGTGCGCCAGTTTACGATGAAAGATTCGTATTCCTTCGACGCAGATTGGGACGGACTGGATCAGAGTTATCAGAGGCATTATGAGACCTATTGCCGGATCTTTGATCGCTGTGGGCTTCGCTATCGGGTGGTGGAAGCGGATAGTGGCATGATGGGAGGACGCCAATCTCACGAATTCATGGTAGTCACGGATGCGGGAGAGGACCAGATTGCCTATTGTAGTTGTGGCTACGCAGCCAATCTCGAGAAGGCCACGTCTCAGGTGGACCCGATTCAAGATGCCGATCCCCCTTCCCAGCCCGAACGAGTCTCTACTCCCGGCCAGAAGACGATCGAAGAAGTCTCCCAATTTCTTCGCATCCTGCCGTCCCAACAGATCAAGACCTTGGTTTACGTGGCGGGAGAGAAACCTCTGCTCGCGCTCGTTCGTGGGGATCATCAGCTGAATGAAATCAAGTTGCAATCGGTCCTGGGAATGGAAGTGCGCCCGGCACACCCTGCTGAAATTGAGGCGAGCATGGGGGCAGGGGCCGGATCACTCGGACCCGTTGGAATCAGCCAACTGAGAATTCTTTCGGATGAAGCCTTGCGTGATCGCAAGAATCTAACCTGCGGCGCCAATCAGGATGACTATCATCTCAGTGGAGTTGTCCCCGGAAGAGATTACCAGGCTGAGTACGCCGATCTTCGTCTCATCCAGTCTGAAGATCCTTGCATTCAATGCGGGAACCCCTTAACTGTCAGCAAAGCTCTCGAAGTCGGACACATCTTCAAGTTAGGGACCAAGTACTCGGAAAGCATGGCTGCCAGCATTCTGAAGGCAGACGGAAAATCTGCACCCATCGTGATGGGAAGCTATGGCATCGGGATTGAGAGAATCATGGCGGCGGTTGTTGAGATATGTCATGATTCCGACGGTATTTCGTGGCCCGCTTCGATTGCGCCCTTTCATTGTGTGATCTCCGTGCTGAATTCGAAGGACTCTGAACTGGTGGCGGCTGCCGAAAAAAGCTATGTCTTGCTGCGGTCCATGGGGCTCGAGGTGTTGTTGGACGATCGTGACGAAAGGCCTGGCGTGAAGTTCAAGGATGCCGACCTGATTGGCATTCCGCATCGGATTAATTTTGGCAGTAAGAAGTTTGCTCAAGGGAAGATTGAATGGGTTCGTCGCGCCTCCCGTGAAACCGAGGAGTTGAACCTGGCAGAGCTCGAGACGAAAGCCAGGGAGCTATTGATCCAGGAGAACAAGGCATGACGCCTGCCCGGAACTGGAAGCCCAGGGGGAGTCAGCGGGGAAGAGGAAGCCTGGGATGTCTTTTCTCGCTAATCTTGTTGGGTGGGCTCGGGTATCTTGGCTACAAATTTGTGCCTCCTTACGTCAGCCACTTTCAATTGAAGGATGCGCTGGATGAGTTTGCCGTTTACGAAGTCGCCGGGGCCGGCGTGGCCAGGAAGGAAAAAGGCGACACCGTGGATGCTGTGATCAGAAAGGCGCATGAATTGGGGATTTACTTAGAGAGACAGGACGTGAAAATTGATCGGAATACTGACAAAATCATTATCCACGTCAATTACATGGTCCCGATTGACTTACCCACCGGCGTATATCAATTGAAGTTTGATTTCACCAGCCACAACTGACCTCAAGAAAAGTTGCTGACGGCCATTCCCGCATCGATTCATTCTTCTTCAGGAACGGACAGAGTGACGATCTGCTGGAGATACCCGGCCTCATAGAATTTCCAGCGAGGCCTTGAGCCAGGCCTCGCTGATCCGTGAGACTTTTCGGTTAGTACCAGAGACAACATCGGTTCTCCAGAGGCCAGCTAAGAGACGGCCAGCTTCAGTGGCTGCGTGAGTTTGATCTGGATCGGGGACCCTGAGGGGAAGCCCGTCTCCTTGCCTCGCGTGACCAGGACGGCTCCGGTTCCGGCTGCCCCGCCTGCACCTGCTCCAATGGCAGCACCCTTTCCACCGCCTGCAATTGCTCCGATCAATGCCCCGGCCCCCGCCCCTCCTCCGATCATCAGTGCGTCCCGCTTATGAGAGTTGGGGGCTTGTCGAGAAATCATAGTGGCTTGAATTGGGTAGGATTGCCCGGAGGGAAGCACCACTTCCGTAAATTGGAGAGCCATGTACGCCAATCCCTTGACACGCCCAGACCTGCGAGCTTCTTTCACTACGCCGTTGACGGTGCTTCCTCGTGGAATCAAGATGACGTCTTCTCTTTTGACGTCGTCGGTGACTTTGAGATGGACGGAATCACCCGCAACATTTTTGTCTGTCCTCAAGGAATCTTCCAATGTCGCTTGAATGATGGTCCCGGCGGCGAGCGTCTCCTCAAGTTTCTTTTCTCCGAGGTCTTTGGAAATCTTGTTCAGGGAAGAGCCGGATTCTCCCGTCGAATAGGAACTCGTCACCGAGGGCCCTGAACAGGCCACGCCAATTACGAGAATGCAACTCAAACAGAACAGCTGGAGATTTCGAGGCATATTTAAGTCCCCCTTTTCCAATGAGTTCGTTGAGAGCCGTTATTCAGAGATGAATAGCTGCACGATGACTTCCAATGTGAGGAGAATCATGGGCCTCACTCACTTCCGGAGGGCGGGTGGAGAGAGGGGGTGAAGATAAGGGCAATGGACAAACAGACGAGGTCAATTCTTAAAAGGACTAATCGGAAGGGAGACGGCGAATCTGGGCAACCATAGTGGTGATGCTTCGCGGGGCGAGGGTCAAGGATACTTTTGATCCGCTCTCTCCTGCGGTTGGTACGAGGGAACAGTCTTCCTGCTTGGATGTGCGGTAAATGGTGATTCGCTCCAAATTCCAGCCTCGGGTTTGGAGGGTCTCATCCACGGACTGATCTGCTTCATTGAGCAATACAAGAACCACGCCGTTGTAGCCGGGATTTCGAAAGGCAATGACAGGAGAACTCCCGCCGTTGGCTAAGATTCGCACGGAGTCCCTGGAAATGAATCGGCTGAATTGGGCAAGGGACCAGAAACGTTTGGTGAATTTTAGCGACGGGCCGTCTCTTTCCAGGAGGGGCAGTCGATCTTTCCACGCGGGGGAAGCCAGGGGAACCCAATAATACCAGGCCTGGGACTCTGCTTGAATGAGATCGTCGAGAATCTGTCGACCCAATTTCAATCCCTCATTGATCCCGGAAATCTCTTGGGCCGGGGAGAGCGCAAACTCTGTCTGCCATAACTTCAAACTATATTTCTTAGAGAGAGCTTTAACCTTTGCTCGATCCTTGTTATCCCCCGTATAGGAATGAGCAGCGACGACGGATACCGCCGGTCGCACTTCCGGATCTTCGAGAATCGGGTCCAAGTACCCGAGCAAAGAACCCCAGTCTAATTCGGGCAAGACAAACTGAGTCCGAAGACCTTTCTGCTGGCACTGCCTGACAAGGAGTTTCAAAAAATTTCTGGTTTGCTCCGGGCTCCAAAGGCAACTCTGAAACGGAGCAGCGCTTTGCGGGCTATTTTGAAAGCTGAGAAAGGGAATTTCAAGAAAACGCAGTCCCTTGTAGAAAACGAGGTATGTCTCTAGATAGGAAGCAAAATCCTCCACATGCGGTGCACTCAATTCTCCGCCGCCAGTTTCAGAGAGGTTGGATTTCCAGAGTGGCGGAGGGCTCCACGCGCAAGAGTAGGAACTGACCTGATTTCGCTTTTGCGCCTCCCGGAGCAGGCTGAATTGTCGTGTCTCCTCTGCATCCTCTGCAAAAGCGAAGGGAACTCCGCGCAGAGACATGGCATGGGTCATGGGAAGCCGCCGGGCAGACCAGGAGATCTCATTGCGAATGAGATTGAAATGAGTTCCCTCGGCCCCGAACAACAAATCCATGAGCTTTGCTTTCTCCGCTTCGGGAAGCTCAAGAATCTCTCTGGCGGCCCCGTTTCCCAGAGTCACCCCAAAGCCATCCATTCGCTGGTACTGGACTTCCGGTTGGAGGAGAATGGGTTTCGATTGCGGAAAAGCTCTTCCCGCCATGGCGATGGCGGCCAAAGCCAGACTGATTGCCGCACGAAGAGTCCAGGCGAGAAGGGACGGAAAAGCCCTTCTCTTCGGCAAACTTGTGGGGAGGGCCCAGGTTAAGGTGCCTACTTGATGATTGCCACATCGCATCGTGAATTCCGGGATAGGAACGGCCTGTGGCGTGAGGTGACTCAAATTAGAATTCAATCGGGCGGGAATTCCAGAGGATCCGCCGCGGCGGTGTATTTCAGGAAGGGGGCTGGGTTGGCCGGATCCTGCTAGTCCACTTGCTTGACGGCTTTTGTTGTTCTCTTCTTTTTTGGTGCAGGCTCAACTGATTTCTTAACTTCAAAACTCTTCATGGCCTCCTCTTCGTCTTCAAAGATCTCGAAGACCGAAAGTAAATTCATGATCTTGAAAACCTCCAAAATCTTCGGCTTCACTTTGAGCAATTTGAGTTGGCCGCCGTCATTGGTCAACGATGTATGAGTGCTGACCAGGAATCCCACTCCGGTGCTGTCAATATAGGGAACCGTATCCATATCGATCAGAACCTTTTCGATACCCATACTGACTACATTTTTCAGTTTTTCCCTTAGGAAGAAGCTGTCTCCCCCAGCCATGAACTTGCCATCCAATTTCAAGACACAGACGTCTCCCACGACCCTAAGTGTAAATTTCAATGATTAAGTCCTCCTCACATCCCATCGCACCGGTTTCACCGGGAATTTACGATTCGGATGACCCTGAATCGTTAAACCCCCGAAAATTAGCCAGAGCCAGCCTTAGGAAAAGCTCGAATCAGGAGGGAGCTGATTACGTGAATGCTCCACTTCGAATACCGAAAGAACAACCCGGAAGGCTGTTGATGAGCAGTACCAATCATCTTAGTAATTTCTGCCGGAATGAGCAAGTGTTTTGAAGAAAACTTTTTTCTGCGGTTTCGGAACTCGCTTCCTGTGTCCGGATAGGGATGGTGTTCCAAAGAGATGCGAAATCAGCGGTCATCGATGATGGAATGGAGACGGAGCAGGCAAAAGTAGGAAAAGGCATCCAACTGAGATAAGATAGTCGGAAATCGATGGAACACGATGCAAAGAGAAAAGGGAGAACAGGAATGCCAAATCAAAAAGGGGTGAATCGGCGGCAGGCCATGAAAGGAGTTGCAGCGGGTTTGGGAGCCGCGGCGAGTTTGCCGATTTTGAATCAATCGACGATGGCTCAAGGCCATCATCATGGCGCTCTTGTCTCTCCTGCTGCTTCCACGGCAGCAGCGAAGGCGCCGACCTTTTTCAGCCCGCAACAATACGAAGTGATTACAGAATTAGCTTCCCTGATTATCCCAACCGATGAAACTCCGGGGGCTCGCGAAGCCAAGGTCAACGAGTATATCGACTTGATTGTGAGTGAGGGGACTGCCACTGCCAAGAAACTTTATCGGGACGGCCTGGAATGGCTGGAGAAGACAAGTCAATCGCGATATGGGAAAAAATTCATTCAGTTATCCCACGACCAACAGGTGGAGATCCTGACGGAGATCAGTCAAATCAAGGACTCGACTCCCGCCAATCAGCTGCAGGCCAGATTTTTTAAGGCCATCAAACAAGACACGATTGACGGCTTCTACACATCCAAAATCGGTCTCGAGGAACTTGGGTACAAGGGGAATACCGTGCTGGATGTTTTCCCGGGTTGTACCCACCCCGAACATCAAAGCTAGTCTGCAATCTCAAAACCCCGGAAGCGGCCCCGTGTCAGGGGCGCTTCAAGGCGAGTTTGATCGTCTCTTTCACCCCTGTCAGCTGAATGACGATGGAGTCTCCCACAATCTGTACATCGCTCACGCCGGTGGTTCCCTCCGGTATCGGCGCCAAGAAGAGCCCGTAGCTGATGGTTTGAGTCTCGTGAGCCCCGATCCAGCGATAGGTGGGTACTCCGTGGAGTTGTGCCATTTCGATCGCTGCTCGCCGGCCTTCGGGGAAGGCCGTAGTGCCGAACTCAAGACCTCGGGTGACTTCGCGCTGCTCCCACGGCTTCGCGCTTCGAAAGAGGTTTTCTTCCCAGATCCCCAGCCACGGCCATTCCTTGCGCGGCCAGATATAACCGATGAGCAGTCCTTTGTTTCGATTGATGGCTGTAAAATAGGCCCATTCGCGGGAAGGATCCATGAGCGTTGCAATGAAGTCGCTGGATTTATCCCCTTGCGGCCATTCCCTAAGATTGACGGTCTTTCCGTCGGCGCCTGGCGCATTGGGCCATTGAAATTCGGTTCCACTCTTCAAGCGCAGCCCTTTGCTAAATGAGCCCGGGCCCGTTTTGCACCAGGTTGCCGGAGCGTCAAAGAATGAGGCGCCTTTCTCCAGGAAAGGGCGGCCGATGGTAGGATGCTGCTGCCAGCCTATCGGGCGGTCGAAATCCCCCAAATTCTCCACACTCTCCACGATCCAAAGAACAGAAGAGTTTGGCGTCAGAGCCGTTTGTCGTGTCACTTTAAGCTGAGCTTTCGTGAGGGCGGCACCATACGTCAGACTGCTTCCGGTAGTTGCGGTCTCTTTCCAGGTTTGTATGGGCGCCTCTCCGTGCACAGTGATGCCTGCGGCAGTTTCTGCGGGGCTGACGGAACCGAAGAAATCCAGACAAATGTTATGTCCGAGGATTGAGGCCAGGAGCCGGGCTTCCGGAGGGTCCCCGTAGTCTTTGAGAGAAGATTTCCACTCCGCAGGCTCAATACTTTTCCACTTAGGTTGCCAAAATGGGTTGAGTCCCGCCCCCCGGCCTGAAGTCAGTGTAGCGCTGGCGATATGCCCTCCACCGGGGGCGATCATGACTTCCATCTTCTCGTTCTTCAGCACCCAGACCCGGCGACCTGCGTATTTCTGGCCGGTCACGCTGAGCGGCAAGAGTACCAGTCCGGCGAGGGTCAAAAAATAGTAAACGAATTGCGCTTTCATGAATCGTCCTCCTTTTTTGTTATCCGAGAGCATTAGTCAACTGCCTCCGTCGCAAGCTTTAACACAGAATCAATCTACGCCCAATAGGCCTCGCCTCGCGGCTCGGTGATGAGCACCTGCTTGAGGAAATGAAACGCCTTGCGCAGTCCTTCGTTGGAGGACATCAAGCTGTCCTCATGTTCGATACTCAAAACGTAGTCGTAGCCGACCAGCCGCAGATTGCTGACGATGTCCTTCCAAACCGCAAAATCGTTGCCATATCCTACGGTCCGGAAGATCCAGGAGCGGTTGATCTCATCCGTGTAATTCTTGGGGTCGAGGACTCCGTTCACGGCGACATTGCGTGGATCCACGCGACAGTCCTTGGCATGGACATGGAAAATTGCCTTTCCCAGGGCTCGAATGGCACTAACGACATCAACGCCATTCCAGAACAGGTGGCTGGGATCAAAATTGCATCCAATTTCCGGGCCAACGGCATTCCTGAGTTTCAACAAGGATTCGACATTGTAGACGACGAGGTTGGGATGCATTTCCAGGCCAATCATCCGGATGCCGTGATTCCTGACAATTTTGACCGTTTCCTTCCAGTAGGGAATCACCTTTTCCTTCCACTGCCACGCCAGAGCTTCCCCGAACTCGGGCGGCCAGGGAGCCGTGATCCAAGACGGCATAGTGGCCTTGGGATCGGCGCCTGGACAGCCACTGAAGGTGAGAACCCGCTCCACCCCGAGCTTGCGCGCGAGTTTCAAGGCATTCAAAAAATCCTCGTGATGGGCCTTGGCAATCTTTTTGTTCGGATGAATGGGATTGCCATGGACGCTCAAGGCGCTCAAAATCAGGCCGCGGCGATCTATCGCTTCCTTGAATGCTTTGAGTTTCCGGTCGCTTGCCAGCAGTTCGACTGGATTGCAGTGGGCTTTAGGCGCGTACCCGCCACAACCAATCTCGACGGCTTCCATCCCAACGTCTTTAAGGTAATCCAGTGCTTCCTCAAAAGGCTTGCCAGCCAGTAATACCGTCAAAACTCCGATCTTCATGAACCCTCCAGTCTCATTTAGGTATTCAAATCATGGATGAAGTGCCGCCGGACCGCTTCCGGATCCTTACGACCGGCAGGAAGTTTTTTGGAGGACAATCCTCAAAGGCCCTCGACTCCAATCACGAAGTCAAGGACCGGAACTCCCCGCCTCATTTCGACGAGAATGCCGCGTCAAAGGCAACTTTGGATGGAGTGAAATCCTGTTTCCGAATCATGGCCAGGGCCTCGGGCGCACCCCACTCCCGGTCCATTCCAGAATCCTCCCATTCAATCGAGAGCGGACCTTGGTATCCAGCTCGGTTCAAGGCACGAATGAGTTCGTCCCACCTAACATCCCCACGCCCGGGAGATACGAAATCCCAGCCCCGGCGGGAATCGCCAAAGTCGAGGTGCGAAGCCAGGATGCTATTGCGTCCCGTCAGCTGGAGGCGGGAATCCTTGACGTGAACGTGAAAGATGCGGTCAGCGAATTCGTCAATAAACGCCACAGGATTCAAGAACTGATGAATAAAGTGGCTGGGATCAAAATTGAATCCAAAACTCGGATGATGATTGAGTGCTTTGAGAGCGCGATGACTCGTTATGATATCGTAGGCGATTTCGGTGGGGTGAACTTCAAGACCAAACCGCACTCCTTCCGCCTTAAAAACGTTCAGGATGGGAAGCCAGCGGGTAGCAAAATCCTGGTAACCGGCATCGATGTCTGCCTGGCTGGTTGGCGGGAAAAAATATAGCTTCGACCAAACACTGCTTCCGGTAAACCCATTCACCTGGTTGACTCCAAACAACTTGGCCGCACGGGCGGCATTTTTCATTTCCTCGGCGGCACGTTGGCGTACGCCTTCGGGATTACCGTCCCCCCAGATTCTTGGCGAGAGAATGGACTTGTGGCGGTGATCGATCGGGTCATCACAAATACATTGCCCCACCAAATGACTGCTGATGGCCACGCATTGGAGTTTATGCTTGTTTAACAAATCGCGCTTGGCCCGGACATAACTGTCTTTTTCCAACGCTTTGTCGACCTCAAAATGGTCTCCCCAACACGCCAGCTCAAGTCCGTCAAATCCCCAGGCACTGGCCTTCTGAGCCAGCGTTTCCAGAGATAAATCAGCCCACTGCCCGGTAAAGAGAGTAATGGGTCGTGACATCGTTTCCTCCTTCGGTACGGTGAGCGCCAGGAACCATGGCGGGCTAAGTCTGGCGCTAAAAAATTGAAGAGATTCTTCATGCCTTCCGCCAGCTTTCCGGCAGTAGGCATGAATCCTTCCCTATCAAACGGTGAAAACAGCAAAGTCTAAGCGGGAAGAATCCATCGGCAACAACTCCCAACACTTAGCCGGTAACCTTCACCCACTTTTTAGTCTTGGAGCTGCGGTCCATCGCATCAAGGACAATCTGATTCTTCACTCCATCTTCGAAATTGGGAGAGGGCATGCGATTCTTGGAAATCGCTTGCATCAAGTCGTACACCATGTGGACAAAGGTGTGCTCATATCCAATGATGTGTCCGGGTGGCCACCATTTCATGTAAGGATGCGAACCATCCGTGATCAGGATGTCACGAAAACCGCGGATGGGCACCGGGTCGCTGTTCAAAAAAAGCTCCAATTCATTAAGGCGCTCCAGATTAAAGGCGAGGGAACCTTTGCTGCCGTTGATTTCGAATCGATTGTAATTCTTCCGCCCCGTGGCAAATCGGCTGGCCTCAAGACTCCCGATCGCACCATTGGCAAAGCGCAACAGCGCGAGCGTGGCATCATCGACCGTCACTTTCCCTTTCTTCTGGGGGTTGTCCAGCAGCGGTCGCTCTTTGATGAAGGTTTCCAGCGTCGCTGAAAGTTCCGTGATTTCTCCGATTAAAAAACGGGCGAGGTCAGTGACGTGAGAGCCCAGATCTCCCAGAGCGCCGGAGCCGGTCTTTGTTTTATCGAAACGCCAGTAAAGCGGGAACTTCGGATCCATGGGCCAATCCTGCAAGTAGGTGCCTCGAAAGTGGTAGATGTCTCCTAGCACCCCGTCGGCGACGAGTTTCTGGGCATAGGCAATGGCGGGAACCTTGCGGTAGTTGTGGCAGATCATGTGAAGCACGCCGGCCTTTTGCGCGGCCGCCAGCATCTTCCTGGCTTCTCCCAAGGTGTTGGCGAGAGGCTTCTCGCAGAACACCACCTTGCCCGCTTTGGCGGCAGCGATAGCGACGGGAGCGTGCAAGTCACCTGGCGTGGAAACATCGATGACGTCGATATCCTTTCGTTGTATGACCTCTTCCCATGAGGTGCTCCATTCTTCCCATCCCAAACTGGCTGCGGCGTTCTTGACGTCGGGCTCCTTCCGTCCGCAAATGACTTTCATGACCGGAACGGTGTCACTGTCAAAGAATCGTGACATCTGCCGGTAGGCGTTACTATGAGCCTTGCCCATGAACCGGTGGCCAATCAGAGCAACATTAACCTTTCGTACCACGGTTTTTCCCCTTTCGCTGGATGATTCTTACGAGAATGAAGTGTGAAGGACTAAAAGCTTGTCCCGACCTCAGGCAGGTTAACCGACCCTCTGAAGCGGCTAAGATTGTCGATTCGAGGCTGGCGCACAATCAATGCTGACAAGCTTTCAATGGATGACTTACAATGTCGGAAAGTATCTCAACAACAACATCTCTGTATAACAAGATTCCTTTTGAGTGGTCAAGGGAAAAGGGGCTGGATGCGATCGAGAAGAAATCCCGACCTGAATGCACTCTCCATGACCGGGAAGATCGGGTGGAAGCACACCATTGACGCGGATCTTGAAGAAGTTTTTCCGGCGAGCGGTCAGCTTGGGCAAGACGGTGAAACGTGGAATGCAAGGGCTTCGGCTCGAAGCTGGCGACGGGAATTTCAAGGAACTCTGGCCAGACTCATTCTGCGCAACTTTCCCCGTTCCTCGCTTCAGACGATCCACACCAACGCCGATCGATCCTTCCCCCTCTCCGGCAAATATATTCGGGTAAGGTTTACCTCGGGGGCTCGTCAGTGGCTGGCCATTGCCGTGGCTCCCCAGGAAGGTCAGGAGGGAATTGATGGATTATTGAGTCACGGCCTGCTATGGCGGGAATACGCTCGCACGCGCAAATCGCTAAAGCCTGCCAAATTGATTTTGATAGCTCCTACCGGGAAGACGCTCGTTCTCGTGAGTCGACTCGCCTGGATTGCGGGGACAGGACATGAAATCCTGCTGATGGAAATGGATGTCGAGCGGTCATCCCTCCGCTTTGTGGATTTGTCAGATTGCGGCAATCTGGACACGGCCTTGACCCGAGTTCAGCCTGCGAAATATTCTCCGCGATTCCCAGGCCCCTCCTGGGGACGGAGCTCGAAGGAACGATGCCTGCAAGACGCTCTACAACAGCAGGTGACCCTCGTGAATCCCGCGTTGGATCAACGTCATGTTTACCCTCAAGTGCCTGCTTTTTTGGCGGGAACCCGGGGAATGATTGACATTTTGACTGTGACCAAACAGGGAAGGCTAGCCATCCTGGAATTAAAGGTGAGCGAGGACGTCGAGCTCCCGATGCAAGGGCTTGATTATTGGTTGAGAGTCCGCTGGCATCAGCAACGTGGGGAATTCCAGAAAAAAGGTTACTTCCCCGGATTGGTGTTGAGTGCGGAGCCGCCCTTGCTCTATTTCGTAGGGCCGCTCTTCCGCTATCACGATAGCTTTCCCAAGATTTCCAAATACATTGTGCCGGCCGTGCCGATCTGTCAGGTGGGGATCAATGAAAATTGGAGTGAAGGGGTTCAGGTGTTGCGAAGAAGATTCCTGAATCCCGGCTCATTTTAGCCAAGGGCTCATTCGATCAGCTGGCTGCAAGCCGTTCTTTGCCTGAGAGAGCAACCTATGCAGCCTCCCCTCTTATTTGGGTCTTGAGCAGAAGTCTAAATGAGAGTAGGATAATTTCAGCGCCAATACATTTCTTCGTGCAAGTTTCGTCCACAGAGAAGATCCCATGGACGCAAAGCCTCCACTTCAGCGAAAACGACTTAGGGGGTTCCTGCTCGTTCTCTTAGCCCTCTTCCTGCCCACCCGGCTCCTTGGGGCAGCGGATGAAAACATGAAGCAGGCTGGAGTGCCTTCCCGTTTGGATTTCTATGGCGAAATTCGTATTGGAAATGAGCAGAAATCGAAAGTGGCGTATGCCTTCATTGGTCTGACAGGGAACTCATCTCCCTATGCCTCTGGCTTGTGGACGGATTACAGCGGAAAGTTTCGCTTCCGAAATTTGGAGCCCGGTTTCTATACCCTGGTCGCTGAGGTTAATCGCCGCTCGGAACAACGGATTACTTTAGAAATCCTTCCCACCCTTGCGGACGCACATGGACGGATCACAAAGACCATTCTCCTCAATCCCAATTCCTTCCACTCCCTGAGGAAGAAGCCGCAAATCGTTTCCTGGATGGAACTTTCGATCCCCGCCAAGGCCCGGAATGAGTATGCTCAGGCAGATAATGCCTTGGCCAAAGGACAGCTTGAGGTTGCCATCCAACATTTTCAGAAAGCCGTCCAATTGGCACCGCAATTCATTTCCGCTCTAAATCGTCTGGGGACCATTTATTATTTTCAGAAGAAGTATGAGATGGCTGAAGACATGTTTCGCCAGGCGCTGGCGAAAGATCCCAAGTCCTACGAACCTCTGGTGAATCTCGGCGAAACGTTGCTCGTGGGGGGGAAGCCGGAAGAGGCGTTGACGTACACTCTTCGTGCTTCTCAGGCTCAGACTAACGATGCCTCGGCGAATGCCTTGGTCGGCTTAAATTACGTAGCGCTTCATGAGGATGACCAAGCCGTAGGCTACCTGATTCGCGCCAAAGAAATCGATCCGATGCACTACTCCCAGCCGCAATTGGTTCTCGCAGGCATTTACGAAAGGAAGAGCCAGTCGTCTTCCGCCCTTCACGAGTTGGAGGAATTCGTTCGCTTGCACCCTGCCTCTTCGGAGACGCCGCGCATTCTTAAGCAGATGGTCCAGCTTAGAAGAGAGACCGGTGAGTAGCCGGCTCTCGGCGTTAGGAAATTTCCCTCATTGACTTGAATCGCGGCATTCCCTTCGGTTTCAGAACCTATTCTCTCGCCTTTCCTGACTGCAGAATGGTGATGGCCAGGATGACCCCGGCTCCCCCCCAGAGCTGTAGGATAGAAAGCCTCTCTCCCAGATAGAACCAGGCAATGCCGGCCGCAAATACCGGCTCCAGCGTGCTGATGATGCCGACACGGCTGGCTTCCAGAAGGCGGAGAGCATACAGATAGACGAGGTAGGGAACAACCGTTCCGAAAATTGCAACGTAGCCAATCATCCCAATCGCACTCAATCCCACTCCCGGGAGAGAAGGCCGTGAACCCAGGCCGATGATCCCCCAAAACAGTGCAGTCAATAGAAGGCTGTAAAATAAAACCGTCAAGGCGTGATGAGATTTTAGCGCCTGCTTCGTCATCAAGCCGTAAGCGGCAAAGCAAACGCCCGCCGCCAGTCCGAGCGTCAAACCTTTAAATCCCAATCCGTTCAGGCTGAAGCTCCCAGTAGAAATCATGAAGCAGCCCAAGAGGGCGAGCGCCAAGGCAATCACTTTCGAAGGGGTCAGGGGGACGCGATAATAGAAATGCTCGAACAATAGGATCCAAAGAGGAGCCAAATATTGAAGCAGAATGGCTACCCCGACATCTAGCGATTGGATCGCAGCGTAATAGGTGTATTGGGTAAAGGCGAGACCGAAGACCCCCATACAGAAAAAAAAGGGAAGATCCCGCCTGCTGATCCTGAGCAGGGGTCGGTCTTGCCAGAGGAGGATGGGTAAAAGAACCAGGGACCCAAGGAGGCTTCGATAAAAAACAAGTTGCGACGGAGTAAGTGTCCCGGTCAGAAGGACTTTGCTCAGCACGCCCGACGTTGACCAGAGCAGAGCTGGGATGACTGAAAAGATGAACCCGAGGGTTGATTTTGACAGCCGCATGCAGGCCAGAAAGACGGTGGAATGGGTGTCTATTACGGGGGATTATCATATCACTGTTTTGCTGCTGACAGGCAGCCGCAATGGGTCAAACTTGATCAGCTCTCTCTATCTGTGTCATTCTTAGCCTGCAGTCAATTGATTGAAATGGAGAATTTAATGCCTGAAACCAAGATCATTGTGAATAACAACGGCTCGCTGAAAATTGAAGGAGACTTTCTCTTGTGCGACTCCGAAGGCTATGCCTTCGATCTTTCAGGGAGGAAGACCATCTCGCTTTGTCGTTGTGGACAATCTCAGAATAAACCCTTCTGTGACGGAACTCATCGACGGGTGGAATTCAAGTCGGAGATAAAAGCCAGGGTATTGCCGCCTCCTGCGCCTAAAGTGTAACGATCCCGAGTTGTCGCTCCCACGCTTTTATCCGGAGAAAACGCATCGTTCCGGGAGAAGTCGATTCAAGGGAGGATTATTTTCTTCTTGAAGGGACGAGGGAGAACAAAAAAACCGGGTGCTTCCTCTACTCCCCCACATTGAATCGCTCCAAGTGTGGCCGTTTGATTTTATGAAAAATGTTTCCCCTGAAAATTTGGAAAAAGGATTTTCCGTGCTAAAGCCTGAAGTCATCAGGGTAGCGCCCTACACGCTGCAGCATTTTGAGGCGGCGATTAAGATCAATCAAAACGAGAATCCCTTCGATATGCCCGCTTCTATCAAGGAAGCCGTGGCCAGAAAAATGGCACAGAAATCCTGGTCGCGATATCCGGCATTCTTCCCGGAAGAATTGGCACAATGCCTGGCAGTATTCTCGGGGTGGACCAGCGAGGGGATCTTGATTGGGAATGGCTCCAACGAGCTCATTCAGGCGACATTGCTTGTGACCGTCGAGAAAGGAAAAAGAGTAGTCATCCCGCAACCGACGTTTACGCTTTACAAATTAATGACGACGATTTTGGGTGGCGACTGCGAGGAAGTGTTCTTAAGGCAGGACCTGCAATTTGACGTTCCCAAACTTCAGCAAGCCGCCCGGCAGGCTGACGTTACAGTGCTCTGCACACCCAATAATCCCACCGGGACCGCCTTCGGCCTGGATGAATTGCGCGCCATCGCGGAGGCGGCACGGGGGCTGGTCCTGGTGGATGAAGCCTACCACGAGTTCGGCCGGACGACGGCTGTTCCACTGCTGCGGGACTACGAGAATCTCGTCGTCTTGAGAACTTTTTCAAAAGCCATGGCCATGGCGGGTTTGCGAGTCGGCTATCTTCTCGGGCATCCGAAGATCGTCAAAGAGATCGCAAAGGCGAAACTGCCCTACAATCTCAATGTGTTCTCCATGGTCGCGGCGCAGGAAGCGGCGGAACAGTTTCATTTGTTGAAACCACAGATCGACCTGCTCATTAAAGAGCGCGAACGGGTTCTGCAAGAGCTGAATCAGATTCCTGCGATCAAAGCCTATCCTTCGCAGGCAAATTTCATTGCTTTTGAAACAGAGAGGTCGCCGCATGCTCTCTTTGAGGCGCTCTATGCGGAGGGGATTCTGGTGCGCGACATTAGCCGATATCCCATGCTTTCGAAATTCCTGCGCGTGAGTGTTGGTACTCCGGCGGAAAATGACGCTTTCTTGAAATCTCTGCGACGGAACCTGGCTTGAGAATTTGAAGCTGGAGTCGCTCGGGGAACCATGAAAAGACCGGATAAAGCAAGGTAAGGGAGGAGCATCGTGAGTAAAACGCGAATGGGGGAAGTTGCCAGGAAAACCAAAGAAACCGACGTGATCGTACGGTTGGATTTGGACGGAAGTGGAGACTCACGAGTCTCTACGGGAATTCCCTTCTTTGACCATATGCTCGCTCTCTTTGCCAAACATGGCTTGTTCAATTTGAAGGTTCAATGCAAGGGAGATATCGAGGTTGATGGGCATCATACCGTTGAAGATGTCGGGATTGCCCTGGGAGAAGCGCTCAACCTGGCGGTAGGGAAGAAGGAAGGCATTGCCCGCTATGGGTTTGCTTATGTTCCCATGGACGAGGCCTTGTGCCGAACCGTAGTCGACTTTTCCGGCAGAGCTTATCTCGTTTGCCGGGCTAAGTTCCGCGCCCAGATGGTGGGACAACTCAGCACGGAGCTCGTTGAAGAATTTTTCAGAGCTGTGGCCGTTCAGGCCCGCATCAATCTGCACATCGAGGTGCTCTACGGGAAAAACTCGCACCATGTCGTTGAGGCGATGTTCAAATCGGCTGCCAGGGCAATCGCCATGGCGGTGAGCCGGAATCCTCGGGTGAAAGGAATCCCCTCGACGAAAGGCGTTCTCTAGATGATTGCCATCATTGACTATGCGATCAACAATCTGCGCAGTGTGGAGAAGGCGTTCCAAAGTCTTGGTGCCGACGTGTTGGCCACCAGCTCCCCCGCGGAGATTCGCAAGGCCGAGAAGTTGGTGCTCCCAGGGGTAGGTGCCTTCGCCGATGCCATGCAGAACCTGAGGTCAAAAAACCTGGAAGATCTCCTCCGCGAAAAGGTGGAAGCGGGCACCCCGTTACTCGGAGTCTGCCTGGGATTGCAACTGCTTTTTCGTGAAAGCGAGGAGTTTGGCCGGCATTTCGGATTTAATTTTATCCCAGGGAAAGTGGTGCGCTTTCGCGAGGGGCTGAAAGTTCCACACATCGGCTGGAATCAATTGCACCACAAGCGTGTGGACCCGTTGCTTCAGGGGATTGAGGACCAGAGCTTTGTCTATTTTGTCCATTCCTACTATGCCGTTCCCGAGCATTCGGAGGACGTCTTGGCAACGTCGGACTATGGCATCGAATTTCCTGCCATCGCCCGGCGCGGGAATGTCTGGGCCACCCAATTTCATCCGGAAAAAAGCCAGTCCGTCGGTCTGCATATCTTGAAGAATTTTGCCGACATGTAATCCGAGGCATGCCTGCCAGACCGGAGGACTCGATCCGCCTCCCCCACTGAAATCCTGAATGAATCAGCAGGGTGTCCCATGGGGTTTCTTTTGGATTAAAACCGCGTTTGTGCTAAGATGCTTCGCCATGAGATCTGACCGCACTGTCGTTAATGAACTGAATCCCACCTCCCTCCACCATTGGGGGGGCCACCCCCGCCCGGCGTGACCTCGGTTTCACAACAGTCGATCAAGAATTAAATTCCAACAAACCTAAGAGTAATAAAATGATCATCTTTCCGGCCATCGATTTGCGTCGAGGTAAATGTGTTCGACTCCTGCAAGGACGGGCCGAGCATGAAACCGTTTATTCGGATGACCCGCTGCAAATGGCTCTTCGTTGGCAGAAGGAGGGAGCGACCTGGCTCCATTTGGTGGACCTCGATCGGGCAATGTCGACAGTTTCGGAAAACCGGCAAATCGCCAAGAAAATTTTTGGCACTCTATCCATCCCAGTCCAATTTGGCGGTGGAATTCGCCAGGAATCCGATCTGGAAGAGATCTTGAGTGCCGGAGCCTCGCGAGTGGTCATCGGGACAGCGGCGTTTCGGGATCCCGGCTTTCTCAAAAAAGCGGTGCAACGCTATGCCGATCGAATCGTCGTCGGGCTGGATGCGCAGGGAGGCCTGCTGGCGACCCACGGCTGGAATCAAGTGGAAGCCATGGATGCCGTGTCGTTTGCGAAAACCCTGTCCCGCCAGGGTGTACAGCGCGTCGTTTATACAGACATTTCTCGCGATGGCATGTTGACAGGTCCCAATGCCGCTGCCACCAGGCAAATGGCTGAAGAGTCGGGACTACGGGTGATTGCTTCGGGAGGCGTTTCTTCTTTGGATGATCTCCACATGCTTAAGCCGCTCGAGCCTTCCGGCGTGGAAGGTGTGATCATTGGAAAGGCACTCTACGAGCAAAAGTTCTCGCTCGCAGAAGCTCTCCAGCTTTGTCAGTCGGCAGGACTGGAATAAGATTGTGTTTGCTGTTTCCTTTCAATAAAATTGCCCATTTATGCTGGCAAAACGTGTGATTCCTTGTCTGGATGTCGACAGGGGCAGAGTGGTCAAAGGTGTCAATTTTGTCGGGCTGATTGACGCGGGAGATCCCGTGGAATGTGCCCGGCGCTACGATCAGGCGGGAGCCGATGAACTGGTTTTTCTTGATATCACCGCTTCCTCCGACGCCCGCAAGATTATGGTGGAAGTCGTCGGTCGTGTCGCCGACTGCGTGTTCATCCCATTCACGGTAGGCGGTGGTATCCGGACGATTGAAGATATTCAGGAGATTTTGAGAGCAGGCGCAGACAAAGTTTCTCTGAACACCGCTGCCGTTGACCGTCCGGAACTCATCAAGGCAGGTGCCGAAAAATTCGGGACTCAATGTATAGTTCTGGCCATCGACGCTAAACGCCGTCCCCAAGTTCCTGGGGTTGTTTTGCCCAGCTGGGAGGTCTATGTCCATGGAGGGAGAACACCGACCGGAATCGACGCCCTCGAATGGGCTAGGAAAGGCGAAGGCCTGGGGGCCGGAGAAATTTTGCTCACCAGCATGGACCGCGATGGCACCCAAGATGGATACGACCTGGAATTGCTCAAGGCGCTCACCTCACAACTGCAGATCCCGGTCATCGCCTCGGGCGGGGTAGGGAGTTTGGACCACCTTCTCCAGGGGCTTACCGAGGGAGGCGCCAGCGCGGCCCTGGCGGCGTCGATTTTTCACTTCGGGACCTACACGATCGGCCAGGCAAAGGATTACTTGAGAGAGCGGGGGGTGCTGGTGCGGTAGGGTATCCCGGTCGGTTGAAATGCGGGCGACGCCAGAGTTCAGGATTATTTCAAAGAAGACAGCGAGACAGCATGTCAGATAGCGGCAACGATAAAATCATCTCCCGACTAAAATTCGATTCCCAGGGATTAATCCCGGCCATCGTGCAGGATGTTGCGACAGGGAAAGTTCTCACCTTGGCGTATATGAATCGAGAGGCCGTTGAGCTCTCTCTGAGTCGGGGAGAGACTTATTTTTGGAGTCGAAGCCGAGGAAAGCTCTGGCATAAGGGGGAAACCTCTGGAAATACCCAGAAGATTGTCCGAATCGATCTCGATTGCGATGGAGACAGCTTGGTTATTTTCGTTCAACCCCGAGGCCCCGCCTGCCATACAGGGGATGTGTCTTGCTTTCACGAGGAACTCTTTAGCGCCGCACCCGAAAGCCGCGCGGTTCCCCGGAAGGACTCGGCACGGCCCGATGCAGTTGCAATCATCGACCGGTTGCTGCAAGTTATCCGGGAACGGAAAGAAGAGATGCCGGAAGGGTCCTACACGACTTATCTGTTCCGCCAGGGGATCGACAAGATTCTCAAGAAGATTGGGGAGGAATCTGCCGAAACCATAATCGCAGCCAAGAATAAGTCCCCGGTGGAGTTAACGGTGGAGTCGGCCGATCTTTTGTATCATCTGTTGGTGCTGTTCGTGAATGAGGGGCTGGATGTCAACGACGTATGGACTGAATTGGAGAAGCGGAGCCAGAAGAGGAAAAATCCCCCTTCGGCATCCTGAACGAGGAAGAGGAGTTAGGCGGAATACCACTGTCGGTGGCAACGGATGGTACCCGACGCGCCTTTGAAAATGATCTACCCGAATTTTGAAAAATTTGTCGATTTGACCAAGCAGGGAAACATTATTCCCGTCTATAAAGCAGTGAGCGCTGACCTGTTGACTCCGGTCTCCGCCTATCTACGCATCGAAGCGGAGAAGCCATACGCCTTCCTGCTGGAAAGTGTCGAAGGTGGAGAGAAGATTGCCCGCTTCTCTTTCCTCGGCTGTGATCCTTATCTCATCCTGAGTTCGACCGGCGAGCTGGTGGAAATCATCCGGGGCAAAGAAATACTGAAACGGAAAGGGCATCTCCTGGATGTCATGAAGAAGATTACCGAGCGCTACCAGCCCGTCAAACAACCCGGACTCCCGCCCTTTGTGGGTGGGGCCGTGGGCTACTTCGCTTACGAAACGATTCGCTGGGTTGAAGACATTCCACAGCGGGGTGAGGACGACCTGCAATTGGAAGACGCCGTCCTCATGTTCTTCTCGAACCTGTTGGTGTTTGATCACGTCCGTCAGCAAATTCTCATCGTTTCCAATGTTTTTGTGGATGAGAATGCAGATCAATTGGAAGAGAAGTACCAAATGGCCCTATTTGAAATCGAGACCCTGGAGGCTCGGCTTAAACAGCAGGTTCCGGTTCCTCCCTTCGGGGCGGTGGAGAATGGCGACGAAACCGTCAAATCCAATTTCTCAAAGGCTGACTATTTGAAAGCCGTTGAAAAATGCAAAGAGTGGATCAAAATTGGGGACATTTTTCAGGTTGTCTTGTCGCAGCGTTTTACGGTTTCCGTAACAACTTCGAGTTTTAACATCTACCGCGCCTTGCGCATGGTGAACCCGTCCCCCTACATGTTTTACTTGAAGTTGAAAGATCACTCAGTGATCGGCTCTTCGCCGGAGATGCTGGTGAAGATCACGGACGGGACTATCCATTATAGGCCCATTGCGGGGACCCGCCCGCGAGGGGACAATGAGGATGAAGATGCCTTATTGGCCGAGGAGCTCAAAGCCGACGAAAAGGAACGCGCCGAACACATCATGCTCGTCGACTTGGGAAGAAACGATTTGGGAAAAGTTTGCGAGTTTGGCAGCGTGGAAGTCGTGGACTTGATGTTTATCGAGAAATATTCACACGTCATGCATCTGGTTTCCAGTTTGCGCGGGAAACTAAAACCGGGAGTCGACCGATTTGAGGCTCTTATGTCCTGTTTCCCGGCCGGCACGGTTACGGGCGCGCCTAAAGTCCGGGCCATGCAGATTATTGATGAATTGGAGCCAACCCGGCGGGCCGTTTACGCCGGGGCGATCCTCTACCTGGATTTTTCCGGGAATCTGGACTCCTGCATCGCCATTCGCACCTTGGTGGTCAAGGACGGCAAGGCATATATTCAAGCCGGAGGCGGGATTGTGGCAGATTCGATGCCGGAAAAAGAATTTCAGGAAACCATTAACAAATCGCGGGCCTTGATCAAAGCCGTGGAAATGGCCGAAGGCGGGTTTTGAGGGAGTGCCATGATTGTGGTGATTGATAATTACGATTCCTTTACCTATAACCTGGTCCAATACTTGGGCGAACTGGGACAAGAGGTGAAGGTTTTTCGGAACGACAAGATTGAGGTCGAAAGAATTGTCGATTTGAGCCCCGAACGTATTGTCATTTCACCTGGACCGGGAAACCCGGATCAAGCCGGGATTACACTGAAACTCCTGAAGACCTTTGAATCATCCAAGAAACCCATCCTTGGAGTGTGTCTGGGGCATCAGGCCATTGGTCAGGTTTTCGGCGGCCGCGTCATCCCGGCTCCCTATCTTATGCATGGCAAGACCAGCGAAATCTGCCACGACAATCGAACCATCTTTAGCGGACTGCCTTACCGTTTCCCGGCTACCCGCTACCATTCGCTCATTGTCGAGCGGAAAACTTTGCCGAAGTGTCTGGAAGTTTCGGCGACGTCAACGGATGGCCTGATCATGGGACTCCGGCATCGCGATTATCCGATCGAAGGGGTTCAGTTCCACCCGGAATCCATCTTGACTGCTCACGGGAAGAAACTGCTCGAAAACTTCTTGAAACTGTAACACGGTTGATAGACTTTCCCTTTTCCTCAAAAGAAACGAATCCAGCAAAGCCAGGAAATTTGCCGGACACCCGGGCCAAATGACATGAACATTGCTTCCCTCTATCATGAGGCCATGAAGAAAATACAGCGAGGCCAGTCTCTGGGTTCGGAAGAGTCCAGGCAGTTGGTTCAGGCCATCTTTCAGGAACAGCTCACGGAAATTCAAATCGCCGCCTTGCTCATGGGGCTCTCGGTGAAGGGAGAATCCGTTGGGGAATTGGTTGGATTCGTACTCGGAATGCGCGAATACGCTGTCCACTTGAACCATCCCCACAAAAATCTGGTCGATACGGCCGGAACTGGCGGCGATGGCTCCGGAACATTCAATATTTCAACGGCAGCGGCGATCGTCATTGCCGGAGCGGGAGTTCCAGTCGCCAAGCATGGCAACCGGGCAATCTCCGGGAAGTGTGGCAGTGCCGACGTCTTGACCCGGTTGGGAGTCAACATCAGCGCTCCCAGAGAAGTATTGGAAGATTGCCTCACCGAAACCGGAATCACCTTTCTTTTCGCACCTGCTTTTCATCCCGCCATGAAAATCGTCGGCCGGGTTCGAAAGGAACTCGGAGTCCGTACAATTTTTAATCTGATGGGTCCCCTGCTCAACCCGGCAGGGGCGCGCCGGCAGATCATCGGAGTGTATGCCCCTCACCTGACCGAACTGGTCGGGGAGGCCTTGCAGCAATTGGGGAGTGAGCACGCGTTGATTTTTTGCGGCGAAGAAGGCTTGGATGAATTGGGTTTAGATTCGAAGACCAAAGTGACGGAACTCCGGGCCGGGAAAATCGAGACGCGATACCTTACGCCAGAAGTCCTGGGTTTTTCGCGCCGGTCTGTTCACGAATATTCCGGGGGGGAGGTTGAGGAAAACGCCGCCATCCTTCACGAGATACTGACCCTGAAACGCCATGATGCGCGCCGTGAGATCGTAATTTTGAATGCTGCCGCCGGAATTTATGTGGCGGGCGTTGCCGCATCTATCGCGGATGGGGTAGCATTAGCCAGGCAGTCGTTGGATAGTGGTGCCGCCCTGGGTAAACTCACAGACTTGGTCGAATATACCAACGGGCGCAAAGTCAGGACTCGTGAGGTGCAGGGATCACATCCCTAGCGGCAAGAAGGCCAGTTCCATGAATTCAGGAGCCAGACTGGGGGTAAGACCCCTCAACCTGGCTCCGGGAAAACAGTTGCGAAATCGAACAGTTGAGGGTTGAAATTGGAAGAAAATCGTCTGTCCCGCATCGTTCAGGTCAAGAAAGCGAAGCTCGAGACTCTCAAGAAGCTTCACCCAAACTTAGAGGGTGTCAGCTGGAGGCGCCCCAGACACGATGAAATCAAGATCCGGTCCTTCTATGATGCCTTGGACCGGAGTGAACGGCTGAACGTGATTGCGGAGATCAAAAAGGCCTCACCGTCGAAAGGGATCCTTTGTGAGGATTTTGATCCGGTCCAGATTGCCATGGACTATGAGTCAAACAATGCCGCGGCCATCTCCATCCTGACTGAAGAAGACCATTTTCAGGGCTCGGTGGAGCATCTAAGAGGAGTTCGCCAGGCGGTTTCCCGTCCCATCTTGCAAAAGGATTTCATTGTCGACCCATGGCAGCTCTATGAGGCGGCACAGAGTGGAGCCGACGCTATTCTGCTGATTGTTGCCATCCTCGAACCTGCCCAGCTCAAAGATCTCTCGGAATTGGCAAATCGATTAGGGCTGGATGTTCTGGTGGAAGTGCACAATCTGACAGAACTCCGAATTGCCCTGGAAGCCGAGTCTAGAATCGTGGGCGTGAATAACCGGGACCTGAAGACCTTCCGGGTTGACATTAGCACGACCATTCACCTGGCTCCTCATGTTCCGGATTCGGTCCTGCTCGTGAGCGAAAGTGGAATTCAGACCGCAGACGACATTCGCATGCTCCGCGATGCGGGCGTGGATGCGTTTCTCATTGGGGAGATCTTCATGAAGTCGAAGAACCCAGGAAGAGCGTTGCGCGAATTGATGATTCGAAGTCTCAACTAAAGCATGGTTAAAGTCAAAATCTGCGGGATTACCAATCTGGAAGATGCTAAACGGGCGGTCGATTTGGGCGCTGATGCCTTGGGCTTTAATTTTTACAAAAAGAGTCCGCGCTATATCGAACCATCCCGGGCGAAGTTAATCATTGAAGAGTTGCCGCCGCTCGTCTCAACGGTCGGCATCTTTGCCGACGAATTCAGCCCAGAGCGGATCTCCAGCGTCGCCCGGGCCGTCGGCTTGAACGCGGTACAGCTTCACGGCTCTGAGTCTCCTGACTATGTGAAAAAGGTCAATGAACTCCGGGTCATCAAGGCGTTTCGTGTGGATCGCCATTTTGATCTCGAATTGCTGCATCAGTACGCGGCGGGGGCATACCTGTTGGATACCTATGATCCCGAGCAGCTGGGAGGCACCGGAAAGGTATTTGACTGGGACATTGCCGTGGCTGCCAAAGCCTACGGCCGAATAATCCTGGCCGGCGGGCTGAAGCCCGATAACATTGTCGAAGCCGTTAGCCGTGTTCACCCGTATGCCGTAGATATTGGCAGTGGCATAGAATCCGAGCCAGGCAAGAAAGATCACGACAAGATGACGGCCTTGTTCCGTTTGGTGCATCAACTGCGAGTCGAGTCATGAGTTCCCCCGCGCAAAGGAGCCCTATGCAGTTCCCCTCAGCCCCTGAACTGCCGGATGCCACAGGGCATTACGGAGTCTATGGCGGTAAGTTTGTCCCGGAAACCCTCATGCAGCCTCTCGAAGAGCTGGAGCAGGCCTATGAGAATGCCAAGAACGACCCGGCTTTCCAGGCAGAGCTCCATCGCCTGTTCACGGACTATTCGGGCAGGCCCACACCCCTTTTTCTTGCCGAACGTCTGACTCGCCATCTGGGTGGCGCCAAAATCTATTTAAAGCGCGAGGACCTCGGGCACACGGGCGCGCATAAAATTAACAACTGTCTGGGCCAGGCGTTGCTCGCCAAACGCATGGGTAAGAAGCGGGTCATCGCCGAAACAGGCGCCGGGCAGCATGGTGTGGCGACGGCCACGGTCTGTGCGTTGCTGGGATTGGATTGCGAAGTCTACATGGGGACTGAGGATATGAAGCGGCAGGAGCTGAATGTCTACCGCATGCGTATCCTCGGCGCCAAGGTCCATGGGGTGGTGAGCGGGAGCAAGACCTTGAAAGACGCAATTAACGAAGCCATTCGCGATTGGGTCACCAACGTGCGCCACACTTATTACCTGCTGGGTTCGGTCCTGAGCGCCCATCCCTATCCTCTGATGGTCCGTGACTTCCAGGCGGTCATCGGAAGAGAGGCACGACAGCAGATTCTGGATAAAGAAGGCCGTCTCGCGGATCTCCTGGTAGCCTGCGTGGGAGGCGGCAGTAATTCCATTGGATTGTTTCACGCCTTTCTGCAGGACGACAGGGTGGCCATGGTGGGAGTCGAGGCAGGGGGGACGGGGAAAAAACTGGGAGAACACGCAGCCCGGTTTGAAGGGGGAAAGCCTGGTATCCTGCAGGGCACCTTTTCCTACGTTCTGCAGACAGAAGAAGGACAGATCGCTACCACCCATTCCGTGTCTGCCGGCTTGGATTATGCTTCGGTAGGGCCGGAGCATGCCTACCTGCACGACATTGGACGGGTGCAGTACACGTCAATCGGCGATGACGCGGCCCTGGAAGCCTTCCATCTCCTGTGTCGCCTGGAAGGGATTATTCCCGCCTTGGAAAGTGCCCATGCGGTGGCTGAGGCAATGCGCATTGCTCCACGCCGCTCTCCACAGGATCTGATGATCGTCAATTTGTCAGGGCGCGGCGACAAAGACGTCCAGACCGTCGCCGGAATTGCTTCACGGCACACGACAGCTTAGAAGGAGTTTCATGGGGCGTATCGACTCCAAATTTCAAGCACTTCGCAAGGCAGGTCGAAAGGCCTTTATCCCGTTTATTACCCTGGGTGATCCTGATTTTCGGACGACGCGCCAAATTGTGTTGGCACTGGTGGCAGCCGGGGCGGATTTGATTGAGCTGGGTGTCCCGTTTTCCGATCCAGTGGCCGATGGCCCGGTCATCCAACGAGCCAGCGAACGCGCTTTAAATGGCGGGGGTTTTTCGCTTCGTCGCGCCTTGCATTTTGTCGCCGAATTGCGAAATCTTACCGACGTGCCCTTCATTTTATTCAGCTATTACAATCCACTCTTTGCCTATGGATTTGAGAACTTGATCCAGGAAGCCAAAGGAAGCGGCTTGGACGGTTTCTTGATTACGGATTTGTCGGTAGAAGAGGCCGAAGCCCCCGTGGCCCGGATGCAGCAGGCTTCGCTGGATTGCATCTTTCTGACAGCCCCCACCAGTACCAGCGAGCGGATCGCCAAGATCGCCCGCTATTCCTCGGGATTCATTTATGCCGTATCGAGAACCGGAGTGACCGGGGAGCAGACCTCCATCTCAGACGATGCTAAAACGCTGGTCGCCCGGATTCGCGAGCATTCCACACTTCCCGTGGCGGTGGGATTTGGGATTTCAACCCCCGAGCAGGTCCGGGAGATCGGTCACATTGCCGAAGGCATCGTCGTGGGAAGTGCCATTGTCCGCTGTATTGAAGAGAATCTGGGAAATCCGCAATTGGCCGAAAAAGTGGGATCTTTTGCCCGCTGGTTACGAGGAGGAATGTAACGGATGGATATCAGCGACTGGCGGAAGCGCATTGATGAAATTGATAGGGAACTGGTGAGGCTCTTAAGCGAACGATCGCATTGTGTCATTGAAATTGGAAGGATCAAGCGCCAGTTAAACCTCCCGGTTTACGATCCTGCCCGTGAAAAAGAAATTCTGGAAAGTCTTTCGCGTGATAATCGGGGACCTCTCGAAAATGAAGCGTTGAAGCGGCTGTTTGAGAGAATTTTGGACGAATCCCGGCGCGTGGAAAGAATTGTCCATGAAGAATAAGGAGCGAAGACCCGCATGGTCGTGGTGATGCAGGAAGGGGCCACTGAAGCGCAAATCCAACACGTGGTGGAGAAATTGGTTGACTTGGGTTTTGACATTCATCGCTCCACCGGCGTGAAACATACGGTTTTGGGCGTTGTTGGCGGAAAGATTGTGGATACGAAGGACATCGAGATCCTCGAAGGGGTTGCTGAAGTGGTTCGGATCACGGTGCCCTACAAGCTGGCCAGCCGCCAATTCAAGCCGGAGGGGACCCGCATCCGTCTTTCCAATGCCAAACGGACACTGGAGATTGGCGGGACGCAAATTATCGCCATGGCAGGCCCCTGCAGTGTCGAAAACCGGGATCAAATTGAAGAGAGTGCGGAAGTGGTTTTCCGGTGCGGCGTGCCGATCCTGCGGGGTGGTGCGTTCAAACCGCGCTCTTCCCCTTATTCGTTCCAGGGCCTCGGCAAGGAAGGGCTGGAGCTGATGCGCCGGGCCGCGGACCGTTTCGGGCTCTTTGTGATCAGCGAAGTCATGGATCAAACGCAGATCCCGCTCCTCACTGACTATGCTGATATCCTGCAAGTCGGGGCGCGGAACATGCAAAACTATAATTTGCTGAGAGAGCTTGGAAAGATTCAAAAGCCCGTGTTGCTGAAACGGGGGATTGCAGCCACCATCGAAGAGTGGCTCTTGTCCTCGGAATATATCCTGGCGGGCGGCAATCCCAATCTCATGCTCTGTGAACGTGGAATCCGAACCTTTGAAAATTATACCCGGAATACCCTGGATATTTCGGCGATTCCGGTGGTCCAGAAACTCTCGCATCTGCCTGTTTTGGTCGATCCGTCCCACGGCACCGGGCGGCGCGACAAGGTATCTCCCATGGCTCGTGCGGCGGTCGCCGCCGGAGCGGATGGCCTCTTGATCGAAGTCCATCCCAACCCCGAAAAGGCCTTGAGCGACGGTGCCCAGTCACTCGATCCTCGCCAATTTGAACATTTAATGCAGGAACTCGGAAAAATCGCTGCTGTGCTCGGCCGGCAGCTGGCTTAGTCCTGATTTTCAAAGGGTTCCCCATTCGAGGGCAAGATTGAACAAGATATTTCCCAGCATCCAACAGGCCCTGGCAGACCTGTCGGACGGAGCCGTCTTGATGGTCGGCGGGATGAACGAAAAGGGAGTGCCGCAGACACTCCTTCGCGCCGTCAGTTTAAAAGCGACCCGGAATCTTACGGTCGTGAGCCACGATCTGGGCAACCACGGCCGCGGGGTGAGGATCCTTTTTGAACAGCATCAGGTGAAAAAGCTCATTTCCAGCTCGCTGGGCGAGGACAGCCTTTGAAGAGCTGGTCAAAAAAGGAGAACTGAAGATCGAACTGAATGCCCTGGGAACCTTCTCGGAACGCATTCGGGCGGGAGGGGCGGGAATTGGCGCCTTTTATACGCCGACCGCGTTTGCAACCATCTTGGCTGAAAACAAGGAAACCCGAGCCTTTAACGGAAAGAACTACATCCTGGAATTGCCGCTCAATGCGAATTTTGGGCTGGTTAAAGCCTGGAAAGCGGATCGTTTCGGAAATTTGATCTATCGAACCGAGTCACGGAATTTTAACTCTTCCATGGCGGCTGCGGCGGAGGTCACTATTGCCGAAGTGGAAGAATTGGTTCTTCCCGGACCGCTGGATCCCAACCAGGTCCATACTCCCGGAATTTACGTCCAGCGCATTGTCCAAGTGGATGTTCCCAACCCGGCGACAAACCAGGCCCTCAAATGAGCCGCGATGGAATCCCCATGGAGACCCAACATCAATTGATTGCCAGGCGTGCTGCCCAGGAATTGCAGGATGGAGGCGTCGTCCATCTTGGCAAAGGGATTCCCTCCCTCGTCACCCAATTCGTCCCATCCGGTATTGAAGTGATGTTGCTGGATGAGGCCGGCCAATTGTCCCTGCTGCAGTCTGCTGTCCTGCCGAATGGCAATACGACACAACCCATTTCCCCGGAACAGGACTCTCCTGTCGACAAGGCCTGCAGTTTTTTCTCCGTGGAGGAAGCCTTCGTCATGATTCGGGGAGGGCACCTCGACATTGCCATCATGGATGCCGATGAGGTGGACGAGTCAGGGAATCTTGCGAACTGGATGGTGCCTGGGAAGCGAGTTTATGGCGTTGGCGCATTGATGGACCTGGCCGTTGGGGGCAAGAGGGTGGTCGTGGCGATGGAGCACAAAGCCAAGGATCAGAAACCAAAAATTCTGCGGAATTGCCGATTGCCCATGACCGCGCTGGGTGTCGTCGATCGGATTATCACGGAAATGGCGGTCATGGATGTTACCCCGGAAGGATTGCTATTGCGCGAAATTGCTCCGGGGTTGTCCGTGGATGAGGTTACCCGCTCAACGGAAGCGGATTTGAAAGTAGACAAAGATTTGAAAATGATCCAGATCTAGTCAACGGATCTCGCCAGTCTGTTCAAGATTACTTACTTCCCGCGTGTCATGCCAAAGCTTTTAAATTCCATTCCCACCTATTCCTGCCATGGTTCTGCTTCCGCATTTTGATATTTCTTTGCGAGACCGGAAAGACGTCGTTGGTCTGGAACTCCTCTCGGAGGAGGGCTCAATCACGCCTTTGACTTTCGGAGAATTGGAAAAGCAAAGCAATCAGTGGGCACAGTGGTTCCTCCAACAAGGTCTCAAGCCGGGAGATCGCCTGGGCGCTTATTTGCCGAACAGTTTGGAATTCATTCTCCTCTTTCTGGCCTGCATCAAGCTCGGGGTCATCGTTGTTCCCATCAATTTGCTGTACAAGGAGAGGGAGATCGCGCGGATTATCTCTGACGCCGAACCTCGCGCCGTTGTCGCGACGGAACCCATCTCCTGCACGGTTCCTGTTTGGAGCCCGGCGATGATTCGTACGGAAGCCGCTTCCCTGTCTGCAGAGCGGGTGTCACGGAATCTGGAAGGAGAGATTCCGGCGGCGAAGATTTATACTTCTGGCACGACAGGGGCGCCCAAAGGTGCTGTGCTGACCCAGCAAAACTTTGCCGCCAATGCTCGTGTGTTGTGCTCCAGTTGGCAGATTGACTCGCGGGATCGTTTGCTCCTCTGCCTTCCCTTGTTTCATGTCCATGGTTTGGGTAATGGTCTTCACTGCTGGCTTTTTTCGGGATGCCGGTTGAGGCTGTGGAAGAAATTCGACCGTCTTCAGGCCGAACGCGTCTTGCTCGATTTTCGCCCCACCTTGTTTTTTGGCGTCCCGACGATTTATGTTTACCTGTTAGGGTTATCCGAGGGGGTCTGCCAGGAGATCGGCCGCCAGGCCAGATTGTTCGTCTCGGGATCGGCGCCATTGCCGGCGGAGGTGTTCAGCGAATTCCGCCAGAAATTTGGCCACGCTATTCTCGAGCGTTACGGAATGACCGAAACCTTGATGATTACCAGCAACCCCTATGATGGAGAACGCCGGCCGGGAACTGTGGGATTGCCGCTTCCGGGAGTTCATGTTCAATTGTTGAATGACTCTGGCGAAGCCGTGCCGGACGAAGAAGTGGGAGAGATTTATGTCAACGGCCCCAACGTGTTCCCCGGATACTGGCGAATGCCGGAGGCTACCAGAAAGGCCTTCCAAAAAGGCGCTTTTGCCACTGGAGATCTGGCCAGAAGATCTTCTGAAGGGTACTATACGATATGCGGTCGCCTCAGTGATTTGATCATTAGCGGCGGATTTAATATTTATCCGAGGGAAGTGGAGGAATTCCTGGAACAGCAGGACGGGGTTGCGGAGGCCGCCGTGGTAGGGAGGCCTCACCCGCTGCGAGGCGAGATTCCTGTCGCCTATATTGTGCCGGCGGGAAATTTCGATCCGGTGGCGATCAAGGAGGCTTGTCTTCAAAATCTGGCCGCCTTCAAAGTCCCGCAGGATTTTGTCATGCTCCCAGAACTCCCACGCAATGCCCTGGGAAAGATCCAAAAACACCTCTTGCCGGCAAGCGATCGCTTTCCAAAGTTGAACTAGCACAACCTGATTCACTCATCCACAGCAAGGAGTACACGAATGCCAATCCATCGACTCTTGCCCGGCGCCAAACAAGTCTTGCGCACCCACGACTATTCCATGCTTCCCACGGTGCTAAAGGATTATCCGCCGAACGACTTGGCAGACTTGATGAGTGAATTGCCGGCGACCGAGCAGATGATCATTTTGAGGAGCCTCCCTCGGAAAAAGGCGGTGGAAGCTTTTCAATACCTGCTACCCAGCACTCAGGAACATCTCCTGCAGGCCATGGCCCGGGAAGAGGCCGTTGGAATCCTGAATGAAATGTCTCCCGACGACCGCACGCTTCTGCTCGAAGAGCTCACGGAAAGCAAATCGAAAGGGTTGTTGGACCTCATGGCGCCCGAGGAGAGGGCCGTCGCCATGTCGCTGTTGGAATATCCTGAAGGCAGTGTTGGTCGTTTGATGACCCCGGACTTGATCTCGGTCAGACAGGATTGGACAGTCCAGCAAGTCCTCGACTTTGTTCGGGAAAAAGGTCAGGACAGCGAAACACTCAACGTCATCTACGTGGTGGATGAGAACAACTTGCTGCAGGACGATATCCGGATTCGCGAATTTCTCCTCGCCCCGCTCGAGCGGCGGGTCTCGGAACTGATGGACCACCATTACATTGCGCTCCAGGTTACCGATAGCCAGGAAACGGCGGTGACGATTTTCAAGCAGGAAGATCGTACAGCCCTGCCTGTCGTGGACGCGAACGGAGTGCTCCTCGGCATTGTCACCATTGACGACGTGCTGGACGTCGCCGAAGCCGTAGCCACCGAAGACATTCAAAAGATCGGCGGTATGGAAGCCCTCGATGAACCGTACATGCAAATCGGCTTCTGGCGCATGGTCCAGAAGCGGGCTGGGTGGCTGGTCTTATTGTTCCTTGGAGAGATGCTCACGGCCACGGCCATGGGCTATTTCGAAAAAGAGATCTCGCGAGCGATTGTGCTAGCTCTTTTTATTCCTCTTATTATCTCCAGCGGAGGAAATTCCGGATCTCAGGCATCAACCTTAGTGATTCGTGCCCTGGCCCTGAGCGAAGTGAAGGGTGCGGACTGGTGGCGGGTCATGCGCCGCGAAATTTTTTCGGGATTAGCATTGGGTACTGTCCTGGGGTCGATTGGATTCCTGCGAATCTCAATCTGGTCGATCTTTTCCAATATTTATGATCCCCACCCCTTAATGGTGGCCTTAACAGTTGGTGTCGCTCTTGTTGGTGTGGTGCTTTGGGGAACCTTGTCTGGTTCGCTCCTTCCATTTATTTTAAGACGCCTGGGATTTGACCCGGCGACTTCATCCGCGCCGTTTGTTGCCACCCTGGTTGACGTAACTGGCCTAGTCATCTACTTCACCATCGCCTCTTTGATTCTGCACGGAACGCTTCTCTAGGTTCACGGCCGTCGCCACGGAGAGCGCTTTCCTCTCCGTGGGCTTTTCGGATGAACCAGTTGTCTTGGGGTTGTAACCAGTGTCGTTGACCCCGACCTGGGGGCCGGGACCAGTGGTGTGGTCATAAGTTTAAATCCCACGACGAATTCATTTCGAATTCGTCGTGGCTACCCAAAAAAAACCCGGTGGTAGCCACGGAGAGCGCCTTTCTCTCCGTGGGCTTTTCTCCCTACGCTCGATAATTGTATGGCAGGTCCACATAATCAATTTGGATCGGGCAAACCGCGATAGCAGTCGACTCAAGGAGATAATTGTTGTAGCTCGACCAGGCCCACATCCCTGGATGATTGACAAGCGCCTTGCGAACTGGGTTGAAATGCATGTATTCCTGCCGCTGGCGAAACTCCGCTAAATGCCGAACGAATCGGTCGACAAATTGATGTTGCCATAGAGAGCCGCTGGTATGACGAAAACGGTTTACCTTTCTGGTGCAGGAATACTTGATATTCTGAACTGCCTGCGAAACTGTTATGGGATAGACGGGCCAAATCAAGGCATGCCAGTGATCAGGCATGAAGACATACCCGCACCACTTGAATCCTAACCGTCGGCGAGACTCTTCTACCGCTGTCACCAGAAGACGGAATTCATTGTCGCCAAAAGGTTCGATCTCACGGCGCAGATTTGTAGTTACAAAGAAAATTCGATCTGTATTTTGAAGACGGTGAACATTCGTCATTTTCTTCGGGGAGAGTCGGTTTAAAATCCCACGACGAATTCATTTCGAATTCGTGGCTACCCAAGAAAAGAGGCTAGTGGTAGCCACGGAGAGCGCTTGTCTCGGTGTTGTGGAAGCCGGGGTGATTGACTCCCGGGTTCGGGGCCGGGACCGGCGGTCCTGCCACAGATCACCCCTGCGGCGTGAACCCCAAAACAATATCAAATTTGGCGGCCAGTTCCCCTACGCGTGAACCCGGGATGGGAGCAAAATCTACGATCACGTTGTCGCGCTCTTTCGAGCTGGTAATCTCATTCAAGATACGGTCGTGCTGGTTTTGCGGTTCACCTTTCACATAACACTGGGTAGTCCACTTCTCCCGGCCCTTCATCTTGATCGCGAAATGAATATGGCGCGTCCGGCCGGAGTAAAGAGCTGGCTTGATGGTGCGGAAATAATATTCGCCGCTCGAGCCGGTGAGAAAGCGGCCAAAGCCCTGGAAGTTTTGATCGCGAGTGGCGTGGTTACTGCTCCCGCTATGCAGGTAAACTCCATGGTTGTCTGCCTGCCAGATCTCGACGAGTACATCGCGAATGGCATCGCCTTTGGCATCGAGGATACGGCCGCTCAAATGGGTAATCTCACCAACGGCTGGGGTGAGTGCGTCGTTGACGATAATGAGGTCGTTGTCAGTATCGAGCGGGAGATGGTCAGGGTAGAACGGCCCCTCCGTCTGGCGCGGTGTAAGCCCGAGTTGTTCAGCCAATAAGCCCGGGGAGTGAAAGAGAGCGGACGCGCCGTAAACGGCGGTTCCCAGGGTCAACCTGCTCAGAAATCGCCGACGCGTGGAAAAGAGGAATGATGGATGCATGGTCTTGCTCCTTAACCGACTTTTGTCGGGGTGGAAGTCCAAAAAATCACAAATGAAAATATCTGGCTCTCCTTGATTCAACCTATCAAGAGACGGGCGGCACCGGGCACTTTCAATGTGGTTGAAAGCAGGGATTCCAACCAGTCTAGTTTATCAGCTTCCCAGATTTTTCCATCATTCTTCGTAGGCTCGGGTCTCGAATCACTTTTCTGAATTTGCGGGCAGTCTCGCCTGTTGCGATGCTACGAATCCAGTTTGAGAATCGGTCCCCGTTGGCGTCCAATTGCTGCGCATCCGCTCTTGCTTCGGGCGCGACCGAGAGCTGAGGCTCAGGTCCAGAACCCGAGACTGGATCGGTTTGGACGAAGGGAATATGGATCGGCAGGATTGAAAACTGCACCTGCTGGTCGTTAAGGCGAACGCGGGTCACCGGAAAATCAATGGGCATTTGCGAAATGGCATCGAGAAAAATTCCTCCATAGATCATTGTGCCGCGCAGATTGACCGTGAAACAAACCCGAGACAATGCCCTTTCGATGACATTTCCCCAGTCCAGACTTTCCTTCATTCGATTGATGGCCTTGATCTCTTCCGGCGGGGATTCTGCCTTCTCCAAATTAAGTTTCAGCGCCTGGCTGGCCTCACCAGTCAGAGTGATCACTTGTCGGTCCCAATCGTAGACCGCAATATCGTCAACCTTAAGAACCTGCAATGCCTCACCCGTACCAAGCGACTGCAAGATTGGGAACATCTCTGAAGCGGAGTATCTTCTGGGAAGTTCACTCTGCAATTGCTTAAGAATGATGAACTGGAAATCTGAATTACTCACGGGCGCTCGTATTTAAGGTTTACGTGGAGTTCGATCGTTCCAAAGCCCAGGGAGGCGTATGCCAATTTGTTGGACTCACCAGGAACTAGTGCGCCCCGGATTTGGGTGGATCTCCGGAATCCGGCTTCTGGTCGCGTTCCTCGAGGCGTACTTCCATCACATGTTGCTTGGAGGGTTCGAGGATTGACTGCAGCTCAAGTAAAGCATTCCCCAGCTGACTGCTGCTGGGCTTGGAATGCCTGTAGTAGAGCCAACCTTTCCTCTCCAACCAGAGACCAAGCTGATCAAGAGCAACTAACAAGAGAACTCCTGCCAGCCCGAGCCCCGTCCATTTGATCATATCGTTCACAGGGTTCAGTTATGGCCTAATGACCACGAGTGTCCCATTGGGAACCAAGTTCCAAATTTCTTCGATTTCCTCATTGGTTACCGCAATGCAACCTAAAGTCCAGTCATGCACGGCATGAAGTTTCCCGATCGACCCGAAACCGTTGGGTAGGCCGTGGATCATAATGTCTCCTCCTGGCTCGCAGCCGATCTGTTTTGCTTTTTTTCTGTCTGCAGCGTTTGGTTACGAGACATGCAAAGACCAATGAAAGTGGCTATTCTTATTTCTCCCATCGATAACGTAGCGCCCTTCTGGCGTTCGTTGATCGCCTTGACATTCTTTTTGCCCTATTGCTTGCCCTCCGAGCGCAATTCGATAGCTCCGTATCGCCGTTTCTCCGCGGTACAACGTGAGCTTTCGAATTCCCTTCTCGACGAGAATGCGATCGACGAGCTGTTCATTAACTGACACGGCTTGGCAACAAATGATGTCACACACAAGCAGTACGGCCAATAATATGATTCGACTTGTTAATTTCATTGGGCCAAGCACTGATGGAGTGAAATGCAAGAACTCAGGCAGAGTTTGACATACCGGGGGACACTCGTTAAGTGCCCAAACGCAATTCTCGGACCCAGGGATCTTTGTTGTCGCTGAGAAGGCGGAGCTGGGCCGCCACTTTTTCGTACCCTTTTGAGCTCACTTTGTCCAGGAGGGCAATGCATTCATGGAATTTTCCCAACTCTCTGAAAATCTCTGCCTTCATGATTCGTTCACTGTCGTTTTTCTCATCCAGCAATTTTGCCAGGGCTTCGAGGTTTTGCCGAGACGAGACAAATTCGCTTGGTACCTTCTCTTCCTTTGCCGGATATCGGTGGCGGAAGGCGTCATTTCTTCTCCACCAGGTGAGGATTCGCAACTGTTTCTCCTGCGCCTTGTTTCTGCCCAGGCGGGATTCGAGGGCCAGATAATACTCGTCCTCCGTGGGTCTCGCGACCTCCTCAGCCGACTGCCAGGCAGGATTGGGTAATTTGCCGGAACTCCCCCAACCACCTAGCATGCCCAGTTCCTTGGCCTCCGCCAACCAATAAAATCTGGCGCAATGCCGGCACCTCACGACGGCCGGAGGACGCGGGAGCATCGGAGCATCCTGGTACCCATCAGTCCAGTTCGTGGCCCCGAGCGTATTACCGGACACCAGCGTCATGTACTTGGCGATGCCATGGCAATGAGGACAGGCAATCACCTGAAAGCCACCGGGTATCATGGATCCTTCCCCCATGTTTCCGCAATAGGAAGCAACAAGCTCACGCAGCAAAGATCAAACCGCTGGCTGGACGAGGTTGACCAGATTGCCGCAGGTGTCGAAGAATCTTAATCTTAAGTTTTCCTCACCTTATCTCCAACCTGGATGGCGCCTGATTCCACCACCTTCGCATAGAGGCCGCGCAGTCGCAGCTGTTTGCCTGTCGGGGAATTGACCCACTTCAGCGCCTCTATTCCGAATCGCGCCGCGAACTTGTCGCAACCTGTGTGCGGTTGCGCTGTAACTTCCAACTTAGCGGTGCCGATCATGAGCGGTGTCCCAGGCGGCAAATTGTCGGCACTCAAGTCCAGGTCGACCACCAATTGGTCGCCGGCCAGGGTCCAGCGCTCCTTGAGTTGGGCGACCAAGGCAATCAGACGAGTATTGATGAGGGTCAATTGCATGTCGGGGTGCGACGACCCATCGACTGTCCGCGAACTGCCGCGCGTGCGCCACGTGTCTCCGACGAGCCCCTCTAGTGAGGTCAACTCACCTAGTTCCAAGACTTCGCGCAAATCAATCTTCGGGCGGCGCACAATCATCGTCAGGATGCCTTCCGATCTGGGCGACTGGCGAATGGAGTCCAACCCTGCTTCAAGTTCCCTCAGAGTCAATGGCTTGGGTTCGGTCATAGTTACACACGTATTTAGCGATGAATGTTAGGGAGGTTAATCCTAGCGGACGGCGGCCAGGTAACCAAAGGATCTTTTACTTCCCGCTATTCTCCAATCCCCACCCTGAGGAAGAAATTGTAACGTGTTTTACGCTGATTGAAAGTGGTGTCAGCAAACTTCGTAGCGTCGAGTTTAGATGTAGAATGGACCTCTTGGATCATGGCTCCCTGGACTCGCTAGCTCTTGGCGCATGGAGGGCCGAGTTCCCCCTCACTGCCGAGCCCACAGACTAAACAGCAACATACCGGCGAAGCCGAGAAAAACAGCGCCGGCCAAAGCGAACTCCCATGATCTCTCCAGTGACACCCGCCCCAGGCTCTTAAGCGCCAATTGAGGATAGATAAAGTTGATTGCGCATTTCAAAACCAGGGCGCATCCATAGATTTTGAGTATTGCCGGAATCCCGTGCCACACATTGTGAAACGCAACAATCAGGGCGCCAAAAGGGAATTGGATTAGGGCATTGATGAAAGCCCCCTGGATTCCTTTTCCCCGCAGCTGGACAAAGAACTCTGCCCAGGCGCGATGCTGGAAGATGTGAGATAACCCGATCACGATGAAGGAAACGATGGCGAATTTTTCAATTGCCACTTCCATGTCAATGGTCTCCCTTTAGAGGGAAGTTCAAACGCGATGACGCAGCTATCTGCCGCTATTCAAGGCGACGATGGCTAAGCCCAGGGCAAGTACCAGGCACAGTGGCGAAAAAACGAAAGAATCGAGTGTGGCGAACCGAGTGCCGCGAACTCGCTTAAAGAAACCTACATACTTGAATTCACCGATTGCCCTTCCAAACAGACCAATCGCCAGGGCATAGGAAAAACCTGCCAGGACTCTAGGAGAAAGTCCCAACGAAATGATTCTCCCTGTAGCCGCGACGAGGATCGCGGATAGGAGCAACACCAGAGCCACGGCCATTGTGCCCAGACGAGTCGGCACGAACACCGGCTGGCCGTTGAAAGTGGGTACGGCGCCAGAATCACCGGACAAATTCCGAAATGCCATGTAGATGTGCCATCCTGAAAGTACCAGAAAGACGACGGCCAGGACCACCGGCAGTATGAGTAGCACAAGCGGGGATCTTTGTATTCTTTCAATATTGAGTTTCCATTGACGGCTAGGTGAGGGATCTGGAAGCCCAAGCGCGTCAACGATCGGCTTTTCGTACTCTCCATCTTCTCCGGGATAGCGCAAATCCGGTAGTTGCGCTTCCTTGGCCAGCCCCCACAAGATGCTTTCGCCCGCTGGTAGGATAGCGGGCTGTTTGGAGTAGAGAGTATCTGAAAACGCCTCCTCCGGGCTCACGATGGACCAGCCCATGGCCCCGAACATTTCGATGACATCGCCAATGTAAGCAGCATTGATCGCATTCGTGTGCAGCAGCAGAACATGTGCCGGAGTGCGGGAGAGAAGAGCCTTGGCCAGACCGTCGTAGTACAGGGCTCGATTTTTCAAATGATCAAGATAAGCCTGCCGAAGGACTGGAACCAGATCGTTGTGTCCGCTATTCAATAGCTGTTGGTAACGCAGGCTGTAATACCAATCGCTGGTGTCAATGCTGACCGGTGCGGGGCGATAATGGTGTTCCCGCATCCAGATGCGAAAGCCATCGCGCTTTTCGGCGGTATCGCCTTCGTTTAAATAAGGAAAACGAAACCTCGGGACAAAATGAGGCAGATCGTGGAGCATCCGATCTGCCCGGAGCACATCTTCAGAAAATTCTTCTAACGACATTTGGCTGGACCCGAGACTGCGATGCGAGAAGCTGTGATTCCCGATCGCGTGTCCGGCTCGCGCCCAGTCGTAAACAAGTGAAAAACCGACTTCAGTGTCAATGTTCTTGCCGGCTGGAAAAAGCATGGATTGCACATGATGCCGCGCCAACCCGGCAAGCAGTTCCGCATTGAGCAATGCTGCCTGGGGCTCCTTGCGAGGATTTAAACCATCGTCGAATGTGAAACAGAGGGATTGTGAATAAGCAAGACAGGGTTGAGCCAGCAGGCAAAGTATAAGAATTAGAAACATCATAGGTAAATAGCGCCTATCTGAGAGATGATCAGCGGTTCAACGTACGCCGCCTGCATTGTTAGAGTGAAATGGCCCGGGATATAGACCAGACATGGCAATCCGCGTGGGGCTCCTCTGGGTGTTTGCCATGAAGCTCACCCCGTATTTGCATTGCCCTGGAGTGCGCAGTGAGCAATCCCTTGGAAGAAAGCTCACTATTTAGGAAGACGTCCGGGAAACCACCGCAATTCGTTAAGGCGCTAACGTCTCCTTCAACGTCGACAAGGTCATATCCCAACAGTTCAAAATTGACGGGGCCTTGGTATGAAGGGGGCGGGCCTTCAGGATTTCGGTACACACATAGGAGATTTCTATCTTGACCCTCTGGAAGCTGCTTGAGAAGAAATTCGAGGTCTGTGAAGAAGTTCAGCATGAAGTCTTCGTGGACGATATAAGGCCAGTATTCATCCTTTATCTCCGGTAATAGTGTTGGACACAGCATCGAATCCAACGATACCACTTCATTCAAATGGCGGAGTCCAGACCAAGTAACGTATTTCTCCCATGCTTCCCCATCACCAGGCGTGAATTTTTGAGTGGCGATGAACCAAGGTTGCATTCTTCTATCCCAAGCTAGGTCGTAAGTTCACAATGAGCCATGCTGAATCGGTGCCAGCAAGCTGGCACCGTGGGAAAGCGGGAGCAAGCTCCCGCACTCCAAGACGAGCGATTCACCAGGCTCGGACGTGGACAATGTCTGAATTGAGGGCCTAGCCACGTTGTGTCGCAAGAAGGTCAACATAAGCTCCTTCGATGAGCTGCGACGGTTCAACGCCGAGCCGGGCCATCAGCTCATGGGCTTCGCTTACCCCTACCTCGATGGACTCGTGTTCCTTGAGGACAACTTCAAGCTCCAAAAAGTGTCCTAATCCTTCCACTTGATCCAGATGGATGCGGGTTCTCCCGGCTAAATAGAGTGTCCGCTGCTTTTGCACCCGGCCGATCTGCCCGTAGGCCCGGGAAAGTAATTCCCCCAAAAATTCGGGATCAGAAGTTGGCGAGACCAGGTAAAACGATTCCTTCGGTCCTTGTTGGTTGGCACGGCGATAGTAAATGAGCTCGCCTTCGTTGGGGGCGAACATGCGCAGTTTTAGCCTGCCGGTATCACAACGAAAAAAAGTATCGTCCTGAGTGATCTCAATAGGCCCCTTGTCAGCTAGGGCCGCCGCCTTGGGCGCGATCGCGGCAACGCTGGTAATGCGGGCTTTAATTTCAACGTTTCGTGGCATGGCAGGGCACAATCCGCGTGCATTCGCGGCAAGATACCTTCTAGCGCTGTTTCCCTAGTCAAATCAACTGGCTCTCAATCATGCAGTCGGGCGTCCCACTGAGTTAGCCTGGGATTTGCTCGATCTGCGCAATGGACAGCGTTGGTCCATACCTATGTGATGGGGCTTGCATTGAATACAGCGGCGCATATGCAAAGGGGACCCATGAGGTAGCCTACTACAACCTCATTCGTTTTACCTTACCTCTCCAAAAAATTTGTTGTCCATTTTCCCGGCTCCCCGGATTTAAGGCGGGAATTGGGTTCGCCAAGCGGAACCATGACTGATTCTTAAAGACGAAAAGTCCGTTTACTTCTGTGTCCTTACGTCAACACCCTGGATCTGTTGCAATCCCATACCAATGGGATTTCTGGACATTTGTCCTAACCCCGCACCCCGGGAAAGGTGTGATCATTATTGAGAAAATTCCATGGCGTGATACAATCGAGACATCCCGGATGCATACTCTAAAAGTAAAGCCCGAGCCTTCCGCGAGTTACTGGCCCGAAGCAGAGCTCACAAAACTTCCAGATTAGGTTCACTGGAGCGGTTTGCTATCTGATGGGATCCCAGTCGTGACCGGAATTAGAGAAGTCACAAAAACCATCTCGAAGTTCCTTTCCCTTGGCCTGAGTCTGGGCTGGATCGTCTATGTTTACCATCGGAATCTGCCCCTCATCAGTCCACGCCCCTTCCAGGATTTTTTGAAGTCGAGATTGATGGGTTGTTTTGAGATGCTGCTTCTACTGGCTCTCTGGGTTGCGGCTTACTTGATTGGCGCCAGATTCATCGAATTTCTGCAAGGCCCCCTCGAACCTGGAATGGAGCGACTGTCGCTCGCTGCGGCGTCCGGATTCGCGATCCTCTCACTGGCGGTTTTCCTCCTGGCAGCCACGCATCTTCTATATCGGGCGGCAACCTGGTCGCTGCTGGCTTTCCCGATACTCTGGTGGGGGAAGAAGCTGAAACAAATTCCGGCGGAAGTCTGGCCTCACTGTCAGGGAGTAGCGGAGGAGCAGCGCAGCCTGGGTTGCAAGCTGGGCCATTATGTCCTCCTAGCCTTCATCATCATGGTGCTGACTGTAGTCCTGGTGTCGGCCCTTGGGCCCGCGATTGAATTTGATGACCTTGCCTATCACCTCGTCAGCGGAAAAATCTATATTCAACAGCATGGGCTCATGCCTATTCCTGATAACCCGATTACATTTCTCCCTAAAAATATCGAAATGCTATTCACGCTAGGCATGATGTTGAGCAGTGCGGTGACTGCCAAGCTGATTCACTTCCTATTAGGCTTGTTGACCATTCTGGCGGCCTATGCACTGGGCCTGAGATTCTTTGGCCGGAGTGTTGCGCTGGTGGCAGCTGCGGTGCTAGTTTCCACGCCCATCTTTCTTTGGGAAATGAGAGTCGCTCACATCGACGCCGGTCTGGCTTTGTACACATTCCTGGCAGTGTATAGTGTGGTCGTATGGCTGAAGTCTCAGGAACTCGCCTGGCTCAAGCTGGCGATATTTTTTTTGGCCTTCAGCCAGGGAATCAAATACCACGCCTTGTTTGTCCTGATGTCACTGACGGGCGCAATCATCGTATTTTGTTGGAGACATGGAAGTGAATGGCTGGAGGCGGGATGGGTAGGGCTGAAATTTGCTCTCTATTCCTGCCTTGGCCTGCTGCCGTGGGGTGCCGTCAACCTGGTCTATACGGGTAATCCTCTGTTTCCCCTGCTGAGCAATATTATTCCGACGCATTACTGGGATGCAGACCTGACCAAGCTGATAACAACCCAGCAGAAGAATGCCGGAATACCATTTTCGATGAACCAGTGGGCCCAGTGGCCGGTCGCCTGCTGGTACCTGGTGACTGACCCTAAGAATCTTTTCCGCGGGAACATCGGTCCCTTTTATTTGGCTCTCATACCGCTTTTGGTTTTTCGTCGCAGGTTGGATTATCCGGTGGGTTTCCTCCTCGGTTTCAGCCTCTTGTATTACCTGTTCTGGCTATTTACCGCTCAGCACGTACGCTATCTTGCCCCCCTGCTGCCGGGCCTTTCCGTAGTGGCCGCGTTTTCGTTGGTGAGTTTTCTTGAGAGGATGGGAGCGTGATTTTAAGAATTGGTGCGCACGTTCTAGGTTGTCTGCTCTTGTTGATGGCGGTTTTCAATTCTCCATTGTTTGAACAATACGGTGCGTCTTCTCGCTACGGGATGGGCATTTGGGAAACCCTCCCCTTGCGGCTGCTCCTTGGCAAAGAAACCAGAGAAAGCTACCTGAACCGGCAGCTGCCGAATTACCCTGTCGTCGAGTTTTACAACCAACTCCCGCGTCCCAAAAAGGTTCTGTTCTGGTGGAACACCACAGCCAGCATTTATTACGCCGACAGCCAGGCCCTTTGGCTTTACTCGCCTCAGGTACTGAGGTCCTTTGGCCGGGACCCGAAGAAACTTCACAGAAATCTTGTGGAGAGTGGCATCACTCACATCATTACCGGGCAACCCGGCCAAAGCGGACATTTGATCGTTCAACCGGAAGGCGAGTTTGTTCGGCACTACCTGAAAAAACTCTTTCAGAAGAATGCGACGATCTTGTATCAGGTTCTGCCCGCACCAGTGGATCAGGAGTTTGTCGCTTATGATTTTCTGAGCCATATCGGGGAGGCTCAAGTCAAGATGCCCAATCGGCCCGAAGGGAGAGGCTTGGTTCTCACATCGTCAATCCAGGACGATCAGCGGTATGTTCTCATGACTTCCCCGCCTGCCGAGGTAGAGTATTCCCTGACCCTTGGCCAGCTCCCCAAACTGAGATTTGCCATTGGGCAAAGCATTCCCCACTGCTCAGGTCGTGCCTCATTTCAGGTCTGGATTGTTTCGAATGGCCAGCGGGAACAGATCTATGAGCGTGAATTGTTCGCAGAAGCCAGGCAGCAAGACGTGGGTTGGTTTAATGAAGAGGTGGATCTTAAATCTTACTCGGGCCAAAATGTCAGGATCATTTTTCGAACTGAATATCTTGAAGGAGAAAGCTGCACCTGGTACGCCTGGGCGGATCCCGTCATTGTCTGCAATCCTTCAAGTGATCCAGAAAGCTGAAACCGGGAGTTAAAATGCAAAACCGGACTAGAGACATTCAGGCATGAAAAGGCGGGATTGGACTAACTAAGGCAGTCACTAGGTCTTAGCTTTGATTATGAAGCCAGCGGCACCAGGAGAGTCAGCAGCAAAAGGAAAAATCCAAGCTACCTATCATGCGTATGTATCCTCCCGTATTCCATGGCAAGGGATTCATATCCAAAAGCCCACGGAGAAGAATGCGTTCTCCGTGGCTACCAACTCATGAGATAGTACTCGCGCGAGTCAGGCCGGATTCTTCAGCAAGGCGGCAATCTCGGCCATGATTTCCTTCTGATGGCCCACCCAGAGGTGCCCTCCGCTGGGGTAGCTGACGAAGCGGGCGCCGGGAATGTGTTCGGCGCAATAGTGAGCCCCGTCGTAAGTTTCAAACAAGTCGTCTGCGATTCCTATGACGAGTGTCGGCGCGGTAATTTTCTCGAGCTCATACCGCGGCAGCGACGAAGTGATTTTGGCGTCATTCAACAGCCCCAACCGGCGGGGGATTACAGGCAGGATGTGAGCCAATACGCTTCCCGTACGGGCCTGCTCCTCGGCGCTTGCCTGCTCCACCACGGCAGGCGGCGTCGCTAGGATCCCCCGGAGTACTGTTTGGCGCGCTATCCGGGGCATCAGCCAAAAGGAAGTCTGACTTGAGCGAGGTATCGAAAAGGAAAATAGTTTCCTTCGAGGCTCGCTTGGGCATTGCGCCATTATTTCTTTGTTGGTTGTGAAACGGATAGGCCGCCGGGACCAGCAGCACCAAGGCGCTCGTGCGTTCCGGATGCCGCAGTGCCAACTGCATTGACGAGGGGGCCCCTGCCGAAGCGCCAATCACCGCGGCCTTTGTAATTCCCAAGGCGTCGAGCAGGCAGGCGTGGGCATCTGCCTGGGCGGCGGCTGAAGCGTCGGCGGGTAGCGGCGTGCGCAGGTAGCCAAACCGTGACATGGCAATGACGCGGAAGCCTGCCTGGACGAGCGGCGCGGAGAACTCCATCCCCTGATCAAACCCTCCTCCAGCTCCATGCACCACGAGGATTGGAGGACCATCACCGGCCGTGGTGTACTCGATGGGCCCGCAGGGAGTGTCAACGATGTTGCTTCCGGTTGAGATCCGCTCGTAGGCTCGGTGAATATCCCGGAGATAGTTCAAAAATACCAGGGCTGAGAGAGCCATCCCGAGAAGAATAATGAAAATGCCGACGGCGCGTCGCCAACTCACTGGTATTGATTCTCCTCTGGCCTGGAGTCAAGTAGACTGCTGTATGGTTGCGTTACGCGTTCTATTGAATAACAACTCCGCGATGAAAAGGTTGGGAACCCAGCACAGCCACGCCACGAATGGGTAGGCATCAGCGAAATCGATTCCCCCTGCTCTTGCCAATGGTAAGTAAATGCGAAGCGTGACGGCCGCCATGGTCATTCCGAAGTTGCGAACCATCCACCTTCGATGTTCTGCAACCTTTCCAGCACGAATCGCCAGGAAGGCTTGAGTACCGGTATAGAGCCAGGCGATTGCCAAACACGCAAAGCCAAGCCGAGGGACTATTCCGCCGAAAGCATGGAAAGCCATGAAAAGTCCCGCTGCGCCACCGACCAGAACTCCCACACTCAGGTAAATCCGTCCCACCCAACGATGCGCCGAGGGATAATGATTCCGAAAGCGCGTCCAGAACTGGACTGGGCCCAGAGCCAACGCGAAGGCGGAGCAGAAAATATGGGCATAGATTCCGATTCGATGAGCCTCGAACACCTTTCGCATTTCGGGATACACCAGCAAACCCAGCGGCAGGAAGCCGTACGCGACAACGGCGTAAACCACGACGTAGGCGGACAGCAGGCAGAGGAAAATGAATCCAGCAAAACGCATATCATTGGAGGCTCAGTCAATAAACAAAGAGGAGATTTGAAGTTTAGTCCAGAACGGTTTGCGGCGGCTCTGTAGCCGGGACCGTTGGTCCAGATTTTCTGAGCCGGGGGCAAAGGCCGACGCTGTCCCGATTACGAAAGCTGAGAACCCTATATGGACAAGCCTGGTCAGAGACTGCCGCTACGGAATTGGCCGCATTGTAGCGGCGCTCTATGAGCGCCGGTGTCTGTGATCAATCGAACTATTCAGGATTCGGCGGTCACAGACCGCCGCTACAACAGCCTTACTGGGAAAACGCTGTCCAGATTACAAATGCTGAAAACCTAACTTGGACAATCCTGGTAAACGACTCCGGCTGCAACGGCCATCTATCAAGCGGGATACAGGTCCCCACACTCAAGGACAGTTCTACGCGCCCACTCTACACAAAAGCCCACGGTTAAACAAACGTCGTTTAACCGTGGCTACTCAGACTCCTACAACAACCCATATGCAGAATTTTTCGCCGTGGCGCATTGTTTCGAAACCTTCCCTTAACCCTTCCAAGAGGGAAATCAGACCTCAATCTGAGCGGCCAATCTGGAGCCGTCTCTATCCTTATGTGTTGCGCCCCTCGCGAGTATTCTTTGAGAGCTTCGTGGCTCTTTGAGATTGTCATCTCAAATGCAATTTTCCACTTGCACTAACCACAACTGCAGATGTCCATTCAACGTCGTTGCCAGCTTGTAGTAACATGAGTACGGGAAATTGATTAGGGTTTTCTAGGAAGAAAGGAAATTATGCCTTGTCGCGTTCGTTTTGCTCCCAGCCCTACCGGGCATCTCCATGTAGGCAACGTCCGCACCGCTATCTTTAACTGGTTGTTTGTGCGCAAGACCGGAGGCGATTTCATCTTGCGCATCGAAGACACAGACCTGGCCCGATCCGAACAGCGTTTCGAGGACCTCATCTACGAAGACCTGCGCTGGCTGGGGATGGAATGGCAGGAAGGGCCCGACAAGGGCGGGAAGCTCGGCCCCTATCGCCAGAGCGATCGCTTGCAGATCTATCAGGGCAAAGCCCGACAACTCGTGACAGAAGGCAAGGCTTATTATTGCTTTTGTTCGGAAGAGGAACTGGCCCAGCAGGCGGAGCAGGCCAAACAAGCTGGGATCACCTGGAAATACCCGGGGACATGCCTGAAGCTTTCGCCCTCAGAAATTTCTGAACGGCTGGAAGGCAAACAGCCAGCCGTGATTCGCCTAAAAACCCGGCCTGGGGAAATTCGCTTTCACGATCTCGTGCACGGCTCCATGGAATTTTCAAGCGAAGTCATCAGCGACTTGATTCTCATCCGCTCGAATGGCCTTCCCACTTACAACTACGCTGTCGTCGTGGATGATGCGCTCATGGAGATCACCCACGCCATTCGTGGAGACGATCATCTCTCCAACACTCCCAAGCAGGTGTTGATCTATGAGGCCTTCGGCTGGGCTTTGCCGGAATTTGCCCATCTTTCCACCATCCTGGGGAGTGACCACACCCGGCTCAGCAAACGGCACGGAGCCACCTCGATTAAGCACCTGATGGATATGGGAATTCTTCCTGAAGCTCTGGTAAATTATCTGGCCTTACTCGGGTGGTCTCCGGCGGAAGGGCAAAGCGAAATCCTGCCGATCGAAGAGTTGATTCAATCGTTCGACTTGGCTCACGTTTCCAAGAGCCCAGCTGTTTTCGACCTGACCAAGCTTTATTGGATCAATCGGCACTACCTCGCCGCTTCAAATCCGGCTCGCATTGTGGAATTGGCCGTCCCGTACCTGCGCACCGCGGGATTGATAGGCGAGTTAGATCCCCCGCTTAAGACATGGGTAACGAGATTAACCGAAGCCTTTCTGGGAGGCGTCGACCATTTGAGCCAGCTCCCCGAGAAAGTTTCTTTGGTTTTCAATTTTAATCCATCCAAGGCGCTGGAAGAACCGTCGGTAAAAGAGGTCGTTTCCGCCGAGGGAAGTCTCCAGGTCATCCAGGCATTGCACAATGAACTGCAGCAGCATGAAGGGCGTGTCGTCGAGACCTGGAAAGAGGTTGTGTCCAAGGTGAAGTCAAAGAGCGGCAAAAAGGGGAAACAGCTCTTTCATCCGATTCGAGTGGCGTTGACGGGTAGTGAGTCAGGCCCCGAACTTGACAAATTGGTCCCACTCATCGAGGAGGGGAGCCGGTTGCCTCTGCCCAGCCCCATTCTGAACTGTCAGGAGAGAGCTCAGAAGTTTATGAGTGCTGTAAATTCAGAATCTTGAAGGAGAATAGATTGACTGGCGGTCCGCCCTATTCCCCGGAGCATAATAATAAGGATAGCGATGAACTTTATGGGGTTCATACGGTCCTGGAGTGTCTGAAGTCGGGGACACGGACTATTGAAAAAATTTACATCCAAAAGACGGCATCGGGGCGGGGGCAGGCTGAGATTCTAAGGCTATGCCGGGAAAAAGGAATTCCGTTTCGTTTGGAGCCGAGCGTCTTTTTCGAACGCCGTACTCACGGCGCATCGCATCAGGGGGTTTTAGCAGTTTGTTCGGCTCAAAAGTATACGGATATTGAAGATATCCTTCCGACCTTATCTGCCTCACCGACGGTGGTCATCCTGGATTCCATCGAAGATCCGAGAAACCTGGGAGCAATCCTCCGGACGTGTGCGGCCAGCGGAGTGGATGGGGTGATAGTCCCGAAGGATCATTCGTCAGGTTTGACCTCCACCGTGGCCAAGACTTCCGCTGGTGCCCTCGACTATATTCCGGTGGTTCGCGTCGCCAACCTGGTTAACGCGATGAAAGTATTGAAAGAAAAGGGAGTTTGGATTGTCGGGATTGAAACCGGTCAGCCAAAGCATTATGCCGAGATGGACTATCGAATGCCCTTGGCGCTTGTTTTTGGGAATGAGGGGAAGGGAATGCGCCGACTGGTTCGCGAAAATTGTGATTTTTTGGCTTCGATTCCTACTCCGGGGAAAATTCATTCATTGAACGTGTCGGTGGCCGCCGGAATCGTCCTTTATGAAGTCTTGCGGCAGAGGTCGGGATTGAAAAATCCTTAACCCAATAAGTGCGCGACGCTGGTTTTTACCCAGGGTGTGGCCGGAGGAGACTGGGGGCGGAAAGTTTTTTCTTTTTCAACTGCATCCCGAAGTTTTCTCTTGGGTTTAAGAGGAAATTACCCCTTGCGTAATTTTTCTCTTTCTGTTAAATTCTGCGTTTTGTCAACGGGCTGGCGTAGCTCAGTTGGTAGAGCAGCTGATTTGTAATCAGCGGGTCGGGGGTTCAAGTCCCTTCGCCAGCTCCAGGCACTTGATTCGAGGCCTATAGACGCAGGGCTGGGAGAGATGGCCGAGTGGTTAATGGCAGCAGACTGTAAATCTGCCGCTCCTTGCGAGCTACGGAGGTTCGAATCCTCCTCTCTCCACCATCAGAGCAGGAGTTCTGCACGAGAAGAGAGTCCAGCGCAATTTCCCTTCATGCTTTGCTTCCCCGAAGTTTTGAAAGAATTGCCTGGTTTTGGAATTTTTTTTGTTGTCTTGGGCGGGAGTAACTCAGTGGTAGAGTCACAGCCTTCCAAGCTGTTGGTCGCGGGTTCGATCCCCGTCTCCCGCTCCATCTAGCAAGCCCACGTAGCTCAGTTGGTACGAGCGCGTCCTTGGTAAGGACGAGGTCACCAGTTCAATCCTGGTCGTGGGCTCCAGTTCTCATCGGTGGACGGGGAAAGTCGGGTGAGGATCTGCCCCTGCAATCTTTGCAGCAGTAACCAATCGATAAACGTTGTTAAGGAGAGACAGCGATGGCGAAGGAAAAATTTGATCGGAGTAAGCCGCACGTCAACATCGGGACGATTGGACACATCGAT
>JAXLQK010000025.1:0-90168 GCA_046331665.1 Terriglobia bacterium | reverse complement strand
GGGAGTGGCTCCTCTGACAAATCGAATCTCTTTCCGAACCATCTTACCGAAAATTCATAAAGAGCCCGATGGAAAAATTGTCTCGTAGCCGTGGGTATAAGAGTGATGGCAAAAGGGCTTGCGCAAGCTGTGTGAGAGACCGCCGACTAAAAGGATCCTAGAGGTCTTCGAGAGGGTTGTCGTCATTCAGTCGATGCAGTACCGGGCTTGCAACGGCCACTGGTGGCGAATGCTTGGTCACAACTGATTGGGGGATGGGAACAGAGGGAGGCGGCGGCTCTTCTTCAAAGGCGACTTCTCCCTCACCGGCATCCCGATTGGCTTCATCCAAAAGCCGCAATCCTTCCAGGAGGAGATTGGTGTTGCTGTTATGAATGACCACATCGAAGGCTTTGTCGGAAGGCTGGTAGTCGAATGTTCCACCTTTCACACCGACAAGCGCATACATCGCTTGCTCGCCGGATTTTTTCTGGTAGGTGGCATTCACAATACGTCCGGAATTAAAGAAGATGACGCCATCTTGATCTTCGGAGCGGACAGTTAATTTCCCGCTCTTTTGGGCATTATCCAAAATCTGAATCACATCGAGTAATCCCAACTCTGAAAGATCCCCTCTCAATGCCGCATATTCCGATTTTCCCTGACTCTTGGGATGGGCCGAGGCTACGGTTTCCCCGCCTGCTGGAGCTTCGCGGCGGGCATTTGACAAGGCGGGATTGAGCCGCTGCGCCTCGCGAAGAAAGTGGTTGGCTTCCTCTTTCTGGTTCTGCAGTTGAAGAACCTTGGCGATTTCCAAACATTCCTGGGCCGCCCGCTTCGGCATTTTCCGCTCGAAATACAATGACTTGAGTTTCAATCGCAGCCGGAGTTCGTTGGGACAGGTCTTGAGCACATGTTCAAGGCGTGCAATGGCACTGTGATGTTGGCCAAACTTTTCCAGAAGCTCGATATCGACGATGAAGTTCTCGACGTCTTCTTCGGTAACGAGTGACACTTTGGTGTCGAAGTTTGCATCCACGCCGGATGGTTCAAAGCCGGACTCATCCTCGCCTTCTTCCACCGGGGGAAGGGTCGCTTTGGGTGCTGGTTTCCCACGACCGGTTCCCGAGTGGAGGTTCTTGATGTGCTGGAACTTCTTGCGATATTCCTCGTTGTAGGGTTCTAGATCCATCAGTTTTCGGATGAGATCCAGTGCCCGATCGTATTCACATTTTGAAATATAGGCGTCCGCATGAGAGAGGAGGGTGACCGCCAATTGATCAAACTGGAAGGTCAGCCCGTAGTAAGCTTCGAGAAGCTGGTAGGCTTCGAGCTTTTGTGGATCGAGCTTGAGGATCTCTTCCAGAAGTTCGGCACATTTCTGGCGGGTTTCACGAGTGGTAGTCTCCGTGTATATTTTCGAGAGCAGCGTTAACGCCCGTTCGATCCTGCGGTCTGCGATCAGAACTTCCACAAAAGGGAGCACGTTCGCCAGATATTTCTTGTTGGCATTGATCAGACGCTCATACAACCGGTCTGCCTCATCGTTTCTTCCGGCTTTAATGTAGAGGCGGGCCAGATATTCGAGCTGTTCCGGCGCAGAGCTGCCACCTTGCAAGGATGTCTCAAGCACATCCACAGCTTTGCTAATTTTGCCCTGTTTTTCGTAAACCTCGGCTACCTGGGAAGAGACTGATGGGTTGGCCGGGTTAAGGAGCCGAATTCGCTCCAAAAGATCGAGGGCCTCGTCGTATTTGCCTGCCTTCAAACCATCCTGGGAAACTCGGGAGAGAACTTCGATGGCTTTGTCTCTCGAGCCGCGCGCCTGCAACGCATCCGCCAACCGAATGGCAAATTGCTTGTTGGCGGGCTCCAGCTCATGGAGCTTTTCAAGGTAATCGATGGTTTTTTGTGGATTCCCTTCCGCGGTCGAAATATCGGCCAGTTCGCGGACAGCCTGAATAATTTCGCCTTTCGAGCCGGATTTCATGAGAATTTCCAGCAGCTTTTCCCGGGCAAGGAGGTTTCTGGGAAGAATACTGGTAATGTTCCGGTAAACATCCGCCGCCGTCTGCAGGTCCCCAGCCGAAATAGCATCGGAGGCTATCTTAAACAAATGACGGCTCGCCCGTTGCATGTCTTTCTTTTGGATATAAAGGTCCGCGATGAGTTCGTGAACCTTGGTATTCTGAAAGTCTTCGGCAAGGATTTCGGAGTAGACTTCAATGGCATCATTCAGCTTTCCATAGGACACCATCTTGTCCGCATTCCGCAGAAGCTTGGAGAGATTCATAAGGCCGTCCGACGTTCCACCCTCAAATCGAATAAAGACAGGAATCCCCGCTCAGGGGGAACCCTCATTACTTATCGTTTTTTAGAGTGGAATCTTGAATCGTATTGATTCAGGCCGGGGGGGAGGAACGGGGAGCAACACCAAAGCGGGGAATCAATCACCTGGAGCGGTGGGGGAGCCTCCAGACCACGGGACATTGGCGGAACCTACAAGGGTAGTCCTGGGAAATCGCCCCGCGCGAACCTAAGCTCGGCAAAGGCCTTGAATCAGGCTCCCTTACCCGCTTCGTTCCCTTTCTTTTCCCTTTGTTCGCGCAAGACCGCTTTTCGGCTTAACTTGATCTTTTGGCCGTCGATCCCGATAACTTTGACCAATAATTGGTCGCCCTCTTTCAATTCGTCTTTAATGTCGCGAATTCGGTGTTCGGCAACTTCGCTGATGTGCAACAGCCCATCCGTTCCCGGAAAGATTTCGACAAATGCGCCAAAGTCGGCAAGGCGGACAACTTTTCCCAGATATATTTTCCCCATCTCAGCTTCCGCTGTGATGTCTTTAATCATCTGGATGGCTTTGTTGGCGGAGGCCTCATCGACGGCGGCCACATTCACGCGCCCGTCATCCGAGACATCGATCTTGACTCCGGTCTTTTCGATAATGGAGCGGATGACCTTGCCACCGGGCCCAATGACGTCGCGAATCTTGTCCGTACTGATTCTGAGGGTGTGGATTCGAGGGGCATAGGGGGAGGTTGAAACGCGCGGGGCAGAGAGGGTTTCGAGCATTTTATCCAGAATGAAGAGACGCCCGCGATGCGCTTGCTCCAAGGCCTCTTCCATAATCTTCGTGGTGAGTCCGCCAATTTTGATATCCATTTGCAAGGCGGTAATCCCCTCTCGCGTTCCGGCGACTTTGAAATCCATATCCCCGTAATGGTCTTCGGCACCCGCAATATCGGTCAACACCGCGTACTTGCTCCCCTCCATGACCAACCCCATGGCGACTCCGGCAACCGGTGATTTGATAGGGACCCCGGCATCCATCAGAGCCAGTACGCCGCCGCAAACGCTGGCCATCGACGACGATCCGTTGGATTCTAAAATGTCGGAGACCACACGAATGGTGTAAGGGAAATTTTCTTCGCTTGGAATGATGGGCAGAATGGCGCGCTCGGCCAGAGCCCCGTGACCAACTTCGCGACGCCCGGGACCGCGCATAAACCCTACTTCTCCGACGCTGAACGGCGGAAAATTATAATGCAATAAGAATCGCTTGGAAGACTCCCCCTCCATCACATCTATCTTCTGGACATCCTCTGCCGTTCCCAAGGTAGCCACGACTAGCGCCTGGGTTTCACCTCGGGTAAACAGCCCCGAACCGTGGGTGCGGGGGAGCATGCCTACTTCGCACATAATGGGCCGGATTTCATCAAAGGCCCGGCCATCAGGTCGGTGTCTCTTACCCAGAATGTCTTCGCGAAAAATCTTTTCCTTTAATGAATCAAAAATCGAGTTCGCCTGTTCTCTCGGCTCCACCGGTTCCTCGGGATACGTCGCCAAAAGTTCTTCCTTAAGGGCGTCGACACGGCTGTAACTTTCGATCTTTCCGTACTTCTGGGTATTCAAAGCATCACGCAATTTCTCAGTCACCTGAGCAGAAATTTCCTGCTGAAGCTTGGCGTCGACAGCCGGCGGAAGAACTTCGCGCTTTCGGGCTGAATCTTGGCGGCCAGTTGTTTTTGCAGGCCGATGATCTTCTTGATCTCCTGGTGTCCAAAATTCAACGCTTCCACGATCTGGGCTTCCGTCACTTCCTGGGCCCCGGCCTCTACCATGACGATGGCTTCTTCGCTTCCGGCGATAATTAGATTCAAGCGGCTGCTCTTGAGATCGCCGCTGGCGGGGTTGATCACCAGCTTGTCATTGATCAGTCCAACCCGCACCCCGGCAACAGGGGTAAAGAAAGGGATCTCCGAAAGAAGCAAGGCGGCGGAGGCACCGCTGATGCTCAAGATATCGGGATCGTTTTCGCCGTCGGCGGAGAGGACGAGGGCAATGACCTGCGTATCACAATAAAAACCCGCGGGAAAAAGAGGGCGGATGGGACGATCAATCAAACGACACGTCAGTACTTCTTTTTCACTGGGCTTTCCCTCGCGCTTGAAAAAACCTCCAGGAATTAGTCCGGCAGCGTAATAGTTTTCACGCAAGTCCACGGTGAGCGGAAAGAAGTCAGCGTTGGGACGGGGCTCTTGATTTGAGCAAGCGGTTACCAACACAATGGTATCGCCATAGCGCACGGTCACTGATCCGTGGGCCTGTTTTGCAATCTTTCCGGTTTCGATGGTGAGCTCGCGGCCCCCAATCATCATACTGGCTTGATGTATCATTCTAATGCCCTTCCGGCCGGGACCTGGGTCCCGAGCCAATGAATCAAACTCTCGTTTCTTCAGAAACAAAAAAAGCGACCTTTGAGTTTCGTCGGAAACAATCCAGGTCGCTTCGGTCTTCGAAAATTCTGGTTGCCGTAATAAAAAGGAAGGAATCTTATTTGCGTATTCCAAGCCTCTGAATCAGGCTACGATAGCGCTCGGTATCTTTTGCCTTGACGTAGTCCAAGAGCCGCCGGCGTTGGCCGACCATTTTCAACAGTCCTCTGCGAGAAGCATGGTCTTTCTTGTGCAGCTTGAAATGCTCATTAAGATAATTAATCCGCTCGCTGAGTACGGCGATCTGGACTTCTGGGGAACCTGTGTCGGTTGGATGAACCCTGTATTGACCGATGAGCGAACTCTTAAACTCCTTGGTGAAAACCATACAACGAACTCCTCACCTTCCTAAAATCTCTCTCGTCCATTACAAAACACCCGCCAATCTAGCATAATGGGAAGCCCCTTGTAAAGCCTTAAGACCACCGAATTTTATCGCCTTGAATCCGCTTCCAGATTCTTCCCAAAGCACTTAGCGCCTTGAGAAAATTTGGGGAATAACCTAAAGCAGGACGACCCGGGGTTGAAATTTATGAACAGGAACAGCCGGCGATTCGCCCTCTTCCAAAGGGCTAATCGGTTCCACCAGCCCAATAAGTTCCCCTTCAAAATAGACACAGAGATTCTCAGGAGGCGCAGAACGGTCCGACGGCCATGCCCATATGAACGGACGTCCGTGCGCCAGTGATTCTTTTGTCTTCTGGTCCACTTGCAATCCCGGTACACATTTCATCACCTCCCCGGCAGGAATCAGCCGTTGGATGAGCGGGGCCCTCTCGGCGGCCATCAAGACCTCCAAGGAGATGGCTTGAGCCAGAGAGAAATCTCCCGAGGAAATTCTCCGAAGACGGCTGAGATGCGCCCCACAGCCCAGCCGCTTTCCGAAATCGGAGGCAAAGCTGCGCACATAAGTTCCGGCCGAACACTCCATATGAAAAATCAATTCGTGGTCGCTCTGCATTGAAAGTTCCAGGTGATGGATCACGATTTCCTGGGGGGGTATCTCAACCGGCTTCCCACGACGCGCCAAGCGATAGGCCGGAACTCCTTTGATTTTCTTGGCCGAGAATTGAGGCGGGACTTGCATTCGAGGCCCTTGAAACTCTAAAGCCAGCGAATGGAGTTGCTCCATGGTCAGGGGAGGAACCTGATGCTCAGCCAGAATCTGTCCTTCGCGATCATAGGTCTCTGTGGTAATCCCGAGATGGATCGTCCCTTGGTACACCTTACGGCTGTTCTTGAGGAATTGAATCAATCGGGTCGCCTTTCCGACCGCAATGGGAAGCACTCCCGTGGCCAGAGGGTCGAGAGTTCCCAAGTGGCCTACTCTTCGTAATTCAAGTCGCTGGCGCACTTTATCGACGACTTGGTGGGATGTCAGACCCTCGGGCTTGTCAATGACCAAAAACCCGTTTTCGTGGGATGCGGGATGGTCCATAGAGAAAGTCGTGATGATTTGAGAATTATTCGCTTCCGGAATCGGGTGGCTGTTTGGTCTTCTGGATCAACTCTTCGATGCGAGCGCCATACTCGATGGACGTGTCGTAGGTGAATACCAGCTCGGGGGTATTTTTCAGGCGGATTCTTTCGGCAATTTGATGGCGAATGCGTGGAGCAGCGCTCGAAAGGCCGGCCAGGGTCTTCTTCCGGTCCTCCTCGTCACCCAGAACACTGACGAAAACCCGGGCATGCTTCAAGTCAGCGCTGAGTTTCACTTCCGTGATCGTGGCCAAACCGATCCTGGGATCCCGAAGTTCGGGAAGAATTTCGCTGATCGCCATTCGGATGAGCTCAGCGACTCGTGACGGGCGACGAAAAGAACCTTTCATAAGTATTCAATGTGATACTGGCTTAATCCGCCCAGGATCAGTCGTTCGGTTTCGTCAACAACTGCATTCAACGTTTTCTCCAAGACCCCATGGTCAGAAGAGATAGAGACCACTCCGACCGTCGCCCGCTGCCAAAGGTCCTGATGGTCGCACTCCGCAACCGACACATTAAACTTCTTAAGGCGATCCTTCAGACTGCGGAGAACCAGCCTTTTTTCCTTGAGCGAATGGGACTCGGGGAGGTGAATTTCCAAGGTTAGGAGACCGATGTGCATGACTCAACACCCGCAGGAACGTCTGGGGGACAAGCCGTAAGGACGGTGGCGGCCGGCTTTTTACAGGCAGCGACGCACGGCGGGCTTGAAGAGAGATCTTTTGCCCCGCCATCTCCGCCTCGTCCCGGATGGAGTCGGCAGGATCACGGCATCAGAAATGGTCGCCGGATGCTGCCGGGTCCCTTCGCTACCTAAAGCGTTTCCGGAGCAAGTTTCTCCATCACGTAAGCTTCGATGACGTCGCCTTGTTTAATGTCGTTGAAGTTCTCCAAACCAATCCCGCACTCAAAACCGGATCGTACTTCCGAGGCATCATCTTTGAAACGGCGCAAAGAGCCGACTTTCCCCTCATAGGCCACCACGTTATCTCGCAGGAGCCGAGCCAGGGCATTGCGGGCAATTTTCCCATCTGTCACATAGCATCCGGCCACGACTCCGAATTTCGGCACCCGGAACGTTTCCCGAACTTCTGCAGTTCCGAGGTACGTTTCCTTGAACTGCTGATCAAGCATGCCCGTCATGGCATTCTTAATTTCCGTTGTTACGTTATAAATGATCGTGTGCAGGCGAATATCGACCCCTTCTTCTTGGGCAAGCTCAGCGGCCTTGCGCTCGGGGCGCACATTAAACCCAATAATGATGGCGTTTGAGGCCGAGGCCAGCAGCACATCAGTTTCAGTAATGGCTCCCGTTCCCTTGTGAATGATCTTGAGCTTAACTTTATCCTTGCCAACCTTGTTCAAGGTTTCTGCCAGCACTTCCACGGAACCCTGAACATCCGCCTTCAGAATCAATGGAAGCTCCTTGACCGTCCCCGCCTTCATTTGCTCATGTAACTGTTCCAAGGTCAGCCGCGCAGATTTGCTGAGTTGGCTCTCACGCAACTTAAGCTGACGCAGGGCGCCAATTTGTTTCACTTTCATGGCATCGGTGAGAACCTGGAAGAGGTCTCCGACCTGAGGCACGGATTGCAATCCCAACACTTCAACCGGCATGGACGGTTCGGCCGATTTGGCAATCCGGCCTCGATAGTCGAGCATCGCGCGAACTTTTCCGGTCACGGCACCGGCGATGAACGAATCACCGATGTTCAAGGTCCCGTTCTGGACCAGCACGGTGGCGACTGGCCCGCGTCCTTTGTCGAGCTTGGCTTCGAGAATGGTTCCCATGGCGGTCCGTTGCGGGTTGGCTTTCAGGCCCTGCAGGTCCGCAACCAGCAGAATCATCTCCAACAAGAGATCCAGGTTCGTTCGCTGTTTGGCGGAGACCTCGACGGTAACGGTGTCACCCCCCCAATCCTCTGCCAGGAGTCCATTTTCCGACAAGGATTTCTTGACGCGATCAACCTGGGCATTGGGTTTATCGATTTTGTTGATGGCAACGATAATAGGCACCTTGGCGGCCCGGGCATGCGCGATCGCTTCCAACGTCTGGGGCATGACACCGTCATCAGCGGCCACGACCAGGACGACGATATCGGTGACCTTTGCACCGCGCGCTCGCATCATGGTAAAAGCTTCATGACCCGGCGTATCAAGGAAGGTGATGATTCGCTGATTCTTCTCCACCTGGTAGGCGCCAATGTGCTGCGTGATCCCTCCGGCTTCAGTGGCCGTCACATTGGTTTCACGCATGGCATCGAGCAACGATGTCTTGCCATGGTCGACGTGACCCATGATGGTTACCACCGGGGGGCGGGGCGTAATGTTTTCAGTTTTCTCATCGGAGATGGCTTCATATTCAGCGTCTTCTTCATAAGTAATGATCGACGCTTCGGCCCCAAAGTCACGGCTCAGGTCAATGGCCAGTGATTCATCCAGCACCTGGTTCATCGTCGCAAACATCCCTTTATCCAGGAGGCGCTTGATGATGTCCTTGGCTTTGACATCAATTTTTTCGGCGAGTTCCTTCACCGTCACGCCTTCTGTGAGCGTGATTGCTTTCGTGATAGGCAACGGCTGGAACGGCGCCGGCTTGGCGATGGTCGGGGCAAGCTGGCGGCCAAATTCCGTGCGTCGGCCTCCTTGCTTTCCCTCCTGCTGCTTCGCCCGGTAATTCACCCGATCGCGGGGAGGGCCTGGACGATGCTCACGAGAGGGAACCGGAACGGCATCTGGCGGAGGAGGATTGAAAGGGCGCGGTCCATGCCCCGTCCGGGACGGGGGAGGGCCGCCAGGCCGAGGTGGAAACACTTTGGGTCGGATATCGCCGAACTTCGAACTGATATGCTGCCGAATCGTCTCCGTCGGTGCTCCCGGTTTTCCAGGAGGAAATCTTCTCGCTGTTGGGCCGCCTGGCTTGTAACCTTCTCCAGGTGGAACACCAGGGCGGGTCCCCACAGGAGCGGTCGGATAGCCTCCCGGAGGCCGAGAAAATTGAGGTGCCCTCGGTGGGGCAGACTCTGCCGGACGTGCCGCAATGGGCGGAGCCGCTGGAGCATGCACCAAGGGTTTGGCTGGAACCTCAGGTGAGATGGGCTTGGCAGGTGCCGGAACCGGCTTCGCCTCGGCAGGCGGTGCGACTTCCTTGGCAGCTGTTTCCCTGGGTTTCTCTTCGACCTTGGGTTCCACCTTAACCCCAGCAGGCTTCTCCACCGCAGGCAGCGTGGAAGCCGCGGCGGGAGGAGCAGGCTCAGCCTTGGGTTCCTCTACAGGAGCGGTCTCAGCGGTCTTTGCCGCAGCTTTGGGAACCTTTTTCACTTTTGGCTTCTTGCCGGAAAAATGATCCTTGATCTCCTGAACTCGTTCCGCATCGATGTGGCTGGTGGCCGTGATTCCTTCGATGCCTTCACTTTTCAGGTAGGCAATGATGCTCAGGGCATCTACCTTGATTTCTTCGGCAAGCTTAAAGACTTTTACTTTCTTTTCTGCCACAGCAGCTCATTCACGCGAGGCAACTTCCCTCGAACGCTATTCCTCCTCTTTTTTATCTACTGGAGACTCTTCTGAGCCACCCAATGCCGCGGGCTCCTCAGCCGATTCTGCAGGCTCCTTCGTTTCCAGACTCTCCGAGGGTTCTTCTGCCGTCTCGGTCACGGCCGCAGCGGATTCCGCGGAGGCCGTTTCCGTCGACGCTCCTCCACTTTCGGCAGACTCCGATGCCTGCAGGTAGTAATCCTTCACGGATGCGATGATCTTTTCGGCGCTCTTGGGTCCCACACCTTTAATATTGGTTAGTTCCGCGATGGGGGTATCGGCCAGTTCCTCAATGCTTGTAATGCCGCTATCCGCCAGTTTCTGGATCACCGCAGATGTCAACCTCGGGAGCTCGGAGAGTGGTGTGCGTGCGGCCATCTGAGCCATTTGCTCTTCAATCTCAGCCCGCTTTTCTTCCTCACTCTTGATATCGATTTTCCAGCCGGTCAATTTCGACGCCAGCCGGACATTTTGCCCTTTTTTCCCGATCGCGAGCGAGAGCTGGTCGGTTTCAACAATCACCTCCAGATGCTTCTCAAGAGGATCGAGAACAACGGCCCGGCCCACTTTGGCAGGACTCAACGCGTTCATGGCAAATTGAGTCGGCTCCTCCGAATAAGGGATAATGTCAATCTTTTCACCATGCAATTCGCGGATGATTGCCTGGACTCGCGACCCTTTCATGCCGACGCACGCACCCACCGGGTCGACGTCCTTGTCTTTGGAGAAGACCGCAATTTTCGACCGCTCTCCCGTATCGCGTGCCGCCGACTTGATGACAACCGTCCCGTCATAGACTTCAGGAACTTCCATTTCGAATAACTTCATCAGCAACGCCGAGTCAATGCGCGAAATGATAACCTGCGGCCCCTTGGTGGTCTTTTCGACACGGACCACAACGCCCCGGATTCGATCCCCGGCCGTGAAATTTTCCAGCCGCGACTGTTCGCGTTTCGGGATGCGTCCTTCGGTGGTGCCCAAATCCACAATCACGTCACCACCTTCCGCCCGCTTCACCATGCAACTGACAACCTCACCGATTCTTCCCGAGTATTCGGCGAAAATACTGTCGCGCTCAGCTTCACGCACTTTCTGAAGAATGACCTGTTTGGCGGTTTGGGCAGCGATTCTCCCCAGCACATCTGTGGCTTTTGGGATCTTGACTTCGCTGTCGATCAGGGCAGTGGAATCGATTTTGAGCGCTCCTGGCAGGGAGATTTCTCGAGCCGGATTGGTGACGGTTTCCACAACCTTTTTGACGGCGTAGACTTCAACCTGTCCCGTGTCTTTATTGAAGACAGATCTCAGGTCTTCATTGCTCTTGTAGAACTTGCGGGTCGCCACGAGCACGGCATCTTCCACCGCACTGACCACAATTTGCGGGTCGATTCCTTTATCCCTGCTCAGTTGCTCGATTTGCTGAAACAATACGCTTGCCATGCTTAAAACTCCCGGCTAAAAATCGATCTCCAGGTTGGCTTTTGCAACCCAATGAAACGGAAATTGCACCGAGGCATTCTTGTTGAGTTCGACCGTAATCGTCTCTCCATCAAAAGCGGTAAGAATCCCGCGAATCATTCTCGATCCGTTCACGGGTTGCAGGGTCTGAATCTTGACCAACCTCCCTTGAAATCTCAAGAAATCTTCCTTCTTCTGCAGTTTCCGCGTCAGCCCGGGCGAGGATACCTCCAAGGTATAACTCCCCGGAATCAGGTCTTCAATGTCCAGCTCCGCTCCGACCTGATGACTGATTCTCTCGCAATCGGCGTGGGTGATGCCCTCAGGTTTGTCGATGAAAATCCGTACGATTCTTCTGTTTAGACTTCCTTTAATCTCAACGTCAACCAGTTCGAGTCCTTCAGAAGAAACGACTCTTTCAATGAGGGCCTTCGTCTTTTCGAAGTCGGACAACCGTGAACTTCCTTACAAGGGGGAAAGCTGAGAGCCATGTCAGACCAATAAAAAAGTGGGCTCTCGCCCACTTTCGTTTTTGATACTACAATGTACGCCATTGAAAAATCAACAAAATAAAAGATGCCCTGCAGGAATCAAGAGGGGTTCAAACCTTGGCCTGAAGTCGAGCCAATTAGCCCTGGAGAACATTCATAAAATTCACCGAAAACCTGCACCCTTTCGCCTTTCCGACGACACCTCGAGGACCCGCCAGCGAGCCGGGCAAAGAGCTTTTCCATTTCCACAATCTCTCTCGCAAGAAGCGCTTGAGAGCGCTGACGCCACCCCTTTAATGCCCAAAAATCCTGGCGAATTCAGAAGGATCGGCTTTTGGCTTCCTATCAAAGGTCATCAACCCGTTGATTTCCTGTTCCACATCCGTTAGTTGCGTGTAGCAATAACCCGCGAAAGCTGAATTGTCTCGCAATGCCCTGACCAGGCCTTCCAGTCGCAGTAACAGGGCAGCTTGAGAGGGCTCTATCCCGGAATACCCCCATTCCTTCGGAGCCGGCGGATTCCCCACACGATAGGCAATCCCTCCGAACTCTGTCATCAGGAAGGGGGTTTGGTTCCAAGAGAACCCCTTCGCAAGCGGAGCGCGTGCATTGTCAGGGATATGCGTTCGATCTGATTCCAGTGGCTTGTATTTTGCCGCCAACTCCTCTCCGGTTCTGGCATAGTCATGCAAGGTAAAGAGCTCGGTAGCATCGGTATGTTCCCAACCGTCGTTGTCCACCACAAGCCTGGTTGGGTCTAGCGAGCGGATCAGATGCACCATGGTCCGCGCGTGTTCCTGTTCCCTTTTGTTGGTGAGGATATCCGGGACACCCCAACTTTCATTGATCGGGACCCACACCACAATGGATGGGTGATTGAAATCGCGGTCGATGATTTCCATCCATTCGCGAACGAAGCGTTCGACGTAGTCCTCACTATATTCCTGAGCATTGGCCATTTCCCCCCAGACCATCAAGCCCATCTTATCTGCCCAATAGAGCCAGCGGGGATCTTCTGCCTTTTGATGTTTGCGTACCCCCGTAAAACCAAATGCCTTGGTCATTCGAATATCATATTGAATGGCTTCCTCGCCAGGGGGGGTAAGTATGCTTTCCGGCCAGTAGCCTTGATCGAGCACCATTCGCAGATAATAGGGCACACCATTGAGAAAAACCCGCCCGTCCTTGGTACTGATGCTTCGTTGTCCAAAGTAGCTGGAAACCTGATCCAAGACCTTACCGCCCGAAGACACCTCAATGTTCAAATGGTAGAGGTGCGGGTGTTCCGGGCTCCAAAGTTGTTGGTGTACCAAAGGGATCACCACAGCCATGCGGCGGTCAGTGGTCATCTCATCAGCCAGGACTGGATTTCCGCTCTCCGGGAGGACTGTCATCCGTATCTTCAATCCGGGAAGCGTTCGGCTGAGAAACACTTTCACCTGGACTTGAGCGTGATCGACGTCAGGGATAATCCGCAAGCGTGTGACATGGACCGCATTGACCGCTTCGAGCCAGACCGGTTGCCAGATTCCAGTCGTCCGGGTGTACCAAATCCCTTCGGATTTGGGTTTCCAATATTGTTTGCCGCGCGGAATCGTTCGATCCGTCGGCGGGTCCCACGCCCGTAAAACGATTGTGTTTTGCGCGGGCTTCAGGTAATCGGTGATGTCAAATTGAAATCCGACGTGGCCCCCCTGATGCATTCCCACTTGATATCCGTTGATCCACACCGTCGCCTCATAGTCCACGGCCCCAAAGTGGAGGATGATCCTTTGGGACCGCCATCGTTCCGGAATTGAAATCGTTCGGCGATACCAAACGACTTCATGAAACGAAGGGTCTCCGATGCCACTGAGGCGGCTCTCAAAACAGAAAGGGACAAGAATTCGCCGACTCAATGTTTTCGAAGGCGCGAACCAGCGTTCCGCAATACCGACGTTGTTGTCGTCAAACGCAAATTCCCATTTCCCGTTGAGCGTTTGCCAAGTTCCTCGCTGGAGATCCGGACGGGGGTGCTCGGGTCGAGGAACCAACAATTGATTCGAACGGACACTCGAACTGAAAACAAGAATGAGCCAAAATAGAGCCGGACCAAAGATCCTTAATAACAAGCGGCGCACCATAACTCCTCCCACCCTGCAATCGGTGAAGCTTTCTTTCTCCTCATGGCCGAACGTTCATCCTCCCGGTCAGGCGGTCGACAGGGCCCACGAAACGCTTGAGATAATTAGACAAATCGGGGAAACTGGGCTGAGTTGTACAATAATCGCGACGGAACCCAGTCCTAACGATTTCCCATGTACCTGGCCGATGAAGTTCCTTAATGAGTTGGAATGAAATTCGTGTTGGACCAGACAGCCTAATCAGGACTCACCGCTCCCCTCTTTCCAGATGCCGATTCTCTTTGTTCGGCGTTCTTTTCCTTCATCTTTTCACTCCCTTTCTTACCGGCGCCGCGATCGACCCTTTTGTCGGGATGAAGATTACGCGGATTGAATTTAGCTCTCCCGATCCAATCCAAACCAAACGGCTTTACAGCACCATCAGTCTGGCCGTTGGAGATGTGCTCGAAACCGCGACAGTCCGGCGCAGCATCGAGAATTTATATAAAACGAGAGAATTTGCAAACATCGAAGTCGATGCCGCCCGATTGGAAGAGGGCTTGGTCATTACTTTTAAGCTCCGACCGAATTTCTTTTTTGCCGATTTTCGAATCTCCGGCGAGGTGGCACTCAGATCCACACTCTCCAACCTGGTCCAATTACCCATCGGCGAGATTTACTCGCACAAAGTCGTTGATGATCTTGCGTCAACCGTGTCGCAGGCTTATCGCGACAGCGGTTATTATCAGGCCACTGTCCACCCCGATATTCAGTTCCAGCCGGAATCTCATCTGGTCAGCGTCAATTACCACGTGCAGCCCGGGCTCCGCGCCACGGTGGAAAGCATCAAAATCACAGGATCACCTCAGCTCGAGGAGAAGGAAATACTGGCTAAGATCAAGCTCCGCCCGGGCCAGGTTTACCGCGCCAACAAAGTTCGAAGATCCCTGCAGCGTATCCGAAAGATGTACTCCGAGCGGGGATTCTTAAACGCCAACATTCGGTTGGAAAGCGTCCAGTACGATGCAAAAAGCAATAGCGTTCAGGTGAGAATTTTCATCGATTCCGGCTCGTTCGTCTATATCGAACTCACCGGCGGGAAAATATCGCGAAAGACACTGCGACAGATTGTTCCTATTTATGAAGAAGGCAGCATTGACTCCGATCTGATAGAGGAAGGCCGAAAAAACGTCGAGGATTATTTCAAGCGAAAGGGATATTTCGATGTCACGGTAACCAGTGAGTTCATCGAAGTGCCCGCGCAAAGAGCCTATCAAATCAACTACAACATTGATCGCGGCACACGGCAACGCGTCGTCTCTGTAACCTTTCCCGGTGCCGCGTATTTTGACCGCAAACAGCTCCTGGCTCCCCTGCAGACACAGCCCGGCTCTCTCACCAGCAAGGGGAGATTCAGTCCTGAATTGATGCAGCAAGATGCCGAGCGGTTAAGGGATCTCTACGTTCAGGACGGATTCGAAGACATCCAAATCACTCCCTCTTATGAAAATGACCCCTCCGGGGTCAACGTGGCCGTGCGTTTCCAGATCAATGAGGGCAAACAAACCTTTGTCTCTCAAGTGACCCTGGCGGGCAACAGCGTTCTGACCAACGAGGAATTGTTAAAGGCAACGAGTTTGAAGGCCGGCTCCCCGTTCTCTTCCAAGAAGCTTGACGAAGACCGGCGCGTCATCGAATCCAAGCTTTTGGAGTTGGGATACCCTGACGCGGCTGTCGAATCCAAAACGCAACGATCCCCCGAGCAAAAAATTGAAATTCACTACGCCGTATCTGAAGGGGTGAAGTTCCAGGTCGGGGATGTCTACGTGGTGGGAAATCGGTTGACGCACGAAAAGTCATTGCGAACGACCTTTTTCATGAAGGCAATCCCTCAGCCTCGAAAAACTCCTCACCAGCCAGCAGAAACTCTACAGTCTCGGCCTGTTTGATCGTGTCGACATCACCCCGTTAATATCTATCCCAGTGACAACTATCGCCCCGTCATCGTTCGTGTCGAAGATGCCAGCCCTCTGATCCTGGGATACGGATTCGGCTATCAAAACAATGAAGGGCCGCGAGGGACGATTGAAATCACGCGCAAAAACCTTTTTGGCCTGGACCGGTCGATCAGTTTTCGGACGAGGGCCAGTCTTCTCGAACAACGGGGGCAAATCACCTATCGCGAACCACGACTCTTTAATCGCGACTTGGATTCTTTTGTCACCCTGTATGCAGAAAATGCCCAAGGCTATAACCTTCCTTTTGACACCACCCGAGTGAACGCGTCGCTTCAAATTCTGAAACGATTTCACCGCGTCGACAATTTCTTCATCCGCTACAATTATGAAACGGTAAACCTGTCCGACGTGCGGGTGAACCCCTTGGCCACGGGGTTCGAGAATCTTGGAACACTGAGGCTTTCCACTTTTTCGACGGCTTGGTTACGAGACACGCGGGATGACCCTTTTGAGCCTCAGAAGGGATTCTTCAACACGGTGAATTTTTCCGTCGCCTCCAAAGCCTATGGTTCTGAAGTCAATCTGATGTCAGTCTTTGGTCAAACTCAAATGAACCGTCTGGTGTTTGGGAAGACCGTTTTGGCAACGTCACTAAGGGTTGGCCTGAAAAGACCCTTTGGAAGTACGGTTGAGGTTCCCATTTCTGAACGGTTCTTCGCGGGGGGATCAACGACCTTGAGAGGATTTGGCCTCGATTTGGCGGGGCCCCTGGATCCCGCCACGGGGGCACCGCTAGGTGGAAATACGCTGTTCATCGCCAACATCGAACTGCGCCACCCCATAACCGATACTTTTTCGATTGCTCCATTTTATGACGCAGGCAACGTATTCGCCCGCATTCGGGATTTTCAGTTGGCGGCGTTCAGCAACACTTTAGGGATGGGGTTTCGCTATAAAACCCCGTTTGGCCCCATTCGGATTGATATTGGCCGTAATCTTGCTCCTCCCCCTGGCCAGCCAAGTACCAAGGTATTCTTTACCATCGGGAATCCTTTTTAAGAGGGAGCGTATCAAACCCTTTAACGTATCGTTTTCACAGGGTTAACGGGAGTCGCATTGAGGATTATCTGGAGGATGACAAACCCATTTCCAGCTGGATTGAGAGTTCTTTCAAGAACATTCGGTGGAGGAGCCGAAGCTGGTAAAATATTTTGTAAAGGGAAGAGCGGGTCCGGAAGAGATCAAGTCCCATGCCAAACCACGGTCCTGCACTCGTTTCCAAGGGGCGGAATAAATCTGATGCGGCTGCGCACCCACAGACCCGAAGAACCAAATAGACCTTGTCCCATGGGGCACAAATACTCCTCCATCCCATCCTGGGTCTTGCTTGCGATCCTCGTTCTCTAGGGCAGGCCGCCGTCTCCGTTTACGCCGAGACCATTGACCGGATTGTGGCCGTCGTGAACAACCAAATCATTACGTTGAGTGATCTTGAGGAGGAAGAAAGATTTTATCAGTTGGACAATTCTCTGCAAAAGACCCCCCAGCACAATTCTCCCGAAAATAAGGTCATCCAACGGCAACTGGTTGAGCACATCATCGAAAAACTGCTCATGAGTGAACAAATCCAGGGATTTTCTGGAAGCAAAGTTTCCGATCAGGAGGTTGAGGCACAATTGAATGCCTTGCAGGAGAAATGGGGTGGGAAGGAGGCTTTGGGACAGATGCTCATCGAATCCCACACCACACGTGAGAAATTGAGAGAACACTTACGGTGGCAGATCCTGGTGATCAGGTATGTGGAGAACCGATTCCGTCAGTTCGCTTCGGTTGAGCCTGGAGAGATTGCCAGCTATTACGAGAAAACCCTGCTTCCGGAATTGGAGCGGAAGGGAATCCAACCCCCTCCGACACAAGCTGAGGTCGAAGCGAAAATTCGAGAGATTCTTACGGAAGAAAAAGTGAACCAGGCAATCGATGAATGGCTGGGTTCATTAAAGGAAACCGCCAACATTCATATCTTTGATTAGCTCGTTTCTTGGGAAGTACTGCCGATGAAATATCGACGCGTTTTTCTTGTTATCCTTCTCTTGGTGATGGCCGGCTGGATTTTTCTACTGGCCACCTTTTGGTTGAGTCATGGGCGGATCGAAGCCTCTCTCCGAACGCGTTTGATTGAATCTTTGGATGGGTGGACTGGCGGCAAATCCTCTGTTGGAGCCCTAACCCTTCATTTCTTTCCCCCGCGACTGTTAATTACGCAGCTGCGTATTGAGAGCAAAGAGCCTTCCACGAATCCCTCTTCGTTGTCGATCCCCATCGTTGAGGTCAGGCCCCGCTGGCGCGACCTGTGGTTTTTTTCTTTCCAGATTCAGAGGTTGCGAATCGTCGACCCCTCGGTCCGTCTATCCTTTGAGAAAGATCTCTCATCCTCCGTCCCCGCGCCAAAAGTCGCTTTTGATCCTTTTCTTCTGCACATTCATCATCTCAGCATTGAGAATGGAGAGCTCCAGATCCAGGAGAAGCGTTCCCAGTGGAATCTGGACTTGGAAGGAGTTCATGTTTCGGCAGACCGGCCCATATACCGGGAATCGTACCTTTCTCGAATCGGGTATGAGAAGGGCACAATCCAGTGGGACAAAAATCGCTTGAGTGGAGGATTCGACCTTACCTGCGAATGGCTGCGCAACACTCTAAAGATTCAACAGATTGTCGTTACGCTGAACAACTCCAGAGTCGAAGCGGAAGGGGTCGTGGAAAATCTGGCCTCGCCCGAGGGAACTTTGTTTTACCACGGGCAGCTGCAGGCTGATGATATTCATCCCTATGTTCCGCAAATGCCCGAACTCAAGGGGATTCTGAACCTGAAAGGCCAGTTGGCTTTTTCCACGCACAACTGGCAGGCAGATGGTCAGTTAGAAGCCTCAAAGCTTTCAGTCTCTCCCTCGCAAATCGATCGGCTTGGGTGTGTCTATTCCCTGAGTTCTAATCAGTTCCACTTCCAAAAAATCGAGCTCGAAGGACTCAAAGGCAACGGGAAAGGAAATCTGCTGATTGACGACCCCTTTGGCGCACGCCGGTTTCGTACCGAGTTGTTGGTAAAGGGCGTCCAATTATCGGATATTGTACGTATTATCGGACTCAAAGGAATCAATCCCACCGGGCGAGTTGAAGGATTCTTGCGCGGTTCCTGGGTTGGGCTGGGGAGAAATTTTAGTGGAGAAGGACATTTGATCGTTCTGCCTTCGCCTGGTCAACCTGAGCAAGTTTCGACTCCTTCTCGGGATCTTCCGTTACGGGGTGAGTTGAATTTTTCAGCCGACAACCGCAACCTGTCCTTTCATGACACTTCACTTCAACTCGAACAGAGCCGCTTGAAATTGGACGGGACCATCACCCCAGCAGGAGACTCGACTGTGAGATTGGAATTTCATTCAGGCGATTTGAGGGAATTCGCCTACTGGGCCCCGGAACTACAGGGAGTGGCTTCTTTCGAAGGATTCCTCCGCGGAACCCGTCAAGCACCTGAATTGGAAGGCCATTTTTCCTTTCACCCTCTCGTATTTGGCAAGTATCAAGCCGACGAGATGAAGGGATCCGTCCAGGCTAACCTCCAGGAAATTCTGCTTCACCATACAACCCTGAAGAAAGGGAGTTCCACGGCAAGTCTGTCCGGAAGGCTGCCCCTGGATCCAGCAACCCGTTTGCCCGACGGAAGCATGGACTTCATCGTCCACGCCAAAGAAAGTTGGACCGAAGATCTGGTGGCAATGATCGGCAGAACCTTTCCGGTTAAAGGAAAAATGAATGGGGAACTGTTGCTGAAAGGGAGCTTCCGACAGCCTCTCATCGATGGAAAGCTGGTGTTACGGGAGGGTCAATTTCTCCAACAGCCTCTAGACCGGGCGGATGTCTCCATCGAGTATCGTGATCCCATCCTTGAGGTTTCCCCAATCACCTTGACAATCGGTTCTGGTCAATTGATTGGAACCGCCAGCATTAATCTACAGGACCAGACCGTGCAATCCAAACTTCAGGGATCCGGAATTCTCCTGTCCCAGCTTCCCTGGGTTCATCTTGAGAAATCGACCTTGGCAGGGAGTTTAGAAAAGATTTCCCTTGAAGCAGATGGGCCTTTTCGACGCCCTGCACTAAAAGGACAAGTGGAGTTGAAATCCTTGAGCGTGGCTGGAGAAAAGGCGGGCGACTTTCTCATTCGCCTCGATTCGGCAAATCAAGTGTCAACCTTTGCGATCACCTCAATGGACCCCAGTGTCCAGTTGAATGCGGAGGGCACGGTCGCCTTGGACGAAGCGCTCTCTCTAAATGCCCAGCTCACCTTTAATAAACTCATCCTGACCCCTTACCTGATCAAGGTTCTGCCGGTAGCCCCTGAAAAGGTTAGTAGTCAGGCAGCCGGACAAGTCACCGTAACCGGCCCTCTCATGAAACCGGAGGAGTTGAAGGTGACGGGGAGTTTGCATTCGGTAAAAATCCAATTCCGGGAAGCACAGCTTCAGTCTTCCAAACCTTTCGAGGTTGCCGTGGCCGGGGAGAAAGCAACCATCCAAAATGCGGAATTCACCGGGAAAGGAACCGTGCTGATCCTCAATGGGTCCATCGATCTGACGGGCAAGGGACAACTAAACCTCGCCATGAAGGGAGACTTCAATCTCGCCCTCTTGAACGAATTCAGCAAAAACCTGACGGCCACAGGCAACGGGACAGTAAATGCCCAGGTGCGAGGCACCCTGCATGATCCCCGCATTCAAGGACAAGGGAAATTGTCGAATGCCCAATTTGGCTACGCCGGGTTTCCCAACACTCTCTCCCAAACGAATGGCACCCTCTATTTTGATGAGAATCAAATCCGGATCGAGAATATTACCGGCTCAAGCGGAAGTGGCAAGCTCACACTCACCGGAACCCTCCTTTTTGGCGAAGAAAAGATCACCATGCTCAATCTTAAGATTCAGGGTCGCGAGGTTCGGATACGCTATCCGGAAGGCATGAGGAATGTGGTCGACGCGGATCTGGCTCTTCGTGGGTCACAGCAGTCCCAAGTCCTCTCCGGTAATGTTCGGGTCGTTAGCGCGTCTTTCCAAAAGGGATATGATCCACTCACCCAATATCTGGAAAGCCGCTCGAAGACGATCACATGGCCGGGATCCAAAGACTTTGGAAACGAATTACACCTGGATCTGACCATTGGTGGAGATCGCAGCATCAAATTGGACACTCCTCTCTTGCGAACGATGGCCCGGGCAGACCTGAAAGTAAAAGGGACTGCCGCCCGACCTTTCGTCACGGGAGCACTGGAAGCCAGTGAGGGAGATGTTTACTTCCAAGGAGTGCGTTATCGGCTCACGCGTGGACGGGTGGATTTCTTGAATCCCGTTCGGATTGACCCCCGAATTGACCTGGAAGCGGAGGGCGACGTGCGCGATTATCGCATCGTGCTGAATCTTAGCGGAACTCTGGACAAGCTAAGAGCGAACATTCGTTCCGATCCTCCCTTGCCCACCGTCGATATCTTCAATTTAGTGGCCACAGGCGGATCCGGCAAAACCGGCATGACCAGCAGTTCGTATCGACCCTATACCACGGGAGGCCTTCAACAAGATAGTTCGTCGGGAGCCTCTGCTCTGCTTTCAGAGGGGCTTTCCCTCAAGATGGGATCTCGTGTCAAACGGCTCTTTGGTCTGGATAGTTTTCGGGTGGATCCGTTACTCATCGGAAACGAACGGGATCCAACGACTCGAGTCACCATGGGTCAACAAGTCACCAAGAACCTCGCGATCACTTACTCCACGAATGTTTCCAACAATGAACAGCAAGTGATTTATATCGAGTACTTCTTGAATGACTCGACCACTTTAATCGGATCGCGTGACATTGATGGAGCCTTCGGGTTGGACATCCGATTCCGCAAACGCCTGCGCCAAAAGAATCGATAACTCGACGATTGAAAGCCAACCGCCTGGTTTCTTCCATCCAGCTTGATCCACGCTCATTCTCGTCGAGCAACCTCTCGCACGCTTATGAACGTGCCCCTCGTTGGGGACCAGTCATTACAAGAGACAGTCTTGGATTTCTGCCGGGTTTTCAACGGGGGCTTCGTCGGCCCGGTCATGGGGTTCCGGCGAGGTCAATCCCGCGGGGGCAGGCGGGGTCAAATAAGAAGTGAGTTTCTGAGACGAGCCATCAAAATAGAAATCGATGAGCTGGCGGACCGCGGCTTCACGCGAGGCTTCGAATCCTAAAGCAGGTGCATATTGGTAAGCTTTCCCGTTTTTTGCCCGGGTCACGGCCCCCTTCTGGGCAAGCCGGTCGAGGATGGTCATCACGGTGGTATAGGCCAGCGGTCGGAAAGGGCTGAGAAACTCCTGTACCGCATGAACCGTGGAGGCATGGCCCAGCCAGATCGCACGCATACATTCTAATTCGAGCCGACTCAATTCCTGGGGCCCCTGACACGGGCGAGGCGATTGAGGTTCCCCCGCTGACTCTTCTTCAATCTTTCTTGCGATTGCTTTTGCCATTCCGCTGATACCCCTTGAACAAGGGTCTTCCAAACATGTGGTTGTAACCGGTCCAATCCCCTTCGAGATTCGGGTCTCCTTTAAGGATCATGCACATGGCTTCCAACTTGCTATCCAGATTGTCGAGGCAGTGCAACACCAGAGCCTCGGGAAACATGGGCAACTTCGGGCTGCCAAATTCGTACTCGCCGTGATGCGAAATAATCATATGCTGAAGGAGGGTCTTCAAGTCAGCCGGAAAATCCTCGAGCTGGGCAATTTTCTGGTTGACGAGATCCAGCTCGAGAATCATGTGCCCCAAAAGCTGACCTTCGTTGGTATAACTGAAACTTCGGGCATAGCTGAGCTCTTGAGTTTTACCAATATCGTGCAGGATTGCACCCGCCAAGAGCAAGTCAAAATTGAGATCCTCATAGTGATCGCAGACGAGTCGGCACAGCTTGCACAACGACAGGGTATGCTCCAATAGCCCGCCCAGCCAGGCATGATGCAGGGATTTGGCCGCTGGAGCCTGCTTGAACCGGCCGGCCAATTCTTCATCGCAGAGAATCGCCATCAGCAATTCCCGCAAATGGGAGTTCTCAACCCCATCGGCCATGCCGACGAGTTCTTCAAACATGGATTCCACGTCTTTGCTCGTCTTCGGAAAGTAGTCGGCGAAATCCACTTCATCATCCTGGCAGCGACGCAATTTGTGCACGGTCAGCTGCGTCTTGTTGCGGTACACCTGAACCAGTCCTTTGACTTTCACAAAATCATCCCGATCGAAAGTCTCATCGACTTCCTCGACGTTTTCCCACATCTTGGCATCGACGTCGCCGCTCTTGTCCCCCAAAGTGAGCGCCAGATAGGGTTCACCGGTCTTTTTGGACTTTACTTCTTTGGATTTGACCAGGAAGGTGGTCGTGATCGCCTGATTGGCTTGGAGATCCGCGACATAAATATCTTTCATGAAATCCCTCGCAGCGGTGCGCGTCTCGATCCTCTTCATCCAGGATGATTACCTTTCAAAAGTGTCCGAGAAAGAATTGCGATCCAGAATGATATAATTGATCAGCACGTTAGGGGAATCAGAATTTTGCTGCGATCCGGAGTTACCCGAGTCCTTTGTCACCACTGTTTGCTTTGAAGCAGCATACATCTCCACTTTTATTTTGCTGATCGCTTTTCCTTTGTCCCAATTCTTCGACTCGGTGAGATCTATTCGCTCGCGAATCCATTGATCTGAGTGCCGAAGGCGTGTGATTTGGCTGTGCGTCTCATCGAATTCGGGCATGTCTTCATACTTCCAGTAAATTCGGGCCTGGAGGTCGTTGGCATTCGATTTATATTTGAGTATCACACTGTCAAAGTACCGGCTCGGGGCTTTGAAGGCGGGACTCGAAAAAGCAAAAGATGGTCCGAGCGGAATGCGCATTTCTTCGACCAACTTTTCTTGAGCGAAGGAGGGCAGGCTTGCCGGGGCAAGCTCCTTGTCCCAATCCCAGCGTTCAAAGTCCGTCTTCCCTTCCCATTCCAACAGCACCGTTTCCGTGAGAAAAAGTTCTTTCGCCTGGTCCCCGATGGTCTTTGAAGAGAGCCCTCCCGAAAGCAGTACTTTGGCCACTCCCAAAAGGGTGGTCAGGGCAGCTCCCTTCACGGTTTTGCTTTCCGTACTTTCTTCGCACGTGGGACCGCTGGAGCCATTTCCAGACACAAATTGCAGATAGGGATTATAGAGATAACTCCCCCTGAGGCCCTCGATCCGCACTTGTTGGTTATAAGAAAACAATGGATCCCGGAACCAATCCCCTTTCTTGATCGGGCCGTCATCGGCCTGGTCCCAGCCCCACGGGGGTTTGGCGGAACAACTACCAATGGGACCATTAAAGGAACAACCAATCTGGACAGATTCGCCCTTGGGCACGGCATAGGAGTCCGTGCAACAGTAGAGCGTCGAACCGCCCACTTCATTCCGTTTCGCCCATAGGGTCTCTTCGATACTGATCAAATCGTAGCTGACGTCAGGGTCGTTCTTGCTCTGGGGTAGCTCGGCTCCTCTTCCGGCGAAACGATAGATCATGCCGGGGTGTTGATAATTCTCGGCCGTGACTTCCTCCGACGCTGCTTTCACGCCATGACCTTCCGCTTCGATGGCCAGGGCTGGCTGACGATGATGCGTCGCATCTTCCTGCTTCAGAAAGACAATCGCTCCATCCACCGGCGCCTGCCCGGGGCTCGCCCGCTTGGAGTGAGGGTTGTCGTAAATATAAAAATGGTCATGGGCAAGCGTTTCCAGCAATAACGGCTTTCCCCACCTGGTTCCATCTTTCTCAATGGTGAGTGTGCACCCTTCCATGTCGTTCTCATGTTCTGTCTTGGGAGCAAAACCCTCAAAGGGGCGCGCGGTGTAATCCCTCACATGATAGAAAGCATACGTTATGAAATAGTGTTGAGTGGATTCGATGACCGCATAATACACGTAGCCTGGTAGATCATAGAGGTAGGCGTTTCTCCAATTATTGGCTCCGTTCCAATCCCCATCGAAGTCAAATCGCGTAATGGAGTCCAGCACCACGGAGTGCGATTCCTGATAAATTACCGGGGCATAATACTCTGCCAGGGCGCGGTAATCTGATTTCCCCGCTGCAAAACCAGGCCCCCCCCAAGCCATGCAGATGACTATCAGAAACGATCCCGTGAGAATTCGAAGATTCATGGTCTGCCGGCGTCCGCTGGATTATTTCTTTTCGTCAGTTTTTTTCTTCTGCTTGGTCTGATCGATCACTCCCTGCAGCAAGTCCTGCCAGGAAGAGCTCTTCTTTTCCGCCGGCTTTTCTGCTCCGGTGCCGCCTTCTGCGCCTTTTGGAGCCCCGGTAACTGCCGCGGGAGAGGACTCTGATTTCTTAGGCTTGAACAAGCCTTGAATAGTATCCACCGTATCCTTGAGGTTCCCATCACGCAGCACGTTTTTCCAGACATCTTTGGCGGCCTGAGGGTCCAATGAGAACTTCGGACTGGTAATGAACCCGGTCATGTGCAAGGGCAAGGCAGTATTGCCCTGCGCATTCTTGAATACTCCTGATGCCAGGTTTCCCAGTGGGTTGGCATCGCTCCCCTTGCGGCTCGGCTCACTCAGAAGTTCCACCAGAATATGGCAATCCGTTGTCTTGTCAAACCCGATGTTGCCATTCCCTTGCAGTCGCATGGTCGTCATTTTAGCTCGCATGTTCGAAATGGACAGCCGCTCTTCCCGAACCGCAAACTCGGCGGCCAAATCTTCAAATTCCGTGCCTGAAGGGTCGAGCTTGACGCCAACCAAGTTGCCCAAGCTGGCGACCTCCTCACTGATGTTAAAACTCGTGATTCGGCCTCGGGCAATCCCAAGCTTTCCTGAGCCCGTTAGACTGTGAATGATCTCGGCAGAATCACTACCACTCCCTCGAAGTTCATATTCTGACGAAAGCTTTCCGTAGACCGTGTTCTTGAGGGAAAAATTTTCCGCCAGGAACTGATTGGCATCCAGTTCCCGTAGCTTCGCATGGTGCACATATTGCGGTTGAGAACGACTAAAATCGATGCTCAAGGTTCCAGTGTGTTCGCCCTGGTCCACTTCAAAATGGAGGTCAGTGAATTCCAGAACTTGATGCTGCATTGTGACCTTCGACGTCAGATTTGTAAAAGCTCTGGGATCGAAATAAACCTTCTCTATGGCCAACGAGCTGTCCTGTATAACGAGGTCACTGAATGGGCCGCGGGCGACGGCGTTCTTGGGCCCCGCTGCATGAACGACAGAGATTCTTGACGGAAAAAGATAGGCCAGAGAGAACGGTGGCTCCGCAGCCGAATGCTTGGGAGCCTCACTTCCTTCGGAGTTGACCAGTTCCGACCATTTTGAAAGATTGAGTTGGTTAAGCTTTAGGGAAAAAGCATAGGTCTGAGCCTTCAAGGAAGGTGCCGCGATATTTCCGCTCAGACGAATGTCTCCCAGCGATGCCGACAAATCGCTAACGGCAGCCGAGTTTCCGGTAAAGCGCAGCACGGCATTGTGAATCTGAAGCGGAAGTTTCAGTTTGGCATGCTGGAAGACCGTTCCCACAAGCGTGGATTGCCCCTCGATCTGAAGTTCCGAGGCGGGTCGAAATTTGTTCTTCACGTCCAGTTGAAGACTAATCGTCCCATCATGCAGCTTTATTCCTTCGGGCCATTGAAATCCAAAGGTCTGTGCGATTGCCATCAGATCATTCACGGCCACCGGACGTTCACTGGTGATTTTCGCATTGAGATAGGAGCCGGCGCCAAAACCGGAAGCGAGTTGACACTGCAAGCGCGTCCTATCCCCGACGCTCGCCAGAAAAGGATTCGATCCCATTTCGTTATTCGCAAAGCTCAAGACTATCGGAGAAAGAATGATTTTTTCCGCGAGACCAGGATAGCGCACACTCAAGTCCGTAAACTTAGCCTCTCCGGACAAGAGCAAATTCTCTGTGTTCCCTTTAATGGCCAATTGGGCCTGCCCATTCCCTTCCGCCTGGACACCCTTTGGAGGGCCTTGGCCAAATACGGAGCCCAGAGCCAACAGATCATCAAAGGAGGCTTTAGGCGAGTTCAAGTTGAGATCAAGGACAGGCTCGCTTGTAACATTTTGAACGGTTCCGGAAAGATTCAGCGTCGAATGGGGAGCCTGGAGTTCGAATCGATCCAGTTTTAGGCGATTGGATGCAATCTCGTAATTCCCGGCATGTCGGACTTCTCCGTTCACTCGGACCGGCTCCTGACTTCCTCGTTTGACGGCGAGCCCGGAATACTGCGTGGCGCCCTCAAACAACATTCCCGTCGACAGGCTCCCCTGAATCCTCGTAGAACAGCTTAATGTTCCCTCCCATTGATCCTCTGTGGAGATTTGGAAAGGAAGAAACAAATCCGCAATCGGGGCTTCGGACAATTCGAGATGCACGTCAAGCGTGGCCTTGTCCAAGGCTTGCAAATTGATTGGCCCTAAGGTTCCTCCCAGCCGCAATCGATTCTTTGCTTTGCCACCAAGACCGAGCGACAAATCGAAACGGCTGGCATTGGGCCCCGAAACATCGGATACCTCGAGATTAATGTGCTCCCATCGAGATTGCTGGCGCCCGGTAGCACTCAGCTCTTTCATCATCGTGAGAGTGCCGTCACTTATGGAGAGAGACGAGATGACAACGGGCAAAGAGGCCTTGGCTGGGGCGGCTGCTGGGGAAATCGGACGTCCGGCACCCCTGCCCCCAGGGCTCTCCGTACCCAATTGCCGAGTGGTCCCTGTTTTTTCCGGAGGCTCCAGGAGAGAAGAATAATTCCATCGCCCCTCCCGATTTTGGATCAACGACACGACAGGATGCGCAATCCGGAGATCACTGATTTCCACCTGGCCGCGCAAAAGCGCCAGGATCCCAGCCTTAACCACCAGAGATTCCACCAGGACAAAAGGGCTTTGTCCAAAATCGGGATCTTCGGCCACGGCCATGTCCCGCAACTCAATCCCGGGTCCAGTAAAAATCAGGACGCTCGCTTCCTTGGCTGTGATCTTGCGCTGAAGCTTGGATTCAAGCTGTGTAATAATGAGGTTCTTGAGTCGATTTGAGTCGACAAAAAGGGGGACCGCCAGCAAGCCGATAAGGATTAACACCATTAACCCAATCACGACGGCTAAGAGTTTCTTGTGTTTCACGGTCAGGGTCTCGGGACGGAAATATGTTTTGGGAGATGACTGGCTGTATCTATACCTGAGCCTGCCCTACTTCGTATATTTTAGCACTGCGCGCGGACCTGTAAAATATCCTTGATGCGTTCCAAATTTATGGTTGTGACACTGAATGCAGGAGGCGGGAGGTTGTTGAATTGTCCGCCTCAAGGTCACGTCCTCAAACCCAATCTCTTTTTTCATGTCCCTGCAATTTGATTTTCAGAACCGCCGCTTGAGTCTCAGTGTTCGTGATTTGTGCGGCCCCGAATGGTGCGGCGGCAGTTTAAACCTCCTCCCCTTGAGTGGAGCTCGGAATGAGCTTGGTCAGGCCGTTCATCAAGAGCATCAAGTCCGACAGCAGGCCCTCTACGCCAGCTACCAAAAAGAGCAATCCATCCGCTTCGAAACTCGTCACAGAGAGTACGCGGTCTCGATCCAAGGAAGAATTGATGGGGTCTACGTCAAGGATGATAAAACCATCCTGGAGGAAATCAAATCCGTTCTCAGCGGGCAGGAGGATTTTCGACCTCAGGATCTACCCGACCGTTATTTTCTTCAACTGAAGCTCTACCTCTATTTTTGGTCGCAACTGGACGTCGGAGCGAAAGTACTCGGCCATTTGGTCGTGATTAACGCTGACGGTCAGGATCTTGCGACTTGGGAAGTCCCCCTCAACGCCGCGGAGATGCAGAACTTCATCTCCGACCAATTGGAGAAAATGATTCTTGCCGCAGAAGCGGCAGAGCAACGGAGAGCGGCCATCACCTCGCAAGATGCAAACCTTGCCTTCCCTTACCCGCACATGCGCCCCTACCAGGACAGCATGATCGAGGCCATTGAGACCGCCTTGCAAAACCAGGAAAACCTCCTTGTCTCAGCCCCGACGGGCATTGGGAAAACAGTTGCCGCCCTTTATGGGACACTTCCGTTTGCCGCCAAAAATGGCTTCTCCATTTTCTTTCTGACCTCAAAGACCACACAACAGCGAATTGTCGTCGATACGTTGCAGCGTTTGAGCCTATCCGGAGAATCTTCGTCCCGGCCGGGAAGTAATCCCGCGATTCCCTGGAGCAGTCTCGTGTTACGGTCCAAGGAAAAGAGCTGTGCCAATGACGTGGTCTGCTGCCATGAAAGCCGGTGTCCTTACGCCAAAAATTTTTTTGGGAAACTGGAACACTCGGCCCTGCGTTCCGTATTCATGAACGTTCCAGTCGTTACGCCGGACCTGGTGTATAAGGCTGCAGTGGATGCCGAAATTTGTCCTTTTGAACTTTCCCTGGAACTCGTCTCCCAGTCCCAGGTGACAGTCTGCGACTACAACTACATCTATGATCCCCGCATCTCGCTGGAAGGACTTTCGGGACTCGAACCCGGCCGCACGATCCTCATTATCGACGAGGCGCATAACCTCTATTCACGAGCCCGCGACTATTATTCCCCCGAACTTGATCTGCAGACTCTTCTATCGCTGAAGCAACAGCTTCTTTCAATGCTGGAGGAACCGCCTGCATCAAGACAGCGGGAACTCCAGGAACAGGGCTCTCCTTCTCCGCCTTCTTCCGGTTTTCTCGGGGACCTCATCGCATTCCTGGAAAAGATCGAGCACTACGTGAGGGAATTGGGAGAGTTGTTTCCGGAAATACAGGCTTCGCCGCAAGCTGAAATTTCCCTGGATCGGGAGTTTTTCCGTGAGCAGAAGGAAACCCTTGACGCCTTGATGCAGCGCTATCTCGTCGAACAAAGGCGCCGGGGAAATTGGCGTGACGAGGATCGCATTCTTGATTTCTTTTATGCGCTCTCGCGGTTTTGTATCGTGCTGGAGCTCTCGGGCGGCGAATTCGTTCACGTCCTCGATGCTGCCGGAGAAATTCCAAAAATCAAGATTGTCTGCCTGGACCCATCCCGCCAACTCAAGAAAACCAACGACCTGTATTACGCCGTTATTGCCATGTCGGCTACCCTGACCCCCCTGAAATTTTATTCAGACGTCCTGGGTTTCGAGCGCAGCGCCCGAACCCTTGCCTTGCCTTCCCCGTTTCCTCCGGAAAATCGCAAGATTCTGGTTATTCCCGAAGTTTCCACGACGTATCGACAACGCCACCAGCACATCGGGCGCATTGCCCAAATCATTGAAGAGATCATCGGCGTCCATCGGGGGAACTACTTCGCCTTTTTTCCAAGCTTCGAATTCCTGGAGCTGGTGGCGCGGCATCTCCAACCGCGTCATTATCAGATTCTGATTCAAAACCGGGTCATGGCCGATCACCATCGCAACGCACTCCTCGGCAAGCTGTCAGCGCGGGACACAGCACATCTGGTGCTGGCCGTTCAAGGAGGGATTTTTGCAGAAGGTGTCGATTATCCGGGCGAATTGGCAATCGGAGCTATTATTGTGGGGCCCGGATTGCCCAAGGTATCGTTTGAAACCGAATTGGTGCGCCGTCATTATGAGGAGTCCTGCTCGAAGGGTTTTGAATATGCTTTTCTTTATCCAGGAATGAACCGGGTGGTGCAATCCGCCGGACGCATTATTCGGAGTGAAACGGACCGGGGAATCTTCGTTCTCCTCGATCGGCGCTTCAGCTACGACAACTACATGTCTCTCTTCCCTCGCGATTGGTATGAATCTTCGCCTCAAGAATTGATCAGCAGGGACTTCGTTCAAGAGCTCAGAGATTTTTGGAATTCCCCGGGGTGAAACACGTCAGCCACGCTCGCTTCGTCCGCCAACAATGTGATTCGAGGCAACTTGGCCCAGCGGAGCTCGGGATTGTGGAGCTTGCTCCCCATCGTCCTTGCCTGTCCCTGAACAGCCTCATTTGACAAGCGTTTCGGTTTCAGTTTTAATCGCAATAAGCCCTGGGTTGGCGAAAAGGATACCATGGAACCGTCGAGCCCAAAACAGCAGTTGCCCTCCATTACGGACAAAATTGTCGCGACGTATGGCCCCAGTGACGTCCCGATGCAGCACCTGGAACCGACCCCTCTGCCTTCACGGGAAAACGCCGTTCAAATCATCGAGATTCTGCAGCAAATTATTTTCCCGGGCTACTTTGGCAAGAAGGGACTCGACGCCAACACCATTAAGTACCATGTCGGCGACAGCCTGGAGACGGTATATGAACTCCTGGTAAGCGAGATCTACCGGGGGATACGTCATGGGTGCAAGCTGAGCAATGAAGAATGCTCCCACTGCGAGGAGATTGCCGCCTCCCAAACGATTGCTTTCCTCAACAAAATCCCGGATTGCCGCCAGACTTTGGCGACGGATGTCCAGGCCGCCTATAACGGAGACCCTGCTTCGAAGGGTTATGATGAAGTCATCTTCAGCTACCCCTGCATCTTTGCCATTTTGGTGTATCGCCTGGCGCATCAACTGCTGAAACAGGGGATTCCCCTTCTCCCGCGCATGCTCACGGAATTTGCCCACTCCAAGACGGGAATCGACATTCATCCTGGTGCCCAGATTGGGCCGTACTTTTTTATTGATCATGGCACAGGCGTGGTCATTGGAGAAACCACACTGATCGGCCAGAATGTCAAACTCTACCAGGGGGTCACGCTGGGTGCCTTGAGTTTCCCAAAAGATGAAACCGGAAGGTTAATTCGCGGAATCAAGCGTCATCCGACGATTGAAGATGATGTGGTGATTTATGCAGGCGCCACTATTCTTGGCGGCGATACGATCATTGGGAAGGGATCGGTGGTTGGTGGGAATGTCTGGTTGACCCATTCTGTTCCCCCACGCACCAAGGTGCTCATCTCGGACCCCCAGTTGATCATTGACGAGATCCCCAAGCGACACCTCACCTAGCAGGCTACAGAAAAACGCGACAGACCTTACATCTGAAACTGTAGCGGCGGTCTGTGACCGCCGAATCCCAAGTAGCTCGTCCCATCACCCCCGCCGGCGCTCATAGAGCGCCGCTACACCTGCGGCTAATTCTGTAGCGGCGGTCTGTGACCGCCGGGTCCCGAGTGATTCGTCTAATCTCCCCACTTCGACGCTCAGAGAGCAACGCGATAATGAACTTTTCAGGAACCTGTCAGGACTTGTCTTGTTGCAAGTAGGAAAGCACCAGATGGCTCAGGGTACTCACCCCGATCGCCAGACAATTCTCATCCACGTCGAATTCCGGTGTGTGAATCATGTGATTGATGCCTCTTGAATCATTCCGCACACCCAGCCAATAGTAAAACCCGGGAATTTTCTCTGCAAAACAAGCAAAATCCTCCGACCCCATATGGGGTCGTTGTAAAAGTACGTTGTCTTTTCCCAAGACCGACTCAAGCGCCGGAATGGCGTGGGCGACCAGCTGTGGATGATTCATGGTGACGGGAGCTCCCGAAGTCAGAGCCATGGTGTAAGAGGCGCCGAAGGATTGAGTAATCCCTCGCAGAACTTCTTCGATGCGCCGGGGAGCAGCCTCGCGAACCTCGGAGGTCAGGCAGCGGACCATCCCAACAAGGCGTACCCGATCTGCCAGGACATTAAACTGATTTCCACCTTCCATGATTCCAAAAGAAATGAGCAACGGGTCGCGGACGTCGATGAGTCGATTAACCATCGTTTGCAATCCGAGGATGACTTGGGCCGCCACGGCGATGGCATCCACCCCGGTATGCGGATAGGCGCCATGCGTCTTGCGTCCAAGGATGTTAATCTCGAGAGTGTCATTGCTCGCCCAAACAGTACCTTGATGAACGCCTACCTTCCCAACTTCAATGGTCGGCATGACGTGGATGCCAAACATGGCGTCCACATTGGGATTTTCCAGAACCCCTTCCTGGACCATTAGAGAGGCTCCACCCGACTCTCCTGGCGGAGGGCCTTCTTCCGCAGGCTGGAAGACGAATTTCACTTTGCCGCGAATTTCTTCTCGAAAGGCAAGCAGTGTTTCAGCCACCCCCAATCCAATCGTCGTGTGGACGTCGTGACCACAGGCGTGCTTGACTCCCTCGACCTGGGACTTGTAAGGCACCTCCAAAGTCTCTTGAATGGGCAAGGCGTCCATGTCGACTCTCACACCGACGACCGGCCCTTCGTGGCGACCATGAAGCAAAGCCACCACCCCGGTATGCGCCACGTTGCTCTGGACCTCGAGCCCCAGCTTCCTGAGGTATTCCGTCACAACTTTCGAAGTGCGAAACTCCCTGTTACTCAGCTCTGGGTGCTGATGAAGGTCGCGCCTGATCTCGACCAGCTTCGGCTGAAGCGATTCAGATCGGCTTTGAATGGCAGAGTAATCTTTTCCCTTGCGGATTGTTTCAGACATCGGAGCCATTTCCTTTCTGCCTCAAAAGCGATTCCCTTGTCCTCGGAGTCGAGCCTGTCACCGCAACAAGTCTTCCAACGCGGTGGCCGCATCGGTTGTCTCATCGCGATATTTGATGATCAGGGGGCAAGCCACATGCAGGCCGTGGCGCGCGGCAAATTCACCGCTGGCGGTCCTGGCTCCCGGGACAACAACCGCATTTTGTGGAATCACGAGCGGGTGATTAGGGTGCTTCCGGTAAATTTCATTTTTCACCAAATCAAAAACCGGTACAGCTCCGGTGATGATGGTTCCAGCGCCGATGACGGCCCCGGTCTGCACCAGCGTCCCATCATAAATCCCGGAATTTCCGCCAATCAACACTTCATCCTCAATAATAACCGGCATGGCGCCAACTGGTTCCAACACACCGCCAATTTGACATCCGGCGCTCAGGTGCACGCGCTTCCCTATCTGAGCGCACGAACCGACCAGGGCGTGGGAATCAACCATGGTCCCATCATCGACATAGGCTCCCACGTTGATATACATGGGAGGCATCAAAGTAACGTTTTTTCCCAAATAAGCGCCGCGGCGCACGGACGAGCCCCCGGGAACAACGCGCAGGCCCGCGGATGAATTTTTGAAGTCTTTCAAGGGGTAGGTGTGCTTGTCCTGGAATTGAAAGCGCTGATCGATGGAATGATCGACAATGTTCCCCAGTTTGAATCCGAGCAAGATTCCCTGTTTTACCCAGGAGTTTACTTCCCAATTTCCTTTCACCTTCTCGGCGGCCCGGCATTCTCCCCGGTCCAGCTTTTCAATAAACTCTTCAAAAAGACGAGCAGATTCTTCGCTCAGCTCTTCACGTCTTTTGGCAAAATGGATGGGGATAAGATGTTCCAAGTCGCTCATATACTTGTTTGATATCGCAGGTCACAACGAGGGTCTAATTTTCAACTGACCCGGTCATGTTACCACGAGTCAGGTTAACGCATTGCCGTTGATCAAAAAATTATCGGAGATCCAAAATTGAAGACCGCACTCGATCAAACCTGGGCATTTTGGAAGGGGGGCTACAAAGGGAAGGATGGAATTCGGTCAAGGTGGATCGAAATCATAAACTCAGCTTACTCAAATTCGGGAGCTTCTTGTGCAATCAAAGGTTCGTCTCTGGATTCTCCCAGCTCCAAACGGACTTGCGTTGACGTTTTTTGCAGTTCTTTCAAGAAATCCTCATCCGATTCCAACCCTCCTTCGAGCGACTTGAGACCACAAATGAAATATTCAGCCGGTGGAAGACCCTGAATGGAATAGCGGCCTTGCTGGTCGGACTGGCTGGTCTTGACAAAGCGTGAGCTGGGCCCACGTTTCTCAAGGTCAACCGGAAAGATCACGACCGTAGCCCCTTTCACCGGAGGACCCTGTTCCTCTGATTTAACATTCCCATTCAGCGATGCCCCTTGAGGAGAGATGACAATTTCTACGCCCTCGAGCGGACTACTGCCCTTGATTTCAATGGGTGTATCGATCATTTCACGTCCATCGACTCGCACCGATTGCAAAAAAGTAATTTCCAGAAATTCCCGTCACTCTGAATGTGCTCATCATCTCGGGGACGCCAGTGAGACGAAAGGCTGCATCCTCTTTTACTTCCCCATCCCTTCTCGCAAAAAAACCTCGAGGATCCTCCATGCTTGCGTCAAGGGAAATTTCCTTAAATTTGCTGGTTCAGGAGATCCCCTTTGCCTTTCGATTTCGACGCGACCAGAGACTTCTATACTCTCGCCGAGAGTCAATACGCACTTTCGATATTACTATTTGTAGATGTCAAAAGTCAGATTGCCGTCCTGAGAACCGCTTTCCATCCCGCTCTGTCGTCGCCGAAATCCGGTACTTCCCCGGAAAGAGCCCCTTGAGCTTGAACTGTCCTTGGAAGTCGGATACCGCAGGCCTGCTTCCCCACAAAGCTCCTCCCATAGGCAATCGCATCGGAATGACCAACCCATTGCCGAATGGTTTTCCATCAAATCCCACAGCCTTGCCACTCACCGAGTAAACTTTAGTCTCCACTAGCGTCACGTCTATTCCGGTTATGTCGCGTCCCGCACGCACCTGGATTTTGGTGGCTTCCTGAGGAGTCATGACGCCGGGATAGTAAGTTGGAGGGGAGCTCAAGCCGCTTTCTTGCCTCTCCCAGCCTCGATATGCAGATTGCAGATAATAAAGTCCCGGCGGGATATTGAACAGACGATAGCGGCCGAGATCATCTGTGGAAGCCGTGCCTGAAGCTACCAGTTGACGCTTTCCTCGAATAGAGGTGTAACGGGCAACTTGTACGATGGCCCGAGCCACAGGCTCGTTGTCAGAATCAACGATGCGACCTTCTATGGCGCCGCCGCGAATCAGCTTCAAATTGATGGAATTAAGCGATTGTCCTGCACGGACATCCAAGGTTATGCCTCCTCGTTGGGAAAATGGGTTCCCCGATTTCTGCCCATAGACCGCATCGACATAACCATTTCGGTAGGCGCTCAAACTGTATTTGCCCGGCTTCACATTCTCGAATCGATATTCTCCATTCGCATCCGTCTGAGTTGAGCTTGTTGGCTCTCCCCCTTGTGATTGTATATTTTGTAGAACCAAGGTGACTTTTTTCAAGCCGGCGTCGGTGTCGGTCCCAATGACGATGCCGCGAATTGTTCCTACCTTCGGAACTTCCTTGCCTGCAGTGGGCGCCAGACTCGACTGATCGGTCGCGGGCTGGTTTTGGGCTAGAAAGTTCGCCGGCAAATTCAAGAAGAAGAGAAAAACAAAAATGAGGAAGTTAATTTGGCGCCACATTGGATTATGCCGCCTCGAGGACCTCGAACCCTTAGGCAAAGATGAAGGGTAGAGCCAAGGTCTGTTCAATCTCACATACGGCTAAATCAGTTTCAGGTTTCGGAGGATCGACGCCCGTTACTCCGTTTCCGGAGCTTCCTGAGCGATGAGAGATTCGTCTCTGGACTCTCCCCGCTCCAGACGGACTTGGGTTGAGGTCTTTTGCAGAACTTTTAAGAAATCGTCATCCAATTCCAACCCTCCTTCGAGCGTCTTGAGACCACAAATGAAATATTCAGCCGGTGGAAGCCCTTGGATGGAGTAGCGGCCTTGCTGGTCGGATTGGCCCGTCTTGATAAAGCGTGAGCTGGGCCCACGTTTCTCAAGGTCAACCGGAAAGACCACGACCGTAGCCCCTTTCACCGGAGGACCCTGTTCCTCTGATTTAACAATCCCATTCAGCGATGCCCCTTGAGGAGAGATGACAATTTCCACGCCTTCGAGCGGACTGTTGCCCTTGATTTCAACGGGTGTATCGATCATTTCACGTCCATCGACTCGCACCGATTGCAAAAAGAAACTATCGCTTAGCCCCGTCACATTGAATGTGCCTATCATCTCGGGTACATCGGTCAGACGAAATGTCGCATCGTCTTTGGGTTCAGTATTCCTCCCCAAAAACCCTTCAAGATCACCTGGAACCTCTTCAAAAGAAATTCTCAGACGAGATAATTGTAGTGATCCCTTTTGCCCTTCGTGTTCGACACGGCCTGAGATCTCGGTGCCTTCGCCGAGAGTTATCAACACACCGTCAATATCGTTATTCGAGATCTCAACGAGCGTATTTCCTGAGAGCCGCTTTCCATCTCGCTCTGTCGTCGCCGAAATCCGGTATTTCCCGGGGAAGAGCCCCTTGAGCTTGAATTGTCCTTGAAAATCGGATGCCCCAGGCCTGCTTCCCCACAAAGCTCCTGCCATAGGCAATCGAATTGGATGGACGAATCCATTGGGGATTGGTTTTCCATCAAACCCAACGGCTCTGCCACTTACTGAATAAACTTCAGTCTCCGCCAATATCATGTCCATTCCTGTAATATCGCGTCCCGCACGCACCTGAATTTTGCTGGCTTCCTGAGGAGTCATGACGCCAGGATAGTAAGTCGGAGGGGAGCCCAAGCCGCGCTCCTGCATCTCCCAGCCTCGATAAGCAGATTGCAAGTAATAAAGTCCTGGAGGAATATTGAAAAGACGATAGTGGCCGCGATCATCTGTGAAAGCCATGCTTGAATTTACCAGTTGACGCTTTCCTCGAATAGAGGCGTAACGAGCAACTTGCACGATGGCGCGAGCCACGGGTTCATTGTCAGAATCAAGGATGCGACCTTCTATGGCGCCCCCACGAATCAGTTTAATATTGATGGAATTGAGCAATTGTCCTGCACGAACATCCAAGATTGTGCCACCTCGTTGGGAAAATGAGTTTCCCGATTTCTGCCCATAGACCGCATCGACGTACCCATTGCGGTAAGCGCTCAAACTGTACCTGCCTGGCTTCACATTCTCGAATCGGTATTCTCCGTTCACATCCGTCTGAGTTGAATTTGTGGAGTCTCCCCCTTGTGATTGTACCGTTTGTAGAACCAAGGTGACTTTTTTCAAGCCGGCGTCGGTGTCGGTCCCAATGACTGTGCCACGAATTGTTCCTCCTTTGGGAGCCTCCTTGCTGGCCCCTTCAGTGGGGGACGGCTCAACGGCCAGTTGTTGGCCTTGCAGACCGGCGTGTACACTCACGATGGTGACGAGGGAATACAGAATGGCGCAGTTGATGAGCCTCATAAACTTGTCTCCAAGTAATTCACCAATTTGGGAAGTGGAGACTGGGGAGGTTATCTACCAGGGATTATAGCAGTTAAATCAACTTCAGGGTATGGAGGATGGCCGCCAGCTTCTCGCGGTTTTTGGGTTGCATGGGGACCAACGGCAAACGATAGACTTCTTGAATCATCCCCATCATGGCCAGAGCGGCCTTCACGGGCACCGGATTGGTCTCCAGAAAATTCGCCCGCATCAGGGCAAAGGTGTGGTAGTTGATGGCGCGCGCTTCGTCCCAGCGATTTTCCAGCGCGGCGTGGATCATTTGGGCAAATTCCCGGGGCATCTCATTGGCAAGAACCGAAATGCAGCCGTCTCCGCCTACGGAGATCAAGGGCAGGGAAAAGGAGTCGTCGCCGGCAAGCACGGAGAAGTGGCTGGGGCGATCGCGCAGGATGGTGATCATCTGATCCAGATTCCCTGAGGCTTCTTTGACGCCCACAATGTTGGGGATTTCAGCCAGGCGCAAGAGCGTATCGGGCTCAATGTTAACCCCCGTTCGGCCCGGAATATTGTAGATGATGATGGGAATATCCGCTGATTCCGCGATGGCTTTGAAATGCTGGTAATGCCCTTCCTGGGTCGGCTTGTTGTAGTAGGGACCCACGGATAGTACGGCGTCGGCACCGATCTTTTTGGCAAATTGAGTGAGAGCAATCGCCCGGCGCGTGTTGTTGCTTCCGCCGCCAATAATGACCTGTGCTCTCCCGTTGGCATATTCGGCCGTCAATTCGCAGACCCGGAAATGCTCGTCATATTCCAACGTGGACGCCTCTCCCGTAGTCCCACACGGCACGAGTCCATCAATTCCACCGGCGATTTGCGATTCCACCAGGCGCTTCAAGCTTTTTTCATCGAGCTTTCCCGCCTGGTCAAAAGGGGTAACCAAAGCCGTCATGGCGCCGCGAAAGCGTGGTTTCTCCGACATTGGAATGCTCCTTATCATGAAAGGTTCAACCGATGAATTATGAAGGCCATCTCTACTCTCTATCCAAATTGCCCAACCAATCGCTTAACGCCTGCTCGAAGGTAAACAACCCTTTCCGACCTTGAATCCATTCGGCCGCCATGATGGCACCCGAGGCAAATCCTTCGCGGGATCGAACCGTATGAGTCAGTTCAATGGAGTCAGCAGAAGAATCAAAGAGGACGGTATGGATTCCGGGGACGTGTCCGACTCTCGAGGAGGTGACCTGCAGATCATCTTCTTGAAGCGGATGCTGGGGTGAACCCGTTACGGCTCTTTTCTTTCTTGGAAGGCCCCGCAGGAGGATTTCGATCAGCTTTTTGGCTGTTCCGCTCGGACTATCCAATTTCTGACGATGATGCACTTCGCTGAGTCCGACGTCGTATTCAGCAAAGGGTTGAAACACGCCTGCCGCTTTGGCAACAATCTGATAGAAGAGATTCACTCCCAAAGAGAAATTCGGGGCATAAATCAATCCAACCCCGGCGTTGCGAACCCACTCTTCGACCTGGGGGAGCTGTTGATACCAGCCTGTCGTCCCCACCACCATGGGGATCTTCAGAGCAGCCAAGGATCGGATATTGTCCAGCACGGCGCCGGGGTGAGTAAACTCAATGCTCACCTCCGATGTCCCGAGACTGGAAGCGGAGATCAGGGGCTGATTGTTCTCTTGCAAAGAAGGGTCAATTCGACTGCAAATCACATGCCCGCGCTGCACTGCGACGCGTTCAACTTCCCGTCCCATCTTTCCATATCCGACCAATGCAATGTTCATGACAGTACTCTTTTTTCCCACCCGATCATACCAAACGCCTTCACGCACGCGGTACGAATTTGTCGCGGTCCACCCTAAAGGCGGCCGGAATAAATCACTTTTTTTTCGTCGCCGCAGTTTGGGCAGAATGTTCAGCAAAAAAAAGGACGATCACGGCCGAAAGATAAACCCAAATCAAAATGACCATGATGCTGGCAATTGACCCGTACACCGAAGAGTAGTTGGAGAATCGGATCAATGTCGTGAATGCGTACTTCGCCACCTCCCAGGTAAATGCCCCCATGATGGCGCTCGGGATGACTTGGGCAAACCGAACTCGGGTATATGGAACCAATTTGTAGATGAACGAAAACAAGCAGATCGCCAGTCCAAAGCTCACGGTAACCAATAGCATTTTAATGAGGACAGGCGAGATGGAATCCTTCCAGTCACTTCCCAGCAGCCGTTTGAGATAGTGATCAAACCGGATGATCAGGGTGGTAATCAAAGCGGACAACAAGAAGAAATAACCAAAAAGCAGGGTCAACAAAGCCGCCAGGAATCGGCGATGGAAAAAGCCCCGTTCTGATTTCACCTGCCAAGCTTCGTTCAGGGCCAGTTCCAGAGGAAAGAATGCACCCGAGGCTGTCCAGATCAATATCACCAGTGCTACGAGAGAGATCTTCCCCGTGGAGAGGGTGATTGCCCGAAGATTGCTTTCAACCAAATCCGCCCCGATGGGGAGGTAAAATTTCACGGAATTGATGATGGAGTTTTCGAGATGAAGGCGGCGGATAAACACGCCGCTAAGGTTGAGGAGAATCAGAATGAGAGGGAAGAAGGAAAACAAGGTGTAGTAAGCAATGGCCGCCGCATAGGTAAAATGATTTTTTTGCAAAAAACCAACCAAGGTTCGCCAAATTCTTGCTCCGCTGAACATGAGTCCTTCCTACGGTTATGGATGATGGGGCGATTCCCTCGACTGGAGGGAAGAAAACGTCTGGCAAGTTGCTGAGAAACTCGATCGCCTCACAGCGGGAACGGTAAGGGCGGTCGGCGATCTCTGAATCCCAATTGGTCCATTCCATCACCCCTCGCCGGCGCTCATAGAGCGCCGCTACAATGAGTTTTTCAGCAACCGGCTAAGGCGGATCACCCGGGTGCTTCTGGCTCAAAAGGTTTACGAACAGGCGGATCGCCCCCGGCACTCCTTCGGGCAATTGACGGAACCAGGAAAGCGCAGTCAGGATATATTTCCCTTTTTCGTAATCGGCCACGAGTAGCCCCCCATCCAATAACGAAAACCCCGGATCCCCCATGGAAAGCAAGGGTTGGAAATGGGGATCCCGGTCCTGAAAGAAATACAATCCTCGCTCTTGGACCCAGTCCTCGAAGTCGCCCGCTCCGATGTGATTTGGAAAATTGAAGATAGGGTTTGAAGGTTCAAGAATCGTCACCGGGGCCAGTTCATCCGTCACCCGGTCACCATCACTTCGAATTTTGGCCGGATAGGGAGAAAAAGTCCCCCGCTCCCATCCGGCACGGCGCTGATACTGGACGACGAGAGTGCCTCCCCCGTTCACATACTCCAGGAGGCGGCTATTGCTCGCCACCAAGTCATCTCGAACCTCATAAGCCCGGACGCCAACAACAATGCATCGAAAACTGCTCAGATCCCCTGTCCCCAGATCCTCGGCGCTGAGCAATTTAACTGGAATGCCCAACTCCTTCAGCGTGTCGGGCACTTTGTCCCCAGGGCCCGTGATGTACCCCACTGTCAGGTCCGCGGGAAATCGGAGGTCCAGAACCTCAAGTTCTGAAACTGCCCTTCGGTAATTGGGAAATGTCCACGTATCCTGGACAGTAATGGGATGAGATTCCTCATCAATCATCGCGCCGCCGACCAGCGCTTGAAACTGCACAGGATAATGTCCAGGGCTTTGTTCCGTCCCGAAATTCACAGTGAATCGACACGAAGCAGCTTCTCCGAAGCGGTTCAGAGAAAATGGAAATGATTCAGGGGCAATCGACCAGCCTGGAGGTGGGATTGCCTTCAGGACGCCAGCCGTACTAGACCGACGGTTGTTTGAGATCTTGACGCGTATCTCTCTTGGGATCGTCGACTTTTCCATTTGGATCAATTGCCGGGAAGGGGAAACCTCAAGTGAGACAGGGGGTACAACTAGCAGAGGGACTTTGTGAATCCCCCGCAAAGGATTGGCCTCCAGGAAAAGCACCGGCTGTTTCGAACTAAACCGGACGCCACGGATTTGGTATCCAAACGAGGTAAAAAGCCGCGGTGCAGGGGCAGCAGCCAAAGCAGATCCGGCATCCACCTGATAATATCCGTCTCTCCGGCTGTTCCGCTTCCATGGCAACCGCGTGGGTGAGGCATCGGGGGAAACCGTGACCGAAAGTTCATAGACGGTTTTCTGCCCAGGTTCAAGCGAGCGCAACCCTGGCTTCTGCGTGCTCACAGCCCAGCCTTTTTCCGCCTCCAAACCAAGTTCATTCAACTCTATTTTCTCAGCCGAACGATTCACCACGGTTACGCGGACGGCAAAGGTCTGCCCGGGCGTTACCGACGAAGCCTCCGCCAGTCCTTCGACGTAGAGGCCGGTGGCAAGATTTAGAGCCTTGGTGAAATCTTTTTCTTTATCTTGGAGAAGAAACAGCAGGTCCCCTCTCGTGTTGTTTTTCCCGATTTCTGACTTCGATGCCAGCGTTTCTTGAGCTCGACGCAATGCTAGGATACCCTCTACGAGCGGGCCTACCGTTCCGGAGAAGTCTTCAGGCCGAAAATTCTCCACTGCTTCCTGAATCCTGTGGTCCGTAGATTGAATCATCTCTTCAATTAACTGCCTGTTGGGAAAACCGGGATCCAGGAGGCGGGGAAGACCATCGAGTTTGAGATCGAGCGAATCCAGCAAGCCCTTGTCTTGAGCGTTCTCGGGGTAAACAAGGCGTAGATGGAAATCAAACTGTCCGGGAGGTGCATAGGTATCTCCATTCCCCTGGCTGCGATGAAAACCGTACCCCACGGAAGCCAATTCCTGAAACGAACACCCTAATAAGGGTACATACTGGCCCGTGTTGATCGTCAGTGTAGCCTCATCCGCTTTGGACGCACGGATGTAGAGTTTTGAAATTTTCCAGGGAGTCAACCCTTGTTGGGAAAGTTCCGGAAACCGGTTGGGTTCTCCGGCGGCCCGAAAGGCCTCCCGTGCCAGTTGGCCGCAGGCTTGATGGTGGCCGTGGCCGTCCCGTGAATCACCTGCCCACACCGAGACTAGAACGTGGGGACGGAATTGGCGGATCGCCCGAACCATGTCGCTGAGCACGGCCTCCCGACCCCATTTCTGAAAGGATTCTTCAGCGCTCCTGGAAAATCCAAAGTCGAAGGCGCGAGTGAAATACTGCTCAACTCCATAATACTCGCCAGCCGCCAACAACTCGCCGGTTCGGATCAACCCCAGCCCCTCGTACATTTCGGAGCCAATGAGATTTTGTCCGCCTTCCCCTCGCGTCAGCGTGAGCAAGGCAGTTTTGGCGTGCAAACCGCGACTGACGTAGGGAAGAAGTCCGGAATTTTCATCATCCGGGTGCGCGGCCACAAACATGACCCGGGCGGTCGAGGGCAAACGGTCCAACGCTTGAACCAACCCAACTGCCCCCCGATCAATGGCCAAATCAAGCGACTGCGCACCAGCGGCCGAAACGAGGGCGGACGAAACGAAGAGCAGGATCGCAATGAGGAGTCTTTTGAGCATCATGATGAGACCGTTCTACGCCAGCACATTCTTCTTAAGGGCAGGCGGATATTAGTGACATCTCACCCATATCATCCCACAGGGGCTCGCCCGTCGGCTTCTCCAAAATATTTCCCGGATAAGAGAAAGGCCACGCCAATCAAAAAAGTCAGTAACACTCCGTAGGCAGCCGCCGTTCCGAAATTGAACTGACGTAGTTGAGAGAGAATCTCAATCGAAATAGGACGATTGTCCAGAGTATAGATGACAATTGAGCTCACAAATTCGCCGAGAGCGGCCACAAAGGCCAGCAATGACCCCGCCACGGCCCCAGGAAGGATCAGCGGCAAAATAATCCGCGTCACACGGAAGAACCATCGTGCCCCGAGAAGTCTGGCGGCATCCTCCAACGAAGGGTCTAGTTGCTCAAAACTCATTTGGAAAGCACGGACAACGACCGGAATATTGCGAATGAAATAGGCCAACGGCAGGATCCAATAGGTACCGACCAACAGGATTCTCGCTTCCCAAAGGCGATTTTGACTGAACGTAGTGGCGAGGCTCAAGGCCAGCACAGTTCCCGGCAAGGCCCAGGGCAATATCACCAAACTACTTAACCAAAAACGGCCTCGCCCCGACTTCAGGACAATGAGGTAGGCGGCAAACATCGCGAACACAAAATTCGCAAACGTAGCCAGAGATGCCATTTGTAAGCTATTGAAGATGGGCTCTAGCAATTCAGGGGATGAGAAAATGCGAAAGTAATTATCGATCGTGTAGGCTGGTGGCAGGATTTGGGTCGTCCAAGTCCCCTCTTCGGCAAAACTGATTAATACCAAGGTCAGGTGGGGCAGGAGCAAGATTGTCACCATGGCGGTTCCAAAAACGGCTGCCGCGATGCGAGCTCCGCGATGTGTAACTCGGGAATTCATCCAGGCTGCTCCTTTATTTACCGTTCTGAACCGGCCCGTCCCTTCGTAACGCTGGAGGATGACCAGGAATGCAACTGAAGTCGCTGTTAAGAGGACTGTCTCCACCATGGACATTTTAAGATCGCCATTCAGTTTGGAGTTATAGATTTGCAAGGCCAGAACCCGGAACCCCCCGCCAAAAATGTACGGTGCACTAAAACTGGCCATTGAGGTCATGAAGGTTAACAGCGACGCTCCCGCTAACGATGGCGTGAGCTGGCGCAAGGTCACGGTCCAGAAAGTTCTCCATCGAGAAGCGCCAAGCGATCGAGCCGCCTCCGCTAAAGAGAGATCGATACGCTTCAGCCCGGCGGATACAAACAAATAAAAATAAACATACATGGTATAGGCATGAACGAAAAGGATCGCCCCAGCACCTCGCAGTTCAAACAAAGGTTCTGACCGTCCCAACCAGCGTTGGAGACTCCGGTTCAGGATTCCACTTTCCCCGTAGAGAAACAGAAAAGCAATGACTCCGACGAGCGGCGGGAGCAGCACAGGCAGTGAGGCCAGGGCGGCAAAGAGACGTCTCCCCGGAAAATCGTACCGGGTCAATAAAAATGCCAGCGGAACGCCGATGGCGGCGGAGAGCAGCACACTGAAAGCAGAGATCCAGATGCTATTGCAGAGTGCCTCGATTTGTGAGGAGGAACCGATAAACTCCCGGTAGTGGGCCAATGTAAAACGCCCGCCTTCAAGGAAACTTTGCACCAACAAGTATAAATTCGGGTAGAGAACCAGCCAGAGCAGAATGGCCACAACGAACAGGTAAACGATAGGAAGGGATCGGCGTGCGGTAGACATAGACCTCAACCCGTGATTAGGTGAAACGCCAGCGGAGATGCATACATCGGAGTCCTGGCCCCAGGACCCGTGAATGAGTTCAAAAGAGAGACACTGCCAATCGCCAGGATCATGCCGCCTTCGGTATCCAGTTCCCACTCATAGTATGCCCCTGCAAACCGCTGACTTTTGAGGCTGGCCTGGAAAAGCAGCGTATTGGCTGGGGACGGAGAAAACTCAATTCTCTCGGGACGGAGAAGCAGGGAATAGTTGCGGCCGATCTCCAAGGGCTGATCCGTCCGGATCGGCACATGAAGCTCCGCCCCTCGAGGCAACTCGAACACAAGACCTTGTTCGTTCCTGGCTCGTAGTCTCAAAGACAGGATGTTCGACTTGCCAATGAATCGAGCAACAAATTCATTTGTCGGACGATCATACAATTCAGGGGCGGTCCCAACCTGTTGGGCGGCTCCGTTGGAAAGCACCGCAATCCTATCCGAAAGAGCGAAGGCATCTTCCTGATCGTGGGTTACAAAGACGGTGGTGATCTTGAGACTGGAGATGAGCTCTCGCAGTTGCTTGCGCGTGTGCTCCCGAAGACTGGCATCCAGATTACTCAGCGGTTCGTCGAGCAGAAGGATCCTTGGCTCGAGCACGAGAGCCCGGGCAAGAGCCACCCGTTGTTGTTCTCCTCCGCTGAGCTCGAAGACGGGACGATCTTCGCGATTCGACAGCTGAACACGCGCCAAGGCTTTCCGGACCTTTTCAGCGATCTCCTCCGAGGGACGATGCGCTGCCCGCAACCCGAAAGCGACATTCTCGAAAACATTCATATGGGGAAACAAGGCGTAAGACTGAAACACCATTCCCATCGAGCGCCGCTCCGGAGGGAGGGAGGTAATGTCCTGGCGGTCGACGAGAATCTTCCCGGACGAAGGGAAGAGAAATCCGGCGATCAGGCGAAGTGTGGTTGTCTTCCCGCAGCCGCTCGGGCCCAGGAGGCTCATGACTTCGCCTTGCTGGACGCTCAAGCTGAAATCCGATAGAGCGACCTTGTCTCCAAAACGACAGGTCAGATGATGAAGTTCTAGAAACGACATGCAGACAATTCCCTGACGAGGGGTAGAACTGGATACTTCAATGCCAGACAATCCATTCACAGCTCTTGAATCTTACCGCGTCTCCATTCTGCCTTTATTCCGAATTTCTGCATCCCAGAATTTCATCCATTCGTTCGATTTTTCAGCCAGGATTGCCCAATCGATCGGGAAATGAAGAATTGGAGTCTTCGTCATCCACTCCGGTAATTGTGCAGGGGGAATATCCTTGCGGCAAGGGATGCGATAGAACTTGTGGGCGGCAAGGGTCAAACTGCTCTGGGTGGTGACAAATTCATAGAATCGCCTGGCTGTTTCCGGCTGTTTGGAATTCGCAATCAGGGCAATGCCATCTGTTACGACCGGAGTCCCGCTCTTCGGGATGAGATAGGCCATAGGGTAGCCATAGCGAGCGCGTTGCAACTCGATGTCCGGCATGTTCCAGACGGTAAGCACTCCTTCCTGCCTGGCCAGTTTTTGACTGAGGAGTGTCAAGTTGGCTACATAATCTTTGGTATTGGCATCCAGTTTCCGAAGCCATGCATAGCCGGCTTGAGGTGAGCCGGAGGTCTGATAGAACCGGAAAATCATCGCGCAAAAAATGGTTCGCATCGTGCCCGAGGCCAGCGGGTCCCGCAAAATGATTTTGCCGCGCCACCGGGGATCAAGCAGATCATCCCAATCCTGGGGTGCCTGCTGCGGTGTGAGCACGGCATCATTGAAAGCTATGACTTCGGGAGTTTCATAGGTGCCATACCAACCCTGGGTTGGACTGTGCATCTCTGCCGGGACTTCACTCGCCCAACTGGGCTGGTAGGGCTGTAACAAGCCTTCGCGCTCTCCCTGTTCAAAGTTGATGGAAGGGGCTCCCCACCACAAATCTCCCTGCGGGTTCTCCTTTTCCGAGCGGAGCCGATCCAGGACATCCTGGCTCCCCATATCCAACCAGCGAACATCCACCTGCGGATTTTGCTTCTCAAAGAGACCTTCAAACTCACTTAACAACTCCTTGCCATGAGTGGAATACACGACCAGAACGGTTTTGGCAGGGCGAGTCGCGCGGCAGCCATTCAGAAAAAGAAAGCCCCCCAGAATACCCAGGACTAGTACCCATTGAACTCTTGTTGCTGACTGAACCATCGGCTTTTGTTCCCGGCTATCAGACGGATCGCAAGTGCTGGCTGTAGCGTTGCAGCTTCTGCTCCTGTTTCTGGAGCCAACGCTTTTGAGTGTTGAGGATGCGAGTGTGCTGTTGAATACTGCGAAGAACGACAGGCGGGGCGGGGCCTCCCAGGATGGTACGAATCTCCACAAACCGGACGGGGTCCAGGATTCTCGCCATTTCGTCCGGTGCAATCGCAATCGCCCTTCCGAGCAGTGCCAGACTATGCTTTTCGGTCAAACTGCAAATGCGTTGCGCAGGAGATTCTCCGGTCCGCCTTGATGGAACCTGCTGCAGTTCAGCCGCCACCAGACTGACAATCTGGTGCGCACTTCGGAAGGGCAAGTGGTGCGATCGCACCAGCCAATCCGCCAGTTCCGTGATGGTTATCTCATGGCTTTTGCACTTTAACAGGGCGCGCTCTTGATTGAACACCGCCGTGCGCAAAACCTCCGCGAGCAGGTCCAAGACGCGTGACGTGTAATGGAAGGTGGTTTGCACAGTCGGCTGGAGATCATCTTCGGCATCGACAATATCTCCAAAAGGGGTGTTATGCAGACCAAGGAGAACCGCCTGGCATTGTCCCAGGGCACTGCTGGCCAGAACTCGCAGATGTTCGAGGGCGACGGGATTTCTTTTCTGAGGCATAATGCTGCTGCATTGCACGAATCCATCCGAGAGCCGCATCAGCTGGCTGTCCTGGGAACTCCACAGCAGGAGGTCCTGAATCAGCCGGCCCAGGTTAATCATCAACGTGGATACGGCGCCAACACTTTCGATCAAATAGTCGACACTGGCGATGCAACCATAGGCATTTTCCAAAACGCTGTCAAAACCCAGGAGCTGGCAGACCATCTCCCGGTCCACGGGGAAACCGGTGGTCGTCGCCACGCAGGCGCCCAACGGACATTGGTTCACCGTTTGATACGCTTGCGTAAAACGGTTGAAATCGCGCTCCAGAAATTCGACCGCCGCCATGAAATAGTGCGCGAGCGTGGTGGGCTGTGCCAATTGTGTATGGGTCACGACCGGGAAAATCGTTTTGAGGTGACGGCGGGAGAGTTCAAGCATGATTCCGCGCAGAGATACCAATTGTCGGGCGGAAACCAGGAGGTGGTCCCGGAGCAACATTCGATAGAGAGTGATGTCGACGTCATTCCGACTGCGAGCCACACTCAGGATCCCCGCCGTTTCCGGTCCGCAGAGGGCTTCCAATTGCTTTTCCATGTAAAAATACAAGTCTTCCTCGCTCCCGCAGTAGTCATAGCCGCGAGCACCCTCGATCCTTTGATTCACTTTCAGAAGCCCGCGGAGAATTTTTCGGCCTACCGAACCTTTCAAGATTCCGGTTCGGGTGAGCATGATGGCATGCGCCTGATTTATTTCAGACAAAGGTTTGAAGAAATAACGTGCCGCGTATTGAAAATTTGGCTTTAGAACATGTTGCAGGTAGGCCGGATGAGGAAATCGAGACAGGGAGCCCTTCGGATCGTTCATGGAAGATTCAGGGATTCACGCTTTAGCCGAGTGTTTCACCATGAAGGAAAACGATTTATTTCAGCTTTACCGCCACATCGGTGCCCCGCGTGTAATGGACCGTGATCTTCGCTCCTGGCTGCAGCTTTTTTTTCATCACTTGTTGCTCAACCGCGGGGGAATAATTAAACGTTCGTACCTGGTAGATATTCTGCTTGCTCTTGACGGTAATCGATTTCGGTCCCGCCGCAACCACGTATCCCGTGAATTTGTCGGTCTTGGGTTTAGATCCAGCGTCGAGGCTCGTCGGGAAAGTCGTCCACAGGAACAACACCACGAGGAGGCTGGAAATGAGGGAACGATTTAGATGCTGGAAGAGCAAAGGTGCCTTGTACCCGGCACCCATGACATTAGGTAAACTTCTCTGGAGCGCGAGCGGCATCGGCTTTCAAGTGATTTCCTTATCATCAATGCTGATCTTAAGAGATTTCAGAAACTTGACGTCCTGAGATGTAATGTCCAATCGGGCAACGCTTTCCTGCTCCTTGGAAAGATCGAGTTCTTCGGAGGTCTGCTCCTGGTGTTTGTTGAAACCAATTGTGGCTTCCAGAACAAGAAAGACATCATAACCTGCGCCACGAATTCGTGAAATGGCCTCGCTAATTTTATCGGAACTGGAGAGCGTGTCGTTGATGGCAGTGCCGAGCTCTTTCATCAACTGTTTTAAGTTCTCATCCAATGGTTCTATGCGCCCCCGTGCGCTGAAGTGAACACGCGTAACTGCGGTCCTTCCTGGAACTCAGGAGGACTTTCAAGAAGAAGACGTTGATTCATCTCAAACTGCGGCGATGTTACCCCCATTACCCTGGGGTGTCAAGGCAACCGAATCGCGCGCGACCATTTCGGAACCTGGGGCGACGCGAGGTGAGGATTATCAACCGATGGGCTGCTGTCCCTGGCGATCTGGTTTGCTTGCAGGAACCGCCGGGTGGCGTAGACATGCGCAGTGAGCATCTCTATGGGATTCCTGCCAAATCAGCCCCGACCCGAACGCCATTGCAGGTTTTGCTTCGCTCCGGATGACACAGACATCAACTTATTCTGAGGAAATCCCCGAAGGGGACTAATTAGAGTAGCCAGGGGTTGCGCTGGTGCGCTACCCCTGGAATTGATGCCAATCATTCCCGACCCTGGAGGGGTCGAACTAAATGCCCCCTCAACCCCTCCGGGGTTGGAGGTTGAACCATCTACTTACCGTGGGTTTCGCTCCGCGTTGCTGCGCTCACCCACGGCTATTCATCTTTGTCCCCTGCGGGGACGTGAAGCGCGGAAGGCAGCATGATGGAATTGAAGACAATCTATATCCTAATCATGGAAGCTGGAAACTTAGGGCGCCAGCAAGCTGGCATCCCCTGAAAGCGGGAGCAAACTTCCACACTCCAAAACTGCTTTCGAATGCGATCAGGTCTCGTCAAGGTCCACAGACATGCCCATTGGGCATGTCTGTGCCACCCAAGGTAGCGCTCGCTGTGCGTGTCTCGGCCACCAACGCAAAGAGAAGTTGTGTTATGATTCTTGAAATTCGGGGATAGGGATGGCCAGGGCCAATGTTCAAGCTATTTGTGAATGCCTTCCGGGACTTATTTAAGACACTTCGCGTTATTTTCCTGGAGACCATGGGGCTTCTGTTCCTGGTCTTTGGAGGCATCATTACCTTCAATGGATACAAGCAACTCCAGCGCTACTTGGATTTTGGCGAGATTTCACTCGTCAGCATCATCTCGGCATTTACTTTCGGACTGCTGATGTTGGGCTACGGAATTCACTCCTTTTATCAAGTCCGGAAGATGAAGTAATTCATCTGTTCCCAGCTCTTACCAATTTACGGCGGCCATCGTTCCTTCGTTGACCGCAGCGGGTGTCTGTGATGGTAGATAAACCTGAAGCACTGAGGGCTCCGGAACGTGGAGTAAAATCCTGCTTTGCTCCCGATGACCTGGCAGAAATCCAGTTTGAGAGCGAAATCGGGAAGCCCGGAGAATATCCCTTTACGCGGGGGATTTATCCCCTGATGTATCACGAACGGCTCTGGACGATGCGTCAGTATGCGGGGTTCGGAACAGCGGCCCAATCCAATGCGCGTTTCAAATATCTTTTGGCGCATGGGCAGACGGGCCTCTCGGTGGCCTTCGACCTCCCCACGCAAATGGGAATGGATGCCGATCATCCCATGTCGAAAGGAGAGGTCGGCCGCGTCGGAGTCTCCATCAATAGCTTACGAGATATGGAAACTCTCCTGGAGGGGATCCCTTTGGATCGAGTGTCGGTTTCCATGACGATCAACGCCACTGCCTCCATCCTGCTGGCAATGGTCATCGCCGTCGCCCGCCAGCAAGGTGTTCCGCAAGAGAAATTATCCGGGACAGTTCAAAATGACATTCTCAAGGAGTATATCGCCCGCGGGACCTACATCTACCCGCTGCAGCCTTCACTGCGGCTGGTGACCCATGTCATAGAATATTGCAGTCTGAAGTTGCCGCAATGGAATCCGATCTCCATCAGCGGGTACCATATCCGGGAGGCGGGCTCAACAGCGGTACAAGAACTGGCCTTCACTCTGGCAAACGCCATCAGCTACGTGGAAGCAACCCAGCAGATGGGTCTGCAGGTGGATCAATTTGCTCCACGCCTCTCCTTCTTCTTTAATGTCCACAACAACTTTCTCGAGGAAATCGCCAAGTTCCGGGCGGCGCGGCGGCTTTGGGCCAAGACCATGAAATTCCGTTTTGGCGCCAAGGATCACCGGTCCTGGCTCCTGCGATTCCATGCTCAGACGGCCGGCAGCACTCTGACGGTCCAACAACCCGATGTCAATGTTATAAGAGTAACGTTGCAAGCTCTCGCGGCAGTTCTTGGGGGCGCCCAATCGCTCCACACCAACAGCCGCGATGAAGCCCTGGGACTGCCGACTGAGGAAGCAGCCCGGCTGGCATTGCGGACCCAGCAGGTGATCGCTTATGAAAGCGGCGTGACTCACACTCCCGATCCATTGGGGGGCTCCTACGCCGTCGAGGCGTTGACTTTTTCCATTGAAAACCAGTGCCAGCAATACCTCGATCGGATCGAGGCCATGGGTGGGATGCTTTCCGCCATCAGTTCCGGATTTGTCCAAAAGGAGATTCAGCAGTCCGCTTACGAATTCCAAAAGGAGGTGGAGGGCAAAAAACGAGTCATTGTCGGAGTGAACGAATTTATCGACGACAGTCCGATGACGATCCCCCTCCATCAGATTGACCCGCAGACGGAAACACAGCAACTTCACTCACTCACGCAAATTAAACAGGGGCGAAACACGGAGCGCGTGGAGGCCTGCCTCGGCCAGATTGAAAACGTGGCGCTCGGTCCGGAAAATTTGATGCCCGCACTGATTGAGGCCGTTGAAGCTTACGCTACAGTGGGTGAAATTTCGGATCGACTGCGCAAAGTCTTTGGGGAATATCGAGACACTAGCAGCCTGTCATAGACATCGCAAGAGCCCGCGGTGTCTGAACCCTTATCCCATTAATCAAAAGAGGAGACAAAAATGAGATTCAAGATGATGGTGGTGAGCCTCGCTCTGGGATTGATTCTTCCCAAGATGGGATGGCACTCAATGTCGTTTTCAGCAGAGAAGCCCGAAGTGGTTTACCTGAACTCCCCCGCCAACCAGGCCCTGGGGTTGCCTTTTTCGGAAGCGGTCCGGGTGGGGAACATGCTGTATCTGGCCGGGCAGGTAGGGAATACTCCTGGCAAGCTGGAACTTGTTCCCGGCGGGATTCGAGCGGAAGCCAAACAGGTGATGGAAAACATGAAGGCGATCCTGGAGCGAAATGGTTCGTCACTGGATCACGTTGTCAAATGCACGGTCTTTTTGGCAGATATGAAAGAATGGCCGACGTTCAATGAAATTTATCGGTCCTACTTTTCCAGCCATTTTCCGGCCAGGAGTTCACTTGGCACGACAGGCCTGGCGCTGGGGGCCCGAGTGGAGATTGAATGCATCGCCATCGTGCCCGCCAAGAAGAAATGAAAAGGTGACCATTCCCGCCGCTGCCTGGTTCATGAGCGCGATGCTCCACCTCGGTCCCCCGAGGCAACCTAGGCCACGTTGCGAAGTATCCCCAGCAGAAACGTCCAGAACCGGTCGACGGAAGCGATGTCGATGCACTCATCCGGCGAGTGGACTCCTCGCAGGGTGGGTCCAAAAGACACCATGTCCATTCCCGGAAATTTCTCTCCGATGATTCCACATTCCAGTCCGGCGTGGACGGCCTTCACTTGAGCTTCTTTCCCAAAGAGAGAATGGTAAGTTTCGCGCGCCACCTTCAAGAGAGGGGACTCCAAATTGGGCTTCCAGCCCGGGTATCCATCGGCTTGGTCCACACTGGCCTTTCCCAATTCCAGAAGGGAGCGGACCGATTGACAAATTTCTTCCATCTCCGACCCGACGGAGCTTCGCTGGCTCGTCGTTACCACCATCGCTTTCTTTTCAGTTCTTACGACCGCCAGGTTGGTTGATGTTTCGACCAGCCCGCTGATATCGGCGCTCATCTTCACTACCCCATGAGGCATGGCGGAAAGCGTCTGGCACACCTTGCGTTGCAGAGAGGGAGGAAGCACTTTTCCTTTGCCTGTCTCCGTGCTTTCCTGGAGATGGATTTCCAGGGCCGGCTCTACGCTGGACAGTTCGGCTCGAATCGTTTCGTCGAAGTGCGCCACGAGTGCTTGGGATTCGGCGGATTTTTTCTTGGGCAGGAAGAGCTCAGCTTCAGCTTCGCGGGGAATGGCATTGCTCTTGTTGCCTCCGTTCAGGGTTGACAGGCGGCCACCCAGCTCCGCCAAAGCCAGCAGAACACGGTTGAGAATCTTGATGGAATTTCCCCGGCCCTGGTCGATGTCCAGGCCCGAGTGTCCTCCTTTGAGCCCTTTCACCGTTAACAGATAAGGCGCATACTTCGGTTCCACCTTCTCATACTCAAGAGCCCAGGTTCCCGTCGTGTTCCTTCCCCCGGCACATCCCACAAAAACTTCCCCTTCTTCTTCCGAATCCAGATTGATCAGGGCTCTGCTTTGCAAAAAGCCCGGTTTCAAATTGGCGGCTCCAGTCAATCCCGTCTCTTCATCCACCGTAAAAAGGAGCTCCAACGGACCATGTTCCAAATCCGGGTTTTCCATGATGGCCAAGTTGGTGGCAACCGCGATTCCATTATCGGCACCGAGCGTTGTCCCATTCGCCGTCAAGACTGCCCCCTTCCGCACGATCTCAATGGGATCCTTCGCAAAGTCATGCTTCACGTTGGCGTTTTTCTCACAGACCATGTCGAGATGACCCTGCAACGCCAGACTCTTGACCTGCTCTCGTCCGTGCTTGGCAAATTTCCGGACAACAACATTGCCGTATTCGTCCTGGTCAGCCTTCAATCCGTGCCGCTTGGCGGTATCCATCACATACCGGGCTATTGCCGCTTCCTCTTTGGACCCGCGTGGAATTTTTGAAATGGCCGCGAAATTCTTCCATACGCTATCGGGTTGCAATCCTTCAATGGCACTTGACATTATGGACTCCTTCCAGGGAATTAGTTCTCTGTTGGCGCAAGGCTCTCAATGGCGATGAGGCGTCCCCTCTTCCGTTCACATCACGGCCGTGGGTGGGGGCGGCTCGTCCGGACTTCCCGCATTGCTTAAGGGTATACGAATCAAGACCCAGGAAATCAGGGCCAGGATCGCCAAACTGGTCAGAAAAGATGGATGTTCGAAAATTTCAATCAACTTGACATCGGCAAACGCCAGGGCGGCAAACAACAGGCCAATCAGCGCTTCGCCGGCGATCAAGCCGGAAGCCAACAAAATCCCATTGTTGTCGACGCGAGCCTTTTGAGCGGGATTGTGCTGTAAGCTGGCGCTCCAACGGTCCACGACTCCCTTGAGAACTCCTCCGACAAAGATGGCAAAGGTCGTCTCCAGGGGGAGGTACATTCCAACACTCACAAGCATCGGACTTCGCACTTGCATCAGGATGAACCCGACACCCATCAACATGCCGACGACGATCAGCGGCCATGCCATTTGTCCGCCGACGATCCCTTGCGAAAGCAAAGCCATCAGGCTCGCCTGCGGAGCGGGAAGATTCTTGCCTCCGAAACCAGTCCCTCCAGTGTTGATGTCCCCCTGATGCAATACGACCAGCGGTAGGAACATGACAGCGGCAGCCAATCCCATTCCAACCAGGTCCCCCAACTGCATTTTCCAGGGAGTGCCTCCCAAAATATGCCCAACTTTGAGGTCTTGCAGCATTTCTCCGGCCACTGCCGATGACACACAGACCACTGCGGCCACGCCTAAGACGGCAGCGACACCGGTGCTTCCATGCGTACCCAAGGCAACCATCAAAAGGGCCGCAATCAATAAGGTGGATAGCGTCAATCCACTGATGGGGTTATTGCTAGAGCCGATCACCCCGACCAGATAACCGGAAACAGCTGCAAAAAAGAATCCGGCAATGACCATGACAACTGTGGCAACCCAGGCTGCTTTCAGGTCTTGGGCAAAATGGTGATAGATGATGAAAGTTACAATGGCCGTCAGCAGGATCCCCAGCATGACCCATTTGAAGCTCAGGTCCTTTTCCGTGCGGATCTCCACATGCTCACCCGTCGCCGCCTTCCTGACATCTCCAATGGATCGCTTGATCCCGGCGATGAGATTGTTCCTCATTCGAAATAAAGTGTCGCCCGCCGACACGAGCATGCCCCCGATCGCCATCGGACGCACGATGAGCTTCCAGACATTATTGGACAACTCGATCCAGGACGCCGGATCCGCTGAGCTTCCGTTGGGCATTAAGGATGGGGACAAGAAATAGGTAACCATGGGAACCAAAAGTCCCCAAGCCAGTACACCCCCGCTGAAATTCAATGAGGCCAGCTTGGGACCAATAATATAACCCACCCCAATGTAGGCCGGGCTGATTCCGGGCGGGCTCAGCACCATGCCGCCTTGGGCGGTCGCGTTCCCGCTGGCCCGCAGACCAATCGTCACTCTTGAGAAAGGCACAAATTTTTCCCAGCTCGTCGCAAAGAACTTGAACTGACCAAGCGCTTGAATGAGAGCGCCCATTCCCATCGCTGAGAACAAGAATTTTGCGCCTGTGCCTCCGGCACGGCCAGCTTTATGAATTTCCGAGGCGGCCACAGACTCCGGATATGGCAACTCGGCGTCTTCCACCATCACCCCACGAAGTAAGGCCACAAACATGATTCCCAAGATCCCGCCGGCAAACATGATCGCTGTCGACTCAAAGTAATGCCCGCGTGTCGCAAACTCGGGCCAGACGCCCGCAATAAAAAATGCAGGAATCGTAAAGATCGCTCCTGCGGCTACGGATTCTCCGATTGAGCCGACTGTTCTGGCAAAATTTTCTTCCAGGATCGATCCCTTGAAAAGGCGCAGCAACGCCATGCCAATGACAGCGGCCGGGTAGGTCGCCGCAATGGTCATCCCGGCCTTGAGCCCCAGGTAGGCGTTGGCCGCCCCCAAGACAACACACATCACCAGTCCAATCAGGAGTGCCCGCAGACTGAATTCGGTCATGGAGCTCTCCGGGGGAACATAGGGGCTGAATTTGGGCGTCCCCGTCTTCCCGGCATTTTGCTCAGCCATCAGAGTCTCCTCGCAAGTATGATCTCCGAGATCATCGCCAAAGTAGCACCGCCAGAAACTTGCCGTCAAGGCAAACTTGGCGCGGATTCCGGCGGATAGTGCTGAGCTGAAAGAGCTGTGGGGGCAAGGCGCGGAAGCGATCTTTCTCAGATTCTTTGGGTATGAAAGGGCGACATAGTCCCAACGGGGTGGTTTGTCGACGCAACCGGCTCAGGACTTTTCCGGTTTGAACCCAGTGAAGAGAGAATGGGCCAATGGAAGGCACATGATGTCACAGTAATTGGGCAGGCACCCGGGCCAGAACTTTCTATGACAGGAACCGCCTGGGATGGATCGAGCCAGGCGAGGAAATACCGGAGGAGGGACAGCGGCCATCACTCGCAATAGCGGAAATTGGGTCTTCTTGCGGGGCCCGGGCCCCCGAGGTTCTCGAGGGCTCAGGCCTTTGAGGCGGTTCTCGTCGGCAATGAGAAAGTGACAGAAAAAAGAGGATTTTTTCAAAAGCCTCACTGCGATTTACATTTTCCGAATCCTGGGATCACCCCTTCGAATCCATATCAATGGTGATCATGAATCCATTCGTACCCTTGAATTCATAGACTTTATCCCCTTTGCGATAGGCCTCTACCACATTGGGCATCATGATGAATCCCTCGTTGCGCTGTGCGCCCCAATACTTGAGATTCTTGATTACGACCGGCATATCCGCCATCCCTTTAAACCGTTTCAGGACTACTTCGGCGGTTTTGCCCCCGTCGATGGTTGCCTTGGCTTCGTCCTTGCCGCCAGCCCAGCTGATGTCGCCCTCGTCAACACTCATCTTGCCCCACTTCACCGGAAACAAATGCCCCAGGATCTGACCGATGGCGTCGCGTTGTTCCTTGGTCGTTTGTTTGTCAAATGTGATGACAACCCAGTCCATTTGCCCTTTTGAGAAGTCAGGCCCTAAATCCCCGGAAGCCCAGAATTTGGTGCCATCGAGTTTGACCGTTCCAAACTTGCCTCGGTTAACCTTATAAGCATTGTTAAAGCGGCAAAAGTGACCGCCGTCACCCCCATGGTGTGCCGCATGACCTGCCGGCTCCGAATTGAAGTAGCATTGGCAGAACATGGGACAGGAGCAGGCCTCAATTGCCGTCGCATTCATGCTCCACTCGGTCTCCTTATCTGCTGCCTGCGGAAGTGGAGCGACACTCAGCCCAAGCACCCCCAATATCAAGACCCCTAGCCAGATGGTGCGCTTCATTGAAATTTCCTTTCCGCGTAAGCCCTCCCAGCCAAGATTCTTGCCTGGATTCCGGCTGATCGCGTTAATCGAATGAGACTTTATCGGTGGACACTCTTGCTCGTATTATACTTCGAGGACTGCTTGCGTCAAGGCTTTCACTCAATCGGATGCAGGACGGGAGCCTTGGGGCCCCGCTCATGATGGGTCTGGAGTCTTGGGGGGGATTGGGTTAAGATGCTGGAAATTTCTGACTTGCTCCGATTAATGATCGGCGGGCCTGTTTGGAAGTCAGATCCATTCCGAGTTCAAGGGAGATGGCCGTGCCTAAATACGTGATTGAACGAGAGATTCCCGGTGCCGGAAAACTAAACGCCCAACAACTGCAAGCCATCTCACAAAAGTCTTGCGGCGTACTGCGTCAACTGGGCCCACAAATTCAATGGGTCCACAGTTATGTGACTGAGGATAAGATTTACTGCATTTACATCGCGCCCAACGAGGAAGCGGTGCGAGAGCACGCGCGGTTGGGAGAATTTCCAGCCAACCGCATCATTGAAATCAAAGCTATCATCGACCCCACCACTTCAGAAGGCTAAGCAAGTCTGGCTATCGTCTGCCAGCTGTCATCTCCAGGCAAAAAGGGGAAAGGACTCTGCGCCTCCGGCAGGAAAGGCTCAGGTGATCGGGACATACTCCACGACGCGGATGCCGTAGCTTTCCAACCCGACAATCTTCCGTGGATGATTGGTCAAGAGACGGATATTCTTCAAACTGAGGCGAGAGAGGATTTGAGCGCCTGTCCCATAACCGCGCTGAGTCCTTTTCACGCTGTAGGTTTCTCCCCCGGCTGGCGACATCCCATGATAAGCAATGCGTGTGCTTCCCTCGGCATTCGTCAATTCAAAGCCCCTCCCGGTCTGGTGCATATAAAGCAGGACACCGCTTCCTTCCCGGGCGATCAGGCCCAGGGATTTATCCAAGAGCGTTCGACAATCACAGGCCGCAGACGCAAAGACGTCGCCTGTAAGACAATGAGAATGGACGCGCACGAGGACTGGCTGCTTGGGGTCAATGTGTCCATAAACGAGAGCAACATGGGTCTCTTTGTCATACTCGCATTCGAAGGCAAGCATTTTGAAATTCCCGTATTGGGTCGGCAGATCCGCTTCAGACACCTTGTGAACAAAGTTTTCTGTGCGCAACCTGTACTTGATCAATTCCGCGACGGTGATCATTCGAAGCCCATGCTCTCGCGCAAAGCGGCGAAGCTCCTCGACCCGAGACATTGTCCCGTCGTCATTCATCACTTCACAGATGACTCCGGCGGGAGTCAGCCCGGCGATGCGAGCCAAATCGACGGCGGCCTCTGTCTGGCCCGCACGGACCAGCACCCCTCCATTGCGCGCCCGCAACGGAAAGACATGGCCGGGCCGTACAAGGTCGCTCGGTTTCGTCTCCGGCCGGATGGCCGTAAGGATGGTTTCGGCCCGATCCGCGGCTGAGATCCCAGTCGAGACCTTGTTCTTGGCTTCAATGGAAACACAAAACGCAGTTCCATACATCGAGGTGTTGTCTGAAACCATCAAGGGGATTTGCAGTTCCTCAAGACGTTCTCCTGACATCGCCAGGCAAATCAACCCGCGACCATAGCGGGCCATGAAGTTAATCGCTTCCGGCGTCACCTTTTCCGCGGCGATGGTCAAATCCCCCTCGTTTTCCCGGTCTTCGTCGTCAACGACGATGACCATCTTGCCGGTCTGGAAGTCTTCGATGGCTTCTTCCACCGTGGCGAAATAAGATTCGTTTCCTTTTGCGCCGCGATTCGTCACATCCAGGGCCGCCCACTTGTTATCCATCCGTTCTCCCATCAGTTCTTGAAGTCACCCACAGCGATACTGACTCAATATCCTTGCTCCTTGAGATATTCTTCGGTGAGACGGGAACTCTTGGCGTCTGCGCGATTCTTCAGGAAGGACTCAACATACTTGGCCAAAATATCCACTTCCAGGTTGACGTTCTGGCCCCTCGTCAAACTATGGAGGTTGGTGTTTTCCAAGGTATGCGGGATCAGGGCCACTTCAAATCCGGATTCTGTCTGTTTGGCGACGGTCAGGCTAACCCCGTTCACAGCAATCGACCCTTTCTCCACAATGTAAGAGCGCAAGCTGAATGGGAGCGAGAAGGCCCACACTCCAAATCCATCCTTCATTTCCTTGGAAAGCAGTTGGCCGATTCCATCAACGTGACCTTGCACGAAATGCCCCCCCAAACGGCTTCCGGGAGTCAAAGGGCGTTCCAGATTCACCTCATTGCCGGTCTCTATCTCCCCCAGATTGGATCGTCTTAAAGTCTCCTCTGAGAGATCTACCTGAAAGTCATTCTGTGTCCGTTGGCGGACAGTCAGACAAACCCCATTTACGGCGATACTATCCCCGAGCTGAAGCCCGTCCAGCGTAAGGTTCGCCAGAACTGTCATCGTCGCAGTTTCCAATGTACGACGCATGGAACCGACTTTCCCCACCTCTTCGATGATTCCTGTAAACATAGAATTTCAAAATCCCATAGGCCAACTATCGCAGATGGATGCAATTTGAAAGATTTCCTCTTTCGGCCCTCTCCCTGAGCCCTTGGCGTCCAGATCCAGCCTCTCAGCTAAAACGAGGTGCTGGGATAGGCTTCCACGTAAAGATCCGGGCCCAGTAATTCCACGGAGGCAAATCTAAGGCGGATAACGTCGCCCAAATTCACAAATCCCGGTTCCCCTAGCAACGGCAGAGGAGTCGTGCCTCCCAAAATGGACGGGGCGATAAAGCAGCACATCTTATCAACCGCGCCATGCCGAAAGGCGGAGTAATTGAGCGTGGGCCCGGCTTCAATGAGTAGGCTCGTAATTTCCCGCCGACCGAGCTCTTCAAGAATCGAATTCCAGGAAAGCTGCCCCGGCTCGCCCGGCACTGCCACCACTTCAATCCCTGCCGACTCCAGCTCATGCTGGCGGGCCAGATCCCGTTCCAACGAACAAAACACCATTATAGCACCAGCCGATCGGCTCTGGACGAGGCGGCTCGTCAAGGGGAACTGAAGGCGGGAATCCAGGACACAGCGCAGGAGAGGTCGACGGCGATTCAAGCCGGTACGATCAGTCAAAAGAGGATCGTCTTTCAATACGGTCCCAATCCCGGTCAGCAAGGCATCACAATCAAACCGGAGCTGTTGACCCTTGGCCCTGGCACGCTCTCCTGTAATCCACTTGGAATGACCGTCCGCCTGGGCAATTTTTCCGTCCAGAGTCATGGCCGTTTTCAAGATGACCAAAGGAGTGCGGGATTGAATATACTTGGCATAGGATTCGTTGAGCCGCTCCGCTTCTTGCTTTCCGATTCCCAGATTCACCTCAATTCCGGCGTCCTTCAGGCGATGAATGCCCTCACCGGCAACGCGGGGATTCGGGTCTACCATGGCAATCATCGTTCGCCGGATCCCAGCTTCGATGACGCGCTCCACGCAAGGCGGGGTCCGGCCAAAGTGACTGCAGGGCTCCAGGTTGATATAGAGAGTCGCTCCTTTTGCATTATCGCCGGCGGCTTCGATTGCCCAGATTTCCGCATGTTTTCGTTCCGCATAGCGGTGAAGACCCTCAGCGATAACCTGACCGTCCTTGACCAAGACGGCCCCGACCATCGGGTTGGGGCTGACGAGCCCGCGCCCTTGGCGTGCCAGCGCCAGCGCGCGAGCCATGAAGTGATTGTCTTCCTGGTCTGCCATTTCCCTGAGAGATTGTTGAGGAACCGCGCCTCGTTTATTCGAAGAGAGAGTCGATAAACTGTTTTGAAGAGAATTCCATCAGGTCGTCAATTTTTTCACCAATGCCGACATAGCGAACCGGCAGCTTCAGACTGCGGACTATCGAAACAATCACGCCGCCTTTGGCTGTCCCGTCCAGTTTCGTCAAGACGATCCCCGTAATTCCCGCGCTTTTGGCGAATTCCCGTGCCTGAGTCAGGCCATTCTGCCCTGTGGTGGCATCAATCACCAGCAACACCTCGTGGGGAGCCGAAGGAATCTCTCTTCCTGCGATGCGCCGCATCTTCTCGAGTTCTGACATGAGATTCGTCTTGTTATGCAACCGCCCGGCCGTATCAACAATGAGAACGTCAATCTTCCGGGACTTGGCAGAGGCCATGGCATCAAACAGAACGGCGCTGGGGTCAGCTCCCGGTTTTTGGCGGATGACTTCGACTCCCGCCCGCTCCCCCCAGATCTCAAGTTGCTCAATCGCTGCCGCCCGGAAGGTGTCAGAAGCGCAAACCAGGACCCGCTTCTCATCCTGCACATAAAGGTTCGCAAGTTTCCCGATCGTGGTGGTTTTCCCGACTCCATTGACGCCCACCATCATGATGACCCAAGGAGTACCAGCAGTCTGGTTCAGCAAAGGGCTGGGAACAGAATCGAGGAGGAACAGCAACTCTCCCTTGATCAATGCCCGCAGCTCTGCCGGGTCACGCAGTTGCTGACGACTGACCTGATTGCGAATCTTGGTCAACAGCTCCTGGGTGGTTTCAACCCCGATGTCGGACCCGATCAGGATGGCCTCCAGTTCATCCAGGAGATCGGCATCAATCTCCTTCTTCCCTTTGACGATGTCTTCGATCCGCGCCACCAGATTTGACTTGGTCGTCGCGACGGCAGCTTTGAGCCTGCCGAAAAAACCTTCCCCTGCTTGTTTTTTTTCAAATAATTTCATGAATGATCTCAATCCAACAAATTGGCTGGAGCTTGGCTGAACAACCGGCGGCATCGTGCTTTCCAGCACTGCCTATGATACCACTAGTTGGGATTGGGAACGGATTTTCAGACCAGGAGGACGGCTCCTGACCCGCAGCTCCAAGAAGAGGGCCAATGGCCTCTTCTCCGGACCGTATATTCAGGCAGGTGGGAAGGTATCTCTGCCCGGTTGCGGATTCGGTTTAACCGGCAAGGGCTTCCTGAACCGGATGGGCTGGGGCAATGATCAGATGCCCCTTCTGGATGGCTTTGTTAAAGGCCGCCACGACTGCCGGATCGTATTTCACTCCGGCATTCGAGGTAATCTTCTCCCGAGCATAATCAAAACTGAGGGCTTTTTGATAAGGGCGGTTTGTCGTCATGGCATCCAGGGTATCGGCCACGGAAATGATTCGGGCGATCAGCGGGATTTCGTCGGCTCGCAAGCGATCGGGGTAGCCGTTGCCATCCCACCGTTCATGGTGAAAACGCAGACCCGGGAGCATCTTGCGCATCTGCTCAATGGGCTTCATGATGTTGTAACCCTTGACGGTATGCAGTTTCATAATCTCAAACTCTTCTGGAGTCAGCAGCCCTGGTTTCTTCAAGACCTTGTCATCAACCCCAATTTTCCCGACATCATGCAGCAAGGCCGCAATTCGGATGGTTTCCAGCATCATTTCATCCAACTCCATCTGGCGCGCAATGATGACGGAATACTCCGTCACCCGCTCGGAATGACCGCGGGTATAAGGATCCTTTTCATCGACGGCGGCCGCCAGAGCCCGGATCGAGCCTAAGAAGAGCGCTTTGTTTTCCTCACCGGCACGCCTGATCTGTTGGATGTAGAGTTCGAGATCGCCGGTCATTTTGTTGAACGTTTCCGCCAATTCACCGATTTCATTGCGGCTCTTAATCTGAATCTTCTTGGAGAAGTCTCCCTTGGCGATGGAGTGAGTTCCTTCCACCAATTGACGGATCGGATCGGTAATGGACCTTGCGCTGTAGATTCCGATGCCTGCCGAAAGCAACAGCATCAGCAGTCCCAATTTAATGGTTTCGTATTTCATTTCGGCCACGGTGGCAAAAGCGGCGCTTTGATCAATCTGGACGATGACCCCCCAGGGGGCTTCGGCAATGGCGTAGTAGGTGCCCAGCATGTCCTTTTTGTGCCCGTCTTCCTCGAGCCTGAAAGGCCTTGTCTCCTGAAGCCGCAGAATCCCTTTGGAGAGTCGCCACTCCTCCATAAAGGCAGAAACGATCTCAATCCCGCTGAAATCCATGCCCGCAGGGTTTGTTTTCTGATCCGGATGAACGACAATCTTCCCGTTGAAATCAACCACGTAAGTTTTCTTTCCGGCGACACTGCTGTCGGTGACCCAGCGCAGAATATCATCCAGAGCCAAAATGACCGTTGTCGCACCCACCCAGCGGCGGGCGTCGGACTTGATCGGGCGTGACATGACGATCACCGGGCGTATCTGGTTTCCGACCTCCAGGATCATCGGTTCGCTCATATAGGGTTGATCCTGACTCGCGTGTTGATAGGCTTTTCGCAGGTAATGCTGGACCATCTCTTCGTCGCCGTTATAAACGCCGGCGCGTACTCCCTTGCCGCGCTCATTGACAATGTTGATATAGAGAAGATTCTTGTCGCGCGTGACGAAGTCTTCGAGCTTTTTCTGCAGTGCAGGATTCGCATTCAACTGCGCGAGTTGAGAGGAGCCGCCGCTGAGTTCCAGAGCGCTGGCCACAAACACCTCAATTTGCTTCCTGGCATTGCTCAGATAGAGAGAAATTAAACGCGAGAGCGATTGCGCAATCGTGATTTGCGAAAAACGTTCCTGAGTCTGCAGCTTTTCTCGATTGAGGTTGATGAGCTGGTAGCCATAGAACGCAAGGGGGGCTACGCTCACCAGCATGAGCACCAAAAGTATGTGGTGAAGAATCTTTGTCCGTTTCATGAACTCATCGCATCGGGACACTGTTCCCGATGAATCCTGGCGTCGTGCCTTTCGCAGGAGCACCGGCCATTAAATAAGCTTCCTGCCTTTAATCACTTAGAGCTTCTCATCCTAATACACGACTACACGTCTATTATCGACAAGCGGCGTTTCCAGACTTAAGGAATTATGCGCAAAGAGGAGGGGGTCATTGAGATCGGAGTTATGGTTGGGTGAGACCCTGAACCAATTTGTCCTGATGAAGGATTAAACGCAGTTTGCCGTAATGGAGGATTTTTATGCCTTGAGAACCATTTTCTTCGACCTGGTCCGGATCCCCCATCATGGCCACAATCTCGGAGAGACTGGACCCTCGCTGGATGACTTGAGCAGGTACTTTTGCTGAATTAGCCCGCGGAATTGGCAAATCGGTGACTACAGCGGATGATGCTTCCGGAGCCGGACCAAACGTAGATGGCGGAATGGAGACAACTGCAGGTTTGAATGCCGGGGGAGGAATAGGAGAGGATATTTGACGGTGGAACCAGAGACTCCCTCCCAAGGCTGTCCCCAAAATGACGCCAGCCAGCAAGAGGACCACCCAGGACTTGTGAAATCCTGGCGGACTCCAGCCCAGACCCTGCCAGCTTTGGCGACTGGCACTTTGCTCGGCCTTCTGCAGTTTGGCGTCATACTGAGAACGACGTTCCGGATTGAGCAGGATATCGCGAATGAGGTTCAACATGTTCATGCGCTCTTCAGAATCCTCTATCAGATTGGGTTGAGCACCGGGATGAACCTGGCGGGCCTGGAGAAAATACGCTTCTTCAATTTCCTTGACACTGGCTTTGGGATGTAAATTCAGCACTTCGTAGAAATTCATCGGATGGATCGTCGAAATTTCTCTTTGCCGGCACCAGAAGCTTGGTGCGGCAGACTCATGGGAGACCCAAGGGAATCGCAGGTGATTCTCGTCTTCCCCCAGGATGATGCCTCCCTTATCGTCCAATCCACGATGCAAGATTAGCCTGAATTCCCGGAAGCAGGCTGCCATTCAGCGTTTTTTGCGTGGCGTTGATTTCCTTCATCAATGCAGCGCCTGAGTGAAATCATCCAAGATGTCCTCGGTCGCTTCAATGCCAATGGAAAGCCGAATCAGGCTATCAGAAATCCCGATCTTCCTGCGGTCTTCCGGCAGAAGACCGGCATGAGAAGTGATGGCAGGCCGGGTCGCCAAGGTCTCGATGCCCCCCAGGCTGGGAGCAATCGCGGGAAGTTTCACCGTCTTGAGAAAGCGCTCGGCAGCTTCGACACCTCCCTTGGGCTCAAAGCTTAGAACACCGCCAAACCCTTGGAACAAATCTCGCGCCCGCGCGTGGGAAGGATGCGACTCAAGCCCCGCATAGTTGACCCGCGCCACTGCGGAGTGACCTTCCAGCATCCTGGCGACCTGGAGGGCACTTTGATTCTGGAAGGCAACCCTTAGGGCAAGCGTTTTCAGGCCGCGATGAAGTAAGAACGCCGCGTGAGGATCCAAACATCCCCCGAGATGGTTGAGGCGGTGCGTGATTGTCCCCACGAGCTGGCGGGCACCAAGGACAACGCCGCACACAATATCATTATGGCCGTTCAGATACTTCGTGCCGCTGTGGAGCGAAAGATCATACCCTCTTTCCAGCGGGCGAAAATTGATGGGGCTGGCAAACGTATTGTCAATGATGGCATATAACCCGTGCGCCTTGGCAAAACGCGGTATGGCAGCCAAATCTCCCACCTGGAGAAGAGGATTGGTCATTGATTCGACGAATATTGCCTTCGTATTCGGTCTCAAATGGGGCTCCCAGGTCGATGCCTGGTTCGCGTCGATCAGGGTGTATTCCAATCCAAATGACGCAAAATCGCGGGTGACAAAATCGTATGTGCCTCCGTAAAGACAATCCTGAATCAGTAAATGGCTTCCCGCAGGAAGCAGTGTGAGCAACGTCGTCGCAATGGCAGCCATGCCGCTTCCAGTGACCAGAGCCGCTTCCGCGTTCTCTAATGCCGCCAGTTTGGCATGCAAAGCCTGGTGGTTTGGTGTGTTATTAAGGCGGATGTATTTGAGGTCGTCGTAGCTTGTTTCTCCAGCATATTCAAACATCGCCGTTTGAAATATCGGCATCGCTACGGCCCCTTCGATTCTCGGTTCCGGCTCTCCGGCATGAATCAGTTTACTTTCGATACGGCGATAGGCCTTCGCCATGATGAGTAACTCCTGGTATAGAGGATTGCGCGAAAAATCGTCCGCAGTGGCCATAGCGGAAAATTTTCATTAGTTTAGCGCTTTTGACCATGCGTTCACAGCGCGAATCCGTCAAAATTAAGGGAGAAAAACCTGACGGCATCTATGCATGCTCCAATGAAACCGATCCCTCCAAGACAAACCCTCTTAAGTTACCTGGATGACTTTCGTCGACGAGGCGAGTCCCTTGCCTTTGTTGGATGGAGGGGTCTGAGAACAGATCGGTGGTCGTACCGCAGGTTGGCAGAAACCGCTTCTATGGTGGCGGGAGACTCCGACAGATGGGTTTGCGGAAAGGAGACCGGGTTCTTCTTTGGTCTGAAAATTCTCCGGCCTGGGTCGCTGTCTTCTTTGGGTGCCTAAGGGAAGGTATCGTGGTGGTCCCCCTGGATCCTCAAAGTTCTCTGCCCTTCATTCAACGCGTCCAGTCCCAAGTGCAAGGCAAAGTCCTTTTGCACGGCGGAGATCTCCTGTCTGAAAAGGAATCCTTTTCGATACCTGCCATGGCGCTGGATGAAGTCGTCGCCCGGCAGGATTCCCAGTATTCCGTACAGCCTCAGCATGACATCTCGCCGGATGACTTGGTGGAGATCGTGTATACCTCGGGGACAACCTCTGAACCCCGGGGGGTCCAATTGACCCATGGCAACTTGCTCTCCAACCTGGCTCCGCTGGAGGGCGAAATACATCGTTACCGCTGGCTCGTCTCGGCATTTCACCCCCTTCGCTTTCTTAACTGAGTCCCCCTAAGCCATGTGTTTGGTCAGCTGATGGGAATGTTGATCCCCCCGCTCCTCGGCGGCGAAGTCTGGTTCCTGAATTCTTTCCGACCCACAAAGGTGATGGAAACGATTCAGCAAAGGAAAATTTCAGTTCTGATTGCCGTGCCGCGTTTCCTGGACACCCTCAAGGAAAGCCTCGAAAAAATAGCAGTCCCCGCGAAAGTACTGGCTGGGGCTGGTACCGCGGGTTCCCGGTTTCTTGAAAATGTCTGGCGAGGGCGGGCTGTCCACCGGCGTTTTGGTTGGAAATTCTGGGCGTTCGTTTCGGGTGGAGCAACCTTGAACGCCGCTACAGCCGACTTTTGGCGAAGGCAAGGTTTGGCTGTTGTACAAGGATATGGAATGACGGAGACGGCGGCACTCGTCAGTGTCATGCATCCGCTTAAACCAAAATACGGTTCCATTGGGAAAGCCCTTCCCGGCCACGAGATCAAGATCTCCCCGGATGGCGAGATTCTGGTGAGAGGCCAAAGTGTCTCCCGGGGGATTTGGGGTAAAGACGGCCCGTACATCCCTCTCACGGATGATCAAGGGTGGCTTCATACCGGTGATCTGGCGCGAAGAGACTTCGACGGGAATCTATTCTTCCTGGGACGCCAGAAGGAAGTCATTGTGACTTCCGCCGGCCTGAACATTTACCCGGAAGATCTTGAGCGCGCCTTGAATGAACAGCCGGAAATTCGCGGCTGTGCCGTGGTTGGCGTGGAGCAAAAACAGGGTCCAGAACCCTTCGCCATCCTGCTCGTAAAGGAATCAGGCAATCCCCAGAAGGCCGTCGAGCGAGCCAACCAAATACTCGCTCCGCATCAACAAATCCACCATTGGGCCGTTTGGCCAGAAAGAGATTTTCCAAGAACTGCAAACCAAAAGATTCTCAAGAGAGAATTGATCGCGCGTTTGAATCCGTCAGCCCAGAATCCTGAATCCATCCTGAGTGTCACAGATAAAAGCAAAGAATTAGATGCCTTGGCAAAAATGGTAGCGGAGGTTGCGGGCGGAGAGGAAACCGATGTCAATGGGAGTTCTCAACTTGCCAAAGATCTGAAGCTGGATTCCCTTGGAAAGATGGCGTTATTGAATCGCTTGGAGGAAGAATACCAAATTGAAATCGCTGAAGATCAATTTTCCTCGGTCAACACCCTGGGGGAACTCCGAGACCTTCTTTCGGCACAATCGCTACCAAAGGATGACCAGAAGAATATTCCCCCAACCGGTACTGGTCCACCCTCACATCCCTCTTCAATGCGCACGCGCGATATGTCAGCCACTCATGAGGAAAGCTTTCCCTATCCCTTCCCAGCCTGGCCTATGCGCTTTACTGTCACTGCGCTGCGGCGCCTATTTTCGGTTTTATTCCTTCATCCCCTCACCTGGCTCCTTGCCCGTCCTTCGCTAAAAGGTCAGGCTCTGCTCAAAGATCTTTCTCCGCCGGTTCTCCTTGTCTCCAATCACGTGACATTCCTGGATCCAGCCTTGGTTCTCTATGCACTGCCGCGCCACCTCCGCCGTTCGGTGGCCGTGGCTATGGATGGGGAAAGATTGAGAAACTGGAGGCATGCCATGGGCGACTCTTTGCTGACCCGCTTCTTCTCCCCTCTCGCCTACCTGGCAGTGGTCACGCTGTTTAATGTTTTTCCTCTTCCGCGGAAAGGAAGCTTCAGGCAAAGTTTCGAGTACGCGGGCGAAGCAATGGATCGAGGCTACAGCGTACTCGTCTTTCCGGAAGGCCTGCGAACTCTGAACGGACAGCCTGCCCCTTTTCAGCAAGGAATTGGAGTTCTCGCAGCGGGATTGAATGCCACCGTCGTCCCCCTCAGACTGGAAGGTCTGTTTGAAATCAAGCAACTGGTTATGAACGGGAAAAGGCGGATCCCTTATTCGCGCGCAGGCGAGATCACGGTTCGTTTCGGAAAACCTATTCACGCCTCGGACCTTTCGAAAGACCCCTCGGAAACCACCCGATTTCTGGAATCAACGATCAGAAATCTCCCGTCTTGACCTTTCAGCCTCCCCGCCTTCCTCCTTCGGAGCCATCACGACCGAAGTGACCCGCCATGCATACTTTTAGTAAAACTAAGACTTTTCTTAATCCAGTTTCTTAGTACTTTGAAAAGTTGTCTTTCTGATTGGCGAATAATTTTACGTCATATAGAAAATGACCTAACGTTTTGATCAATAATTAACGATTTTTATCTAATAAAAATTATATGTCTCACATTTGTCATATTTTTAGTGATTTTGTGCTTTTCAAATTTAAGAAAGTTGTATATTATCGGCAAACTTTAAGTAGCTTCAACGTGGAGGTCAGAAAAAATGATCTTAAAGGCAATGGATGGAGCACAAGCACTCGTCAGATGTTTGGAAAGTGAGGGGGTTGAGTACATTTTTGGACTTTCTGGTGGTGCAGCCATTCCAATCTTTGATGCCCTGATCACAACCAAGACCAAGATCAAGCTTATTCTTGTCCGACATGAGCAGGGAGCCGCCTTCATGGCTGACGGGTATGCGCGTGCGACTGGTAAGCCTGGGGTAGTTTTGGTCACGAGCGGTCCGGGAGCAACCAATACCTTGACGGGGATCATGACCGCCCACATGGACTCTGTGCCCATGATTATCATTACAGGGCAGACGGTGACCTCGATGTTGGGAAAGGACGCGTTTCAGGAAGCTGACGTATTCGGAATCACCATGCCGGTCGTCAAACACAGTTATTTGGTCAAGGACAGTAATGATATTCCGCGCATCACGAGAGAGGCGTTCCATATTACCAATACCGGGCGTCCGGGACCCGTATTGATCGATATTCCCAAGGATATTAGCCAGGGGCCTTTTTCCGGTGATCTTCATGCCGAGATGGACTTGCCAGGTTATCGGCTGGATGAATCCTTCGACCAATCCCGGGTTGCGGAGATTGCCGAAGCCTTGAACAAGTCAAGGAAGCCCGTCATCCTGGCCGGCCACGGAGCTATTATTGCTGATGCTTCCGAGTCGATTCGAAAGCTGGCTGAAAAACTGAATGCTCCAGTCACGACGACTCTGCTCGGCAAAGGAGCTTTTCCGGAGAGCCACCGCTTATCTCTGGGGATGCTAGGGATGCACGGGACTGCCTACGCCAACAAAGCGCTCATCGAATGTGATCTGGTGATGTCCATCGGGTCCCGTTATGATGATCGCATCGTCGGTCAACCCCACCGATTTTGTCGGAATGCCGTCCGAATTCATATCGACATTGATCGCGCGGAAATTGGGAAGATGATCAAATGCCAGCACTGGTGTGTGGGGGACGCCCGCAAGATTGTGGATGAGATTACCCGGCATGTGGCTCGGCTTGACACTCAGGATTGGCTCAAGCATCTGGAGGGATACAAGAAGAAGTATCCGTTAAAGTACAAAAAGCAAGGTGGCTTGAAAATGCAGCACGTCTTGGACGAGCTGAATAAATTGACCAAAGGAAAAGTCGTCATTTCGACAGATGTGGGTCAGCACCAGATGTGGGCCGCTCAATTCTGCAAGTCGGAAAGTCCTTACAACTGGTTAAGCTCCGGCGGAGCCGGATCCATGGGGTATGGGCTTCCGGCAGCCATTGGCGCCAAGTTTGGTAGGCCAAAAGACTTGGTCGTCGCCGTGGTGGGAGATGGCGGATTCCAGATGACCATGTGCGAGCTTGCGACGGCGTGTGTGCACAAAGTACCTGTCAAGGTCCTGGTGTTGAACAACCACTATTTAGGCATGGTACGGCAGTGGCAGGAGCTGTTTTACGAAGATCGCGAAAGCGGTGTCGATCTGGAAGGGAATCCAGACTTCGCCAAATTGGCGGACTGTTTCCCGGGTGCCAAAGGATTTACTTTGAAAAGGCCGGCGGACGTCCGGAAAATTCTTACCCGGGCGCTGGAATACAATGATGGCCCAGCCGTAATCAATGCTGAATGCGTCAAGACAGACAATGTCTATCCCATGATCCCTGCGGGTAGAGCCCTTGAGGATATGCTGACGGAAGCTCCCAAGGTTCCCCAGGAGAAACCTACAGGGTCGACCTAGGAAACGGAGGAAATTCTCGATGGAAAATCTCTTGATGCGCCGTGAAGACAACCACACGCTGAGTGTCTACGTATCGAATAAACCCGGAGTGCTCGCTCGAATCGCCCAGGTTTTTGCACGGCGAGCTTACAACATCGATTCACTGGTGGTGTCTCCTTCGATGGACGGAAAATTTTCCCGGATGACCATCACGGCCCAGGGGAATCCGGAAGGACTGGACCAAATCATCGCCCAGGTCAACAAGCTGGTCGATGTGATTCATTGTGTTGACCACACGGGCGAAAATGCGGTCGAACGGGAATTGGCCCTGATTAAGATTAGTGTCAGTTCCACTGAACGGGCAGAGGCCTTGCAAGTTGCTGAACATTTCAAGTGCAAAACCGTCGACTTGACGGAAAGTTCCGTGATTTTGATGGCGACCGGGGATACGGAAAAGGTCGATGCCCTGGTGAAGATGATGGGAAACTATCGCGTCATCGAACTCGTCCGAACCGGAAAAGTAGTGATGTCGCGGGGGAATACTGAAACCTAGCAGGTTGCTGAAACACTCGGTCGACCAAAGTGCGGGAGCTGTGGCGGCGGTCTATGACCGCCGAAATTCAATCACTTGCAGAACGACGCTCATAGAGCGCCGCTACAGGGAGTTTTTCAGCAACCTACTAGGACACTCCAGAGGGCATGACCAGGCCCAACCCCCTTCACTAAGTGTGTTGTATCGTCTTTACCCGGCTGGGCCTGACAGCGGTTGGCGCACTCCGGCGCTTGTTGTCCATCGTCCCAAACAGACCCATAACCTATTCAAATTGAAGTGTTTTTTGGACTTCCTGGTCCATCTCAGGAGAACTATTCCTGTTCCAACATAATTGCTATCTGAATCGCTTGGGCGAACTGGGAGATAGCCGTTCTACCATGACCATTGCCAGTTCATGATTCCCCATAGTCCCAATCGAATACCTCTTCCTCACCCGCCAAGCATAGTGTTAAGATGAAGGGCAAATCCTGCAAAGCTTAGCCAAATTTTTCCAAGGAGAAATGAAGATGACGATCTTCGGGAAATCCCTTTCGGAGTACGTTCAATTTCAGAAGGCGATTCTTGGGTTCATCGTGATTGTGGGTTTAGGACGGCTTGGGTTGTCTCTCGCGGGAGTCCCCAATTCGACTGTCAAATTTCTTAGCCTCACGGCGGCCACCATCCTGGCTTGGTTGTTCGTTACCTATAAAGTCCACAAAGCTCAATTTGGCGGCTACAAACAATTGCTGCCGTTAATCGTGATTCAGAATCTGGTCGGACAAATTGTGGTGGCGGCGGCGGTCGCCTTGGCCATTCTTACCACTCGGGTTAACATCTATACGGCTCCAGAATACAGTGGTGGCGCGGACGGGAGAACATGGGGACATGCCGGAGCCCATCTGTTCTTTGTGACGATCTTTGGTTCCATCGTCGGCTGGGGAATTAGCTCCCTCCTGCTCTTCATCTTGCGGAAGACTTCCGCAAAGTCCCAGGCGACTACATCTCAAGCTGAAGCCAGAAGCAAATCTGCTGGGGCTGGGAGATAAAATGGCACAGGGGTCCCGCGAATCTCGGATCAGCGCTTTAAACTTCTGAATCCTGGAAAAGCACGGTTTGTGATCTGAATTTCAACAAGCTTGCCGTGGCGATGGTTGATCAAGTGCGACTCTTATGGCAGGAACGAGGGCTTCGATGGTCACCATCGCCAGGGTTTTTTGAGCCGCCAGCCGGCGTGAATTTGAAGGCGCCATTGGAAATTGCGGGGAGAGAATTACATTCGCACTTCACCGCTGCTCTTTCCTGATGACCAAAAATTCCATCCAGGCATCGACCCACCTCCCCGGCCGACACGCCAAGATAAATTGTTCTTCTCAAAATCTAGAAAGCGCCCGAGTGAAAGAGGCCGGTGGAAAGTCAGTTTTGCATCGGTATGCAAGCCCACACTCGAAGAGAGTGTGTCAGTGAACGCAACTTCTAGTCTGACCATTCAATTGCAATGTTCGGACTCGAAATCTTCCAACGCCGGACCAATGAATCCACGGCCCGTAATGCTTCTGCGTGGCTGGTGTAAATGATTCCCAGTTCGTGATTCGAAACTAATGTTGGGCCCGAATAGAGCGCTTCCGTAACTATATAACCTCCAAACTTCTTCTGAATCTGAAATTTGGTGCGGTCATAATCCAAGCGCGATGGAGTTTCCTGCGCGTTCGTCATGATTAGGAATTCCCAGGATGCAAGATTCTTAACAACCCCTTCAACCAAGCCGGAATTGTTAATCAAGAATAAAACGTGTTTTGGCGGGCGGCAACCTTAATCTCCGGATCCGTACCAACCTCCATTCGCCTTGGTCAGGGTAGCCAAACGTCCAGATTAGGTAGAAATCTTACCGGTTCTCCAGAATTGTCCTCATTTTATGGAACCATTTTAAGTTTAGAATGAATATGGAATGTTAAGAGCAAATGGCTTCATGAGCAATGAGGGGGCAGCCATACATTCACCGAGTCCTGACCTGGAACTGCTTCAACGCTTGCGTGCGGGAGACGAGGATGCGATCGTGGCCATCTATCGCCGCTGGCAGGAAGGAATCTATCGATTCGCTTTGCATATGAGCGGGAGTGAGGCTTTGGCTGAGGATATCACACAGGAAGTATTTCTGATGCTTATAGCAGATTCTGGACGATTTGATCCAGAACGAGGATCTCTTTCGTCTTATCTCTTCGGCATTTCCAGAAATCTGGTGTTGCAGGCCTTTCAGAAGAAGCACCGACTCGTTGCACTCGAAGATGAGTGGGTCCGTAATGAAGGGGAGCGGTCGGGCACTCTGGCCACTCCCGATGATCCTCTGCTTGATTTAACGCGACAAGAAGGGATTGCGGCCGTTCGTCAGGCCATCCTGACCCTGCCGGAACATTATCGGGAAGTGGTTGTCCTTTGCGATCTTGAAGAATTCAGTTATGCGGAAGCCGCCGAAATCTGCGGATGCCCTCTGGGAACCATTCGATCCCGCCTGAACCGAGCCCATGAACTGCTGTTGAATCGTCTGGAAAAAATGAAGGGCAGCCATACGGCGTTGATAAGGAATCGCGCTGTGAGGAGCACGATATGAATTGCCAGGAATTTGAAAACCTTGTGCATTCTTTGGTCAAGGGCAGGAATATGGATTTGGCCCAACAAACCAAGGCCTTTGCCCATACTGAGTCTTGTTCTCAATGCCTCTCCCGGCTTCAGAATGAACGCCAGTTGGCCCGATTCTTCCAAGCACTTCGCAACGAAACACAGCATCGGCGAGCTCCTGCCGGGATTGAGTCCACCTTGCTAGAAGCCCTTCGCCGGCAAAGGCAACCCAACATTTCCAGGACAAACGGTGAGGCTCCAGTCCGGCTAGCCAACAGGGATCCACTTAGCGGTTTATGGAAGGAACGACAGAAGCCCACGTATCGTCAAATTGGGCTGATCGCGGCGGCGTGCTTGTTATTGCTGGGCGGCGCGGCCTTCTTTCAGTGGCGGGCCAGCCATGTGCCTTTGAAACCGGCCGACTCAACAAGCATGGAACCTCCATCGCTCCCGGCCTCGATTCAACCTTCTTTAGGACCTGAAGCCGAAACCCATACCGTTCCACAGAAAGCTCTCGCAAAAGCTGCTAGCGCTTCTTCGTCAAAAAAGGTCAGGCCAGCCAGTGGACACAGTGAGGGGAAGCAGAATTCAAGCATACCTCGGACGGACTTCGCTGCACGGAAAGAAATCGACACTTCATTCCTTCCTGTAATGGCAGCCAGCCCATTGGAGCCGACGGAATGGGGACACTTGGTTCGCATGGAGCTGCCTCGTTCGACAATGGGCAGATTCGGTTTCACGATCAGTGCCGAGCATGGTGAAGAACCAATCCAGGCCGATGTTTTTGTCGGCGAAGACGGAATCGCCCGGGCCATTCGCTTCGTCGATGTGGCGGGAGAGACAACCCGCCCGGAACCATGAAAAGCCATTTGGAGGTCCGGTGGGCCCAGATGATGGCAGTTGCATTGAAGTAAGCAGGAATCATTGATGATGACCCCGAGGTGTTCGGTAAGGAAAGGAGCTGTCATGAAGAAGTGGCAATGGGTTGTGAGAATTTTGATTCTTTTCTTTCTTATTTTAGAGCTGTCCGGGACGGGTCTTACACAACAGACTCAGAAGGGCGGCAACCGTGTGCAGGAGGAGTCGGATGTCTTCATTGCAGCTCCAGCTACGGCTGTGGCCGTGCCCGCTCCGGGGGCTGAAGGAAATGTGGTGGTGGGCGGGGCGATGGGGCCGGGTGTCGGGATGTTCCACATGGCAGTCGGCGACGTTGGCCTGGATCTTCCCTCAAAACCGGTGAAGGGTGCTCCGTATTCCGCGGAGGCGACGACGGAGACGGTTCAAACGCTGGCTGACGGCAACCGGATCATACAGAAAAACAGCTCCATGGTTTATCGGGACAGCGAAGGGCGTTCCCGAAGAGAGCATACTGTAGGCCCTCTTTTGCCGTTGGCTGGCGGTGATGAGCCTCCCCAGCTGATCTTCATCAACGATCCGGTAGCGGGAGTGAGTTACATCCTCAATCTCAAAGACCATATCGCCAGCAAGATCGTGCTCCATCAGTCGACAAAGTCTGCCTCCAACGTGATGTGGACAAGCAGTGGAGCCGTTCGTGGGTCCAAGATGGCCACTTTTGAAAAAAAGGTAACCGCTGCGCCCGGTGAACCTGAAGGCCCTATCTTCGTCGAAAGTTTTCGTTCCGAACTCGATGTAAAACCAGAAACCGAGTCCCTGGGAAAGCGCGTGATTGAAGGGTTGGAAACGGAGGGAACCCGATCCACCATCACGATTCCCGCCGGGCAGATTGGCAATGAACAACCGATCCAGATCGTTTCAGAGCGTTGGTTTTCGCCGGAATTGGGGACGGTGATTCTGTCGAAGCATTCTGACCCTCGCTTCGCAGAGACAACCTATCGGCTGACGGGGATCTCACGTAGTGAGCCAGTCCGCTCGTTGTTTGAAGTTCCCTCGGATTTCACAATCAAGGATGGCGGCCCTCCTATTCCGGGCATCGGCTATCGAAAAGTGACCCCAAAGGAGTAAGAGAACGCCAAACATCTAAGAAGGCGTTGAGTTTCCGCTCTTCGCGTTTTTCCGGCTTCGTTTCTGCGGAGCCGGTGTCGTCCGATCATGGAGATCGGGGTGGCCGGCCTTTTCCCAAGCCGCCGCAATCACAGATGCAACGGCAGTAATCGAATCGTTCATCTGCTTTTCCAGGATCGGGAAGGCCAGAGGGAAGAAGGCAGCGTAGTAACGATCATCGTAATCCCGAGATTTTCCCGCGGCAATACGGTCTGCCTTGAGAACCGGTTCTGCCTGCAGATAGCTTTTTAACAGCAAATCAAACACGAAATCCCGCGGATTCGAAACAGGATAAATCGCTGCGGGCTGCAAGCTCAGGCGGTCCTGGTAGCGCAGCAAGAGATCGGATTCGAAACGAAAGTGAATTCCCGTCTGTCCCGTCCGCTGGCCATTGTAATTCGTAATGGCATGCAAAGGAACGTGGGCATCGCTGACATAATGGGACAACAGAGCGGCGAAGAAAGGAATCTCTTCGCCGCTCGCGCGATGAGGCTTTCGTGAATACTGCCGAAACGCTTCGACAAGCTGCTCATAGACTTCCTCGGTTCTCCATGGCAGAAGGCCTTCCTTTTCAATCTTCTCCCGGCCAAACTTGCCTACCGCCTCTTGGTAGTCATGGGGCAAGGCCTCAAAAGGGTAATGACCATAGGCGTCCAAATCGAGAAAATGCCGGGTTGTTTCTTCCTGAAACCCTGCGATTCGCCACAGGTCAGGGTCAATGGAATGTTCGATTAAAAAGGCGCGGTGCTGCTCAAAGTAGGCTCGGAGGGAGGGGGGGAGTAGAGCGATCGCTTGCTCTGTAATGAGCCGGTGCCCTTCGTTTCCCCAGGCAAACAGAGGCATGCCTCCCCCGAAAAGGGAGAGCATCAGGGACCATGCCAGCCAGCGCCGGAGATAAAATGCCCGCGGCGTTCGTCGAAGTGTGCTCATGCTCGGGAGAGACTACGGGGACGGTCTTTGTTTTTAATTCAGGACGACGCTCATTTCCTGCTCTCCAATTTGTTGGCGCCACATCGCGTAATAGAGCCCCTTTAATTCCAGAAGCTCTTCGTGCCCGCCAGATTCAATGATGCGTCCCTTTTCCAGAACATAAATCCGATCTGCATGGAGAACGGTTGATAAACGATGGGCGATAAGGATGGTGATCATCTCGCGGCGAGTGGAGATACTCCGAATCGTGTCACTGATTTCTTCCTCAGTCAGAGAATCCAGAGAAGAAGTCGCCTCGTCGAAAACGAGTAAATTCGGCTTTCGCAATAAGGCGCGGGCGATGGATAAGCGCTGTTTCTCTCCCCCCGAGACCTTCACTCCTCCCTCGCCGATCACGGTATCCAGCCCGCGGTCGGCTCTTGCCAGAAGGCTTTGGCAAGCAGCCTTCTCCAAAACCTCCAAACACTCTGCGTCTGTGGCATTCGGGTTGACAAACAGTAGATTTTCCCGAATCGAACCAGAGAAAAGCTGGGTATCTTGCGTGACAAAACCAACGTGATTGCGAAGCTCTTCCAGATCCACCTCTCTCAGCAAACTCCGTTGTAGAGGATCCCTCCCTCGCTGATAAAAATACGCGTGCCGACCAGCAATTTCACGAGAGTCGTTTTCCTGCTCCGGAAGGTCTGACGAAGGCGACTGTCTCCGCGTTCCACCGAAAAGGTAATTTCTTCCAATGCGCTCTTGGTGGCCGACCGGTGTTGAAAACAGACATTGCGAAACTCCAATTGATCGATCTCGTGCAGAAGCACTGGATTGTCGGGGCGGGAATCCCTGGGAGTGCGCATGATTTCATCAAAATTGTTCAGGGAAACTTCGGCTTCGCGGTACGTATTAATCACGCTCCCCATCTCCTGCAATGGGCCAAAAATGAAAAAACTGTAAATCCACAAGGCGAAGAATTCCCCGACGGTAATCTGCCTGGCGAAGATCAGGTACAGCATCATGAACAGGATGCTATTGCGCAAGAAATTTACGGAGGTGCCCTGGATGAAACTCAAACTGCGGAGATACCGGACTTTCTTCAGCTCCAAATCAAGAATCTTCCCGGTTGTGTTGTTCAGACGATGAATTTCCTGTTGCGCCAGGCCCAGACTTTTGACCAGCTCAATGTTGCGCAGCGATTCTGTCGTGGACCCTGCCAAGGCAGTGGTCTCGGTGACGATGACCTTTTGAATCTTCTTGATCTTTTTCCCGAGAACCGAACTCAGGACAGCCAGGAGAGGAACCGTCAGAAAATAAACCGGTGCAATGGCCCAATGGACGCTCAAGGCATAGCCCATCACGAAGAGGACGCCAACCAGGGAAGTGAAGACGATGTTGATGGAGGCGCTGATCAGTTTCTCAACATCCGCGCGAACCTTCTGTAATATGCCCAGCGTTTCGCCGCTCCGTTGATCTTCAAAGACACTGTACGGGAGCTCCAGTGAATGCCGCAGTCCATCGGAATAGATCTGAGCTCCCAGGCGTTGGGTGATGACATTGATATAGTAGTCCTGGAAGTTCTTGGCGACGCGAGAGATAAAAGCCACGCCAATCGCCGCACCCAACAACAGGCTGACTCCCTTAAAGAATTCAATCGTCGTGTAATCCTGATAGCGGGTGGCATACTGGTCAATCAGATGGCGAAAGATCCAGGGATCCAGCAAAGAAAAGATCTGGTTGATGGCCGCCAAAAAAAGCGCCAGGATCACCAATTTTCGGTAGGATTTCAAGTATCCCCAGAGCAGTTTCATTCCGTGAGGTTCCTGTTTGAGAAAAGGCAGACGGCACGCGCAACCGCATCCTTAGACTATCGTAACCTTAAGAATTTGTCACGATCGAGCCTTCGCACCCGGCCAAATCCTACGCGGTTTCAGCGAGTAATTCACCGCGCCGGGGCGGTAAAGCGAATGAGTTTTGAGCTATAGAGTCTTTGGAGAATGCGCAGGCAGTCTGCTTCGCGAAATGGACAAATGGACAGGATGGATTTGACGTCCCAACTTGCATTGATACGGGAAAGAATAAATCCTTCTTTGGGGCCGAGTTCGGTAGTGGTCAATCGATCAATGGAAACTGCCAGAACGGGAATCGCCTCGGGCCGGATGCCGGACCGGAAGATTTCCTGAACCAATACAGATTCGGCAGTCGCCAGAATGGCCTTCGCCTCCGTGTGGTTGGGATCGAGCTCAAGAAAATTGCTTAGCAAATCAACCGCCTCCGCAGCCTGCTGGTGTTCGATGAGTTTCTTTGCCCGCGCCAGGAGGTCGTCCAAGGCCTCAAGATCATGGGGAAGGGGAAGAGGGGGGAGCTCCCGCACGGGCAACTCTTCAACTACTTGAACGACCCCGTCGCTAAGTAGGCCGTACAACAGCGAATAGACATGAAAAGGCGAAGCATGCAAGTTGTAGCAGATCTCGCCTACCGTCATTTGTTTCTTGATGTACCAGAGAATCTTGGGAAGATGAGTTCCCCCTGTCGCATCCTGTAGGCGGTGGCCGGGAACAAGCCCCAGCACGACACGGTCCGAGGGGATGCGGCTTCGGTAGCGCTGCCATTCATCCACCCGGTAGATGCCTTCCATGACAACGCTGGTGGGTTTGATTTCGATTCGAATCAAGTCATCCGGCAGGGTCGCGTTATCTTCAAACGCAAAATCAGCATGCTCCCAGAGAAACAACTCATAGATGATTTCCAAGGCCCGTTCGCGAAGCAATTCCATCATATCGTTTTCTTTAATCTGCCCCAGGTGAACCAGCGCCCGGCCCAAAGGCACTTTCATCTGGCGGTGACATTCCATGCCCGCCTTGAGGCCTGACTCGTCAATCTTTCCGTAGTGGAGCAGGAATTGCCCGAAGTACTCTTTGGGGTCGTTCGAACTTGATCCGGCGATGATCCCGTTTTGAAAATAGATCATCTTGGTGATGTTTTCATGACTCACCTTCAGGATCCCACTCTTGTGCCCCACTTCGAGGAATTGCAACAAGTCGGCAACATTCATGGTTGCCAGACTCCCGACAATGCTCATTACTGCTCTCCCAGAAAGATGAGTCGCAGGCGACTTTCCCAGGCGTCACCACAAACAACAATCCCAGCAGGCCGGTGTCTCTCAGCAGTGGATTACTGAAGGTTCCGGACTTCTTTCTAACTTTTCGTCAAGTTGCTGATGAATCTTGAGTTTATCCAGCGGCCGGGCAGGGGGCGGAGGCAGCGGGCATCCAGAGGACAGGGGAGGGGGAAGGAAGGAGAAAGCAATATTTCTAAAGGGTGGGTTCCGGCATGCCCCACTGAGCCCATTCCTCCTTGGCCGGGCCATAGACTCCAGGAACCTTAAGTCCCGCCTGCCGCATTAAAACGGTGATTTGACCGCGATGATGGGTTTGGTGTGCAACCAAAACCGTCAAGGTAACGCCTCGCTTCCATACTTGACCGTACATTTCATCCGTTTCTTCGAGGCTGTTGTCATTCCATTTTGATTTGACCTGCTCGAGGAGAGAACGGGCTGCCTCTTCATAGACCCCCAAGATCTCCTTCATTGAAGAGGGCACCGGCGCATCTTCGTGAGGGCCTGCCACTGTTATCCCGGTTCTGTTCATCATTTCAGGAATGGTAAGGACAATATGCCACGCGATTCGCCCCAGGGTCCTGCCCTCAGGATAAACGCTTTGGGAAAGAAATCGGTCAGGGATATGCTTGAATATCTTCTTGGTCGCATCCACTTCCTGGGACCAGACAGATTCGAAGTCCTGGATTTTCCTAAACATCGATTACCCTCCCCCACTGAGAATCAGCCATCCCAACTTTTTGATTTCAATGGAGTCCAAAAAGAACATCCAAAATATTCGACAAAAAATCAACCGCCCTACCATAGCGGCGTTCCTGAAATTTATCAAGGGAATAGGGCCGTGAGAATGCTTGTTGGTGTGAGAGAGCGAGTTGCCTGCGAAATCAGGAAATACTTGGAGAAAAATTGCGCGGCCTGAATTGGGGTAAAATTCAGGCCGCAGATGAGAGAAATGCGTTTCGTAGATTAAGACGCCAACTTGGGCCAAAAAGACGAAAGTCCACTCACTTTTTTTCATTCATGAAAATCACGCAATAATGGCTTTGACGGGGCTGGCCGGTTCCACTCCCGTCAAGCGCTGATCCAATCCCTGGTACTTGTAGGTGAACTTCTCGTGGTCGATCCCAAACTGGTGCAGAATCGTCGCCTGCAAATCCCTCACATGCACCGGGTTGTTCACAATGTTGTAGGAAAACTCGTCTGTCTCCCCATACACCGTGCCCCCCTTGATCCCCCCTCCCGCCATCCACAAACTGAAACACCGCGGATGATGGTCCCGTCCATAGTCGGTCGCCGTCAGCTTCCCTTGCGAATAAATCGTTCGTCCAAACTCCCCACCCCACAGCACCAGTGTGCTGTCCAATAACCCTCGCGACTTCAAGTCCTGCACCAGCCCCCAACACCCCTGATCCACATCCTTACACTGGCTCGGTAGAACCTCCGGAAGAGTGTTATGCACGTCCCAGCCGCGGTGATACAGTTGTACAAAACGAACCCCACGCTCTACCAGCCGCCTGGCCATCAGACAGCCATTGGCAAACGTCCCTGCCTTGCGGGCATCTTCTCCATAAAGCTGATACGTGCTGTCCGGTTCCTTCGACACATCCGTCAACTCCGGTACCGACGTCTGCATCCGAAACGCCATCTCGTACTGCGCAATCCGTACCTGCGTCTCCGGATCCCCCAGCTTCTCCATCTGCAGCTGGTTCAGCTGTCCCAACCCATCCAGCATCTCGCGGCGAATCTGCGGCGGTACTCCCTCCGGATTATTGATGTACAGCACCGGATCCCCTCCCGATCGCAACGCCACCCCCGCATACTGCGCCGATAAAAACCCAGCACTCCACAGCCGTGCCGAAATCGCCTGGACATTAGCTTTGGGGTTGGAGTGAGTGGCGTTGAGCACGACGAACGTAGGCAGATCCTGATTCATACTGCCCAGCCCGTAGGCAACCCACGCTCCCATGCACGGCTTCCCCGCAATCATGCTCCCCGTCTGTATGAACGTGATCGCCGGCTCATGGTTGATCGCCTCGGTATGCATCGAGCGGATGATCGCCATCTCATCCACCATCTTCGCCGTATACGGCAGTAACTCCGATACCCACGCCCCGCTCTGCCCATGCTGCTGGAACTTGAAGATCGACGGCGCTATCGGAAACCGGCTCTGTCCCGACGTCATCGTCGTCAGCCGTTGTCCCTTCCGCACCGACTCCGGCAAATCCTTGTCATACCAGTCCTTCAACCCCGGCTTGTAGTCATACAGATCCAACTGCGGCGGCGCTCCCACCATGTGCAGATAAATCGCACTCTTGGCCTTCGGCGCAAAATGCGGCAGTCCTGGCACGCCTCCCACCGCCGGCTTCTTCGTGGCACCGTCGGCCAGCGCTGTCAGCAGGTTGTCGCCCAGCAGGCTCGCCAGCGCCATCCCTCCCAGCCCGCGCGCTCCCCGGCTGAAAAACTGCCGCCGCGTCTCTACCAATACCGCTTCATCAAATGGATGCATGGAGTCCCCCTGCCGAAAACTGGCGACCTACTTGTTGAATACTTCGTCCAAATTCATAACCTGATTAGCCACCATCGTCAGCGCCGCCACCTGCGGGGCCGCCACCGGCAGATCCGATTTCGACATTCCGACCGCCAACAGCTTTTGCGCATCTTCCGGATGGGCATCATAGTAATTGAGAAAGTCCGCATAGGAATGCTTCACAATTTCCAATTCCTTCGGGGTGAACGGACGGGCCAGCAATCGGCCTGTAATGATACGAAACTGCCGGTCCAGGTTGGCGCGATCGGCTAGTAGGGCACGTTGAGCGAGGGATCGTGCGGCCTCGACAAACTGGGGATCATTCATGGTAACCAGCGCCTGCAAGGGCGTGTCAGTCCGTTCCCGCCTCACCGTGCATGTCTCCCGCGTCGGTGCATTGAATATCTCCATCGACGCCGGCGGCGCACTCCGCTTCCAGAACGTGTACAAACTCCGCCGGTAGAGATCATCTCCCGCGCCCTGCTTATAATATCGCGTGTTGCTGACCAGCATGGCTACCGTTTCCCACACTCCGTCGGGTTGATACGGCTTGACGCTCGGCCCTCCTATCCTCTCCACCAACAGCCCGCTCGCCGCCAAGGCATAATCCCTCACCATCTCCCCGTCCATCCGGAACCGCGGCCCCCGCGATAACAACCGGTTCTCCGGATCCTTCTTCAACTTCTCCTCCGTCGTCACCGCCGACTGCCGATACGTCGCCGACATCACCATCAGCTTGAAAAACCGCTTCACATCCCAGCCCGATTCCCGAAATTCCACCGCCAGCCAGTCCAGCAACTCCGGATGCGACGGCGCCTGCCCCTGCGATCCAAAGTCCTCCGACGTCTTCACCAACCCCACCCCAAACACTTCCTGCCAAAACCGGTTTACCGTCACCCGCCCCGTCAGCGGATTCGACCCGTCCACCAGCCACTCCGCCAACCCCAGCCGGTTCCGCGGATAGGAGGCCGGCAGTGGAGGCAGGGCCGCCGGCACATTCGGCTCTACCTTGTCCCGCTTCTGATCATACTGCCCGCGAAACAGTACATACGCCATCGGCTTGGTATCTGGATTCTCCTCCATGACCAAGGTCAAAGAGCTTCGCTCTTTAATTTCCCGCTTCTGTTGCTTCACGTCTTTAAGACGTGAAGCTAATTCGCGATACTGATTGTCGACGTGGGTCAGATAATAGACATGAAAGGCATCGCGGTCCTCCGCACTCCACTGATCCATGGGCTTGGCGATCGCCAGTTGCAGAGTCTGCCAATACGAAGCAAGCTGGGCCTCTTCGGCAGACAGAGAGCGTGAAAAGAGATGAAGGTCCGAGACTGCCCCGCCCTGGAAAAAGAGCTTGCCATTTCCTCCAAGCAAAATAGGAGAGCTGTTCCGAATGTCACCCGCCAAGTCCGTCACCTGATCACCGGCACCCTGGGTCGGGATGGCTTTGCCATTCAGATAAAAACCCATCCCCGCCTGCTTTCGACTGCCGTCATAACTCACCGCGATGTGGTTCCACGTTCCCGGTTTAAGCTGGTACTGGAATCCCGCACTGATACTCACGGTCTTGCCATCATCGCCAATCATTCGAAAAGACACGACACGCGCCCCAATCTCCAGAACCCAACCGCGATTCTTGTCGCTGGGATCGATTTGATTCACCACCGCAAAATTGTCGGAGCCAGTCGGTTGAAAAATCCATACCGCCACCGAGAAGGGGCGGTCTACTGCAAAATAATCGATGTGCGGAAGTTCTACCTGAGCATTCGCCCCAAACTTGAGGGATTTGCTTCCCGGAATGCTTGCCTCCCCTACCGTGATCCCCTCGGGAACAGAGACCAGACTGGTCTCCCCCTGAAGCTTTGCTTCAATGCGATCACCCAGTGAAAGGGAAAGCAACTCGGCGGACTCTTCGAATGGCGACTTGAGTTGCTGGGGTGCCTTTGACTTCAGCCACTGATCAAATGCCGGATCGCCGACAGACCGCTTCTGCTGCATCTGGTCCCGGATTGATCGTTCTTGTTGATTCAACTGGCTCCAGACCTGCAAATCCTTGTCCCCCGGGACGACAATCGCCGGAGGGGTGTCGGGAGCATTTCCGTCCATCGCGTATTGGGTGGTATTGCGGAAGAAGGCGGTCATGGAATAGAAATCCTTCTGCGAAATCGGATCAAACTTGTGGTCATGACAGGTCGCACATCCCACCGTCAATCCCAACCACACCGTCCCGGTCGTGTCCACCCGATCCTTCGCATAGATCGCCTCCACTTCTTCGGCAATCACGCCCCCTTCGTTCGTCGTCACATTGCACCGCTGAAATCCCGACGCAATCTGCTGTTCCATCGTCCGGTTCGGCAATAAATCCCCCGCCAATTGCTCGATCGTAAACCGGTCAAACCGCTCATTCCGATTAAACGCCCCTATCACCCAATCCCGATACGGCCACATCTCCCGATAGTTGTCCACATGGATCCCGTGCGTATCTGCATACCGAGCCGCATCCAGCCAATACCGCCCCCGATGCTCTCCCCAGTGCGCCGACCCCAGCAGCCGATCCACCTGCTTCTCATAGGCGTCCTTCGACTTGTCCTTGACAAACGCTTCCACCTCCGCCGGTTCCGGCGGTAACCCCGTCAAGTCCAACGACAGCCGCCGCACCAGCGTCCTCCGATCCGCTTCCGGCGCCGGTTCCAACCCCGCCGCCTCCAGCTTCGCCAAGATAAACTCGTCAATCGGATTCCGCACCCATCCCTTCGCCTTCACCTCCGGCAACTTCGGCCGCACCGGCGCCGCAAACGACCAGTGCTCCTTCCACCCCGCCCCCTGCTCGATCCACTTCTTCAAGATCTCAATCTGCGGCCCCGTCAAACTCTTGTGCGACGACTCCGGCGGCATCCGCCTTCCCACATCCTCCGCCGTGATCCGCTGATACAGCAGACTCTCCTGCGGCTTGCCCGCCACTATCACCGTCCCGCTCTCCCGGACCGCAAACGCCCCTTCCTTGGTGTCCAACCGCAAATCCGCCATCCGCGTGTTGGCGTCCGGCCCATGACAATGAAAACAGTTGTCCGATAATATCGGCCTCACCACCCGCTGGAAATCCACCATCCCAGCCGCCGCCTTTACAGGAGACTGTTCTGGCCGATCAATCGAAAAAGCAAGACAAGCCAAGAATAAAATGGAGAAAAATATAATCCCAGCCCTCTTAACCATGAAATACCTCACCTTGAGTTCAAGAATGTCATCATGAAAGGACTCTTAAAATTGACACTTTAACCTTTTAATACTACAAGATCCCGTTCATCGTTGCAAGGCACAGATCATTGCCTGAAGAGGACCTTGAAAGTGATTGAGACACTTTTATTTCGCGGGCTCATGAAGCAAAATTAGCCCTTCCGTTGAAGCACGGCCATCAGCCTTTTCATTTGCAAAGAGAGTGCCAACAAAAAAAGCACTATCGGACGCGTATTTCTGGTTATAATCAGCACCCTAATAGTCTTTACTGATGAAATCAGAAGGCCGCAGGTTGCATCTTTGCCACACTGGCGCGGTGACCAGTTATGGCTTCGAATTCTCAATGCCTTACACACGATTTTCGGTGAGAAAAGGTTAATCCAATGATGAAACGATTCGTCCTCGCATCCGCACTTGGGTTCAGTATGTTGCTCAGTATGTCAAGTTTGCTGCAGGCTCAGTCTCCTTCGAGATGGAAAGCCCACGACTTGAACCGCCCGCGTCCGCCCATCGTGAAACCAGGGGCCCCAAAATTACCAGTGCTGCCCCCCTCCGACGCCGTGATTTTGTTTGATGGGGCGGACCTCTCCAAGTGGCGGAGCGAAGACGGGAGTCCGGCCAAGTGGATTGTGGTTAATGGCTACATGGAATCCGTGAAAGGCAGCGGTTATCTGTACACACGACAGAATTTTGGGGACATTCAACTCCACGTCGAATGGGCAACCCCGGTGCCGCCCGCAGGGAACAGCCAGGGGCGTGGAAACAGCGGGGTGTTTCCGATGGGCTTGTATGAAATTCAAGTCCTGGATTCCTACCAGAATGACACCTATCCCGATGGGCAAGCCGGTGCAGTCTACGGCCAATATCCTCCACTGGTTAACGCTTGTCTACCTCCTGGAGAATGGCAGTCGTACGACATCGTCTTTCGGCGCCCACGCTTCGACCTTGTTGGTCAGCTTTTGGAACCCGCCCGAGTAACTGTCATTCAAAATGGGGTTCTGGTGCAGGACAACGTGAAAATTTGGGGACCCACGCAATGGCTGCAGTATTTACCCTACACCCCCCAGCCGGATAGACTGCCTCTTTCTCTGCAGGACCATGGCAACCCTGTTCACTACCGGAACATCTGGTTGCGTGAATTGCCCGAGTTCACTGAGCCTGGCCCATCCAATCCGATGATGGAGCCCACTCTCACCCTCCAACCTTCCGAGCAAAACCGGTACGTTGGAAAATACCGATCACCTAATGGTGACATTTGCACGATTTTTCGCGAAAGCGGGCAACTCTGGGCTAGTTTCTATGCGCCCGTCAAAGTGGAGCTAGTGCCTCATTCACCAAGCCGATTCTCTCTCCGCTGGACAGCCGCCACGCTAACCTTCGACTTGGATGCCAATTCATTGCCTAAAGGATTTACTATAGACATCGGTGGAGAACAGCGCTATTCGAAGGAAATTAGATTGAACACGACGTGGCAATCAAAAGGCACCTTCGCAGGTGGGACTGAGCGACAAGCGTAATTGTCTCATTGTCAAAGAGAGGTCCTATTGATGCCTGCGCAGCGTGGCCATACTCTCACCCGAGCATCCAGAACTTCTCTTCCCTTGAAGCTAAGAAAAATTGTCCGGAGGGGGCGCCGGGTCTCCAACTGAACTCGTAACTCGTTGCGCGCTATTTGGAGACGGCACGTCCTCGCGCCGCGATATCGCAAATTTCGAAATTCTTCATAGCTCTCTTGCCTAAGAGGAGACCGTGGGTGAGGAGTCGGTCAGCGGATTCTGCGATCGAGTGAAGGGACAACCACGACTACCCCCAGAAGGGTTCTCCTGGTTCCAAATATTGCTTTAGAAAATCGGGATTGATATCCAACCCCAAACCCGGGCCCATCGGGACCTGAAGCAAGCCATTCTTGACGACCGGAGGAGTGGAAGCCGCCATCTTTTCGGCGATCCGCTCCGGCCACCCCAACGGACTCTCGGAGCGGAAGAAATTCTGTGTGGCGGCGCCGAAATGAGCCGAGGCCATGGTCAGCACCAGGCTGCCGACATTGTGGAGCGCTACGGGAGTGCGGGTCAGGGCGGCATAGTCCGCAATTTTTTTCACGCCTGTAATCCCGCCAGCAAATGCCAGATCCGGATGAATGAAATCGACCGCCTGATTGTCGATAAATGCTTTAAACCCTCTCAACAATTCGAGCTTTTCACCCGTGAGCAGTGGAATACGAGTGGAGCGTTTGAGCGACATCCAGGCTTCTGAATAGGGGACGTTCAGCGGGTCCTCGTAAAATAGCGGCTCCAGTGGCTCTACCGCTTTGGCTACCGCGATGGCGCTGGGAGTATCCAGCTCGTTGTGGCAGTGCACCGCGAAATCGATGTCCGTTCCCACAGCTTCCCGGAGGTTGGAGTAGGCACGGAAGACTGTACGCACCTGAGCTGGAGTCAGCGTCGCCGCGTAACGCGCCGCTGCGATCCCAATATAAGAATCGAAACTGATCTTATAGGCGGTAAATCCCTCCGGCGCCGAATGAACGCGTTGGGCCCAATCGCGGCAGGACGCCCTGTCCAGCATGTCAAGATTGGAGCCGTGCGAATAGAGCGGGATGGACTCGCGAAACGGCCCGCCCAGCAGCACGCAGACCGGACGATCAAGAATTTTTCCCGCCAGGTCCCACAGCGCAATGTCGATCCCGCTGATGGTTGGAATATGTGCCATCCAGGCATGCATGAGCGTAGTCAGATTGTGGAAGTGAACTTCAATGGCCAGTGGGTCTTTCCCGACGAGGTATTGTTTCATCACTTCGATCCTGGCTCTGGCCATGGGCCCATTGGTCCCCGCTTCTCCATAACCTGAGATCCCGGCATCCGTGTCAATGCGGATAAGGCAGTTAGAGCGGGCGATCTTCATGGCCCGGATATCCGTGATGCGAACCTTACCCTTTTCGGGCTCTGCCCAGGCTTGAAATTGGCTGAACCAGGCTCCCGCGGGAATTAAGAATGCAGAAGTTAAGAGTTCTCTTCGGGTAATCATACTGGCGCCTCTATCCTTGAATCCTTCGACTCTTTTTGGGGGTGGGAACACCTCCAGAATTGGAAGTGTAGAAAGGCTATGAGATGTGCCCATGGAATGGATTCGGTCTGCGGGAGGAATCGTCTTTAGCTTTGAGGGCCAGGTAATCCCTTAATTCCCCCGCCGTGCCCATTCCCGAGCCTACGGAGGCTGGCGAATGAGTTCGCAACGCTCTCGTCACCGCTGTACACCGGTATGAGGTTCCCACATTCCAGATTAAAAGGGAACCCCTAACCTTGGCTCAAATTCCAACTTCGAGTTCTTTGATCTTTGATGAAACAAGGACCGAGAGTCGAATCGCACTGGATCGCGTAGGTAAGGTTACGAGCCCGATTCGAGAGTCGATTTGGCAGTGACGAAAACATTACTCACAGCCTGTCCCAACGCTGGGAGCGCGGTGATGGCCGCCAAAGCCAGAAACACCAGCAACAAAGCATACTCAACCAAATCCTGGCCTTGCTGGTCTCGCCAAAATTTCTTCAGGAAACTGCTCATGGGATCTC
>JAXLQK010000024.1:0-90486 GCA_046331665.1 Terriglobia bacterium | reverse complement strand
CCCCCAAGACACACTCTTCTTGCCCTGGCTCCTTTGTGGAGTCCTTCCCTGGCGCATTCCGTGCTTGACATTCGCGACGATAGAGATATCCATAACGGCTTCTGACTTCATTAAACCCAACCCCCTGAAAAATTAAGTCACTGATATGGTAATCCCCTTTAATGGCGAACTGTCCCGGCTGCATGACCTCGCCGAGGAGGTAAACCGAATGAGCCCGGCTTTCCGTAACACCCACGTCCACCCAGATGGGCTCCTTCAGCAGATTTTTTTCTCGAAGTCTTTTCACAATATCAGCTTGAAGCTGCGCAGGAGTCAGATCGTTTACGGGCAGGGTTCCAAGGTAGGGGATATGTATCTTGCCGGAGTTGCTTACGTAATATTTCCGATCGAATTCCTTCAACCCTTTAACGTTAATCAATAGGACGTCTCCTGGGCCCAACCGGTAGTCTTTATCTGTTTGTTGGGTCACGGACTTGCCGGCTGAATGATTCAACGTCTGCGAAAGTCCAATGGGTAAGAACAAGGGGAAAACGAGAAGAGCCTTGAAACAACATCGTCGGAAGACAATCAACGGTTTCGCTTTGTTGGATTTCATTTTGATGATCTTCAAATTTTCGTTTTCTGTGGGTCTAATATGAAATTAGCAATGGGATGAGCGGCTACTTCGTTCCTTGTTGAACAGCATCCAAGGTAAGATGATTCGTATTGAATTCAGCGGTTTTGTTGAATCGATTGCGTTGTTGAATATTCAACTGTTTGCGGAATAATTCCGAGCAAGCCGTACCCGAGGGTTTTGGACTTACTTCCTGGAATGAAAATGATGTCTTTGGGCTTTACCTCAAAATCTGGCTGTTCCCCCTTCAGAATGGCAGCAAAGTCCACTTTTTTTTCAGTTCGAATCCCCTCAGCATCATAGCGAACGAGCAATCCACTCTTTGTTTTGGCTGTATTGGTAGGCCCTCCGGCCCTTGCTATCGCCTGAGACACCATCATCGTCCGTTCTGCAGGCTTAGGAATCTCGTAACCTCCGGGATTTTTGACATCCCCAACCACATAGTAAGGTTCAATTTTTCGGGTCGGGACAAAGAAAAAATCCCCCGGGCGAAGTGGAATGTCAGGATTTATGACTCCACCCTCCTTGAGTGGTTTCAGATCAATTTTGATCACCTCTCTTCCCGGAGCTGTGTTTTCCAAGGTGCCAGACTGGCTCATTTGATGCAAATCAACGCCGGATTGTGGCATCCCCCGGTGTAGATATCCAAATCGATCAGCACCAAAATCGATTCCACCGGCCATCAGGATAGCTTCAGTCAGGGTCAATTCCTGTGTCATCCAATACTTGCCAGGATAGTCCACCTCTCCCAGGACATAAAAAGGCTTGGCTTGGTAATCAATGACGTAAATCAGAACTTCCGGATCCTTAAGAAGCTGTTTTTCCTTAATAACCGAGGCGATTTTTGTTTCCAGTTCTGGGCCAGTCAAGTCTGCAGCATGAATGGGGCCGAGACTCGACAATGTGATCTGGCCGGCCTCTCCTATCTTGTAAGATCCGCTGAATTCAGCATGCCCAACAACCTCGATCCCTAACTCGTCACCTATGCCCAAACGGTAATCGGAAGTGAGCTTGGGCATGCGAAGAAGAAATATTTGGGTTTTCAAATCCCATCGCATAACCGTATCCAGGCCATTCGCATCCGCCCCCCAGATTCTCGTCTTTTGTCCCGGAAATGCCTCCTTGGCCGTCTTTTCCCAGATACGACCTTGACCCCAAAGGCCCTGCTGAACGGATGCACTTAGACTTAGATAGAGGAGAATTGCGGCGGATTGTATGAATCTCTTTTTCCTTGTTCCTACCCTGCGATAAGCACGGAGTGTTTCCCACCTTACGCGAATTCGGAATTTGAGCCGATGGCGCTTCATTGGAAGACCTCGACAATTTCTGGCATTTTGGTCTTAAGTAATGTCCTTTTTCTTCTCGAGCCTTTCAGACGGGAGGCATCGAAAATGATTTTAGTCCCTTCAGGTTCCAAGTCGAAGGATAGCTCCGGAAGGGATCGCAAGGCCAATCGCACACTTGTCTGGCGTTTTGGTGGGCAATACACCAAGAGAAAACCACCCCCGCCGGCCCCGGTGATTTTGCCGCCTAACGCACCAGCCCTCAAGGCCGCCTGGTAACATTCTTCGATCCAGCTATTGGAAATTTTGCTAGCCAGGCTCTTCTTGAGCTGCCACCCCTTATCGAGTAGTAATCCAAAATCATCATAAGAACCCGCCAGAAGCGCGTCTCTGGCAGTAAATGCCAGCTTCTTCATCTCCCTTAACGTCTCAAGGTTCGAATTTGTTTTCATTACTTGTTCCGACAAGATCGACTCCGACTTTCGAGTAACATTAGTGAAAAAGAGCATCAGGTTTTGGCCAAACTGACGCCATGCATCCATGTTTAACCCGATGGATTCCACCGCAATTTTCCCGTCGCACGAAAAATGAATGAATCTTTGACCTCCATAAGCGGCAATGGTTTGATCTTGCATGCCGATCGGCTTCCCTAAAGTGTCAATCTCAATTTCACACGCTTCTCGCGATAGCGATTCGGCATCCTTACGTTCCCCCAGGTAGTAGTACATGGCATTGAGTAAACCGACCGTCAAGGTGCTGGATGAACCCATGCCTGATCCAGCGGAGGGAATATCGGCCATGGTGGCGATTTCAACGCCGCCGGTAATTCCAGTCTTGCGCAGACACTCCCGGACCAATTCATGCTCAATCACATTGATTTGATCCACAAGCTCGGTCTTCGTGTACCCGATTCTTATTTTCTGATCAAACCGACGTTTCATGATGACGTAGATATAACAATTGACCGCGGAGCTTAGTACATATCCGTTTTCAGTTGAAAAGTACTCACGAAAATCAGTGCCTCCTCCAAAAAAACTGATCCGGAGGGGCGTCTGGGACATGATCATAAAGGCTTCCCCACAGACAGAAACGGGATCGAATAAATCGACTGTTCAGAAATTGGAGATTTTGTTTTCTGCTTTGAGTTCGAAGTGCAATTCTTCTTTCTCTTTTTCAACCCGATGCCAATAGGTCTTATATCGAAACCCTCGCCAGAAATCGGGTCGAACAAAGAAGCGCCCTGAAAGCCGAATCAATACGAAAAGACAGTTCGGAGTTTTGTTAACCCCTACCCCGCTGTAGATTTAGGATCGCGGAAAAAGAGTACGGCACGAAAACTGCACCCATGCAAAAAGTTGTCGCCTTGAATCGAATTCAGAGTCGAGGAAAGAATATCGGGGAATCAAGAATCTTTTCCCGACAATCGATGATTCAATGAAACCTTTCTCCAATCGGTGGTTCCTCCAACGCCCAATGCACGTACGACTGCCACCAGTTCATCGGTCCCTACAAAGTCGTGCAGTAAGGAGAAGCGGCATTCCAAATCATAATCTTCTCTTACGCTCATTTTGGGGATTAAATCCAGTTCAAGACGCATCGCGAAGAAGAATCAAGGAAGGTGCCAAATGGAGGCACTCCCACCGATCAGCAACGCGAGAATATTTCCCTTAACTTGTGGCGGTCGGTCGAAATCAATCCTCCGTCATTGTCGACACGATTCACAGCACCATAGACCCAGCTGACCTTACTTTTTTCGGCCAGGTTCACAAGTGTTTGAAGCGCGCCCGGCAACAAATAATCGTCGTCGTGGAGGATCTTCAAATATTTTCCCGAAGCACCGGCGCTCCCAGATTGCATGCCGCGCTCCGTTCAACCCGAGTTGTATTAGCTGACCCTTACATTCGGTGCCAGGAGGCCATTCTCGTTCTGGCCAGAACTTCTCCACTGTCGTTAACGATGATTGGCACCTGCTCCCCGGCACCCAAATTCTGAGTCAGTACACTTTTAACGGCACGCTCTAAACTTGGCCGGTTAACCGTAGGAATAATTGTGAACAGCGCATTTGCTGATTTCTCGAAACGGATTGCCCGATCACGACGTTCTAAGGGCACCGATTGAAGCAACTTTATCAACTAAATTCATGAAGCGAGGGAATGTGACATTCCAGTCGTAACGCGATCGTACCAGGGTAAGAGCGTTTTCAATCAAACCTTGCGCAAGCTCGGGCACTTCATTATCAGAATCACGCAGCGGGCAAATTCTTGAAAATTGGCAATGAGCAGGTGTTTGCCGCTTTGCACCTCAAGCCCTCAACAGCCTTGGATGTTGCGACGACAGGAGTTCGTGGCAAAGGATTCCGGTACTTTCAGACGTGTCCCGCCTCCCAGTTCGAATGGGGGCAATGCGCACGGTCGATTCCTCTACAGCAGTAGAGATATTGGGTATCAATTCGTGAATACGACATTGGGATTCGGGAGCAGGTTGCGGTCTCGTGGTCTTCCCGTAATCCTCAGCTGAACTTTTGGTATTTCACGTCTTATGGTTGGAGTATCACTCAAGAACCATTCCATGGCATCAAGATTGGATGTAAACCTCAGTGATCCCGCAAAAATAAGGCTGTATAGGTCGCTTCCTTCCTTGAGGACGGTACTGATCCATATCGACACTGTTCGGAAAAACGTGGACGGCCCTGAAGCCAGGGGCCGTTGTTGCCAAATGATCGCGCGTTCGTTTTCTGAAGCAACCGTACATAGTTGAAAATGTTCCACGAGTTTTGCCATGAACCGACAGTGCTTTTCGTGATTCGTTTTCTTACTTTTGCCCAGGAATCGATTTGTGCATCGTCGCCTGGCATGCGCTACCGAGTTCAACTTCTTCAAATATGGCCGGGATCCCTGAAAAACAGTGAAAATAAAAAGAGGCCATAGATAAGTTGAGAAGCAATGACCAGATCGAAGCGAGTCCGCTTTACGGTTTGGCGGATCAGCTGTTCCATCGTCGAACAACGGGTATCGACAATATAGCGCAGGGTCTTGCCGGGAACCCAGCCCAAGCGCGTGGACTGTGCGAGTTAAATTCTCGATAGGGACAAACATGAATCTGTTCCGGAGCCGGCCCTTCCCACGCCGGGCCGGCCCCGGACTCTTGGGGAATCCATGAAGCTAATCAAAGTAACCCGATTCCGTTCGCACAGGCGTCGAAGAATATTAAATACTCGGATCTTCGAGCCATTGTCCGGAGGGTAAGGATACCACCGCGAAAGGAAGAGAATTTTCATCGCCAGCCCCGAAAGGCCCCCCTAGAATCAATGCACCTTGGGTTTATAACCTCTTCTCCTGATTGGGAGGTCTTGAGACCTGTCTCCATGCAGCCCGTGTCAGCCGGCGTTTTATTTCCGAAGCAAAGGCGAGCCACAGGCGCGTCCATGGGTCCGGACTGCCCCCTCAGAAAATCAACGATTGCATGGGTGCAGTCCGTTTCGATTTAATACAGCGAAGTCCGGTACTTTGGTCGAATGCTCATGCGGTTACTGATCGGAGGGTCAAGCATAATTTGTATCACCTGCCGCAAGCCAACGGGTAGGTCCAGAACCATTCCACCAAAAGAAATAGAGGCATTTCGTGTCATGTAATAGGTGTTCGCTGCCGACGATTCTCCCAGTGACGCCGATACTTTATGAGTCAAAATAGCCCGCGGCGCATAAAACACTTCAAATCCAAAACGCCTGGCGCGAATTCCCCATTCCACGTCTTCATAATTTAAGAAGTATCGCTCGTCGAGACCTCCCGCTTTTTCTATGAACCTCGCGCTCACCAACAGTCCACAGCCTGCGAGAAAGTCGACCCCCTCGGGCTCTTCCCGCTCCGGAGCAGGACTTCCTGGAGCCCGACTAAACATCCCGCGATGCTCGATTTCACCCCGACTCCAATGAACAAGGCTGCCGGCTGCGAATAGAGTGTCCTTCCGGCCTTCAAGGAGCACCTTCGGACCTGCCATCCCTACATTCAATCCCGATTCAGCCACCTTGAGCAGCTCCGTGAGCATGTCCGGCTCCACCTTTGTATCATTGTTCAGGAGCAGGATAAACTTGGCGTCTTTGTCGAGGAGATGACGAATCCCAAGATTGTTTCCCCCGGAATACCCCAAATTCTTTCCAGTTTTGAGAATTCCTATTTCAGGATGAGATGCGCTGATTCGGATCACCGAATCATCCGTTGATCCATTATCCACTACGAGAACCGTGAACGGCGCGTAAGACAATTTCAAGACTGAATCCAGACATTCAATGGTGTCTGGAGCGTTATTCCAATTCAGGATAACGATTCCAATTAGCGGAGAAAGAACCGTTGGATAAGCCTGGACCGGCACTAGACAGCTCCCCGGAAGAATTGAACGGTAGAAGCCAATCCATCTCTCAAAGAGATCTTGGGCTGCCAGCCTAACCCTTGCTCGGCTTTTGTTGCATTAAGGAATACCCGGGAGACTTCACCTTTCTTTGCGGGTCCATGCAGTGGTTTCTGGCCAAAAGCTGTCAATTCGGCAAGCAGCTCATAGATCGTCACTACCGAAGTTCCGACCCCGCTTCCTAAATTAAAGATCTGGTTGTCTCCTTGGTCGAGGGCCAATAGGCTGGCACGGGCAACATCACCGACATGAACGAAGTCGCGCTCCTGACGTCCCGTTCCATTGATGACTGGCTGTGACCGGGCAAGCATTTGACCGGCAAAAATGGCGACGACTCCGGCCTCGCCACGGGGATCTTGTCTAGGCCCATAGACGTTTGGATAACGCAAAATCGTATAGGCGAGCCCGAAATTTACATGGTAAAGATGGAGATAATGCTCAACATGGTGTTTGCTGGCACCATACGGATCCAGTGTGGGTTGGATGGGGTGATTTTCGCCGACCGGAAGGGATAAGCAGGCCTCCATAGGACCTTGCCCCTCCCGTAGACGCATAGACTACTTTCTTGACTGCATGTCGTCGACAACATTCCAGCAAATTGACAGACCCTACAACATTCACGTCTGCATAGAGCAACGGTTTTTCGAAAGACTCCCTGACGTTTGCTTTGGCGGCTTGGTGGTTGACCACGTCCGGTTTTTCCTCGGCAAACACCTCGGCCAGTTCCCTATCCCGTATATCCATTCGGTATAATCGAACTCCCGGGACAATGTTTTCCACAAACCCCGTTGACAAGTCATCAACAACGACCACATCATGGCCCGCCGCGCGGTAAGCTTCCACGACATGCGAACCGATAAACCCTGCTCCGCCTGTTACGAGAATTTTCATAGGATGATCACGTCCCAATTAAAATGATTTCTATCCAGATCACACAGTTCAATAGGCACCATGACCTTTAAGGACTGCGGGAATCGTCTGGATGAACAGAATCTGGAGATCCAACCAAACGCTGTAATTGCGTATATAGTACATGTCGAGGTTCACTCTCTCCTCATAGGAGAGGTCAGAACGACCGGAGACTTGCCAAAGTCCGGTAATTCCAGGTTTCACCGTAAGGAGATTCAATTTGTGCTTCCCATATTTATTCCGTTCTTCAGGGCTGATCATCCGTGGACCAACCAAGCCCATTTGTCCGCAGAGTACGTTAAGCAGCTGCGGCAATTCATCCAAGCTGTATGTCCGCAGCCACCGACCTACTCGGGTGACACGTGGGTCCTCTTTGAGTTTATGCTCGAGCCGCAACTGTTCCACAAGTTCAGGCCGCCCGCTTAAGAGCTGGGCCCCGTTGACATACATCGTTCTAAACTTAAAAGCATCAAATTCCTTCCCTGACACACCTAGTACTCGCCTTCGATGAAGGATCGGACCGGATGAATCGAGCTTAATCAACATCCCGACCGCCAGAAGCAATGGAGAGAGCAAAACCAAGCCTAAGAACGCGAGTGAATATTCCAAGATGGACTTGATGATCATTTCCACAGTCTTCAGCTTGACTTTGTCAAGGCTCATCAGGGGAACTGACCCCAAGGTCTTCACCGTAACTCCCGTCGTGAGCAGTTCATAAAGCCCTGATGACAACCTCAGGGTGATGGTTGAAACGGAACTGACTTCTTCACATAATTGCAACAGTTCTTCCCGGCTCAGGGCGGTCACCGCGACCACGAGGTCCTCAATCTTGTACTGATGAACAATACTGAGGATCTGCCTGGTAGAGCCAAGGATCGCGAGTGGTATCTTGACGTGATTCGGGCCTCCCTTCCGCCCCTCGCCCTCAACGATTCCGATGAGGCGAACGCCTGAGCTTCGCCATACGCCAAGGTCCGCCGCCAAGGCGGATGCTTCTTCATTGGCTCCGATGATGACTGCGGGGGTCAGAAGATAGCCCCGACCGCGCAGCGCATAAGCGATTCGCCGACTCACAAAACGATTGGCTCCTACCAAGATGAACGAGAGCAACCAGGCACTTATCAGCCAGCCCCTTGAAACGACAAATAATTGAGAAACAAAGGTCGAAACGATCACCAGCATTGTTCCCGTGGTGCACGCGTTGAAAACCCTTGCATATTCTCGTACTCCCCCAAGCAATGAATGAAGATTGTAGAGGCCAAATAGAATAAACATCAGAATCCACAGAGCCAGGAGCCACATGGCCAGGCCCGGATAGAATCTTGGGATGGGAATCACCTCCGGCGATACCGCCCAACGCAGGTCGAACCGCAAAAAGTAGGCAATGCCAAATGCCAATCCTAGCGACAGCGCGTCAGTAAACACCAGCCCTGCTATAAAGAGCAACCGCTGACGCTCAAGAGTCAGCAGAGTCGGCCATGAATATTCTGCAGAGCCAGCCGCCAAGTGCAGGTTTTCAACGTCTGCTTTCATAGGTATCAATTCTTGGATTTACGAAATCGAACGGGCACAGGAGTTGCCAGCCTCTCTAGAGGGATCCGCCACATGGAACGAATCTAGCGGGTGAGTATTTGCCAAATCTAAGACAAGGCGTGACTTTCTAAATACTGAATGACAAATGGTTCGTGGACCGGGTCTTTTTATTCTTGCGTCGAAATACTGGCGGTCGCTTTGAAGGGGATGATCGGATGCTTGGCTTTGGATGTTACGAAGCGGCTTGTCTTCAAACCTTGTGCCGTATCACGGTAGATTGACGTAACTGTTTGGGCCGTAAGGTGCCAGTCATGGTATTTTTCAACGTAGATTCTGCCCTCACGTCCCAATATTGCACGTCTCTGAGAATCACCCAGTAGGGATACGATGGAGTGCGCCATTTCTTGATGACCATTGGCAACTAATAAATCTTGCCCCTTTCGGACGCGAAGTGCTCTCACTGCTTGTGGCGTTGCTACTACTGGGATTCCACAAGCCATCGCTTCGAGGACCTTGTTTTGGATGCCCGCTCCATATTGAATCGGAGCTACCGCTATCGATGCACTCCAGAGGTAAGGGCGTATGTCTTTCACTTCACCGGTGATCCGGATTCTGGCTTTAGTAGACTCTCGCGTCGCTGGCGTTTTCGGATCCTCTTGCCAGCGTATTCCCAGGCGTTGAATCTCAGAAGTAGGATCCTTCCCTACCACCCAGAGTTGCGTATCGGGGAGCGATTCCCAAACCAGCGGCATGACCTTTCTTACGAAATAGACGACCGCCGTTACATTGGCGTGATAGCTCATTTTACCCGAGATCACCAGAGTCCGTGGTCTGCGCTTCATTTCACTTGGGCACAAAGTATTGCAGGTCTACTCCATTCGGAACAACGACCACTTTTTTGGCGAGGATGGATTGAGTCGGTTTCGCAGCCTTTCGGCATTTCTTTTCAGCCAGTGTTAATAATTCTTCACGGTCAGTCTCGGAAGTTACCAAGACCCGGTCGAATTGTCGGACCAACCCTGCTTCATAAAATTGTGTTCTTGGCAACTCAAAGGCAGTGATAAACCGTGAGCGAAAAGTGTGGCTCTGTTGTGCCGCTTGATGAAAGAGTCCGCTGATACAATCGACACTATCCCAAACTACCGGAATTTCACGGTCCGAATGTCGAGACACAAAAGAAGCCAGCATGGATCCGTAGCGGGCACCTCTTAAGTGTTCCACGTGAATGATGTCGAATTGCTTCTCCTTGACCACTTGAAGCAATTTGTTTGCGAATCGAGGACTCCAGCTGTAAGCGGACTGTATCGGTTGAGACGTTGGCATAGCTCGCAGGGAGTTCCATAACGAACGCCAGGAACCCAATTGTTCAACGATCAAGGAATCTAGCCGGTCAGCCAGATCGTCTACTTCATGCAGCTCTGTCTCACATTTCGATAGGGTTGCCAGAGTAATCTTGTGTCCCTCGGCCACCAGAGCTCGGAGAAGATGAAACGAGCGGGTGCGGATTCTATTCGGTGGATAAGGAAGAACGAATAGGATCCTCAGTGGTAGATCTGGTCCCATGATTTATGAGTTCTCTCCAATGGTAGTGTGATTCGGACCGTCTCCCGACCGTTCTCCGAGAACGCCGCGCCAGAGACTGATCGCCCACCGCCTCAACGATGGAATTGGCAAACGACTCTTCCTCGTCAGCAATGAGCAGGTTCTCCCGGTGCTTCGCCCTCATCCCTTCGGCACCAAGTGACGTTGAAACAATGGGGATTCCCCAGCACCAGGCATCAAGAATCTTGACGCGCATCCCTGCTCCGGAACGCAATGGCACGATGCAAACAGCCGTTTCTGCGAGATAAGGCTTTAAGTTCGTGACGTAACCCAGAATTTGGATATTCGAGGATCGTGACTGGACGATTTTTTTGGGTGGACTACTTCCAATGACCGTTAAGACCAGGCGGGGCATTTGCCGAATCACTCTTGGCCAGATTTTCTCAAAAAACCAGTGGATCCCCTCGGCGTTTGGAGGCCAGTGCATCCCCCCTATAAAAGTAACGCGAAAAGGCCATGGTCGTCGGACTGGCATCTGAATCGTAGGATCCGTTGCAATAGGGATGACAGTGTCTCGGGCAGCAGCGCAGGGTTTTGGGAGATCAAGAGCGGCTCGGTCCTGGTCTGTCACCCAGACAACGCGATCAAAGCTTTCACAAGTCTGGCGTTCAAATTTTCGCAGCTTGAATGCCTCTTGCTGAAGAAGCGTCTTGATGATTGGATTGCGACACCCTTGCGCCATTCTCAAAGGCACCGTGAATACCGCGTTATGCTGATCCAGCACTTTCAGAATTGGACGGGATCTTCTTGTGGCGTACGGGGCCATTCCAAGTTGATCGACATGAAACGCGTCGAAGGATTGTCTGGCAAGAATTTGTTCGAGCTTGAGGTCCATTGACTTCACTTGATCACGCAGAATCAAGAAAGGCTTCGAGGTGCAAAGACTTCCCATCCCAAAAGTAAGATCCTTCAAGCGCGATCGGAGCAAAGGGATTGTTTCAATGCAGTGGCAATACTGCCGTAGCGCTTGAAGATGTGTTCGACGATCATTCGGCCTGACAAAGCAGACAAGGGTCACCTGATGCCCTGCTTCAGCCAGGTATCGCAATACATAGTAGCTTCGAAGTTTTGGCCCGGCGTCCAGTGGAAAGGGCAGAAGTTGTGAAAGGAAAAGAACGCGCATTAACTTTCTATAAAAAACAAAGCTTTCTCAACAACGCACCATAGTTCCTCGCCAGCAACATGACCTGTGCCCGTTGTGAAGGCTGCGTCACAGTCAGAATGGAGGAGGCAACGAGACGTGCGATCGAGGCAAACAAAAGCAGGACCTTGTAAGCAGACGCACCGCCAAACCCAAAATGTTTTCTGAAATACTGAATCTTGCTCCGATAAAGCTCCAAAAACATTTGAGTCCCAACTTGACGGGTACTTTCCCCCCCGTAATGGGTGACGACCGCCTGAGGAATCCAATAGATCCTCCACCCCGCATCAAACATGCGTCGGCAGAAATCAATTTCTTCGGAGTAGATAAAGAACCGCTCATCCAGCAGGCCAATCTCTTCAAGCACAGTCCGCCTGACAAGCAAACATGCGCCTCCAATGGCCTCCACCTGCCTAGGTTGATGCAAATCACCCATCCTCGTGGGCGAGGGCCGGGTGAATCGTTCAAGATGAAAGAGGCTCCAAAGTTCTCTTAAAAGCGTCGGGAATCGGGAATAGGAAGGCTGAACGTCTCCACTCCGTCCCAGTAACAGTGGACCGGCAGCACCTGCCTCTGGGTGGCTGTCCAAGAATTCCACCAGGACCTGAAGCGAAGACTCAAAAGGTCGGGTATCAGGATTCAAGAGCAGGACATACTGGCCAACGCTACACAGAATCCCCTGGTTTGTCGCTGATGCAAATCCCTCGTTCGTACTGTTAACAATAATCCTAACTTCAGGAAACTCTCTTGTGACCATCGGTACGCTGCCATCGCTGGATGCATTGTCAACCACGATCATTTCTGTTTCTTGTCCCAATCGCCGACATGCAAGGAGTGCCGATACCAGGCAATTGCGAAGGAAATGGCAAGTATTCCAGCTAACAATGACCACGGAGATTTTGATCATGCCTTTTGCTTTATGGGATATGCCTTTTCACTCGCGACACTGCCAAGGAGTAGTGGCATTTAAGGAATAGCCATGGAAGAAGACGGATACTTTGCCGCTGGACGAACGCTGGCCATCCGCTTCAGGGCAAGAACTCCCCCCAACATTACCCAGCAGAGTAAGCTGGAACGAAATCCGGAGATTCCAATGTTGTAATAGAAGGGAATAATCCAATCGCCAAGGAACCCGAAACCAGTGTCGCTGCAAGACCTCCGAGCGCCCCGGTCACGTAAGCCCGAGCAAAGCCCTCGGGCATTTTGAGCCGGATTCGAAAAGCCATACGAAACATTTCATAGGCAAACCATAAAAAGGCCAGCAATCCAAGCCCTCCGGTCTGGGCTAGCAAATCGGCGTAATTATTGTGTGAATTGAAATGGACATACCAGCCAAGGATTGGGAACAGGGGAGTGTAATGATAGTAATTAGCCGGCCCCGAACCGATGATGGGGCTTCGTTCTATGATTTGCCAGAGGACACGCCCGGCTTCGAGTCTTGTGAGATAGCTATACTGTTCATGCACCATCAGCATGTCCCACAAACCAATTGCAAGGTAGGCTCCCAGGGAAAGGGCTAAAAGTAGTAACCCGGTTGCCAGTCTGGGGAGACGGAAAAAAAGGATAATACTCACCGCCAAAATTGGCGGGAGCCAACCGGAGACCCATGAGAAGGATTGGAAGAGACACCGGTAGAGAGATATCACCGTTAGCCCGTACAAGAAAAATCTTGCTGATGGAGACAATCGTCGATTCAGAAGCGCTTGGCTGAAACTGATGGCCACAAACCAAGTCCAAAAGAGTACTCCCGACGGTTGATTGAATTCTTCCCCATTGAACCCAGGTTCCTTCAGGAATCAAAGCGCTTGTGATGGAAATAACGGCTCCTGTACTCAGAAACAGCCAGGTTATTCCGCGTAGCTGGTCCAGACTCTTTATTTGGTGTCCGACTGCCAAGAAAAGTCCAATCGAAAAGAGGAATAGTCCCAACCCTGCAATTTGGGCGCCCAGTGGAGCAGGACTGGCAGGGAACCAAGGGTATTGGCCCGCCACGAATGCCACCAGAACGACCGCCGCAAAGACGAGGGATGCAACCACGGCCGGCGACGGATCCAAGGCCCGTGCCGCCTTCCCAAAGAGAATGGTTGTCGCCCAACTGGCACAGAGAAATGCGGCAATAAAAACGGAAGACTGAGTACCGTTCCCCATGGACTCTGGAACTCAAAGGGAAGGATGACCGCGACTGCAATCAAGAGCCCAAACCCTAAGAGGCGGTTTCTCATCTGGAGGGCGATTCCCCCGAGGCCTCCAATGATCAAAATTACGAGAAACAGTAAACTCTCGTAGGTTTCGAAGGTCATAAAGATTTATGAAGATTGGCCAAACATCCATCCGACGTGTTCCAGGCCCACTCGAACGGCATGTTTGAATGTCCGGAGGTCACTCAATAGCATTTTCAAATAGGTTGTAGCTGGCCCCAGGCGGAAGGCCCACTCGCGAAAGGCACGTCGCTGCCAGTAAAGAAGGTCTTCTGCAGAAAGATTGTCGTATTGAAGGACAGTCCCCTTATCCATATCCACTTGCTCCCATTGAGTTCCCTCTCTAAACCAGCCTTTTTCAACAACCTCAAAGAAGAAGGGCGTCCCGGGGTAAGGAGCCGCCACGTGAAATAGGGCCAATTCCAATGGTAAGCTCTTGGCGAGATCAATCGTCTCGCGAATGGTCTCCACGGTCTCGCCGGGAAGACCGATGATAAAGTAACCCCAATTTTTGATTCCGGCCCTTCTTGCACAGCTTAGGGCGTGGTACGCCTTCTTGGGATTCGCCCCCTTGGCCGCTTTTTTCAAAATGGCTTCATTCCCGCTTTCTATCCCCCAGGAAATCATCCAGCACCCGGCTCGACCCATTAAGGTCAGCATTGCTTCATCCACATAATCGACACGACTATTGCAGGTCCACTTGATCGGCAATTTTTCCTCAAGAATCAAATTACAGAGAGTCATCACCTGATCGCGATTAACTGTAAATAGATCCGCATACATGTGGATATTGCGGATACCCAATCCATAAAGTGTCTTGATCTCCTGCAGGATTCGTTCGGGCGAGAGTAAACGAACAGACCACTGATAGGAGACGTGCTTGATGCAGTACTTACAACCCGCGGGACACCCACGACTAGTCAGGATGAAACAGAAAGGGCCCTTCATCAGGGGCATTCGGTAGCGATCGAGGGGAAGTAGGTCGTATCGAGGTTGGGGCAAATCGTCGAGATTGGGAATAAAAGGTCGGTCGGCATTCTTCCTGATTTCTCCTCGGTCCCTCCATACCAGCCCCTTGATTCGGGACAAGTTGACGCCTTCCGCCTCGCCAATGGGGGCAGCCCCTGACGTTGGCTCAGAACATTGGAAAAGGGATTTCAGCCAGTCTGGTCGTTCATGGACTCGCCCCTCACACATATCGACCAACTCTCGGAAGGTGAGCTCAGGCTCTCCACGAAGAACGAAATCCAGGCTGGGATAATCTCGCATGGTTTCAAAAGGCATGGGGGTCACATGGGTCCCAAAGGCTGCCGTCTTGGCCCCAATGCTTTTCGCAAGCATAACCCCATACATATCGTTCGTCAGGGTCGGAGCGGTGGCTTGAGTGAGATAAAACCTGGGAGCTTTTTTTCTCAGCAATGCCTCAAATTCCGGCCAGCTCATCCTCTCGGCAATTGCATCAACAATCGAAACCGAATAGCTGGAATCAAGCAAAGCGGCCAATTGAGCCAGAGAGCACTGAGGCCAAATCATCTCTTCCCGGCTGCGACGGCCTACACGATGTTGGGTTCGAATCCAAATGCCTCCATCCGGGGAGGGCGGGTTCACAAGCAAAATATCGACGGCCTCGGCAGATCTACTCTGCGGGATACTGCGAACAGCCTCTCCTGCGTCGGGAAAGGCCGGTGGCCTCAAAGGCCTGATGGGCCTTGCTCCTAAGTTATCGTTCATTTTTCAATTCCTGACTTTGGGTTCATATTCTCCTAGCCCACGCCCGATCCACTGGCGAGAGCCCGGGATCCGGTTGCGACTTTGGAAACCATGGCCTCTGCCCCGTTAAGATCCTCCCCGATACGGTCATCCCGCTCGATGAGAGCATCGAGGACCCGAATCAAAATCCAAAAGAGAGCCAACTGTATTCCAACCAGGAGGAAGAGTGCACTGCCCAACAGCCAAAACCAAATTCGCACGGGCTGCCATCCATTCAGACCAAGAATCAGGCTGGCTCCTGCTAGAGTGATACCCGCAGTTCCAAGCACGAGGCCTGTCCATCCAAAATGCCTTTCAGGGGAAGAGCCCAGAATCTTGCCAAGGAAGTTCACCTGACGGATCGGCTGGCGATAAAACAATGCCACCAGGTAGTTAAATGAAATGCCGAGGGCAAAAATACTGACGCCGGCAACAGCAAGAATAAGACTTGAGTAAACAGCAAACACCCCGCCGGCATGCAACTCTGTGACTCCCTGCAGGCGGGCAATGATCAATATTGCGCCAATGATTCCGGCGGCGGTAAGTGATCCAAACCCCACAAGTTCCATGATTCTGGCAGGGTTATACTGAAACACAGTCCAGAGGATCGTTCTAAGAAATCGCATTCCATCACGCATAACACTTAATTTGGAACGCCCGGCGCGCTCGTGATAAGGGATCGGGACTTCCACCACGCGCAGCCCTTCATGGAGCGCCCGCGTACTCATGACTGGCGTGAAATTGAGCCCATCGGGCAAGGGGTAGAGTCTCTGGAGACTTTGCCGCCACAAGACCCTCATTCCACTTGCAGGATCCTCCACTTTGGCATCTCCCAACACGCTCAACAATGAGGACCAAATGCAATTTCCAAGACGTCGAACGGGCGGCATCCTGCTCTCAGCACCCGAGCGGCGCGATCCTACGACAATGTCCGCATTCCTTTGGATCGCCGTTTCACACAAGGTCACGATACATTCCGGGGGATAAGTGCAGTCTGCGTCCAAAAAGGCGAGGAGGTCTCCCGTCGCTCGAGTGAATCCAGTCTTAATCGCGGCTCCGTACCCTCGATTCCGTTGATGCCTGACCAGGCGGACTCCGGGAATGGATTCCACGACTTCCGGCGTACGGTCTGTGGAACCATCATCGACAACGAGGACTTCCAGCCCGGTGATTCCAACCGAGCTAAGCGCCTCCTTGGTTGCCAGAATCCTCTGCAGGATCTCTTCAATTCCATCTTGCTCGTTCAAGGCTGGAATCACCACGGAAAGAATAATTGACTGTGGTGTTTCGGCAATCGAAGTCTGGGACAAATACTTCGGAGAGCTTTTTTTCATGAGCCATCTCCTAAAAATAGATTGGCAAAGGTTCTCGTTCTCTGAAAGACGATCCAATTTCTCTCACACACCGAGCGGGGGCCCCGGCGACAAGGGTATGGGGAGGAACATCACGAGTCACGACGGAGCCCGCGGCTACGACCGCTCCTTTTCCAATGGTGACTCCGTCCATGACAATCGCACCGGACCCAATCCACACGTCGTCTTGCACCACGATCCCTTCAGCAGTGATCCCTTGTTCGACAAAGGGGCGCATCCGGTCGTCGAAGAGATGGTTCACCGCCATAAACTGCACCATGGGTGAGGTGTAAACCCGATCTCCGACCCTCACCCCGCCCTGACCCCGTATCACGTTGTATTCCCCGATCAAACTATCGTTTCCTATCCAAATTCCCGAATGAGGAATGCTGCGAAAGTTGTAAACATGCAGCACTGATCCGTGCATCACAAAAGTATTCTTCCCGATGTGAATTCCATTGTCACAAGCATGGAGGTAGACACCTTCGTCGATATAGGCGCCATGTTCCAAGGTGATATTCTTTCCAAATCGAATTCGGACTCCCTTTTCTACTGCTGCCAGACCGGGCATTTTCAGAATCAAACGATAAGCCAAGGCTCTCAGCACGATTCCCAATAGGGTGGGCACCCAACCCAAGGTCTCGAGTACCAGTTGCTCCACGAAATACCGGGAGGGGCTCGACGCTTGGCGTCGCAAGTACAAATTAATCTGTGAGAGAAAATGGAAAGCCAAGGAGTGATGAAGTAGTGGTCGACAAATGGCTGCTACTAAACACTACTGACAATCATCCTGAAGGTTTACGGTAATAGCCGTAGTATCCTGCTCCGACATCATCCGGATCAGCACCATTTAAAACCAGGCCGAGAATGTTTGCACCGGAGTCGGCCAGAATGGCTCGGGCACGCCGAACAATTTTGCCGGGAGCGGACCCGCTGCGCACTACTAACACCGTACCTTCGGCTCTGGAACACAAGATTCGCGAATCAGCAAACGCCAGGAGAGGAGGACAATCCAGCAATACAAACTGAAAAGAAGACGCCGCTTTACTTAAGAAGTAGCCCATTCGTTCAGAGTTCACAAGAGCGCCTGGATTTGGAGCTTTCGGTCCGGCCGCAACGACGTACAAATTGGGATGGTTTGTTGAATTAATCCTGGGGAGCGGGGACACGTGACCTGCTAGATAGAGACTGAGGCCAGCCTCGCCACCGGCTCCAAAAATCTTGGCCAAATCCGGTTTTCGCAGATCGGCTTCAACGAGAAGTGTTCTCGCACCATTCTCTGCGAAGGCCTTTCCTACCCGGCTTACCAGAGTGGTCTTTCCTTCCATTGGAACTGCTGACGTGAAGGCGATGACTTGAGGGGGATTTTCGGACCGGGAAAGCAAAATGGAAGCACAAATATTTCGAATCTGTTCTTCCACGATTTCCATGGGTTGGCCATTTCGAAACGGGCTCAATGAGCGGCCTGCAAGAAGCCAGCTAGAATTGGGCCTGGCCACCCTCGTGGTATGACCATTAGCCGGAAGATGCCGTGGGTCATAAGTTCTCATAAGAGGAACACAGCCCAGACTCGGAAGGGAGATGAGTTGCTCGGCCTCTTCCACGGTGACCACCGAGCTGTCCCAAAAGTCGGCCAGAAAAGCCACACATACTCCTAATGCCAACGCCAGAAATGAGGCAAGGGTGAGGTTCCAGAGAATTTTCGGGCTGGCCACACGGCTATTAGGCCTGCCGGGCTCAATGACTTGGATATTCCCAGACTCGAATCCTGCCACTACCCCACTCTGCTTAAACCGTTCCAGCAACGCTTCATAGAGCTTGCGGTTCGTCTCCGCTTCACGACGCAAGATATTGTATTGAATTGAGGCTTGTTGTACTTGGTCTTGAAGTTGCTGTTGCTCCGCCCGCGAGGCCTGCATCATCCGATAACGACTTTCCACGGCATTTAGATCCAGCAACGCCTGTTGTCGTGACTGAGAGAGGACCGCGAGTTTCTCTCTCTTCAGCTGATCCCGGACCAGAGCAATTTCATTACGTTTCTGAATCAAGGCCGGCCAATTTTCTCCAAATTCGGCACGCATTGCCGTTAGATCGTGTTCCAACCCCAGGAGCTTCGTGGTGAGCTCTTGAATTACGGAGGTCATTAGTTTCTCGGGAAATTCTTGCACCGAGACTTTCTCGATCGTTTCCAAACGAGATTTGGCAGCCAGCCGCTCCGCTTCCGCCGTTATGACCATTTGATCCAGAAGAACTATTTTCCCCTGGATTGGATCAGGCTGGCCAGGATCAGAATTCGAGATCTTGTGCACTTGAGCATACTCGACAAGCTCTCTTTCAGAGAGCTGAATACGTTTCTCTAAGCCATCGAGTTCCCGATGAAGCGCCTGTCTCGCCTTTTCTCTTGCAATCTGACGTGATTCGATATCTTCCTTGATGTATTCTTCTACGAATAGATTTACGAGCCTGGCGGCCAGCTCCGGACTGGGGGCCAAACACCTAATCTCGAAAAGCTGACTTTCGGGAATCCTTTTCACCTGGAACTTATCTGCAAGCGAGGATGGATCCGACCCAATATTTCCCCTTTGCAGAGAGGCGTCCATTCGTTTTGCGACACGATCGATTAGCGTTGCGCTCTTGAGAATTTGTTCCTGGGTTCGAACTAAACTCTCGTAGCTCGGCAGGCCGTCGCCTGGGTCAGTCAGGTCGCGATAGGGAAGAACTCTACTCCCTCCAGAACTGATCTGGATCAGGGCGGTGGATTGATAGAGTGGCGTCGACATGAACGTCAACAGGACAGCCGGGACAAAAACTGCAATAGCAATGACAAGGATCAACATCTTCCGTTTAATGAGCCGCCTCAAGATCTGCCGCAAATCCAGCCGATCCTCAACGTATGGGCGTCCCTGCTCTGAGATCATTAAGGATGCGTCCAGATGAGATGCGCGGTTGGAAAGAATAGAGCCTTCCGTTAGCAATCTCTTATGACTATTGAATCTTTCATTCATGAGATTTATTGCGGGGAAAGAAAAAGAGATTGGACCGCAGTATAGAGGCTGGCAATTCCAGAGGAATTCTTGTGGACACAGTCAATTCATTCATCTCCCGGTGACTCTTATACCTCCCGTAACCTTTTTAGGCTCGTTTAGGCTCGGTCAATAAAATTTCATTCAGCCAGCGTTGGGCACCGTTTGAACTCCCTGAAGTCGCCGAAGTGGCGTCGTTACGACCGCAGAGACTGGAATGACCCACTCTTCATCAATCTCCACGGCTACTGATCGCTGCAACAGAGAGACGGAGACAACCAATCGAAACGGCTTCTTGGCAATTAAGATTCCTTCAAGGCCCTCCAAGGAACCGCTGCTCACCCGGACAGTTTGTCCCACTCTCAAAAATGGCCATGGGCTGACAGGGAGCTGGGAAGTAACGATTGATTTCATATTCTCAATCTCTGTGTCGGTCACTGGGACAGCAATTTTACCGGCTCCGACGATATGCGACACCCCGGGCGTGACAAGAATTGGCAGCCGTTTGTGAATTTCAAACCGACAGAAGACATAGCCGTCGAACAGGGGCCTCTCTAACTCCTTCAGCCGGTCAGACCAGCGTCTTTTCAGACGATAGGTCGGAAGGAATTCCTCGTACCCCTTTTGACGTAAGGCGAGAGCCACCATTTTTTCATGTTGTGTTTTGACACGTAGCGCGTACCAATTTAGACCTGAAAGCTCAGAGCTCATAAGCATCCTTTGTAATCCGGCTGTTTCGTGGAATTCCTGCAGGCAATAGGCCAGCTAGATAAATTGATGTCTGTCAATCACGGCTGCGACTCCCATTCGCCCGTCAGGCTGCGGTTCGACACGGACAACCGTTCCTGACACACGCAATCGCGGGGATGGCAGTTGAAGAGTCTCCATCGTAGAGAGACGAATAATAAACGAAAGGGTGATGCCGATTTCAATCTCATTCAGAACAAAGAAATGGATACCAGATAAACTCATGTTGCTCGAAACTGTCTCTATTTCAAACGGTTGCCTCTTGGCGTCGACCCCGCGAACAGTCATCGGAAAGCTCACCGTAATACGTGGCTTTGCTCGCCTCTCCGGAATTGTATTTATGTTGTTGGGCAGGCTACCGCCTAAATTATCCCATTGTTGGATTATCAACTCTGGGATGGGAATGGCGTTCTATGGTGGGTTACGGAATGGCCTGAGGCCAATGTGCGGGAACAAAAGTAATACCAAGTCTGACTACATGCAATAGGAGAGCCTTCCCTTTTTCATAGGAGGGCCCTCCTATTTCGGGCTACAGACTGAAACGTTCACAATTTTCCGGGATCGATGGTATTTTCGTGAGACTTGAAGAGTACGGCATGGGCTTGTGAAGGGGGCCTGCGCTGGTACATTCCAATAATCAATTCAAGGCGACCTGACACACTTAGTTTGCGAAATACCGAAGTGAGGTGATTTCTAACGGTTGATTCGCTTACATACAACATGCTGGCAATTTCCTTGTTTGAGAGCCCTCTTCCCACAAGCTCTGCCAGTTGCCCTTCTCTTTTTGTCAAGAGAGCGGGAACCTGAATCGATTTAGGTTCATTTTCTCCCCGCCTTTCGTCAGGACGCGGCGCCGCAATGATCGTGGTGGCAAGTTTTGCATCCAGCCAAACTTCACCGTCGTGAACCTTCAAGATGGCGGCTCGTAATTCCTCAGCGTTCATGGTCTTTAAGACGAGACCTCGCACACCGCGGAGAAGTGCTTCCCGGTGAAGCTCGGGCTCATGCCTTCTGGTAAGGAAGATTATCTTCGCTCCTTCTCGCAATGAAATCTTGGCAATGGACTCCAGCCCGTTCTGCTCGCCTGATGGATCCAGTTCAAGGAGTACGACATCGAAATGGTTAGAGTTTGCAAGTCGAACCCCCTCTTCTGAGCTAGATGCCTCTCCTGAGACCTTGAACTCCGGCCAACTTTCCAGTAACAACTTCATCGCCGCTCGAACGATGGCCTCCGGCTCTATCAGCAGAATTTTGATTTGGATACGCGGCTTTAGGGGCATGGAATCTTAACCCGGAAAAAATCGATGGAAAAATCGACAGTTGCGTCTAATCGTGTAGCACTCTTCGCTCCATTGGGTGTTATCCTCCTCCAAAAATTATTACTCGCGGATTGCCTTCATTCCAATAGGATTAGGACCTGCCTAAGCGTGGAGGGAACTTGTCTCGTGAAAACTTTTGCTCTTTAGTAGAAAGAAAATTCTTAGTTTGGCATGGCGTCGTCATGTTATTGAAAATTTCCACATTAGAACGGTCTACAATAATTTGCTGATAAAATGGATACCTCGATAAGGTCTTCATAAATTTAACCGTCTTGATTCAGATGATTCGGGTCGTTAGAGTCTTTCACTTGTTAGCGGGTCCTTCTGTGTACGCCAGTGGACCGTCATGCTCGAAGCCAACCAGTTCGTTTCGGAACCATGGGATACTTTCTTTGAATCCTTCGCTGGAGATGGTCGAAACCTCAAACCCTCCTCACCGAGATATTGCGGCCAAGTTATTCCCTGTACCAGGCAACAACAAGTGAGTTCAGGAAGAAAAATTCATTCTTTCGAAGAATGCCTTTAGCAAGAGTGAAGTCTTTGGTCACCAGTGCGCCCCTTGACTCCCATTTATAACTCGGATAGCCTTGGCGGAAATGATCCGATTACCCTCTGTCGTTCAGGTGATGGAGTCGGCACGCGAAACTGCTCAGCGATTTCCCTGGGTTTTGCTGTCAGCGATCGTCAGCGCCTGTCTTTCCTGGTTTCTGGTCGTCCCCTCCAGTTTGAGCCCGCCGCGGGAGGAGCTGCTCAGTCGTTCTTTGCTGATTAGCGTCCTGGGGATAAGCATCTTCTTTGCGCTGAGAATTGGGCTTGAACGTTCATCGGGTGGGATACAACGTCAGTGGATTGGGCTGGCGGCGGGGATAGCTATTCTCGCAGCCCTATTTCTTTCCTACCATCCAGATACGCCTCAGATTTACTGTTATCGATTCCTCCAATTGGCAGTGGCTTCACACTTGCTCGTAGCCGTGGCCCCCTATTGGCGTCGGGAAGAGGTAGCAGCCTTCTGGCAGTTCAATCGGATTTTATTTGAGAGAATTCTTCAGTCAGCTTTATTTTCCGGGGTCCTCTATGTCGGGCTAACCGTCGCCTTGAAAGCCATTCAATCGCTCCTGGGACTCAATGTAGAATGGAAGATTTACTACTTCCTCTTTCTTGCCATTGGGTACCTCTTCAATACCTGGTTTTTTCTGGCAGGAGTCCCCTCCAACTGGGGCGATCTGGAGAACGTCGAAAACTATCCGCCCATCTTGCGTCTTTTCGTACAATTCATTCTCCTCCCACTTATCACGCTCTACATCCTGATCCTCTATGCTTATCTAATTGGCGATTATCGCCATACGGGAGTGGCCGCGCGGCACGATCGGGTGGCGCTCGGTCAGCGTGGTGTCCTATTCGGTATGCTCTCCTTGTTGCTGGTGCATCCGTTACGGAACAGGCCCGGCCATCGCTGGATCCATCTTTTTTCACGCTCGTTTTATGCCGGGCTCTTTCCCCTCATTGTGCTCCTGCTCATGGCTATCTGGCGCCGGGTCTCCGAGTACGGGTTAACCGAAGACCGCTATTTTCTCGTGGTGTTGTCGGTGTGGATGATCCTGATGTCTGGCTATTTTACATTTTGGCGCCAGCCAAGCATCAAGATGATTCCCTTTTCCCTGGCCTTGGTTGCTCTCTTGACCTTGGGTGGTCCTTGGGAATCTTCGCGCCGTCTGTCTTAAGAACCAACAGACTCGGCTACGGGAGATTTTGCAACGCGTTGAGATTCTCAAGGAGGGCCATATTCAAAAGACCCATACGACGCTGGAGTTTAAAGATCGCAAAGAAATCAGTGCCATTGTGACTTATCTCCTCGAAACGCATGGTATCGCCAGTTTGCAGCCATGGTTCACCCAGGACCTGAAAGCGTTGCAGACTGACACCATGAAACAGGCAAGGAGGAACGTGTTTTCCTTCCGGGATTCAAATGATATGGCGGCCAAGCTGACGTACCTCATGGGGGTGCCGTATGTTAACCGCTGGCAGGCTCGCATTGATTCGAAGGAATTCTATGTCAATTCGAAGAGGCAATGGCAGGAGGCCCGATCGATTACGGGATACGATTATCTCGTTCAAGTCAGCCTTTACAAAGCGCGGGCTAACACTTCGCTCCACAAGATCAACGTCGACCAGCGGCAATTCGATCTATTCTGGGCAACCGAAGGGGGCACCCTGGAGTTGCGCGAGAGTGATAGATCATTGATCAGGCTTGAACTCAACCCCTTCCTGGACCGCATTGTGAAAGAGACGGCAGAGGGGCCGAACGGATTGCTCCCCGAAGAATTCTTGAGTCTGGAGGGGGAGTCGGATTCAGTAAAGATCAAAATCCTCTTTGACAATGTTTCTGGCACGCGCGAGCCCTCCGGCCCTCAGCTCACCAGCGCCAATGGTGCATTGCTCCTGAGACTCAAGGACCAGGCCAGGTAATTCCATCCTCCTCATTGCCGGTGTCTCTCTATGAACGACCAGCAGCGGTTCATTGAGTCCATGAAGTATGGAGAAACGGACAGAGCTCCGTTCCATGAATTCATGTGGCCAACCTGGCCGGAGACGGTTGAACGCTGGAAAGATGAGGGCGGATATGATCCCCAGCGAACCGAATTCGGCTGTGACCACTGGGCAGTCGAATTTTCCTGGTTTTACCCAACCCCTCCTTTCCGGCGCGAGATTATTGCCGAAGATGAAAAAACCGTCACCTATGTTGACAGCCAGGGCATTGTTCTTAAGGAGTTTCGATCCAATCCCTTAAGCTCAATGCCCCAATTCATCCGCTTTCCAGTGGAAACACGGGAGGATTTTCGCAGGTTTTGGAAAGAGAGAATGCGACCCGACCTTGCTGAGCGGATTGGGCCGGAGTGGCGGGAACATCTGCACCGCCACAAGAATCGTGATTACCCCTTGCTGGTTATCGCCGATCGCTGGGGAGGCTTTTTCGGGAGCTTAAGGAATCTGGTTGGGGTGGAGCGGCTGTGCACGATGTTTTATGACGATCCAGCATTCGTTGAAGAGATGATGGAGGCAGACGCCGAATTCCTGATATCCATGTTGACCCAAATTCTCCAAGAGACGGATATCGACTTCTTTGGCTTCTGGGAAGACATGGCGTACAAGACCGCGCCCCTCATTTCGCCACAGCATGTTCGTCAATTCATGCTTCCCCTCTATCGAAAGGTTATCGATTTCGGGCGCAATCGCGGCGTGGGCTTCTTCGGGCTCGATAGCGACGGTGACATTGACTCCCTTATCCCTGTCTGGCTCGACTCGGGCATGGATATCCTCTATCCCTTTGAGGTGCAGGCCGGAATGGACGTTTTGGCCATGCGCAAGAAGTATGGACGAGACCTGCGTATTTGGGGAGGGATCGATAAACGCGCGCTGGTAGAGAGTTTCGCCAATATTGACGATGAGTTAACACGAATTGAACCGCTCATACGCGACGGAGGTTACATCCCGATGCTGGATCACAGTGCCCCGCCGGACATCCCATTCAGCCACTATGGCTATTTCTTACAGCAACTTCGAAAAATTCTCTGAAAAAACATTTTTCGGAATTCTTCTACCAAGTAGCTTATCGGAAACCGCATTGACGGACCTTTGGAACCTTCGTTTAGAATTGACGAAAAGCCGATTGAATTTATTTACTCAAATTCAGTGTGATCGTACCCTTGCTTCAAATGACCCAATACGATCTCCTGCGCCGTCAACTTGTAGATTCCGAAAAGATTTCCGCAAATTGATTATCGCATGTGGACAAAGAGGGAGAGACCTATCGCTCTGTGGAAGCTCAATGAAGAGAACAATGGCGAGGGGAAAACACTTCGTTTCAAGGGGAGGTCCAGCGGGGAAGATCAATCAACAGAATAGGTCTCGATCGGGCAGTAAAGCGCCCAATTGAGTTGATGTGGCCGTGGAATTAAAATTCCAGATCAAAGGAGCAGATCGAGGTGCCACTAAACGTGAAAGCCGACAAAACAAGTCGGGACCGCCCCTCGCAACATCTTGGAGCGGCCCCAGAATAAGCGCCACGCTCATGAATACGAATTCTAACCGGATTACTTCCCGCCCAGGTAGAAGACAACACCTGCCACGTAACGGAAGCAATTCTGATTGTTGGTCAGGGTAATCGGATTGGTATAGCGAGTCACTACCCAATCGATCTCCACGGGACGAATCGCGATATTCTTGGCAACCTTGATATCCAATCCGCCTCCAAACGCCATCGTGAAGGGATGCTGGGTGCCGCCGGCAATGTTGGCTCCCACCCCATTGAACGCTTCCGCCACATTGGCGTAACCGTTGCTGTTGGAACCACCAAACAACAGCTCCCCAAAAGCGTTGAACTTCGACGTCCGGTAAGTCACCTGGGGTCCAAACAGGTAGGTGAACATGTTCCCCTGCGTGGTGATCGGCGCGGTCGTTACTGCAGGCGGAGTAACGCCCGGGATCGTGGTGCCCGCTGGGATCGTGTAGTTAGTGCTTCCATACCCCATCAGTTCGGCTTTGATGCCAAAATAGTTGTTCAGATTAAAGGTGACGCCACCCCCACCTCCATTAAAACTGCGATTCTGAATACCCGGCAGGGTCGGATTAAAGCGCAAATAGGAATATTCACCAAAGACTTCAATTTTGGGGGCATCATCTGCGAAGGCGGTCAAGCCCATGAAACAAAACAGTGCGCTAAATAAGAACAACTTACTCTTCATTTACAATATCCTCCTTAGGGATGTGGACTTACAAGAATGACACCCATCATGTACGGTTCACCTGCTTGCTCATCGCCCGGTGTCGAGGTCAATCGGATATGAACTTTTTCTCCCTCCTTTCCGCCGCAAAGTGAGCGCTACTGACAAACGGCACGAAGAGTAGCAAAGCGCCAGTAATCAGTTGTCACAACTATGTAAAAACTGAACACGGATGAAGAGAGCGCAGAGAGAACTAAGGTTGGGGTTGTGATCTCTTAGGCAGATTGACTGAAGGTGGAATGATGGAAACTAATGTCGGCAAGCTTTTGAATGGACGCGCCATCATCTGATCATCTTTCGCTCGCGGGTTATTTCCCGGATCTCACGGAAGTGGAATCCAGAGGGATGACGACTGACCGGAGTCATTCCGGGTGGATTCGCAGCATAGCCGAGCCGCGATGGAGGGGGACTCTGAGAGTCATTGTCTCCTGTTTCTTTTGGAATTCGCAGTTTTGCCACTGCGTCTCTCCAGGATGAATCCATTCGCAATGGAGTTTCTCACCGGAAAGAATCTCCGGGATTCCACGGAGAGTAACTGTCACTGCAGAAGATGAACCTCCAAAGGCAATCGGAACTACATATCCTGTCGGTACTCGAAACAAGTTAGCCTTTACTTCCGGTTTTTCAACGCGAATCACGTGTGGCAACAAGACCCATTTCTTTCCCCTCATGGATTCAAACATTGGGCCGTAATCCAGATATATTTCGTCGGCGCGCGGGCTTGGGATGATGGCATGATCGCTTTGCGGAAAAGGGGCCATAGGAAAGACACCTAAATATAAGAACTTTTGTAGAAACAAATCGGCTTCAGCCTTGGGATTCCCCTCCGCAAAGACCCAACCTGTCTTCTTATCGCCTCGCTGGTCCGCCAATTGTTTCAATGTATATTCTCCAAAGACCCAGGCGATCGCCGGTTTTGATATTCCCAAAAATGCTGTGGCATTGAGGTTCCCTCCCCAGTGAGCCAATTCGGCAAATAAACCATCGACCTGCCGCAGCGTGTCAAGACGGGAAACGATATTATTTGCAAAAATGACCTGGCCCGAACCATGCTCCAGCGGGCCAAGCTTTTCAAGAAAATTATTCCACGACCAAACCAGGGAACGTGCCGGCCCGTCATACCAGGTTATTCCATCGTCTCGCCGGAAATTATAAAGGCGGAGCCAATCCAAACGATCGAAGCAGATCCCCGAGGAGTCCGGAATTTTCTCGATCAACCGTTTTGCCTGTTCCAAGAGAAAATTCTGCCAACAAGGTTCTCCCCAATCGAGAACCACATTATGATAGGCCGCACGATAATACGGATCCAATTGTGCGGGTCCTCCCGACGTTTTTGATTCTCTCTCAGGACGGTAGATCAGTGCGTCCGCCAACCTGGCATTCAGATAATCATTTGGATCCTTCCAAAGCTCCGAATCCAGTGGCGTTTTTCTAGCAAGTGGTGGGTAGAGGATATTCTTGCCGAATTCCGCTTCATTAAAATAATTGAACACAGCAAATCCCATATCCCGCATTCGACGAGAATAACCCGCCAATTGAGAAATTGAGGTCGTCGGCCCCAAATTGATCGGCGGTGACTCCGAGGTCTGATAGCCGCGTGTCCACTCTTCCTGGTCTCCTACAGGTGGAATGAACATTCCCTGGTAAGGGAAATCAAAACTGGCTTTCCAATTTACCGTGAAAGCCATTCGCTTGAATTTCTCCACATCCAGCGCTCCTTCATAGCTGGAATAGGCCGCCGTCCCCGCCAGTTGGTGTGCTCTGGCCAACGGAGGCTCGAAGAAACCAGGATATCGAGCGGTCATCCAACGAATTCCTCCCCGCCAGTCTCCTTCATGCACAACAAGGTCCATGGCGAAATGAACGGTGCGCGCTTCTGAGAGGCGACGAAATAAGCGGGAAAAAGTCACATTACCGTTCGCGGAGGTTTCCAAGGTCATGTCTGGAAGGGCGTCTTCCGGCGAGAGCACCAGGCTCAACCCAATGTCTCTTTTAGGCTCGATGACAGTGGCTAGAGGAATGCAAAACACGTCACGGAATGGAGGTGGGGTGCCGATCCGTGGCTTCTCGTACTGGTAGTACGGGGCTCCATACCAGAAAAGGCGATCAGAAAAAACCGTCGGAACGAGTGGATCCTCCCAGCTCGGATCTGCATTCCAGCTGGGCTGGACATTGGCATCAGGACGAGGATCCCCCCAGGTTGTCCAAAACTGTTTCGTTTTTACATCTGGAATTGAAAGTTTCGTCTCGATTCTGGTGCTCCAGGCTGGCCCCTTGCTTTCCAAGTCCAACTCCCATCGCACAGAACTGTTTGTCGTAGTAAACGTTTCTGTCAGTTGGATTTCGTGTCGAATTTGCTCCACATTGCACAGCAGGGTCTTCCTGTACTGAATCGCCCCACCTGGCATTTCCTTGCTTTGGACTGCCCCTTCCAGTCGGCACCCAGCCAGATCCGTTTGTCCACGAAGATTCCAGGAAATTTTCCCTTTCCCAATGTTCACTCCGACAATCTGCCCCTCAGGCGACATGCGAACATTCAGTCCTGAAGATTGGACAACAGGCTGAGCCGCGCCACTGACAGGAAGTATTTGAAAGCCGATACCGAGGATAAAGAGTCCAGCCAGAAGTTTACAGTTCTGCATTGGATCCTCCTTGAAGGGTTCGAAGGACTATTGCCAGATAATCTGAATCGAATCTGATGACAACTAACCATGGTCGGCAATAAATCAATTACAGATTGAGTCAAATTTCACGGAGAGGAGGCGATCATCATAAAGTCGCCAATCGGTTGAACCCGGTTTCATGCTTCTTAGCGGGCTTGCTTCTCTTTTGAATGGCACATTACTCTTGATTGAATCTCACCCTGTGGGGAGCTTTGTTCAACTCCAGGATAACGATTGCCCTTCCTATGGCTACTGGCCGGGCATTTGAATCGTGGAAGTCAGTCCTCCGTCAACAATAAGGTAGGTCCCCGTCATATAAGCGGACATCTCAGAAGCGAGGAACAGAGCAACTTGGGCAATCTCCTCAGGACGGCCATTTCGCCGGAGGGGGCACATTTTGGCGATCCGTTGACGCTCTTCCTCCGGAATCTTATCCCACAGTCCTGTCACAACCGCTCCAGGCAAGATGGTGTTCACACGGACGGTTGGTGCAAAATCCGCAGCCAGTGATCGCGTCAGGGCCAGCAAGCCGCCCTTGGCTGCCTGATAGGCGGCATGACCGGCATACCCTCGAAGCGCGTGGACCGAACCCGTAATGATAAAGACCCCGCCGCCCTGGGCGACAATTCTCGGCAGAGCAAGATGGGCCAACATCCAGGTCGCCTTCAAACATACATCCAGGGTTTGGTCCCAATCCTTTTCATTGATTTCTGTGGCAGAGCCCAGAACAAGAGACGCCGCATTGCTGTGCACAATGTCTAATTTGCCAAAATGCTCGTAGGTGGCCTCCACCATGGACCGGACTTCATCCATCCTTCCCACGTCAGCCGCAATGGCAATAGCCTCGCCAGATGCAGCGCGGATACCGTCAACCGTCTTTTGACAGCCATCCGAATGAATATCTGCGACTGCTACCTTCGCTCCCTCGCGAGCAAAGAGCTGGGCAGTGGCGCGCCCGATACCCGAGGCAGCACCCGTTATGAGAGCAACTTTTCCTTCAAGTAACATAGGCTTCATCCTCACTGAGGCTTTCAACGATTTGCGCTTCTCACGGAAGCGCCGCAATCAAGGTGTCCAGATCTGATATAAGATCGCGATTAATAGCGACCGCGCTCCCGTGCAGTCTCCGCAAAGATTTCAATATTGTTGGGAGCAGCCTTCATAATTTGCCCGCAAGTCCTCAGGATATAGCGCCCCCCACTGCCCGCTGCATCAAGGCATCTGGTGACTTCGTCGCGTACCTCGTTCGCCTGACCGGAGGCCAAAAGGCGTTCATTGAATCCTCCGTTGAGAGTCACGTGATTGCCCACCCGGCGCTTAACCTCGGATAAGTCAAAGTCGCCGGAGTTTTCTTTCGGCGTCAGGGTTTCTAAAGCCTCCGCTCCGGTTGAAAGCATTTCTTCCAGAAATTGAATGCCCCGCCCACAATTGTGATAGCTCACGAGAAGCCCCGCCTCTCGAGCAGCACTCACCACCTTGCGGTCGTAAGGCAACATGAATTTCCGGAAGGTCTCAGCGGAAAAGCCAACTCCTACCCAACTCTGATCGTAGATAATCGAATGAATTCCGGTCTTGGCCAGATGTTTTATCCGTCGAATCGCCCGTTCGGCAAGAAATTCAGACAAGCGCTCGACAAAGCTTGGAGATTCATACATGTCGGTAATGAGTCTCTCCAAGCCACGCATATTTACGGCTTCACCCCACACTCCCATAAAGTTAAAGGTGTGAAAGGCACGGTCTGCTACCTGACGTACAATTCTGCAAAGCTTGTCCTGATTTAACCACTCCGGGTCTGGCATCGATTGGATAAGCAAATCAAGGTCCCGCTCCTCTTGGATGGGCCGTTCCAGGGGGGAAACTTGGGAATCTCCCACCCGATAACTCCATCGAATAGGACCATGAGGAGTGGAAACAACAAAACGGTACACCGCAAATCCGTTTCCTCTTTCGATGACTTCCTGGGAGACTTGCCAGTTTTCCAGGGCCTCCTGAGGCCAGCTATAAAGCAATCTCCAAAATCGGTGCATTGAAAACCATCGGTCGTCAACGGCGACCAGGATCGGGTCGAGACCGAGTTGCTCCTGAACATGAACAATTTGGAGTGGGTCCGAAACCATGGTATGTAACAACTCCAACGTGGTCTTTCCCATCAACGTCTTCAAGAGCGGTAAGCCAAGCCAGGCGCATACCGGTACCCGGTCAACGGGTTTTCCTTGAAAGACCGCTTGAAAGCGCTCCACCGTATTCATGAGATGCCTCTTTCGTCTTCTCTCCCAATGAGATTGAAGGGATGGACCGAGAGCTCCCCTAAATCAGCCATCCCGTCGCCTATCGTCCTCCTGCTTTGACAATTCACGCCAAATTCCAGGACTCACCTATCTGTTCGAGAGACTTCCCCTTGGTTTCCGGAAGCATTTTCCGAAGGAATAAAAAAGATATGAAACTCACAAAGGCACAGAGGAAAAAGACTCCGGAAGGGATACGAAGAAGTTTCTGCGAAAGATCAAAGAGGACCGGGGTAAAGTAGGTTACCAAGAAACAGGCGATCCATACCGTCGCGGTGCAGATACTCATGGCTTTGGCCCGAATGCGCGTTGGGAACATTTCGGAAAGCACCAGCCAGCAAAGTGCGCCGAACCCGACGGCATGGGGCGCTGCCGTCAGAGAAAGAATGGTCACCACAGGCCACCCACTCATTTTAAAAACAAAAACCAGGCCCAGCAGGGTCATGGTAAGGGTCATCGCCAGAGCGCAGACGAGATAGAGCAGCCTCCTGCCGACAAGATCCACAAGGTAAATGGCGATGATGGTGTATATCAAGTTGGCGATATTGGGAATAATGGTGAGCAGGACGGCATGGGCTTTATCGATGATCCCTGCTTGTCGGAAAATGGTCGGCATGTAAAAAGCGGTCATCGACCAACCTGTCCATTGAGACATAATGGCGAGCGCAATCCCGACTACAAGAGCAATCCGGACGCCGGGTATAAATAATTCGCCTAGGGCAACATCTGGTATGTGGGTGGCTCGTGCGATCTCCTCCCGGATCCCCTTCAATTCATTTTGCCCTTCCTGATTCCCATTGATTTTCAGGAGAACCTTCAAGGCCTCATCGAACCGGTTCTTCTGAGAGAGCCAGCGCGGCGATTCAGGCATCTTCCACAGCAGAAGGGCAAAGACGCACACCGGGATGAGCATGGAGGCAAACATGTAGCGCCAGCTGATGGCCGGTGGAAGGTTTTGGGCCAGGAAATAAGAGACGACAATGGCGACAAGACTGCCGACCACGATGGCTAACTGATTCATCGTCACCAGCATGCCTCGAATCCTTCTGGGAGAGATCTCTGCGATATACATGGGCGAGGCAAGCGATGCCAAACCAACCCCCATTCCCCCCACGATTCTGAAGGTATTGAATGCAAAAATACCCCGCGGAAAAGTTGTGCCAATGGCCCCTGCTCCAAAAAGTAGACAGGCAACCATGAGAGATTTGCGCCTGCCAAGTTTGTCGCAGGCCCAAGCCCCCAGAAAGGGCCCCAGGAGACATCCGAGCAGAGCGCTTGCCATCGTCCACCCGAATTGCGACGAATTAAGTGCAAAATAATCCCGCAGGTACTGCTGAGCACCTGCAATGATGTTCAAATCGTACCCGAAAAGGAACCCCCCGACAGCCGCCACAAAGGCGGTGAGAAAGACATAAGATGTGGAACCCCCGGGAGTGGACGGGGAATTGTACGAGTCTTTCACAGAGGCTCCTTAACCACAATTTACCCGACTAATACCTGGTTTGTGACGACTGGGCAATGACCTAAGTCACAGGATGAAAGCTGACTGCTCTCTCCATTTTTAATTTCAGTCCATTGAATTCAGGGAACGGAGAACATCCAGAATTCTTACGCCATGATCCTCAGGATTACAGTACAATCCCCTCGGACTTACGCTTTTGATGAGGAAAGCAGTCCGTTTATCCATCTTCCCCCTTCGTTTGAACCACCTCGGTATCGATAGAAATGCTTTTCAACCAGAACCGGGCCATTCAATTTATGAAGGAATGTCAGCTCGATGTCCTGGTTGCAACCTCGCCTGTCAACATTACGTACTTTACAGACTTTTACTATTGGTTAGACTCGGCCTTCAAGGAGTACATGACCAATCCGGGGAGCTCGTCGCATCGGTCACAGTCCTATGCAGTGTTTCCAGTTACTGGCAGACCCGCATTAATCCTTGGCGCCCAGTCGGCAGTCAATGCCGCCGACCTCTGGGTTGGCGATCTTCACGTTTATGGGGCCCCTGGGTTCGACGAATCCTTTCCTCTCAATCCACAAACCTCGTTCGATTTGCGCTTTGCCGATTTACTTCGGGACACCCCAAAACATCCAAATGCCACCGAGGCCTTGAGAAATGTTTTAAGTGAGCGGGGGCTGGAGCAGTGTCGGATTGGCCTGGAAATGGAAGCGCTCCCTCCCGCGACACAAGAAGCCATCAGGCGAGCCTTGCCGCGGGCTTCAATCAAAGACGCCACCAACCTCATTCGCCTCGTCAGAGCAGTGAAGAGCACACCAGAGATTAACAGGCTTGTGCGCTGTGCCGAGATCAACGAACAGGCAGCGATGGAAAGCCTTACCCTGGCCCGGCCTGGAAAATCGATGACGGATCTCATTCAACATTTCCGATTGCGAAGTGCGGAGCTGGGAGCAGATTTTGAGCATTTTGCGTTTAGTCTCAATGGGATGGGAATTGGCACGGAAACGAAACATCTTTTGACATCGAACGATATCCTGTTTGTCGATTTCGGCTGCATTTATGCCCACTATTTTTCGGATACGGGAACTACGCTGGTGTTAGGCAATTTCAGCCGGAACCTGAAAGAGAAGTACCAGGCCCTGGTCACTTGTATCGAACTCGGTGCCGAGCTCATGCGCCCGGGAATCAAATCTTCGGCGATACAATCCGTTATGCGAGAGCATCTCAAGCAACATGGCATCATTGCCTCATTTCCCCATGGCCACGGACTTGGACTCGAAATTAGAGACTATCCGATCATTGTTCCCGAAAATGGCTTACGGATCCGCGACGAATGTGTCGATGTGCCCTCCGATCTCCCCATCGAAGAAGGAATGGTCAACAATCTTGAAGCCTGCGTTTTCATGCCGACCGTGGGTGCCTTGCATGTGGAACGGTCGTACCTGGTCACGGCTCAGGGGAGCCGTCCCCTCCTCTCGCAGGATCGGAGTCAACCGCGGGGACCTGGACATCCCTTCGTCGGTTAGGGGGTCCCACGGAATGGACGTCGCACAAAATCCTGGTCGTAAGATGAATTGGAACATCGGGAAGGATCCTGTCTGCATCTAGCGAGGCTCTGCATGGAACTCCAATGTAAACCAGATTTCGAGATGGCCATGAAACGGGTGGAAGCTTGGTTCGCCAATGAGATGATTGATCGGCCCTGCGTCCGTTTTTCCGAACACAATGCAGATTTTTCCAGCTCCCATTCTCTGGCTGGGAGGAATTGGCCGGACTTGAAAGCCCGCTGGTTTGATGCGGAATTCCAAGTGGATTTTTTTCTGGAGTCGATTCGGGGACGCACTTTTCTAGGGGAAACGTTTCCGGTATTCTGGCCTAATCTCGGTCCGAACGTCTATGCGGCTTTCCACGGTTCTGAACTGGAGTTCGGCGAAGTCACCTCATGGATCCGGCACCCGATTCAACATTGGACCGACATGCCAGCACTGAAATTTGACCGGAGAAACATCTACTTTCAGAAAATCGAGGAACTGACCAGGGTCGCTCTCGAGAAGTGCGGAGATCGTTTCCTGGTGGGTTACACCGACCTCCATGGCAGTTTGGATTGTGCCGCCGACTGGCGCGATCCGGAGAATCTATGCCTTGACCTGTTTGATTGCCCTGAGAAGGTGCATGCGTTGGTCCGCCTTGCCAATGAAAACTTCATTCCCCTCTTCAACCATTACGATGCAACCCTTAAAGCTCACGGTCAACTGTCAGTCACCTGGATGGGAATTCCTTCCCGTGGCAAGATGCATATACCCAGTTGCGACTTCACTTCACTAATTTCAACCAAGAACTTTGAAGCGTTTTATCTTCCTACCTTGTTGAGCGAAGTCAAGGTGATGGATCACCTGGTTTTTCATGTCGATGGGAAAGGAATGATTCGTCATCTTGATCGAATCCTATCGATCCCCGAAATCCAAGCCATCCAGTGGGCGCAAGGGGTAGGCGATGACTTGCCGATTCTGCAATGGCTGCCTCTGATCAAACGTATTCAGGCGGCGGGGAAATCGGTGCTCGTCGATCTTCAATTATCTGAGCTAGAACCGTTCATCAGCGCCCTGGATCCCAAGGGACTGTACTTATGCATTGCCGCGTCTGAAGAAAACCAGCCCGCGATTCTCAAGAGGATCGAACGTTGGTGAGTAGGCTCCCATGCAGTGACTCCTGATTTGGATCCGCTGGGCAATTCAGAGGCTCTCGCCCAGAGTGATAATCAAGGCTAAGACTTGAACGCTTTAAGTGCGTTGAGCCCCTGCTCAAGAAGATTACTGGTTTCCGGAATCTTGCCGTCGGGGGTGAGCTTATCCACGATCATCGGCAAGACCTGGGCCAGCAGTGAGTTCGCCATGTCTGGAGCAATCCCGGCTTTTTGGGCCAGCGCACTGATCGTATCGCTTCCCAGCGCGCTCTGAATCTGATCGCCGGAGACGGGCAAATTTTTCCCCGTACTCACCCAAGACGAAACGATGTCTCCGAGGCCCTTTTGGGTAAAGTTTTGAAGCAAACCTTGAAGTCCGCCGGACTGCTGGTTCGTAAGCATCTCCATGATTCCACCCGCAAGACCTTGAGCCGGCTCCTGCTGGCTTCCACCTGCCATGCTTGAAAGACCGCCTTTGATCAAATCATCGAATAGCCCCATACATGCCTCCTTGCAGTTTTGAATTTAGAGAAACAATTCTAATCGGTCTGATATGTTTCCCTATGGTCAAGAATTTTCCTGAGCGAAGAGACAGGCCAGGCTTTTTTTGCCTTAACCACACGCCTCTTCCGAGATGTATTTTCAAACAGCCCGAGAAGCTGGAGTTTACTGCTGCTTCTTTTCTTTCTCTTTGACGGGCCTGTAACCGGCTTTGATCGCATCAGCCTCGGTCATGTATTTTCCATTCTTGGTCTTCCCATACCAGCGATCGCCTTCCTTATGGTAAACCTTGGTGTCGAGATTGACCCACACCATTCCCGCCGTGGGGGGAGGGGTATAAGCCGTGGAAGCCGATGGAGCCGTCTTGGCCGTTGGAGCAACCGCAGGCGAAGCTGGTTTGGGGGCTTGGGGAGCTGGAGCTGCCGCAGGTGCCGTCGGAACAGAGGCCGGCACGGCCGGCTTGAGTATGGCTGGTGCAGTTGCCGGGTTTCATTGAAGATGGAGCCGCCCCTACCATCACGAGTGGAGTAATCTTGCCAATCGTACTCTTGGAGACTCCTGCTTTGGCAAGATCGTCTACCGAGGCATAAGGCCGGCCACCAATAATTTTCTTGGCGGTCGCCGCCCCCACGCCGGGTAGATCTTCGAGCTGTTGCTGCGTTGCATTATTCAGATCCACTTTGGCAGCCGGAGCAGCAGAGGGTTTAGTGATGGGTGAGGGTGATTTTACCGCAGGTGCAGCCGGAGGGGGCCGCCGGCGCTGCATTTTTTGCGGCGGGGGTAGCGGCTGGAGACTTCGTCGAAGAAGTTGCAGCTCCCACCGTCACCAGAGTAATTTTGGTGATGGTACTTTTTGACAACCCAGCTTTGGAGAGATCATCCACCGAGGTATAAGGACGACCTGCGATAATCTTTTCGGCCGTTGCTTTGCCCACCCCTGGAATATCTTCAAGCTCCTTCTCCGTTGCCGTGTTGAGGTCTACTCTTGGGCGGCGGCCCCAGTGGAGGGTTGTGAAGAGGTGGCTTGGCAACTGCGTCCACCTCAATTACGCCAAAAACGAGGATGAACCCAAAAATCAATGATGCCAACTGCTGACGGGAAAAATCAAACAGAGTAGCCATATCGTGCTCCTTTTTGCTGAAATTAATTGCCTTCTTTTTAGCGAGATTGACGTCCAACTCGCTGTACCCTCACTCAATTTTTTTTCCAGCCCACTCCTGGAGCCGGGCCGCCCGTCCCGCTTCTTTCGCTAAGCCAGCGCCGCGAGGGCGCGGCGTCTCCAGCTTGGAGTCGGGACGCCCTCATCCCGCTTCTATTTCGCTAAGCTAAGCGCCGTGGGGGCGCGGGCGTCCCTCACGGATCATCGGATCAGATGATTCGAGAGAGATCGGGCAAGCGAGTAGGGGAGAACGATCAGCACCGGCCCGATTACGAGCGCGGCACCAGGGTGCGAATTTCCGAGGAGAATCCACTGAAAAATGGAGTCCATAAGAACTCCCATGAGCAACAGATTTGCCAGGGTTTCAACGCCGCTGCTCAATAAGTCTTTGCGGTGAGTTCGATGGAAGGCGACTCCATAAAGAAAAGGGGGGCGTCCCGCTCTCGCATCACGCCGCCCGCCACCGATTCCAAGAATGACCGCGATCAATGGTTGCAGGACAAAACGGAACTTTCCAGGCCCCGCGAGCCGTTTCGGGATGTCTTCCAAAAACTCACGTGAAAACAAATAAAAGCCGCCGCGCTGATAAGCCACACGCAGTGAACCGGGGACTGAGACCAAAAGCACCAATAAGGTAAGCGCCGCGAGAAAAAGAGTACTCCTCCGACCCTTCAAACGCTGGAATAAGGAAGGATCGTGGGGCTGTACCATAGGAGGCAACCTTCGTCGCCGGGATAGGAGTTACGCGTTCCGAGCACTCATTCCCAGCTCCTCGACTTCGACAACGGCAGCCTGTTTGCCAACAACAAGGAATTGTTAGGCGCTAGAGGTTGCAAACAGATGCCTGGCTCGGGCGATGATTCCCATTCATCCTTTCTGATGGTGGCGCCCAGCCCGGCTCCGTTGTCGAATAAAAGTAATCGTCAAATAAGAGGGAATCTCGCTATTATGGATCTTCCTGAAACTTCGGCTTTCCGCCGTGCACCGGCCATTGCCCTTCGTGGTCCCGTAAGAAATTACTGGCCAGCCGGTGAGTGCGCTCTTCAGCCTTCATGACTGTTTTCTCACTTCCCACCGAAGTAGCTCACCCTTACTATTCTGAAGCATTTCTCGGCGTACCACAATTCCGGCTTTCTCCGAAGAAAATGCCGGAATCTGCATGAAACCGGAACTTCTCATAACCTTGCGACCGGACAGGTGATCTTGCCGCTGGAAATCATTCAATCTCGTAGCTTGACGCAGGCGAGAATAATGGCCAGGGAGAGAGGAATAGGGTTTGGTTAGCTCTTCTTCAACGCTTTCGCGGCTCGTTTTACGTCGCCCAAAGCGAATACGACCAACTGCTTCTTCGAGCCTTCTTCGGCGCCGCTATAGCTGTAGTTGATATTGATGTCGGCGCTCGCGATCTTTTTTGCCACTTTGGCGAGAGTCCCAGGTTTGTTTTTCAGGACAACTGCCAGAACTTCAGCTTCCGCTGCCTGCAAATTCAATTCCGCGAGGACTTCCTTGGCTTTGGCAGGATCATCCGTCGTCAATCTCACTCTGCTAACTCCACCAACTTCGTCAGCAGCAAATGCCAGGACATTCACCTTCGCTTTGGCCAAGGCTTCGCCAAGGTTGGCTAATGTTCCAGGTTTGTTTTCAATATGAACCGTCAGTTCCATCATCTTATCCATGCAAGGCCCCCTCGTAGATTGAAAATTGGACAGCGCGCTCCCTATAAAGTTAAGTGTTGTATTTTAACTCAAATTGAAGAGTTGGCTACGATTTATCTCGCAACCTAAGTGAGGCAATTCCTCTCCCTTAGACTTAACCTATTTCTCGTCCGGGAGTCCCAGTTCCTCAATGACCTTGGTAGCTCTGATATCTAGATGAATATAATAATCATAGCAAAATCAATAAGTTAAAGTCATAAATTTAGAGCTTTGGATTAATTAGTCTTCTTGGATCTTAAGCCACCTGCGCGGGCATATACGGTGATCAAGAGCTATGTTGACTCAAATTTGGCGAGGAATGAGCCGGGGCTTCCGTTGACACTACAAGACCATTCTTGGACATGATCTACATCTACCCTGGGGGCGTGCTTGTCTGAGACTGATATCGCTGAACGGCGATTTCAAGTCCAAAGAGCATGCGTTCACGGCCAAGGGTTTCGGCCAGTGAGGAGCGCTGAACCATCTTCAGGACTTCTTTATTCAGCGACACCATCCATAACAAAATCCCCTGCTGACGGAGTTTCTCTTCAGCCTCGATCAACATCTTGAGAGCGGAATACTCGATATCAATCACACTGCTGAAATCGAGCACCAGAACGCGAGGGCGCGCCTGGTCAACAAGGGAATATATTTTTTCACCAATCCGCTGGGCATTCGCAAAGAACACCCGCCCCTCAGTGCGCACCAGCAGGAGACCTGGGAAGGTCTCATCTTCTGGGTGTTCCTCAGTAAGTGCCCGAAAAACGTTCGTTCCTGGTTTTCTCCCCAGGGCGAACACACGTGGGCTTGCCGCCTGATAAGAGAGAGCGAAGAGAGACACGATGATGGCAATCACAATCCCTTGCAAGGTTCCCAGTAGAACGACACCAATACAGGAAACCAAGGCCCACACAAACTCCATCCGGCGAATTCGCAAAATGGCACGGAATTCAATCGGCTTGATCAAGCCTAACGAATAGACAATAACAACTGCGGCCAAGGTGGCTTCAGGCATCAATCCGAGGAGGGGAGCAAGGAGAACCATTGTTGCCACTGAGACCCCGGCGGTGACCAACCCGGAGATTTGGGTGCGGGCTCCAGCCATGCAATTGACGGCGGTTTGAGAGGTGCCCCCTCCTGCCGGCATGGCTCCGAGCAACCCGCCGCCGATGTTGGCCAATCCGGTCGCCAACAACTCCTGATTCGGCTGGGGACGCGGGGCATCGGTCCGTGCAAAGGCCCGTCCAGCAGCAATGGTTTCCGTGAAACTCATGAGTGCAATGCCGAGGGCCGCAGGCCAGAGTTGTTCAATCAAGCTCGCATGAGGCATCGTGAAAGTCGGCAATCCTTGGGGAATATTGCCAACCGTAGCGACGCCAAGACTTGCCAGCCTAAAGCCTGCAGAAGCGGCAATCCCGGCGGCAACGGCAATGAGTGGTGCTGGAGCCTTGGGCAGGAAATGTTCGACTCCAAACAAAATGACCAACATGACGCCGCCAACAAGAAGCGTCAAAAGAGAGGTTTCGGGGAGATGGGAAACGATTGACAGGAGATTGCGGAAGAAACCACTTTTGGCGAAATGAATTCCCAGAAGTTTGGGAATTTGATCCAGAACGATAACCAGCCCTATCCCTGCTTTAAACCCAGTCAAGACAGGTTCCGAGATAAAGTTAGCCACAAAGCCCAACCGTAGAGCCGAGGCCAAGAGGAGGACAATCCCTACCAGGATGCATAAAGTCGCTGTGGCAGCCAGCAACTGGGCAGCATTCCCATCAGGCACGACCAGACCGAGCTCAGCTCCGGTCAGGATTCCCAGCGTCGTTGTGGAACTAACGCTCAGAGTTCGTGAAGTCCCGAAAACGGCATAGACGAGGAGTGGGGTAAGACTGGTATATAACCCGATTTCAATCGGTAATCCAGCAACCGTGGCATAGGCCATGGCTTTGGGAATGACCACGGCGGCTGTAACCAACCCTGCCAGGACATCGAACCGGAGCCATTCCATCTGATAACGAGCGAGCCATTCTACTATGGGGATCCAGGGCTTGAGTTTGCTCATAGGCCTGCCTCAGTCATCATTTTCCAAATGCGAAGGATTGGAAAGTAATCATCTTTTGTTGAACGTCCAACTCAATCAGCTTGGGCTTTCCCTGTAACCACGAGGGATTTCTGGCGACGATCCCGCACACCCTCTTCGTTGGCAAAGCCTCTCACAACGAAACCGAGCTGCTTAATATTTCTCCGGAATCCAGCGGCGGTTCTTCATCGGCGTCTCATCATCATATTCATGCTCTTTGGAGCGCTTCGGCAGCTTTACTTTCTGTTGGGCAACCGGCTCGTAGGGGAAGAGACTGAGGAAATGGGACAAACAATTAAGCCGCGCGCGTTCCTTGTTGTCGGAGCGAACAATGTGCCAAGGCGCCCAATCTGTATCCGTCGCCTTTAGCATCATGTCCCTGGCCTTGGAGTATTCATACCATCGCTCACGGGATGGCAGATCCATCGCCGAAAGCTTCCACTGGCGGAGCGGATCATCCATTCGCGCTTCGAACCGCTTCTTCTGCTCTTCGTTGTTGACCTCCAACCAGTATTTGACGAGCTTAATGTTCCCAGCCACGATGTAGTTTTCAAAAGTAGGGCAGATTTCCAGAAAACGGCCGTGCTGTTCTTTCGTGCAAAATCCCATGACATATTCCACCCCAGCCCGGTTGTACCAACTGCGATCGAAAATGACGACTTCACCAGCCGCCGGGAAGTGGGACATATAGCGCTGGACATACATCTGTGTTTTTTCCCGATCCGTGGGTGCCGGCAACGCCACCAGACGGAAGACGCGAGGGCTCACTCGCTCGGTGAGAGCTCGTATGGTTCCGCCCTTTCCCGCCGCATCCCGCCCTTCAAAAACGACGATGACCCTTTGCCCGGTTTGTTTTACCCAGTCCTGAAAGACACAAAGCTCACGCTGCAGCTTGCGCAACTGCTTCATGTACTCTTTTCCCTTCAGTTTTTCCTTCTGTTCCTCGTTGCCTTCGCCCACAGTTAATTCCACTTGTTCATTCTCGTCATTCTTGGACATTCACTCCTCCTTATTGAGCCCACGTTGCAGGATAAAATACTTCGTCTTGCCGACAATGGCCAACTTCGCAAATTCACATTCGTATTGGCTGTATAACCTGGCGTCCTTCCATCCAGGTTCCTTTCTGCTTGGACAAGCCCCGTTAGGAATCTCCTCGGTAACCCCGCCTCAAAGTTCCCAAGGAACCTTTCGCAATAGTTCAAAAGACCATACCACTGTCATTCACTAACTTCACCCATTTCTCAAAATCGAGAGATCCATTCCGAAATGAAAAGCGAGCTATGCTCAGGCGCAAATAAAAGCGGAGCCAAATGATTAGCAGACCTTCAGCCCCGCCGCACTAAAATGGGCACAGGCAAGCTCAATGCCCTCGGTGGTGGGAGGTTCCACTTTTTGAAGCTTGTATTCGATCCGGAGCTCTTGCCACTTATAAGCTCCCAACTGATGGAAAGGCAACACGTCGACACGCTCCACATTACCGAGGCCAGCGGTAAAGGAAGCTAGTTGTTTGATGTCTTGCTCCTCATCTGTCAGCCCGGGCACCAGGACGTAACGAAGCCAGACAGGCCTCTTTTGGACGGCTAATCGCCGTGCAAACTCCAAAACAGGATTTACCTCCATACCCGTGAGTTGAAAGTGACGCTCGGGATTCCACGCCTTGATGTCGAGGAGGAAAAGGTCAATTTTTTCCAATTCATCCTCAGTAAGGTGACTACCCAAATAACCGTTTGTGTCCAACGCGGTGTGAATACCCATCGACCGTGCGGCATCCATAAGCTTGATCACAAAACGATGCTGCAACAGGGGTTCGCCACCGCTGATGGTCACTCCACCCCTCATTATCTTTAGTCCATGTCGATACTTCCCGAGCTGCTCCTTCGCCCGTTCCAGAACAACCGGAACGCCGTTCATCATATTCCATGTATCTGGATTGTGACAGTACAAGCAGCGAAATTGGCAACCTGTAAGCCAGATTACCACACGTACGCCGGGGCCATCCACAGTCGATCCGGGAGTGAATGAATGGACGAACCCCAAATCTCCACTGGCCAAGGCTTTTCGCACTTCGTTTTCGGGGACGTGCTTGCCGAGATCGACCCGGAGTTCAAAGGGGGTCTTCGCCTCCAAAGGAATCTGTTGATTGCTCATGTCAAACCAAGCTGCGGGGCAGAGAGTGACGTTGAGCCGGCAACTTCTCATCAGGTCCATCGACGGATGGACCCGGCTCCCCGTCAAGACTTGTGCTAAGGGCGAACCGGCACTAAAAATTATTCACTGTGCGCGTGGCGGCAACAAGTAGAGTGTCAAGGCAAAAATCGCGTAGACCATCAGTACTAGTATCCCGACAAACCAAGCCGAGCGTCCACTATTGGTTACCAGTGAGGCCGTCATCGTGGCGATGAGCACCATGACGACAGCGCCTGGCCAAAACTGCAAGTCCATAGGCGTCGGACCAATGACGTAACTCAGCAGTACCAACACCGGCGCGACGAAAAGGGCAATTTGGGCTGCACTCCCCAGTGCGATGCCAACACTCAGGTCGAGTCGATTTTTTCGCGCGCCCGAAAATGCCGAGGCCATCTCTGCTGCCGCGCCCACCAGCGCGACAACAATGAAACCCACGAACGCAGGGCTCATGCCGAAGGCTTCTGCCGCCTTTTGCACGGACTCGACAAAAATCTCGCTCACAAGGGCTACCAGCACTGTGACGCCAGCCAAGGTAGCCAGTGCAAGACCGATTGGCCACGGGGCTTCGCCAGGCTCACCCGCTTCTGCGCTGGCAAACAGCTCTGGGTGGGTTTTGAGAGAGAACAGCATGCCCAGTCCATAAGCCAAGACCAGCAGCACCGCCAGAGCGAGGCTCAACTTCTGCATGAACGCCACTTTCACCGCCGAGTCCGCTTCGCCGACCGCCGATGGAATCAGCAACGCCACCGTGGCCAGGAAGAGCAGCCCCGCTTGAGTGCGAGCGCTGATTCGGTTGTATTCCTGCAGGTGGTACTTGAGCCCCCCCAGGAGAAATGAAGCACCCAGCATAAACAATGTGTTGGTGACAATAGCGCCTGCAATGGACGCCTTTACCAGAATGTATTGCCCGGCGCGCAATGCGGCCACTGCGATGATCAGTTCGGTCAGGTTTCCCAAAGTGGCATTGAGCAGGCCGCCAACCGCATCGCCCGTCTTGGCTGCCACGGATTCGGTGGCATGACTCAGCATCGCTGCCAATGGAACGATAGCTAAGACGGACAGCACGAATAGCAGTGTATGCGCTTCGGGCTTGAACTTCTGGCTGGCTAAAACCACGGGCACAAAGATCAGAAGCCAAAGGATTGGATTGTGACGGATTTCTTTCCAAAGCAGCTTCATGGAGAGTTGACCTCCTTGGCCTTCGACGAACAATCTTCAAGCGGGTTCCCCGGGATATGGACATTGGAAGCGGCGGTGAACCCCCAAGAGACCGAGTGGGCTGAGCCCGTTGGAAATCCGCAGTCTTGGCAGTCTCGAGACTCAATACCATCGCTCATGTTACACGATTCCATGAAAAGTTCGATTAATGACGTCCATTTGCTGCTCTCGACTCAATCGCACAAAGTTAACGGCGTAGCCGGACACGCGGATGGTCAAGTGCGGGTACTTTTCCGGATGGTCCATGGCATCCAGAAGCGTCTCCCGATTCAGCACATTCACATTCATGTGGTAGCCGGTGCTGCTGAAGAACGCATCCAGCATTCCAGTGAGATTGGTCACTCGGTCCTCTTCGACTCTCCCCAGCCCTTGAGGGACCATAGTAGCGGTCAGCGAGATTCCGTCAGCCGCATCTCGATAAGGGATCTTGGCCACTGATGCCGCGGAGGCATGAATGCCGTGCTCATCACGACCATGCATTGGGTTCGCCCCGGGTGCAAAGGGTTCTCCGCGCTTTCGCCCGTCGGGAGTGTCGCCCGTATTTTTTCCGTACACCACATTGGAGGTAATCGTCAAAACGGATTGGGTGTGCAGGGCATTTCGATAGGTAGGATACTTCCTCAACTTGTTCATGAAGGTACTAACGACCCAAGTCGCGAGCTGGTCAACACGATTATCATTGTTCCCAAACTTGGGGAAATCGCCTTCAGTCTCATAGTGAATGACAAGCCCAGTCTCATCCCGGAGCACGCGCACTTTTCCGTAGCGAATCGCCGAAAGGCTGTCTGCTACAACCGAAAGGCCCGCAATTCCAAAAGCCATGGTTCGTAGAGGTGCATGGTCATGAAGAGCCATTTCGATGCGTTCATAGGCATACTTGTCATGCATGTAGTGAATGATATTCATCGCGTTGACGTAGACATTGGCGAGCCAGTCCATCATCTTCTCGTACTTTTCAAGCACATCGTCAAACTCCAGGTACTCCCCTTGAACCGCGCCCATCGCCGGACCGGCCTGAGTCCCACTGATCTCGTCGCGGCCTCCATTGATGGCATAGAGGAGACACTTTGCCAGATTCGCCCGGGCCCCGAAGAACTGCATCTGTTTGCCTAGCAGCATGGGTGAGACACAACAGGCGATAGCACCATCATCCCCCCAAGAGCGGCGCATGATCTCGTCACTTTCAAATTGAAGCGAACTGGTATCGATCGACACCTTGGTAGCATAACGTCGAAAGCCTTCGGGCAGACGCGGGGAATACCAAACCGTCAAATTGGGTTCCGGAGCCGGACCCAGGTTGTATAAGGTATGCAAAAAGCGATAGCTCATTTTCGTGACCAGGGATCGACCGTCATCTCCCATGCCTCCAATCGACTCGGTAACCCAGGTCGGATCGCCGGCGAAAAGCTCGTCGTACTCCGGCGTCCGCAGAAAACGAACGATGCGAAGCTTGATGACGAAATCATCGATGATTTCCTGGGCCTGGATTTCAGTCAGAACACCCATTGCCAGGTCCCGCTCGAAATAGATGTCTAGGAAGGTCGAGGTCCGGCCCAATGACATGGCGGCACCGTTCTGTTCCTTCACCGCCGCCAGGTAGGCAAAGTAGAGCCACTGGACAGCCTCTCGTGCATTCATGGCCGGTGTTGAGATGTCGAACCCGTAGCTTGAAGCCATCTCTCGCAGTTCATTTAGTGCCCGGATCTGCTCGCTCAATTCTTCCCGGTCGCGAATAATATCCTCCGTCGACATGGCAGTATCCAGGCTGAGTTTCTCCTCCTGTTTCCGTTCAATGAGTCGGGAAACCCCATAAAGAGCCACCCGGCGGTAATCCCCGATGATACGGCCACGTCCATACGCGTCAGGCAATCCGGTAAGAACATGCGAGCTTCGGCAGCGTCTTACGTCGGCGGTGTAAGCATCAAAGACGGCTTCATTATGGGTTTTGCGATACTTGGTAAATGTCTCCACAACGTGGGGATCGGGCTCGTAACCATAGGCTTTGAGGGCATTGACAACCATCCGAAAGCCGCCATTCGGCATGATGGCCCGTTTTAAGGGGGCTTCGGTTTGCAGACCAACAATGATCTCGTGTTCCTGGTCGATGTACCCGGGACCATGGGCCGTGATGGAACTTGGAATCTGAGAGATATCGAGCACGCCTTTGCGGCGCTCCTCTACAAAGAGCTCATTCAGGCGGCTCCAGATTTTCTTGGTACGTTCCGTGGCAGGGACAAGGAATGACTCGTCTCCATCGTAGGGCGTGTAGTTCTGCTGGATGAAGTCACGAACGTTAATCTCTTTTTGCCAGAGGCCCGGCTGAAAGCCATGCCAAGCTTGGGCTGTCCGCTCAGAAGTCAACCGAGGTGTAGTACTCATCACAACTCCTTAATAAAGGATGAGAGGTGAGATCCAGAGTGAATTCTAGTCATCCTCTTCCTGAACAGGGATCCAGGACTCGTCTGGATTGAACAGCTCCATCCTCTTGAACTCCTCAAGGCTGTTCAAGCCATAGTCTTTTTGATAGACAACGCCATCCTGGCTGACCATGAAGGTTTTCACCCCTGTCACGGCATATTCGGCCGGTGAAGCGACCAGAGCGAAGCCGCCGATCATCAAGCCTTTCACCATGTATTCCATTTCTCCCAGAGGCGCCACTGGGCCCTGTCCTTTGAGGGTCTTAAAGAAGTAGCCATGGTAGGGCTCGGAGCTGCTGTCGTAACCCTGTTCGATGGCATGCGCAATCCTCTCACCTACAGGGCCGCCCCAAGTGCCGTCGGGGTTGTGCCAGGCCAGGCCATCCTGTTTACCGGGGGTACTTATGATGCGTTGGGCGTATTGGTTTACAGAGTAACCTTCGTGTGGCTGGAGGGCATAATCATACTGTGCCTCGACATAACCACGGCAGATTTTGATGGCATCCAATTCATTGGCGCCAATGCGTCGGTAAATAAGCTCCTGCCGGCCGGCCTTGGCATCAAAGACCCATTTTTCACCTTGCTTTACAAGCGGTACCGGGAACGGCCAGTTCTCTTTGCCCACAAGCAGAAAGGCTCGATTCCCGCTCTTCGGGTCCACGGACACACTTTTCTTTTCGTGGGCCTCGGCGGAAAAATCGGCCGCGTGCTTGCGGTCGAGTGGAAATTCACCGGTAAAGACAATATCCTTCCCGCCCGAGCCAAAGATGTGTGTCAGCTCCGCAATGTCAAACTTTTCAGCCGCCTCGATCAGCACGTCGGCAGCCTGCTGCGGATTATCAAAGGCCCTGGGAGATTCCGGGGAGGAACTCTTAACCTGCGGAGCTACCTTTTTCACCGTTTGCTCCGTCGCGGAAAGATAGAGACTGGATAAGCACAGGCATGCCAGCGCGCCATAAGTCCAGAGATGTCTCGATTTGCCTTTTTCAAGAAATCTTAATTTCATTGTGACTCCTTTGATTGTCTTTCAAATTTCTGTTAGTTACCGGCGGCGCCCGCCACCCCCACGACTGGATCCTCCACCTCCACGGCTGAATCCACCGCCGCCACTGCGAGACCCCATGCTGGAGGCTCCGCGGCCGCTGTCGCGTCGAGCGCTGGATCCGTTGTAACCTCGAGTCCCTCCTCCGAAGGCATCCCGATTACCGCCGCCACTGCGCGAGAGATCCCGGCTTCCGATACGATCCGCTCCGCCCCCACCAGCCCTGTTACTCATGCTTCCGCCACTCGCCCGATTGCTCACACCGGCGCCGCCAGCACGATTACTGGGCAAATTGCCTCCTTGCCGGCCGACCTGTTGCCGCGCACTGGCTTGGCGGTTAGCCAGGGTCGCCACGGGTAGTGCCACCAAACCTGTCTGCAGTCGCTCGGTCTCGATAGGGGGTCCCGCCGATGCTGGGGATTGCTGCTACTTGTTGCCACCGGCGCCGCCGCGATCCCCTGTGGCGTTGACCTGATTGCCACGGTTGCCAGCACCGCTGATTCCCCAAGGGATTCACCTGGGTATTGCGGTTGAAATTATTACGGTTGATACGGATATCGCCGCCACCCCAGCCGCATCCCCACCCCCAGCCACCGCTCCAGAAGGCGCCCATCATCACGCCGACTCCGAAGGAAATTGCCATTCCTGCGGCGTAGTACCCCCAAGGCGGGTAATAAATCGGGGGATACGGGTACAACGGCGCTCCCCAAACGACCACGGGGTCATAGCTGGGTACATAAACAACCTGAGGATTGGCTTGCTCAATGACTACGACCTGCTTGGTTTCCACGACCTTCGTTTCCACATTCTGTTGCTCGGTCGACTTCAAGGTTCCTTTGTCGACGGCCTTCTTACGCATCCGCTGGACGGCATCCATTAAGTCGCTCTGTTGGGCTAGAAAGGCGTTGCCCAGATCGACTGTCCATTGAATGTCATTGGCAAGTCGTTTGACCACCTCGGGCAATGCGGCCAATGCCTGGATGCTTGGGTCCCAAGGTTGCTTGGCAACCGCATCGGCGAGTGCCTTGTCCTTGAGATTTTTGTTTTTTTCCAGCCACTGCTGGAGCTGGACAATTTCCAGAGGATAGGTAGACGCCGCCAAAGTTTGGGCCAGTAACGGATCCGGATAAAGCGCAATGGGCGCCACCAAAGAATCCAACTGATCGGGTGGTATCTTTGCAGCCTGCGTCGAAGTCGGCTTCGGCGCTGAAGACTGTGCCAGGTATCCCAGGCTTTCTCCAGGCACTACGGCAATGACACAGAGGACACCCACTAATGTTCGAAAGATTTTTCCATTTCGTATTGTACTCATGAACGTCCTTTCATCTCTTGAAGTCAGCTGTGCAGATTCCCTTTCGACCTGGTAACTGACCAACGAATGAGCGTAAGTCTTAGTTTGTTTAGGCTTTAGGTTAAACACGAGATTCGCCCATCATTGCAATGAATGGTTTCCCCCAGAGGGGAAGCATCTCGGGCCAATCCTTGAAAAAAGTTTCGATGTTTTCCAGAGTGCATTGGTTCTCTCAACAATGATCACCCATTCAAACTTTTGGCTTACTTTCGTGGAATCACCAAGACCTGATCTGACAGCGATCCTTCTTCCACATTGACGGTCACCACAACAATGCTTTTGTCCTCTTTCTCAAAAAACAATTTGGCATGATGAGGTTTGTCATGGACTACTCCTTCGAGTTCGCCGTACTCAGCAGGGATCGCGTTGGGTGTCCTGATTTTCTCGAAGCTGAGTTTCAGCTCAGGGGGGACAGGAATCCGAGTCCTCCCACAAGAAATCCCTGCGATACAAATCAAAAGCCCACAAGCAAGGATAATCCTTTTCCCGTTCATAACCTCTCCTTTCCATATATGGCTCCTTGAGTCTGGGTCCAGCACCCTTTCATCCCAAGGCCATTCAACTCTTCTCAACGCCGCGAGGGTGCGGCACCTCCTACAGCCGAACCGGTCTCCTTCAATAAAAATGTCAGCCCAATGGCAATGACCACACCGTATAGTAGCGGCTCAAAGCCCGCTTGGTAATGGGCGAGAGTCATCTTTGAGGCCCCTCCAGACACCCCATGGAGGATTCGTCCAAAAACGGGTCCCAGCAAAGCGCTGAAGGTGAAGTTCAGAAAATTGACGACGCCAGTGGCTGTGCCACTAAACTCAGGTGGGTTGGCCTCTTTGATCACTGTGTAGGGAAGCATCGCGGCACCAGAGGCGAGTCCCGCCGTCAACCCGATGACATATGGGGGAAAGACATCCTTAGGCCCATAGAGCGCCCATGCCACACACATGAGCAGCACTGTGGCTCCCCCGATGATCACTGGCTTCCTGCGTCCTATCCGATCTGACAGTAGACCCAACAACGGACATCCAAGGATCCAGCCAAGAGGGACCATCGATGAACGCAATACCGCATTGGCATAGTCAAAGCCATGCGCCTCTTGAAGGAAGCGGACACCCCAGATCATGTCAAAGATGGTCGTCGGAATGAAAAGTAAGCCGGCAATAATACCGCATAGGATGGATTGCGGATTCTTGAAGACGGAACCCAAAGCCTTCAAGGTGCTGGTCAACGATCTGCTCCCAGAAATTTGCTCCTCCCGAGGGAGAAAAACGAAGAGGCACAGGCTGAGGATCAAACCGGCGAACCCCATTCCAACCCAAAAATGGTTCCAGGTCAGCCCGCGAGCCATCATCGGCCCGACAACCGACTGCCCGGCAGATCCTCCGGCCATTCCGAACATTTGGGTGGCCCCGATCAAGGTGGCAGCCAGTGATGCCGGAAAGTATTTGCTGGCAATGGCGACAGCTCCAACCAAAGCAAAAACGCCGCCGGCCCCTTGTAAGAACCTGCCGATATAGGCGGCAGTCAAATTTCCCGTCCCGAAGAGCAGGGCACCAATACCGACTGCCGCCGCACCAACGGGAATGACCAACCGAGGGCCCAGTCGATCTATGGCGGCGCCGGCGATGAGGCTGAACGGAGAATACCCATAATAGAACAGGCCCACGATTGAGGCAACGCCCAGAGCACTCAGATCGAACGCCTCCGACAACTGCGGCATCATGACCGCAGGCGCTGAGCGCAGCACGTATTGAAAGAAGTAATACACCGCTGTCAACAACCAGGCCGCTACAGCCGCCTTGCGAATGTTGCTCATACCATCGATCCTTGTCCCGTCGACTCAGAATACCGAATCTGTGGAACGCGCAGCTAGGAGTGCCCATCCTCCGTCGCGCGTTTGATCGAGATTGCCCGTTAACACTTGAGCGTGCACGGAGTGCACGCTCCACCCTGCGTCGAACGACCAACTAGCACAACACCAGTGCAGCCAATCCGGCCTCAGAGGTTTCTTTGTATTTGGCATTCATATCTTTGGCAGTCATGGCCATAGCGGCAATCGTCGTATCGAGATCCACGCGGCGTTCTCCGGGAATCTCCTCGCTGGCAATGCAGTATGCAGTCCATGCCTTCACGGCTCCGTAGGCGCAACGCTCAATGCAGGGCACCTGAACATAGCCGGCTACCGGATCACAAGTCATTCCGAGGTGGTGCTCAAGAGCCGATTCGGCGGCATTCGAGACGACTTTTGGACTGGCACCCAAGGCTTGGGCAATCATTGCCGCCGCCATCGAAGAGCCCACTCCGACTTCGGCTTGGCAGCCGCCCTCCGCGCCGGAGAGAGTTGCATTGTGTTTGCACAGATATCCAATGGCCGCGGCAGCGAGAAACCCTTCGCGGATTTTTTGAGGCGGAGTATTGATGTCCCGAAGGGAACAGCTGGCATCCCTGCGGATCCAGCCGTGGGCGCCGTCACGATGATGACCACGGGCATTCTCCAGCGGCAAATCCATAAGCGGCCACCTTGGTTACGGCCCGGCCCGCTTCACCTTTATTGGAGCCCTTCAAATTCCGATAAATCGAGGCCGCTTTGCTGTGCAACTGGATTGGACCTGGAAGAACACCCTCCACTTTCAGTCCCGTATCTACTCCCCGAGTCATCACTTCGGAAACCTGGTCAAGAAATTCCCAAATTTCTTTCTCACTCTTCCCCGAGATCGCCATTTCATTTTCCAAAAGCAGTGTGGGAAGCAGGATCTTATCATCGAAAAGATACTTCTTAAGATCCTTGGCATGGGAAAACGCGTATTTGGGTTGTCCTTTATCAGGCGGCTTGTAGCCCTTCCATTCGATGAAGCCCCCGCCCACCGAGTAATATTCCAATTCGTACAGTGTTTCGTTGCCCGCCAGAAGCTTCGCCGTCATCGTGTTTGGATGTGGAAAGTCACCCTTGGCGGCATCAAAGACAATATCTTTGAGGCTCAGATCCAAAGTGGTAGGACCAATCTTGACCTTGTACGACTTCTCAGGATTTGCTGCCAAGCCATCCAGAAATTCTGGAGGGCAGGTGGCAGGTGCTTTACCCAGAAGTCCCGCCAGGGCCGCCCTGTCGGTGCCGTGGCCCTTCCCCGTGGCACTCAGGCTTCCAAACAGGTGAACTTTAAGTGCAGTAGCCCTCTTCAGCTGATCTTCAGGCAGCTTGGAGACTCGCTGGAAAAAATCGTAAGTAATACGCATGGGTCCCATGGTGTGCGAACTCGATGGGCCTGGTCCCATCTTATAAAATTCCTCCAGCACGGTCATGATCGGCCCCTTTTCTTTTTGGACAACATCAAGGGTGGGGGACAGATTTGAGGCAGATGGTGCGGGAGCGGTCGGAGCACCGCCTTGGGAAGAAGAGGATTGGGGAGGTTTCTCTCCCGAGCAACCCGCCAAAACGGAAGTTGCAGCCATGGCCAACGCGGCGCGTCCCAGGTCCCTTCGACTCAACTTCGTTTTGCTCTCTGACATGACCGGGACAGGACTGCATGTTTTACAAGCCGACGTATGACAACCGCCACAGCCACTCTCCGTACTATGGATGATGTTTAATAATTTCTCCATGCCGGTCTCTCCTTTTGATTTGACTCTCTTGATGGTCTTTTGCCTTTGCTAATTTAAGTTTCCCTTGGGAATGTCGTCAGTACTCACGAAAGATCCGCTGGATATCGTCCAAGCTGCGGGGTTTCAACAGAGCCAGGCGGAGCAGGATCCGCGCTTTTTGGGGATTCAAAGCTTCGGAAGCCACCAGGGTCAGATTGTCGTCGTCAACCTCCACATTGCGTCCCACGTTTCCGGTCGCCACGCGCGACGACCGTACGCAGACAATTCCCTTCTTCGCTTGGGCCGCCAAGGCTTTAAGGGCCACCTCGGTCATATTACTCGTTTCCCACGCCGGCAATCACTATCCCCTTCGCCCCGGCTGCTGCCGATGCGTCGATGAGCACTCCATCCATATTTTCATAGGCCATCACAATGTCGACGCGAGGCAGTGCCGTAACTCCATCCAGCGAAAATTCAGAATCGGCAGTGCTCCGCCCCACGGGGCCCCGGAAAAATTCGGCTTGGCCATAAGCGACTGTACCGATGAGGCCGCGAAGCGGTGAAAGAAATGTCTGCACCGCCGTCGTACTGGTTTTGGTGAGCGAGGCCGCTCCATGGATCCAGTCGTTGACAACAACCAAGACCCCGCGCCCGGCTGCTTCAGGGTTGGCGGCCACAGCCACCGCGTTAAAGAAATTGAGGGGACCATCCGCCGAGAGAGCCGTCGAGGGACGCATGGCGGCTGTCAAGACGACAGGCTTTTTTGACTTGACGACGAGATTCAAGAAGTACGCGGTTTCCTCGATCGTATCAGTGCCATGAGTAATGACAATCCCATTCACCTCTGGCATTGCAGCGAGCTCGTTGATGCGGTGAGCGAGCTTCAGCCAGACCACGTCATTCATATCCTGAGAGCCGATGTTCGAGATCTGCTCTCCGCGCAGGATGGCCAGTTTCTTCGCCTGAGGTACAGCGGCCAGGAGCTGATCAACGCCCACTTGGCCCGAAGTATAGGCCGCTTGAACATCGCTCGCCGCTGCCCCGGCAATGGTGCCTCCGGTCGCCAGAACGACCACCGTTGGAAGTTTGTCTGCCGCTGACACGGAGACAGAGAAAAGGAAGAGAAGTAGTCCCCCCAGGAGCTGTTGAAAAATTCGTTTCATGACAATACCTCCTGAATTACTGGTTTGATTTCTTTTGGTAAAGCGATGGATCGAGCCCGGTCAGCTTGACTGGGTCGAGGAGTTCCTGAATCTGTTTTTCCGTTAATACCTTCTTCTCCCGAATGATTTCCAAAATCCCTTTACCGCTCTTATAGGCTTCTTCCGCCAGTTCCGTGGCTTTTTCGTAGCCGATGATTGGATTGAGGGCAGTAACGATACCCACTGTCGTTTCCATATAGTGCTGCAAGGTTTTTTCGTTCACCGTAATCCCGTCAATGCACTTCATTCGGAAAGCGATGGAGGTCCGATACAGCAGACTCTGGGACTCAATGACTGCCAGTCCGGCGATAGGCTCGTAGGCGTTGAGCTGGAGTTGTCCACTGTGGGCGGCAAAACTCACGCTGGCGTCATTTCCCATCACGCGAAAGGCTACGATGTTCATCAGTTCAGGCATGACGGGATTCACTTTGCCCGGCATGATCGATGAGCCTGGCTGCAGGGGTGGCAGATTGATCTCGAAAAGTCCGGCCCGAGGCCCTGAAGTCAGCAGAATCAAATCGCTGGCGATCTTCGAAAGCTTCACGGCCAAACTCTTAAGGGCGGAAGAATACACGACAAATCCCTGTTGGTCCCAGGTCGCCGCAATCATGTCAGAGGCAGGGACGATGGGCTTACCCGTCAGCCTGGCAAGGTGGGCCGCGCATTTTTCCGGATACCCCTTGGGGACATTGATGCCGGTTCCAATGGCGGTGGCGCCCATGTTCACTGTGTAGAGATATTTTTCCGCATCCCGCAGTAATTGGATTTCACCTTCCAGACTCGAGGCAAAGGCGTGAAACTCCTGACCGACGGTCATGGGCACTGCGTCCTGCATTTCGGTCCGGCCCATCTTTACCATCCTCAAGTAGGCGTCTCCCTTTCTCCGGAAAGAGTCCACCAGCTTTTGCAGCTCCTCGATCAGCTTGTCGTTTCTTAAAATAAAGGCAACCTTCACTGCCGTCGGGTAGGAGTCGTTGGTTGACTGGGACATATTCAAGTGATCATGCGGATCGATAATCTGATATTCGCCTTTCTTGTGTCCGCTAAGCACCAGGGCGACATTGGCTAGTACCTCGTTGGCGTTCATGTTGGTTGAGGTACCTGCGCCTCCCTGATACCAATCCACCACAAACTGATCGTGGTACTTGCCGTCGAGGACTGCATGACAAGCTTTTTCAATAGCGGCCAACGTTTCTGGCTTCATGGCACCGACATCAGTATTGGCTCTTGCCGCAGCCAACTTTACAATCGCCCATGCCTCCACGAATCCAGGGTAGTGGTTAATCAAAACCCCTGATATTTGGAAATTTTCAATCGCCCGTGCCGTCTGAACACCATAGTAAGCATCCGCAGGGATTTGCTTTTCACCCAGCAGATCCTTCTCGACGCGATACGATTGCTGGGCAGACGCGTTCGGGATGAGGAGTAGACCGATCAGTGCGGCCAGTAAGAGAACACGATGAATCTTCATACGAACCTCCAAGTTACTTTAAAAGCCATTGTGCTAATACAGAAGCCACCACGGTTGCCGTGGCAGTCGTGACCAGCCCTGGGAGCATGAAACTATGGTTGAGCAGGTATTTCCCAATCCTTGTCGTTCCGGATTGGTCGAAGGAGACGGCTGCCAAAACTGTGCCGTAAGTGGGGAGAAAGAAATTACCGTTTACGGCTGGATAGGCCCCTACAATGAGAGGCACAGGTAAACCAAGCGCAAGAGCCACGGGGACCAGAGTGACAATGGTCGCGGCCTGGCTGAAAAGAAGGATCGAAAGAGTGAATAAGCCAACTGCGTAGACCCACGGTTGGGCCCTCACAAGATCGGAAATGACGGCGACAATCAAGGTCTGATTTCCTTCGAAGAAGGATGACCCCATCCATGACACACCCAGGATGCAGATGATGGCAGTCAGACCCCCTTTCATGATGCTTCCCTTCACAGCCTTTTCAGAGTCGACGCGCAACAATACAAGCATCGCTCCCGCAGCCGCCATCATGACAATCATGACCGCCCGGCCCATCTCCACCTGGCCGGTTTCCGTCACTCCTTCTCCGATTTTCTCATAGATTGGTCGAAGACTCGGAAAAAGTCCGATGAGAACAACGGCAATGATGGCCGCCAAAAATACCGCACAGGAAGCCATGGCAGTTGTGCGTTCCTTAGCAGTCATCTCCTTTCGCACAGCCGGAGGACTCACCTTCCCTTCTGCGAGCCGATGTTGATACTCAGGGTCATCGGCTAATTCCTTGCCCCGGAACGCCACGGACAACACCCCAGCCAAAACCCCGATAAACGTTGAAGGGATGGTGATCATCATGATTTGAGGCAGTCCGACCTTCGAGGCAGCCAGCCCGCTGATGAGGGCAACGGTAGCTGCAGAAACCGGCGACGCCACGAGTCCATGCTGCGAAGCAATCACACTGACCGACAAAGGCCGTTCAGGGCGAATGCCCGCCTTGCGCGCCACCTCAGCAATGACGGGCAGAAGGGCATAAATGACGTGTTGTGTCCCCGAGACCAGGATTAGAAGATAGGTGACTAGCGGAGCAAGGAAGGTGATGCGCGCGGGGTTCCGGCGCAGAATTCTCTCGGCCACTTCGATGATATAGTCCAGCCCTCCTGCCGCCTGCATAAGCGAGAGGGCTGTAATCACTGCCAAGATCATTCCCAGGACGGTTCCCGGAGGACTGCCAGGAGGAAGATGGAATAAAAAGACAAAGATCAAAAGCCCCAGGCCACCCATCGGCCCGAGCGCCATTCCTCCCAAACGGGCCCCGATAATAATCGAGGCCAGGAGCACTGCCAATTCTACCCATAAAAGCATCGGGTCACCTCATTGCCGGATCAATAAAGAAATCCATGTTATCTGCTGGCTCTAAGTGACGTGCTACCGCACCTTCCCGTTGGGTCCCTTCGTCCTGTTTTTCATCAATATCCGAAAGTCTTGGACCAATTATATCGGAACGAAAATTGGACTCGATAGTCATTTACATTAAAGCCATCCAGGTAATTCAACCGTCTTCCAAACTGGAATTCTCCACCCAGCATGACATTTTCAACGGGGTAAAAGAGAAGGTTACTGAGTGCATAATGACCCTGATGAAACGCTGAGGGCTCTTGCCCATTCGAATTCTGAACGTTGAGCATGGAATACCCGAGTGAGGTGCTGAATTTTCGGCTCCAATTGTGGTCCACAAAGGACACAATACCCATGACTGGCAGGGCCACGCCTTTGATCGGTCGAACCGGGTCGCTGAAGTTGTTTTGAATGGCAACATCGACTGGCGCATCGTTCATGTAATTCTCGATGCCTTGTCCGTAAACAAAGGCGAATCTTCCAATGCTCTTTTTGCCAAACTTAACATTTGAGGTCAGGTTGATTCCATAACCGTAGGCAGTCCCGCTGAAGTCATACGCATCCTTGAGTGTATCAACCCATGAAATCTTACGAAAAATGCCCGCGGCCTGTACGTAACCCCAGCCCTTATTCAGCCTGGCATCCCAGGATATGTCAGGCATGTTGAATTGGCCTCTGACTCCCGTCAACTCGATACGATCCTGATAAATTCCCTGATCGGCGCTGGCTCCGGGCCGTTCGATGGCAATGGTGATGCGACCCTTTTCGCTTTTAATGGGCATCCAGCGAAATTGCACATTGCGAAAGAACACCATCCCGTTGGGTCCCCAGTACTCCAGGGAGTTGGGGAATACGTCGATGTCCATAAAGGGACTCCAAGTTTGGCCGGCTCCAAAATGACCTAGTTCCCCATAAGCATGGCGCAGGCGAAAAGTGGTTTGCCCGGCGTCGACGCCGGTCCCAAACAACTCGAATTCGAAAATCGTCTTTAAATCGCCGTATCGGGTATCCGTCGATGACTTCACTCCAAAGCGAGTCTGCCGGACCCCATAGTAGAATTTCCCATCGGGGGCAAACTCTCCATCATACGCTGGCAGTTTCGTCGGACGAATAACGTCAAACCAATCCGGATTGTTCGTCTTGAAGTCGTAACCGGAGTCCATCATGACGAAGCCATAGAACTGGAGAGTATTTTCCGCCTTCGATTTGGGGGCAGAGGCGGGCTTGTCAGTTTTTTTCGCTGCAGTCTCGACGGTAGGGGCAGGGGCAGGAGGAGCTGCCGGAGGAGTGGCACTAACAGTCTTTTGAGCCTGTTCTACCTTCTCGATCTGGCCTTTGAGATCCTGCATCGCCTGCTCCAACTGCAAGAGTTTGCTTTTCAATTGTTGCACGTCCGGAATTTCCTTTGTTGCATCCTGGGATTGCGTCCAGGCCGACTGCGCGATGAAGATCTGAGCGACTATAAGCAGAAGGGAAATCCACTTGGCGCGAATCTGGATGAGTGGAGTTCTTAGAATCATGAAAGCCTCCTATCTGTCAGACAAATTGGATCCTGAACTTCGTTCTTCCTATATTTTGCGCTTCCGCAATTCTGGGAAACACTTCCCCAAGGGAGCGGCGCTGAGGAACTTTTGAGAGGTTTTGGATGTCGACTAGTGTTGCGAGCTGTTTCTAACTGAATGAAGTTGCTTTAATAGGTAACCATCTATCTATCAGATTACACCAAGAAGCTGCTCGAAACCAGCACGGAGAAAGGCCTTCAAGAATATTTAACCTTATTCTTATTGCGAATTTACCTGGAGCGAGAGGAAAAAGCACCAGCAGGACAACCAGATTTGTGGGTAAGAAGGAAGGAGCTGGCAGGCTGAAAAATACTTTGAATCAAAAATTCATGACTGCGATGAATCACAATTCCCGAACATGTCCACTTTTCACCCCACTTCATTCAAAGCCGATGCGGCAATCAGTCAGTTTGACGGCAGGAACCGAATCTTTCCGGACGATGCTGAATCTTCCTTGCTATCTTTTGGCATCTGATTGTCCAATGTATTTATTAAATAACTCTGCGTAGTCTTCCCTCACCGGACTGAACTCATCGAGCGCCACCAGCGGCCCGTCGACGGCAACCGCTTTGTGAAGTACATTGGGGGGAACCAGGAACATGGCACCCGGCTCGACAATTCGAACTTCATCCCCGATCGTCAATTCCATCTTTCCTTGAAGCAGGATTCCTCCCTGCTCATGCGGGTGGGAGTGAAGCGGGACGACGGCCCCTTGTTCCATTTCCAGGTAGGAAAGCATCAGGTTCTGGCCATGCGGGGCGCGAATGCGGACTCCTGGCAACACTTCAATGGCTGGCATCGATTCAAGATTGATAAAGGGCATCGGGATTTAACCTCATTTCATAAATGTCAAAAAGTGGCGATAGGATTCACGGGAGAGCCCGTCCCCCCAGGAACAGCCAAAGGAGCCACGGTAAACATGAATTCCCAGCGCTGCCGCTGCTGGCATTCCCGGCTCAGAGCCTCCAGATCGCAGCAGTCAAGAATGTGAATTCCAGCGGCGACCAACATCAACTGATGAATGGGATGGGTGAGCCCTTCAATTCCGGAGGGAGCCACATCACTGCCATCATCGCTTCCCAATACGGCAATGTCCCGCTGCTTCAGCCAAGCGGCGCATGCGGCATGCAATCCGGCCGATTCTTTTGCAATGTCCCAAGCTCCCTGACGCGACCGGCGGGCCCATCGCCCCGTGCGAATCAGGACAACATCGCCGCTCTTCACCTTGATCCGCGCCTTTTTCTCCCAGGCTTCAAGGTCCTCCGGATAAATGGCCGTGCCGGGTTCCAAATACGGAGCGTCTTTCAAACGGGCAATATCGATTAAGACACCACGTGCCAGAATACCCGATTGAAGAGCCAAGATGGAAATCTTCGCAGAGCCTTCCGCAGTGATTGTTTCCTGCGGGACCCCATTATACATTTTCCCGTTGTAGAACATATGCCCCAGAGAGTCCAGGTGGGTATGAGCATGGCCATGGAAGGAAACCGCATATTCATCAGCGGCAAATTGCCCGGGGTTGTCGGCTCCGATGAGAATCATTTTATGGAGGAACGGATCCGGGTTGTCGGGTGCAAGTACAGTCTCTACAGGTCGCGCTAGTGATACGGATTTTCCTTCCTTTGCCAACCGGGTCGCCCGCAGACGAAGTTCCGGCGTCAATAAATTCAAGGTTCCCAACTGGTCCTGGGCCCCCCAGCGGCCCCAATTCGAAAGTTGTGTCATCATCAAATCGATATCCGGTTTCGTCAGAGGGCGTTTGGGGGCACTCCCCGTGGGGCTCTTGGAATCTTTCGGGATAGAGATTTGCACAATTGCAAGAAAAAGCATCACAACCAAGCTGATTCTCTGGAAGGTCTTGTTCATTTGAAGTGGTCTCTTGAAATCATTATCGAAACAAGATTAATTGAGTGAAGACCAAGTATAACGCTGAGTCTGCTGCTAATATAGCGTGGAAAGAAGTTGCATTTTGAGAATTCAAGTTTTTCATCAACCTGCCAGGAGTGAGCATGGAAGTTGGGGTAAATTACCCTTGGGTCAACTATGGCTGGGACTTTGGTTTAGGGCCGCCGCAGTGGCGAGGCACTGAAACGAGCCCTGCATGGTACGAACAGATTGACCAACACCTTCAATTGTTCAGCATGCTCGGGATCAGCGTGGTCCGCTGGTTCATTCTTGCAGATGGGCTGACCTATGGAATTGGTGGTGATGCACCGCGACCAGATCCGACGCCAGGAAAAGGATGGCGTTTCGATCCGCCACCGCTCGGCCCGGAATTCCTGGAACATTTTGAAGAACTTCTTATTCGATTCGTCAACTTCAATAGGGACGCAGCACGGCCGATCCGATTGCTTCCTGTTCTGATCGACTTTCACTTCTGCGAGCCCGGCAACATGCCGATCATCAAGCCGGATCCAGTAAACGAGCACCATACAATCCCGGATCCTGATTGGGTGAAACAGGGGCGTGCCGACGTGATCACTGATACGAACAAACGCCGGAGGTTTCTCGACCAAGCGCTGGACCCCTTACTGCGTGTTTCACAGGCTCATCGCGAGGTCATCTATGCATGGGAACTAATCAATGAGCCGGAGTGGATTACGAATACCTGGCACCCCGACCACAAGTTAAACCATCCCATCACTGCTCCCTCAATGCGAGCATTCCTCAACGAAGGTAAGGCGCGCATCCGACGAGCTGGCTTGAAATCGACTATTGGTTTCGCCTCATTCGACACACTTCGCAGATCGAGAATTACTGCAGAGATTAACCAATTCCATCATTACGCCAACGGAGTCAGAACATTGAAACGGCATCCATTCAATGCCAGGTATCCGTGCATCATCGGTGAGTTTGCTACGGCATCCACCGATATCTGGCCCGAGCTCACGAGAACAGGTCAGAGTGTTCTTAATCGACTCAAGCTAGCCGCCGTTCAGGGTTACCCACTAGCAATACCGTGGTCCTTCCTAGCTATGGACCGCCATACCAGTTGGTCGCTCACAATCCAGCACGACCTCGAGTATTTTTCCCAGGGGAAAACTGCCTCCAACGGATAACTCAGTAGAACCTACAAGACGGGCGGCGATCCAACTAGGCATGAATGGGGTCGATCGCAGGAAGATGCCTTTAGATGAATCCGAAGATTCTAAACGTCGCGCTTTTAAGTGGAAAAAGGGTCGTGCCAACCTTGAAACCACGTTCTCTTTAAGGAGATCACTTTATCTTTTGACACGTTAGCCTGGTTGTATGTTAGGAGAAGTGCAACCCCAAGTCCACTGACCCCGGTGAGAATCCAGGTTTGAATCCGGTCAATGCTGGATTAGGAAAGAGGCTGATCAACCTTCAATTCTCTTTGGAATGTATGCTTACGGTTTGCTCTATAGCGGTCACAGAGTTCTCGTGCCGCTGATTCCCAGTCAGGAAAGTCAAACTTGAATCCGTCTTTGAGCAAACGTCCCGGCACGACACGTCGGCTTTTCAAAATGAGTTCCGTTTCGGTTCTGAGAAATAAAGCTCCCAGGGAAAGCATCCACTCGGTAGCGGGTAAGCCAAACGGGAAACCATAGGCTTGGCGCAGGATCGCCATGAATTCCTTGTTCGGTAGCGGATTTGGAGACGCGAGATTAACCGCACCTTCAAAAGTGTCATTTTCGATCAATCGATAAATTGCTCTGACAAAATCAGACTCGTGAATCCAAGAGACATATTGGCGCCCGCTGCCGGCAGTTCCGCCAACGCCTAAGCGAATCAGTCCCAACAGTGTATCGAAAATCCCGTCAGCATCCGGGCTCATGATCATCGCCGAGCGAAGCTTGACTTTGCGGGTGTGCGGTGTCGTTGCCTGGTCTAAGCCGCGCTCCCAAGCTGTGGCTACTTCGATGCTGAATTTCCACGTGTCGGGTGCTCCCGTTTCGTTCCCTCCCAGACGGCCGGTGACTTCATCGTATTCCTTGTCTAAGGAATGCGCATAGATCGCCGCTGTACTCGCCTGAAGCCACACTTTAGGGGGACATTTCGTGGCGGCAATTGCCTGCCCCACTGACTTCACCGAGTGGACGCGTGATTGCAGAATCTCGTCGCGATTGGCGCGCGTGTACCGGCAATTGACCGAGCGCCCAGCCAGGTTGATGACGACATCCGCACCGTCTAATTCGCCGGCCCAATTGGTGACTGCGCATGGATCCCATTTCACGACTCGCCACGCCTCGGGTTTTCGGGTTCGTCCCAGGGTGACAACTTCGTGATGGTCTCGAGTAAAAGCCCTTGCCAGTAATCTACCGACTTGGCCCGTGCCTCCTGGGATTACGATTTTCATTGGACTGTCGCCTCCTGGTGAACCCGGAATAAGGGAACACTCCAACTGGCTAGATGCTATTTTTCCTGTGGAATAAGGATACGCTCAAGAGGCTTGCTCCATGGAGAACCCCAAGCAAAAAAAGTGCAATACCCAACCTGAACGCTACTAGAGTCAACAGATCCGAACTCTCAATTTCGCTTTGGCTTTCTCTGACTCCCAGATTCCAGAGAAGTAACCCAAAAGAAGTCAAATACCAGCCGATTCTTAACAGAATGGTGATCGCACTCGAGATTGCAGACACGTCCCCAAAGGCATGCTGCAAAATTTTCTTTCCCTGGGAATGAATGAGTTCGCCCAAGAAGATGACGAACGGGATGTAGAGTCCGGCAAATGCCATTCGTATGTGCATCGCGTCTCCTTTGTGAAGCGTCAGTCCTTTGGTCCGACTGAATTCCTGCTGCTTCGCGTTCCATTAAATGTTTCCGATTCCAAAGATTCACCTCTTTTGGCTACACCTCATTGGCATTCAATTCTGTCAACAAGCGCGTCACCGATTTTCTCAGCGGCCCCATGAGGGGCAAGCTGGCCAACGCAATGAGCTTCGCCATCAGCTTCACAGTCCGGTCCACCAGCAGTTTCGTGCGCCGACGATGAGGCGAGGAATCGTGGATCCAGAACAAGACGACTCCCATGTGGTACAGCCATAGCAGGGTGGGCAATTCTTCCTGCAGGTCGGCTGGAACCCGGTCCCTGGCCTCCAGGACAACTTGTTTGAAAAGAGCAACGCTCTGTTCTTTCACTCGTTCTGATTCTGAGCTGAAGGGGTTAAGCGGGCTGTGCGGGTCGGCTGCCGTTTTGAAAAGCAAGCCCGACAAATGATGGTAAGGTTCGATGACTTCCAGCATTGCTTCCATCACACCAGCCAATCGGGCCTCCAACCTCCGCTCCTTCTTCAGCACCGGTCGACACGCTTCGAACATTTCCTCGTGAATGCGCCCGTAAAAGGCTTGAATCAACTGTTCTTTCGAGCGGAAATAGTAATACGTGTTGCCCAGCGCGACACCCACGGTTTCGGCAATGGCGCGCATGGTGGTTTCCTCATATCCCCGCTCACAGAACATATCCAGTGCCGTTTCCAGGATACGGCTTCGCGTTTGTTCTCCTTTTCCCGTCACCTTCTCTTCTGGCTTGCTCATTCCTTTTCCTCAGTTTAAAAATCCAACTCCATTCGATGGCTGGATACCCATGCCACCACCCGCCGGGCCATTGGCAGCCATTCGGGAGACGCCAGGCGGAACGACATCTCTCGATTCCGCCTCAAGGCCCAAAGACACATGATCCAGGCCTTTGGGCCGTAGTAGACTGCTCCATTACTCGCAATCACCCTGAGTTCCTCAAGCGACGCCTGGTGGTCGATTTGTGGAAAACGCCGATGGGCGCTCTCCGAATCAGCAGCCACAAATACCAAGGGGATGAGCTGATCTTGCGCTTCCAGCCAGATTCGAAGCCTCCGGCACAGGCCACACCGGGCATCGTAGAGGACAAAAAGATGGTTCATAGACTCACGCTCCAGGCGCAACAGTACAGCTATCAGGTTCAACGGGCGGTGGAAGATACGGCATTCGCGAACGATTTCGCAGTCGATTAAAAATATAGAGATTGAGGAAATGCATGCCTCCCAATACCAGCAGGACCGTCCCCACCTTCGAAGCCAGTGCTTCGATGGACTGCCGTGAATTTTCAATCTCGTAGCCCAGTTTGAGAGCCAAACTCATGTAACCCAGGTTGATCAGATAAAACCCCACCACCAGCAAATGATTCACCGAACTCGCCAAAGGCTCGTTCCCGTGGAAGACGTCGACCAGAAAAATCTGGCCATTGTGATGCAACGTGCGAGCCACCCAGACTGTCAAGGCCACACTGATCGCTACATAGAGACCATAGGTGATGACCACCGCGTTCATCGTGCCCTCCTCTCGATGGATGAAATGGAACCTGTTTTGATCAGGTTCAACTCAATAATAGAACGTGTTCAATAAATGTCAAGAGATTTGTTGAACATGTTCATGTTTTGGATACCACTAGAGAGACTTTTAATCGTTTCAAGGAGGAGTGCGGCACGGATCCTGCGGCTAACGGGTTAGGAACTCGCGACTGGCACGCAGCCCCACTGTCGCATCGGCTGAGAGTTTGACGGGTCCATCCTGAATCAACATGACCTTGGAACCATGGAAACGCTTGTGATTGGAGTTCGCTGACCCAGCGATGCCCTCATCATGGCAAGGCACTTCTTGAGTTTTTTTGTATGCCAATCATCATGGAACCTTTTCGCCCGAGATACGATAGATCGATTCGCTCTTGCAATACTCATTGGGGCGCTTGCTCTCTGTGGGACCTACATTATTTTTTTTGACTCGCGCCGCGCATTCTTCAAGGCAGTTCGCAAGTCAGTCTGCGCTTTATGCCCAGTACGTGAGAAGACCATAGACATGCGGCGTTCAGCTACTTTCTTGAGAAAAAGGGAAAAGGACAAACCTCCAACGAGACATCCCAGCAGCTGGGGAGAAGACACAAGCCGCATCACGGTGGCAAGAAGCTGACCGAACTTGAGCCTAAACGTATCCAAGGAGAGCGTGACGCTGCTATGAAGCCAGGCGCAGGGATTAAACCGAGAACCTGCGCCCTCCGGAACGGAGGCCGCCAGGAGGACAGCAAGACAGGAAAACACGTAGACATAATAAGAGACACGCCCCAGCCGGATGGCGCTTCCAACCTTGGATAGCAACGGTTCACCATCGCTGTGAGCTTCGAGGAGTACTTTCTGGACACCGGTAGCCCGCTGCTCGGCGGCGGCATCCTTCTTGTCGTCTCCGGTAGTCGTGATCACAATTTTCGCCTCGGGCGGCAAATTGCCGGGTGCATAGTCTTGGGTTCCATGGGCAATTCGTTCCAAAACACTCAAATGGATCTTTGACGGGACTTTTTGATCGCTGCAAATTTTTCTGATATCCCGGGGAGCCCAGCGATAGAAGAGGCCCAGGCCGACTAGGGGGTCATACAATTTGTCGTCCACGTTACTGTGTTCATTGTAAAAATCCCGGTCAGTCCGCAGGATACGAAGACCCGGCAGGCACGATTTGCTGGACTGGCACATCATCCAATCAAGCGCGACCAAGGACATCCCCTGTTTCGGATAACCTCCACCCACATTGGAATGCGCACCGGCAAACCAGACCTGTTCCACGCGTGGGTCATTTGCCCAGAGGACGGGTAAGAAGGCGTCGCGCCGCTCGTCAATGGCTAGGGCATGACACGCTCGCTCCACATTCGCGCTCAACTCGAGATTGGGGAACTTAAATTGATAGATGGCCCAGTTGAGGAAATCTGCCAAGTGGAAGGGTGTGCCCACTGCATCCACCGTGTCCCAGACACCGACAAAGGCAATGGGAACCTGGCCGGGTAGGCAATTTTTGTCACGGAATCGGTCAGCTTTCGACTTGTCACGATCACCAAACAATGCCTTTTTCAAGGCGGTCCGGTAATATCGCCGGTACATCTTGTAAGCCTCCCTGACTCCCTTATCCAGAGCTCGTGCCGTCTCGAATTTAGCGAGGTCCAGAAGTCCGCATCGAGAAATGAAGCCGGCCAGCGTCCGCACCGTGAAGGCCCCCCTGCTGAATCCGAAAAGAAAAATGTGATCGCCGGGATCATAAACACGCACGAGGGCTTTGTAGAGTTGTCTAACATTGCGGGCCAGTCCGAAGCCCGTGGCACCGGCGAATATCTTGATCGGTTTAAAGTCTTCTGTTCCTACCCCGTCGTCATAAATGGCCACCTGCGGTGTAAGATGCGGATTGGTCCGGTGACCATTTAGATCAACAGCTTCAAAAATTTTGAAGACGTTCGTACCGCGTCCCTTAATGGCTGTGTTGCCAGTACCATCCGAGCAAACAACGATATTCTTCGCCATAGAATTCCTCCGGCGGCATGCTCTCTCATTGATTTAGAAATCTTGATGGGTCTTGTTTACAGAGTATACCTGAAAATTCAATCAATGATTCTATTGAGGACAGAAAATCCCTCTTATGGCGCGTTTTCCAAGAGTCGAGACACACTTGCGGAGAACTGCGCTTCAACCTGAAGGATGCCAGGTAGAGGAATCCTTTAGACCAGTGAGAAGAGAAATCGAGATCCATAAGAATATAGGATCTGCCTCGCCTCTATTTCCCGGCCAATGCGGCCCCCCAGCCCGAACGAGTATGCCAGCCAAGTTGCTGCGAACGGCTCCAATAAGTCTCTGGGCGAATCAACTCCAATTTTCCTGGGTCTCTTCAACCATGAGCGAATGTCGAAAAAGAAATCGTTGTGAAAGATGCCATCCATTCTTCAATCACTCAAATTGCAGGATGACAACAAAATGTAATTACCCGGATTAGTTGAGAACAAGGGGTGTGAATGAACTGGCTCTCTATTTAATCTGTGGAGGAGCGAAAACCAGTTGACGTTGCCCGAACGAAATGAAGGTAGAAAGCATCAGTAGATCGCACCCTCCGAGTGTTTACACAAGCAGCTTGACATGACCCCAGCCCAATTATTCTTGACAACAAGCGATGAATCATTGCAGGATAATGCACAATTAATATCATCCATTAACCACTGTTTTAGAACGTCATTCTTCGAGCCTCTTGTGCTCATTCCGGGAAGCGTTACTATTCACGCGACCTTAGCACGAGAAGCTGAACACTCGTGGTAATAGCCAGATTAGGGAGATTACAGGGATTGTTCCAGCCTCGAACGAGTCACCTGTGGTTTCGTCTTGGCAGAGTGTAACCACATCCTCATCGATGTCAGCCCACTGAGGGTTGGTATGGATGATTCGCCCCTATACCGTCCAATCACAAGGTCCGTGTCGCACTACTAAATCTGGCGGTCAGCCAGATTTCATGGGGAACTCCCTCTATTTACTTGAAGTGAGGTTTCTAAATGAATCGTAAGGGAGGCGTAGGCGTTATCGCAGTTTTGTTAACTATTCTGGGGATGTCCTACCTGCCCCGCCAAGGCTCGGAGTCCAAGCCTGATTCAGAGACCAAGACTCATCCGGGGAAATTCACTTCGAGTCATGGTAACAAGAAAGCCGAAGCTTCTAAGTCTCCTTCACTAAAGCTAATTCCACCGTGTCAACAGATCAAAAAGCAGCTGAGACGATTCTTTGAAAAAGAAGTCCCCTACCCTGATTTTTGCCTGGAAGATGAGGATACAGGTCCCAACAACATCGCAAAGACAGAAGCGGCAAATCTGCAATTCTTGATCACGCTAGTCGCCAACCCGGTTCAGACCCATCTGCCGCTATTTTTCGACCGTTCCATTGAAGCCATCCAGCAAGCACTACAGGATGAGAACTATGCGTACGACGGATCATGGTTCCCCTGGAGCCAGACCGAGAAAGGGTACGAACTACTGAGTGATGAAAGAGAAGCAAAAAGGTTGGAGACCGAGGAACAAAATCAGCCCGGCATCATGATCTTCCGCCGAGGCACACAGTGGAACCCGTTGAAAAAGGAGAATATTATCGGGCCTTATGCGGAAGGCCTGGTGGTGTTCGTGGTTGCGGAGCAGCCAACGGGTGGTTTGAACGATTTGCAATTTGAACATGCCCTTCAATGGATGCAGGTCTTAAAACCAAGTCACAATCGTGAACCTCTGCGAATTCTCGGCCCAACATTTTCTGGCTCTTTGCCGTCATTAGCGCGAGAGCTGGCATTGGGAACCCTTGAGCCACGGGATTCGAAAAACCCGAATCACATTTCACAACAAAACCGAAAGAATCCGACCATAGCTGAATCCCCTATCAACGTGTTTAAGCAGTACGAAAATGGCGGGATTAAGATTTTCAGCGGCAGCGCATCATCGGAAACCAACGTTGGCTGGTTCAAGTCCTTCCTCGCAAAACAGAAAGCATCACTGCCAAAAACTGAAGAGAGTGGAACTCCCAAAGTTGAGTTTCGTACGTACTACGAGAGTGATTCGCTCATAACGGACCGATTTCTCTGTTATCTGCAACACCAAGGATATTCGTTGGATAAGGTAGCGATCCTTTCGGAAGACGAAACTGCATTTGGAAAGGAGCAACTCGAAAATACCAAGGCGCCAAGTGTAAAAAGCAATGAGCCAACAAACAATACTGATGGCCCCCCGCGCTGCTGTGGTCAGCAAGGCGACAACCAATGGCCAATTTATCTCTATTATCCACGTGACATTGCCACACTACGTTCCGCCTATGAGAAGCAGTCCATTTTCAGCTCTGGCAAACAACAAGGCAATGTTCCCAGCTCGATGCTCCGCGCCGATCTGAGCGAGTCGGCTACTGCGGAGCACGATACCGTGCGCACCTATGGGGGTGATTTGACGCCGCTGGCGCAGGAGACGGCCTTATTTGGGATCGCCAATATTCTGGACCAGAAACACATCGAATTTGTGATTTTGCGCAGCAGCAACTCTCTCGATCAGCTGTTTCTGAGCGAATTTCTGCGACGCTCGTACCCCGCTGGCCGCGTGGTGATTGACGGAGCTGACTTATTGTTCCGGCGTGGGATGCAAGGCGCCTCACTACGGGGAGTCATGCTGCTGTCACCTTACCCATTGCTCAGCTGGACCCAGAAAGACAACAGCTACAGAGTTTTTCCCCAGGATTACGCTGAAGGGATCTACATTGCGGCCAGGAAGCTCATACACTCGGATGGCAAGTCAGGACCCGTCCCGATTATTGATTACACTCCACCACGTTGGGCCATGAATTTGACCGCTCCTCTCGACGACAACAAACTGTGCCAACCCTGGAATTACAAAGACAATCAGCGTCCTGCCACATGGATTTTAGTTGTGGGACACCGCCAGTTCTGGCCAGTGGCTGTTGTCAACTCCATCACGCAGCGTGATGGTCCCACTCAGCTTCCCAATAGTGATGCAGACCGGTCGCTACTGGAAGCAGATGAAACTTCTTTTTCCAGCGTGATTTCGAAGCCTCCACGAGCAGGCTGGTTCGAGCTACCCGGTGAGATGGGGGGGTTGCTCGTCATATGCATGATGCTCAGCACTTGGCACTTTTACTGTTGTTGGAAAGGATCTGTTATCGGCTCCCCAAGGGCACGGGCCCACTTCGCTCCGATACCAAGGATACAGCACTGCTTGCTTATTTTTCTTGGCAGTCTCATCCTCGGATATCTAGGGGTTTTACTTGGTTTTCTGCTGTGGAGAGGTTTTCAGATTCTTGCGCCGGGTTCAAAAATAGTCATGACTGTGACGCTGGCTACGCTGGTAAGTTCCGGATTGCTGGGTTGCCTTTTGAATTTGCGTCTAAAACTTCTTTCACCGGAGATAAGAAAAGAGGACTCAATCCGAATTAGATTTTGGCGCCCTAAGGCCTGGTGGATGTGGCTACTGTCGTTAGTAATACTTATAGCCTTACGGCGGACCTTTCTTGCCTCTCACCTAGATCTCTCCAACGGTCCCCCGACATTCTGGCGTAGCGTCTACCTCCGCAATGGTGTCTCGCCCTTGTTGCCGGAAGTCCTGCTAATGCTCGGGATGTATGCATGGTTCTGGTTCACGCTGCAAGGCCTGTCCTTGTTCGGTGCAGATCGGCCTGTGTTACCTCGAAGGCAGGATCTTCCAAACATCGATCTAGCTCTTGCACTTGAAAAAAGTGAAGAGGAACAGGATGATCGCAATAGTGAAAACCTGCAGATGTTAAGTCGGGAAGATATCGGTGACGCAGTTGAAACTGCGGCAATTCCTCTTACACGCAGCTACCTCAGGCGCCTGGCTGTGTTATTTGGAGTGGTCATTATCTCTTGCTGGTTTGCTCTCGGCGAGTTCGGACTGAGAAGCCTTGGAGATCGTTACTACGGCAGAATGATCCTATTGCTGGTATGCTTGTGCATTGCCATGATCCTGGCAGATGTATTGCAGTTACTGCGGGTCTGGCGTCTTCTGCGCCAACTTCTCCTCTCTCTTGACCGCTTGCGTCTGCGGCGTGCACTTGCCGAGCTAAAGCTTCCCTGGGATTCCGTGTGGAAGATGAGCGGCAATGTGCTGGAGCAGCGCCACCATCTGATTTCACTCCAGATTGAGAGCCTTTTGAACCTCAAGAACGCACTCGAGTCCTGGAAGCCCGTAAATCAAAGAGAGGCTAGGCGCGTCATTGAGACGGAGGAGCAACTTAAGACATGCGAGAGGCAAAGCTATTGTTACACGGATTGGTACGTCAATTTTTCTTCCCGCTCTTCCCATGAATTCGATATAGGACCGCTACAGAAGTTCCAGGAAGAACTGGCCATCGCCGCTGGATGCGTGATAAACCAGCTCATCGTACCGGCCTGGAAGATGGAAACCCGGTCCCTGCTCCTCGATGTCTCTACCGTGAGTGAACTCCCCCAGGGCGACGAAAACAGTAAACATCCTAAAAATCATTCTCGAGATCCTGTCAAACCGCATGTGCGGGCGGCAGAGGAGTTTTTTATATTGCCCTATCTCGGCTTCATTCAGAACACAATTGGCCGTCTTCGTTCGTTAGTTTTGGGCATCCTTACACTTTTTGTGGCAGCCACACTGGCAGTTTCTAGCTACCCATTTAACCCGCTTCCCGTGATTGGAGCGATCTTCTTAATAACTTTTGCTCTTGCTGGGGGCGCTACCACCTTGGCCTATGCTGAAATGCATCGCGATGCGACGCTCAGCCACATCACCAATACACGCCCTGGAGAACTTGGTTTCGAATTCTGGGCAAGGCTTTTCGCCTTCGGCATTGGCCCTTTGATCGGGCTTCTTACAACTATTTTCCCCTCCATATCCGATTTTCTGGTGTCCTGGCTCCAGCCAGGAGCGCAGATCATAAGGTAACCCATCGTCTCTGTTTCAACCGGCTTCTAACCCCCTACGATCCTAAAAGAAGCTAAGGCGATGGAGCCGTCTCTTTTCTTTTCGAAACTTCTATTCGGAAACAAAGCCAATCCGCCACGCAGCAGCTAACTATGTACATAGGGATTATACAAAGCGTGGTTAACTCGGACTAGGGATCCTGGCGGCGATCCAACTAGGCATGAACGGTGAGGAGGCCCTAATATCACTGAGCCTCATGCCCTATGGGAAAGTCTCTACGTTGTTTTGCAACTCTTCATGCTTCCTACTTGAAGTACCTTACCCAGATTTTGATACTGGCATTTCCGCAGCTGACCCAGCGGGGTCATTGCGGCCGAGTCTGTATCGGAAAACGCATGATTATTCTCAGTTGGGTATATGCAGGACAAAAGGTTGGCGTCAGCGAAATGGATTACGACATCTGGCTTGTCAGTTTCATAGATGACCATTTAGGATTCTTAGATAATCGGAATCGCCTGCGAGCTAGGATGAGCCCTGTGCCATCCGCCCGCTGGACATCAAAGTTTGCAGAGCCTAAGCCAGTGACCCTTACCGTGGGCGAGAGGCGACAACGTGGACTATTTCGAAAGCTCTGCGATTCAGGTTGAAAGTGCGGTCAGGTCTGGGAGCCAAACGGGTGGACCCTACCTCGACAAGACGGACAGGAGTGCCAGGTAGTCATCCGTGAGCAGACCTTCATAGCCACAAGGCTCGCCGTCCCATCGTCTCCAATCGTAGGTTCGCGTGCGTCCATCGACCAGGTAGGTGGAAGTCCCTTGAAAGACACCTTCTTCGTAAGAACGGAGCATGGGGAACAGAATGGCGTCTGCCTGTTCGCGTCGGCCCAGCTTGTAGAGAGCCTCGAGCGTGTAATAGACCATGGCGGCCGTGGCGCCGCCGTTTTCATACCACTGGAATCCCCATTGACCGCCACCTCCCCACACCTGCCGGGGATCCAGGAAATCTCCGGCAAGAACCGGAATGAGGTTGCCGGGCAATCCGTACTGGAACTGGGTATAACCCACCTCGTGCATCTTCGCCAGCAGGTGGTCCATGAGCCCATTCGCCTTGTCGGCAGGAATCAGATCATAGGTGATAGCCATGGCGCTGACGAAGGTAAAATAATAGTCGTGCAGTTTCCCATCCAGGCTCTTCCAACCCGCCAGGACTCCGGTGAGAGGGTTAAAAAACGTCGGGTAATAAATCGATTTGAGCTTTTCGGCGCGAGCCGCGTAAAGATCCGCATCGTCGGGATGATGGGTGCGCCGGGCCAATTCCGCCATGCCCAATAGACCGTGGTAGGCGAGGGCGTTCGAATAGGCATCCTTATGACCGAATCCAATGCTGTCCCACCAATTGGCCGGATGCTGGGAGCGGAACTCACCCCAGCTGCCGGAGTTGCCGCTGGCGACATACTCGATCAGCCCATCACCATCTGTATCTGAGTCGAGCAGCTTGGTCGCCCATCCTTTGATTCCTGCGTAATTTTGATTTAGCCAGACATCATCGTTGCTTCCACGCACATAGTCTGAAGCGGCAATCAGTAGGGAGGGATAAGTGTCCAGGAAGTCGATGTTGAAGCTTGGATCATGCTGGACGTAGTCCTTCACGTCCTTAAGACCCATGTCCAGCGACTGTCGAACAAGGTCCAACGCCGTTAATCCTGGCGCCAGCGGTGGCGTCTTGACCGCCACAGCAGAGAACTCGTGCTGGCAAAATGGACAAGCCCCACCGTTGGAGCTATTGGCGAGGACGCCAACCCGAGGATTGATCTGGAAAATATTCAGCCAGCCGCGGCGAAAGCCATCAAAGCGCGGATCGGCATTGATTCCCGCCACCTCCGGGTATATGGCAACCACTTCGAGTGTGTAGTCTATTTGAGGCCGAGAAGCAGAGGCAGCCGGGAAGGTCAGCGTCATGAAGTCCTTTTCTCTCTGGCCGATCGGGTGCCGAAATGCGTCGTAACCAAGCGCCATGGATTTGCCTTGAGTTGAAGTGATTCTAAGCGTTCCTTGCACCGGCATGTGAAGCAGTGCTGGCAGACGAACGGTATGATCCGGATTCAGCAGACCAAGAAGAGTTGCACGGTTGACGTTAAGATCAAAATTCAACGTCAGCGTGGGCGCTGGTGCCGCCGGGGAATAATTCGAAATAAGATGTATGAATTTCTCAGAGAATTCAAAACTCCACACAGGCGGAAGATGATGCGAGGCGCCCAAAGGCCGGTATTCAGATTTAGCTCCGGCTTGAGTGACTTCGTATCGGATTTGGCTCGCTGCTGGCGGCCGCAGTGGATTGGAATCCAGTTTCTTCTTACCCAACGAATCGACCACGAGATCCACAAACGCCGGTTGATCTCCTGACAACTTGACGCGGATAAACCCGGATTGAAATTGCGGCGCTTTTCCCTGTTTCTGCGCCGCCATGGGCAGCGAGAAGATTGCAATCACGCAAAGGAGACTTAAGCTTTTTCGCAACCTGCCAACCAGGCCAGGAAAAATCTCAGGCAAGCTTTTAATCATGGATTCTACTCCGTCCTGCATTTTCTAAGGGGACAACGACTTGCATAGTCTATTGGCCAGGAATTGCGGTAATCGATGCCCACACCTGGGTTCCTTTGATTTATTTTAATTAATTGGCCTGAGCTCGTTTTGATTCGAGCTTTTCGATCCGGTACAAATGCGTCCGGCTTCTGAGAAATAAAGATCTTTCAACAATGGCAGGGGACGCCATGTAGCCGTCACCTAACTGACTCTCGGCCAAACGTTGAAACGTCCTATCCGAAGCAATCACGGTAGTTTTGCCATCCTCACTGAAAAACCAGATCTTTCCGTCGGCAAATGCCGGTGAGGCTGAATACTCGCCCCCGATTCGTTCCCGCCACAAGACCTTTCCAGTTCTCGCCTCAATGCAACTGGCAATCCCCGCATCATTGATCATATAGATCGATTCTCCAACCAATAGGATGGATGGCTTATTTGACACTCCTTGTTTGATTTTCCATGCCAATTGAGATTCCGGGATCAGCCCTTTTCCCCCGCCACGGACGGCGAGCAACTGGCCGGTATTAAAACCCGTTGGGAAAAATATCATTCCAAGCCCGGCTACGGGGCATGTACTGGCTGAATACTCGTTGCGTTCTTCCAGGCGCCACAATTCCTGGCCGTCAATCGGATTGTAGCCATAGGCTGCTTTTGATCCCAAACTGATCAGCTCGAGCGTATCTCCGAAAGTGGCAATGAGAGGAGTCGAGTATGCTTTCCGATAGTCACCCTCGGCCGCTGGTTTTCCGGTTGAATCCAGGTCTTGAAAATCAATCGACCTTTCTGTTCTCCAAACGGTCTTCCCAGTCCGTTTGTCCAGGGCTATAACGAATTGGTGGTCACTGCCATCAAAGTTCATGATCAGCAGATCGTGAAAGAGAATGGGGGAGGAGCCAGCCCCGCGATAATGATTACATTCAATATCGCGGCGCTCCCAAAGGGTTTGAAAGCTTTGCGTGTCCAGGCAGGCAGTACCCGCAGAGCCAAATGTGACATAAACTCTGCCGGGCTCAATAACCGGAGTTGGTGAGGCGTAGGAATTAAAAGGATGGGAATACTGCGGTTTCTCTACATCAAAAATCTTTAGATCCTTGATTGTTTTTCCTGTTTTCCGGTCCAGGCACATCGCATAAAGCTGGTGCCCATCCGTAGTGGCTGTCGTCAACCAGATCTGATCACCCAGGATAACGGGGGATGACCAGCCTCGATCGTGAATCGACGTCTTCCAGACTATGTTTTCTGTCTCCTCCCAATGAAGCGGGAGATCTCGAGCATTGGAATGTCCGTCGCCAGAGGGACCACGAAATTGCGGCCAGCTGTCTGATGCAAAACAGTGTGAAGATCCCATCGCCATCAAATAGATGAGAACAAGTTTGCCTGTTATCCTCATAAGTCCGTTAACGGGCAGATTCAATCTTTGGCGCCAAGAGATTTAGGTAGCGTATTCGGCCAATTTCCTGATCAGCTCCGAAATGCTACGGCGTAAGAATGACCCAGTCAAGCATCAAGAACTTCGCGGTCAAAGCCATCTGGCCTAAGGATTCGGCAGGTTTGACAAACGAGGGGAATCTTGTTTTTGTTGTTAGAGGCAGTAGCACTATAATTTGAGTCTGTCTTCTAGCTGGATTGAAAATCATTCATAGTGGCTGGCATCCAGATTTGAGAGGAGATAGAACATGGCAACCTATGTCTTGCTTTTGAACTTTACCGATCAGGGAATCCACAATGCAAAGGATACGATCAAACGTGCTGAAGCTTTCCGAAGCGTGGTCGATAAGGTCGGCGGCAGGGTCAAAGACGTGTACTGGACTCTGGGCCAATACGATGGCGTATTGATCTTTGATGCTCCAGACGAAGCGACGGCAACTGCTCTCGGCCTGAGTCTTGGCTCGTTGAACAATGTTCGAACACAGACCCTTCGCGCCTTCTCGGCTGAAGAAATAGGACGCATCATCGCCAAACTCCCCTGAACATTGACTGAGAAACGACTTGGCGTGCGCGCTGGCCTGCCGTCATTGTCGTGCCGCCGCCCAACACCATTGAAGGGGCTATTTATTGATCGAAGCTCAAGAATTGGGGAGAGATTCCTCGAAAGGCGGCATTTTCTTCCTGGTGCTTCCGCCACTCACTATTGGGAGCCCATCTGTGACTAGCTCTCGAGGACTTGTTCGAGGCTCATTCCGAGGCCAGCAGTTCCGTCGGCAATAAGGTCCAGCAACCATGCGCAGGGAGCAACTTACTCGTCGAAAGTTTCTCAAGAAGACAACCTGGTTGTCAGCTGCAACGACAGCGGCTTTGAATTCGACTCTCGGCGAATCCATCGGGTCCAAATCGAACATTAGATCAGGCGTACCGTTATTGCCTAAGGCTAGGGATCTGGCCAACGGTGGAAAGCCTATCAAGTTGTTCTGCTGCGACTTGAATTTCATTGCTCCGAAAGGAGAGCGGGTGATCATGACTCCCGCCCTGCCGCAAGATTGGGCCTTTATAAACCCGAATGAATATTTCGCCTGGCATCGCGACTTCGGAGTGAATATCTTTTTTCTGCAGGGTTACTCCTACTGTGGATACGCTTACTATCCGACAAAGCTTGGCCCCATGGCTCCAGGGCCTGGCGGGGAGTTGCTACCCAAATTATTCAAGTTGTCGCAGAAGTCAGGTCTCCCTTTTTGCAGCTATTTTTGTATAGCAATGGATCCCTGCGTAAGTAATATCCGCCCCAATTGGCTTGTTCCCACCAGCCGGAATTATAACGAAATGGGATTATTAGCCCCTGAAAGTCCATGGACCGATTTGCTCTGCGCGCGAATCACAGAATTTTTGCGACTTTACCCCGTCGAATGGATCAACTTCGATTGCTTCAACTATGGAAAATACAATAGCAATGATTTCCCGGTGCAGCCGTCCGCCTTCGTCAAAGGTCCATTCAAGGAAATTATCGGTCGGGAAATGCCTGAAAAAGCTTCTGAAATCAGCGCCGAGGAGGGCCTGAAGTACAAGCGGGAAATCATGGCCAGGCAGTTCTATCGCATCCGGGAGGCCATGCACAAGGGAAACCCGGAAACCAAAGCAAACTTCAATGTACCTTTTTTCAAGCCAGCTGAGCCGATGTGGGTCGACCATCCTATGCTTAACGAATGTGATCAACTCATTGCGGAGTCGTCGGATGTCATCGTGGATTGGCTCCTATCGATACGCAGACCTCATCAGCGGGTGATGACGACAATCATTGGGAGACCGGACGTTCAAGGGCTGTGCGATCCCAACAGTTGGCGAAAGTGGTACGAAGCGGGCTGCGACTTCTTTGGCTATGCGCATGGGACCCCTCCGGATTTTCGCCCCCACCCGAGCCTGCGTCAGCAGGTCGAAATTGTTCGCCAGGCTTATCAGCAAATGCCTTAAGGTTTAAACGAATAAAACAATTGAGGCAAAGGTGAATTTCCTGAACTCCAGGGAAGGCAATAACATCCCCCGTTGCAGACTTGCACAAGTTCCAATGTTTGGCGAAGGGACGAGTATTCTGCAGGTTTCACATGGGCGCAAGCGTATCAATGGCAAGAGGTTCGTATTTCCATTGGCCATTGACTTTGACGCCAAATTCAAAGGCACCACTTAGGGAATTAACGAGACGCCTGGTAAATGGCCGTTCCGGGGTACTCGGCGACCCACGCATACCAGCGGCATTGGACACTATTCACCCAGGTCAATTCGCGGCCTTTCAGTGGACCGTCAACAGCGCGCCCAGCCAGGGTCCATCGAGATCCGGTCTCACGATCCTTGAAGGGAGCTGATTCTGGAGAGACATCATCGGCATAAAATGTAAGCTGTCGATTCTCCAGCATGGAAGTATAAGCCACGGCAGTTCGTGTCGGCTCGTACCAAAAGACCGCCACTGGGACCCCTGCCACTTTGTCGGTGAAGCATGCGCGCTCGCCAACCTTCTCCAGTGGGAATGCCGTGGAATGACCCTCGATTTCTAGTCCGAGAACCGGGACCGTGGCTTTCAATCGTTCATCCACCTTTCCCATCGTCTCGATGGCCTCCTGGCTCATTTCCGAAGGAAGAGGCGCGGCTGGATATTTCTTGCCGTCGAAGAGATCGTAAGCAGTCGATTCCGGATGAAGCATCAGCCAGTAGCTCCAGGTGGTCAGCATGCTGGGTAAGCGCTGGAGCCGCTTGCCTGATTGGGGGCCATCGAAAGCTTTTCCGCTCAAGGCAGACCATAAAGTGCCATCTCGTCCTTTCACGATCATGACCCCGTTTCTCCATCCATAAAACTCATAGCCGTAGTCCTTTGTAAAAGCACTAACATAATCCCCATCAGGATCGAAAAAGAAGAGCCCATAGGTATCGTTAATCACCCGAGGCGCAGATAAGAACAATCGAATGGGGATGGCTCCTCCATTATGTGTCCCTCGAACCCAGGCAATGACTCGGTCGTCATTCTGGATAAGCCCTTTTCGGTTTTGTGTTGAGGCATAGGAACAAGGTGGCTCAGTGAGGGATTTATACATCCCCGGCTTAACCAGCACTCTTCCTTTTTGTGGCGTCTCGGCATTTGAAACACTAAAAATGCTGAACCCCAATGTTGTCAACAATAGGATTGCGTGTTGTCGCATGGTCAGAATCCCCTCTCTGAATGGACCGGGTTTGAATAGCCGTACTCTTTTTTCATTCACGGCTAGAGAACACTACACTCAATACCGACTGGAGGATCACCCGGGACTAGGGCTTGACAGGCCGTCCGCGTTTTTGCAGTACCGGAGCTTGCTTGGTATTAGACGAGTCACCCTTTTGGGCATCTACGTTTTCAGGAGCGGAGGGATCCACTCCGAAGTCCCAGACAAAGGTATTGATCTCCTCTTTGCCCAAAAGCTCAACCAGCGCATACTCTCCGGGGATTAACGGGGTCGCTGGTTTCACCTTTAGCCAATTCTTGGATAAGAGTTCCGTTTTAGTCTCAACGGCAGTTGCCTGACGATCCACTTTGCCATAGAGAGCAATACTTGCCACCCAGACGATCCGTTTGTCTTCCTTCCCTTCACAGAGCACGATACGAAACTGGTCTTGGGGAGATTTCGAAGCTTGGTCAACCGCTGGATCATGTGGTGAATCCACCGCGACATAGATTGCAGGTTCACTCACATGTGACTGAACCCGGGCATGTAATCCGGGAAGCTCGATGGTTCGTTTTGAGCTAGCCACAGGATTGATTACCGCTCGCAGTATGTTGGCAGGCATATTCTTGTTAACCTCTGCACCATTCTGCACTAATTGAACCAACTCTGGCTGGCCATTAAAAGTGTCAAGCAGGAAGACCCCACCCGTCGGAGGGAGCCGAAGCCCCGGGGAGACCAACGGGGTTCTATCCTCTTCTTCTCCCCGCTCCAGGGCATCCTCTTCAGCCTCTTTAGCCATGCGAACCTGGCGTGCACCGGCAGTCTCCTGCTCATACTTTTCGGTTGCTGCCCAATCTACCAAGGAATAGGGCAGCTCCTCCCACCCATGCCGTTCGGTGCTTAAATAGCGCACAAGCTTGCCATCGATGGAATACTTGCTGATGGGCTGGTAGGACCCATCTTTAAGAATAAGGCGTTTGTAGGCAGGAATTGGCTGCGCTGTTGCTTGAGGATTCTCAAGATTATCTTTTGTCTGCTCGGATTTCAGAGTGGCTTGAGGAACAGCCGTAGCCGCTACGAGCAGCGCTGACACAACGAACACGGAAATCCAGAGCATACGCATGAAGAAATTCTACTCGTTAAGCCAAGACGGATGGAAACTGGTTTTGACCGCAAGCATTATAAACCCGAATTCCGACGTTAAGAGATGGAGGGCCGAACTCCTGTGAGACCGAAGCCATATCCGCTTTATCGGTCTCGCAGAGCTCGACCTCAAAGGGACCGAAGCCATATCCGCTTTATCGGCCTCGCAGGCGACCCTCCAAGAGGTCGAAGCCATATCCGCTATATCGGTCTCGCAGAGCTCGACCCTCCAAGGGGCCGAAGCCATATCCGCTATATCGGTCTCGCAGAGCTCGACCCTCCAAGGGGTCGAAGCCATATCCGCTTTATCGGTCTCGCAGAGCTCGACCCTCCAAGGGACCGAAGCCATATCCGCTTTATCGGTCTCGCAGAGCTCGACCCTCCAATTGTAACAATAGTGTGGAGGCTGGAGACTCGTGGACAAAATTGTGGTCTGGTTTCAGGCGAGCAGATCTTTTACGACCTGGCCATGCACGTCTGTCAGGCGGAAATCCCGGCCAGCGTAACGGTAGGTAAATTTCTCGTGGTCGAAGCCCAGCAAAAAGAGCAACGTGGCGTGCAGATCGTGCACATGAACCTTGTTCTCAGCCGCCGCAAAGCCAAACTCGTCGGTGGCGCCATAGACAATGCCCTTCTTTAATCCCGCGCCTGCCAGCCACATCGAGAATCCATAGGGGTTATGATCACGGCCATTGACCATGCCGGAGTTTGCGCCCAGATCCGGCAACTCAACGGTGGGCGTGCGGCCAAATTCCCCACCCCAGAAGACTAACGTATCCTCCAGCATCCCACGCTGTTTCAGATCCTTGATCAGCGCTGCGATCGGCTGATCGCATTCCCGTGCCAGCCTGCCATGATTGGCGCGGATGTCATCATGGCTGTCCCAGGGCTGTCCCGCCCCGTGCCATACTTGAACAAAGCGCACACCCCGTTCCAGTAATCGTCGTGCGATGATCATCTGACGTGCTTGCAATCCATCCCCATACATTTTCCAGACATGCTCCGGTTCCTTGGAAAGATCAAAGGCATCGCTGGCCTCCATTTGCATACGATAAGCCAGCTCGAAGGACTGGACACGCGCTTCAAGCAAGGAATCATTCTGTCTCCGTTCCTGATAGCCGTGATTCAGCTCCGCCAATAAGTCCAATTGGCGGCGCTGTTCGGTGGAACTCGTGAGGTCATTCCGTATATTTTCAATCAACTTCTCAATTTGCGTTTCCCGGGTGTCGATGTGCGTGGCCTGATAGCTGCCCGGGAGAAAGGCGGAGCGCCAGTTCAGGTTCCCCTGTACAGGAAGACCGTCCGGGCAAAGCACAATAAACCCGGGAAGATTTTGATTTTCAGAGCCAAGACCGTAGGTCACCCAGGACCCGAAGCTTGGGCGAACCTGGCGCACGTCGCCGCAGTTCATCATCATGAGGGATGGCTCATGATTTGGAATATCCGTATGCATTGACCGTACGATACAGAGCTCGTCGACGCAACTGCCAACGTTCGAAAAGATCTCGCTAACTTCCGTGCCACTTTCACCGAACTTGCGGAATGTAAAAGGAGAGGGAAAGGCCGCTCCGGTGCGACGTTCCGTTTTCAGGGTGATTGGGATGGGCTTGCCAGCAAATTTTGCGAGCGAGGGCTTCGGGTCGAAGGTGTCCACGTGCGAAGCGCCGCCATTCATGAAAAGGTGGAGCACGCGCTTGGCCTTGGCTGGAAGCGGGGGGTTTTTCGGAGTCAGCGGGTTGAGGGTTTGACTGGACGATGATCCCAGCAGAAAACCTCCATCACCCAATGTCGAAGTCAGTGCTACCAAGCCCATGCCCATCCCACAGCGCGAGAGCATCTCACGTCGGGTAACGAACAGTTCTCGAGGTCTCATCTTCGCCCTCCTTCAATCGACAAAGGCAAATTCGTTGGTTTCCAACAACACTTGAGCAAAGCGCCCCCAAGCCTCAAGTGGCTTTGGAGCCGGGCCTGCGAAATCGCTCATAGCACTCCAAGTTTGGTCACCGTATTTGATAATGGGGGCCCATTTAAACTCGTCATTTTCCGGATCGGAGCGCGCACCGACAATGAAGCTGATCATCTCGCCCTTTTCAATTTTAATCCCGTTGAGCTTGGTCTCCGCGCTTGAGCCATTCACCCACCAAGACGCCAGTTCTCCCTGCCGGCTGGACACGATTCGTCCGTGCACGCCATCACCATAAGGTACGGCGGGTTGAGCATGCTGCAGCGTCCCTTCGATGCTCAGCTTTCCCGATACTGGGCTTACCCAGCGTCGAATCACAGACTGATTTGGCTGTTCGCCGGGTTCCCCGCCCGAGGCTCGGAGTACTGCTTTCCCAGAACCGGAACAGGGCAGGACCGAGCCTCCTTGCCAGCGGTTCGTTACGAATACCGAGAATGGCGTAAATGACTCGATTCGACCGGTGTCCGCATGAAACTCGCCAGTGCCATATTGCCAGGCCGCAGTTGCAGCAGTTCCCGGAGAGGGTTCGTCACTTTGCGAAAGGAATTTCACACTGGCTTCTGTTTCCCATTTCTCAGGCTCACGCGCCAGCACTGCGCGATAGAGCCGACGGACTTTTTCGGGCGTGTTGGGTGCCGAAGCGACTTCCGGGCGAGACAATAGCGCACGCGAAACCTCTACCACAAAGGGACTGTTGAGGAAAAACAAGGCCTGTTGCGGTACTGTCGTTACGTAACGTACGGGCGTATGTTGCTCGGGCGACGCAAAGTCAAAGACACTCAACAAACTCGGAATACGGCCCCGCTCAATGAATCCATAGACTGACCTTCGAGGAACCAACGGCTGTGCGGTCAGTGGAAACGGGACTCCACCCATCGTAAGGTTAAGGAGGCCGGCAGCAGAGAGCATCGAGTCTCGCAGACATTCGACTTCAAGGCGCTGGCGATTCATACGCCACAGCAACTGATTTTCGGGGTCAATTTTCCGGGCGGTTTCATTGTCGGTGCTGGACTGCCGGTACACAGCGGAAGTCATGATCAAACGATGCAGCGTTTTGAGGGACCAGCCAGACTGCATGAATTTTACGGCGAGATAATCAAGAAGCTCAGGATGCGATGGGGCCTCACCGCGAAATCCAAAATCGCTCGGCGTGCGGACCAGCCCGGAACCAAAATGGTACATCCAGACCCGATTAACGATCACTCGTGCCGTCAAAGGATTTTCAGGGTCGACGATGGCACGCGCCAATTCCAGACGGCCACTTCCATTGTGGAATGCCTTTTCGTCGCTACCGCCCAGACAAGATAAAAAGCGCGGGGGTGCCAACGCTCCTGGATTGTTGGGATTGCCGCGGATGAACACATGCACCGGAGTGGGGTGAGGAAGATCTTCCATGGTCATCGCCCGCGGGGGAGCGCTGTCATACGCAGCTTCCACCAGCATTGCGTTGTAGCGCCCTCGAATCGATGCCATGTTGTTTCGGTCACCCTCGGTACAGATCGAGTCGAAATCCTCAAACGGTACAATGAGTGGAGAGCTCGGCGCACGTTCAACCATTCGGAGCTGCTCTCTCTCCGGATCTTCAAAGACTTCCGGCCGATCATACTTGGCTAACGCCGTCGCGTAGGCTCCAGCCAGATCCCGCAAAGTCCTGATCGTTGTCGCGTCTACCTCAACTTCAATGAGCGGGGAGCCTTTGATGGTTTTCCGCGCCGAAGGCCATGTATTGGTGAATTCCTTTTGTGGAATTCCGGTGGCCGCATGCCACAAACGGAATACCGGCTCATCGTTTTTCTTCGATTCATGCAGATATTTTTGCCAGCGTGCCAGCATGTAGCGATTCAATTGTCGGTCACGCACCAGATCTTCGACTTCGAGGTTACTTAAACCCTCGGCATCGTGTGCCGCCATCATGTAATCGGCGACTTGCGTCTTAAAGAAGGCCAGCATCTCCAAATGCCGGCGCTTGCGATATTCATATAGACGGTTTGAATCTGATTGAGCCGATCTTCGTAGAGGTTCTGCTTCGAAGAGGCTGTGACAGGCTTCGCGATCAGCGGCAGCGTTTCGGGCTCACGGATGTTCGACAGGATTGAGTAGAACGAGTAGTAGTCCTTGGTTGGAATCGGGTCATATTTATGATCGTGACAGCAGGCGCAAGCCACCGTCAACCCCAGCAGGCCTCTTGAAACTGCATCGATGCGGTCATCCACGGTTTCAGTAGCCATTCGGGACGTTCTCCCAGGCTCAGAAAGCCGAGTGCGGCCAGATGCCTTGGCTCAACGTTCGGCAAGCGATCGGCCGCAAGCTGAAAGAGCACGAATTGATCATAGGGTAAATCTTCGTTGAGTGAGCGGATCACCCAATCACGGTAAGTATAAGACCAGGGATAGTGTTGTCCTGTGTTGACCGGATCGTTAAAGGAATCCGCATAGCGTGCAACGTCCAGCCAGTGACGTGCCCACCGTTCCCCATATCGTGGTGAGGCAAGAAGTCGATCAATCAGACGATCGTAAGCCTGTGGTGAGGTGTCATTGACGAACTGCTCTACTTCTTCAGCGCTCGGTGGAAGGCCTGTCAAGTCGTAGGTGGCTCTGCGAATTAACGTTCGCTTTTCGGCTTCAGGTGAGGGAGCTAACTCTCTCGCTTCCAAGTGGTTTAAAATGAACAAATCAATATCATTCCGAGTCCAGCCTTTCACCTTAACGGCGGGCAAGGCGGGCATTTGAGGTTTCTGCAAAGACCAAAGCAAGGACTGCTTCTTTCCGACGGAAGGTTGTTCGACCGGGAGTTGGGCGCCTTCTCGAATCCAGAGTTCAAATTCGGCTACGATCTCCGGGGAAAGTGCTTCACCGGGCGGCATCTTAAGTTTGCTATCAGTGTGACGGATGGCGCGCACCAAAAGGCTGTGCTCTGGATCTCCCGGCTGGATGGCTGGTCCGGAGTTTCCTCCACGACGGATCCCCTGCGCCGAATCCAGTAACAAGCCGCCCTGCGGTGTCGAAGCGGAAGCACTGTGACAGGGGTAACAACGGGCCGCCAGGACGGGTCTGATGTTCTTCTCGAAGTGATCGATCGCCGTGTTCTGGGCCTCGGCTACAACGGCAAGCGCCATGATCGAGACACATAGTCGGAATAGCAATGAAACCATATGAAAAATATTAAAACAGAAATTTGACTCAGGCGCCAGTAGAACCCCCCATGAGTGGCAGGCGGCTGAAAAACTAATAATAGCCGTTGTTGTAATGGAATCAGCGCTGTTGTAGCGGCGCTCTATGAGCGCCGATGGCATGATAAAACGAATTACTCGGGATTCGACGGTCATAGACCGCCGCTACAGAAGCAAGCTGGTAGCCGCGATTGAAGGTTGATTTTGGACCTTCAATCGCGGGCCTTTCGCAGATATTTTACGAATGCAATCCCGCGATTGCCGGGAAAAGATCGGCAATCGCGGCTACCGTTGACGCCTTTCGATGAACTCTGCCAAGCGGGCCACCCCATGCGAAGTTCAGAGATTCCCCATCTCCGGAGGGGAATCCGCCGCATGGCGGAAGGGGTGGGTTCGAATCCGCTCTACCCTGGTCGAGTTTATATTTGATTGGAGGGCGGAGTCCGCCGGCTGGCGGACGACGCCGGATGTTGGAGACGCCGCGCCCTCGCGGCGAATTTTTTTTAAACCCTCCCCTACACTCCTGCATTGAAGGGGACTGCGGGACGAGGGCGTCCCGTCACCAAGCTGCAGTCGGGACCGATGGTCCCGGTAGAAGTGCCGGGGAGAATGTCCAATGCTGTACAAATTAAGAAAGCCGAAAACCCAATTTGGACAAGCTTGGTCACAGACCGCCGCTACAGAAGCAAGCTGGTAGCCGCGATTGAAGGTTGATTTTGGACCTTCTAGCTCTTGAGTAGGCTCATTGACTGTTCAGCAGGGTTCTCTCGGGTAATGTCCCTTCATGCAGTATCTTGAGCGGTCCGGTCATGGCTTCCAAAAGGTCGACGTCAAATTCCTTGTAAAGGTCCAGGCAAAAAAGTTCTGCAGCCTGGCTGTACTCCACGGGTTTTTCAAGAAGGTAGCTGAGGCTCGGCATCCCTTCGCGAATGACCAGTTCGGAGAAAAGATCGGGTTGAAGAGCGGCCGCGATGATGGTTGCCATTTGATTACGGATTCCCCTACTCTCAAGCCTCACCCGAGAGACTCCGGCTCGGTTCCGCATCCACTGTGCGATTTCGATTAATTGTGCCACCTCCAGACCTAGAGCCCGGTCCCCCGTGCCATGCAGCATTTGCTGGTAACCGTAGGAGTCTATGTTCTTCCAGGCATCTCCCGTGAACAACAGATCGACGGCCAGAACCTGGTCTCCGCGGTTGATCCGATCGGCCACCTCCTTCCCGGCCGACTTCTTCCCTTTATCGTCCAGAATGATTGTCAGAGGAGCGTTCTCCGGGCTGTGAACAGCTTTGAACCAAACACCATTGGCGGTTAATCCGTTGCTCATCTCGAAGAGATAGGATTTGCTTTCAACGCCCTTGTTCTTTGTATTGGCAATCCCCCAGGGACGCTGTAACGTGACCGCCCTGTACCGGATCAAAGCTTTCAGCTTAGACCTCTCCGAATCTGCCCATGCCTTTCGCGCAGTGGGTTCCGTTGGCAGTGGGGTACGGACAATTTCCCTGCCGAGTTTCTGGGCAAGACCCAACATTGTGAGATTTCCCTTCGGCAATCCCACAGCCAGCTCATCATAACTCTTGATTTCTTCATCCGATGGAATCTCAATTTCATTGACCGGCAGATTGAAATGCTGACTGAAAAAACGGTACGCCTGTTGCCGGTTGTCGAGCTGGTAGTTATGAGTTCCAGGATCAGTGTTTTCGTGCCATTCGAAGACATCTTCTTTTCCATAGAGCTTAAAGAAGGGCTTGATGATGTCGAAGTTTAGCTGCTTGACCAACGGCGCCCGAAAACAGCAGTCATCTTCCGCATTGTGTGCAAGCAGGGTGGGTCTGGGGGCCATCATCGCCGTCAAGTGGGGGTAATCCTGACCGTCGAGAAAGTCGGTAGCTGATTGCTCAACGTCGCCGATGTCACCATACCAGCGGGCTTCAATTCTCGGAGCCATGGACGAAAATCCGGCCACCGGCATCGCCACTCGGACTCTTTCGTCCAGCGCACTTAAGACAATGGTTTGCCAGCCGCCTCCGGAAAGACCTGTTACCCCCAGACGACTGCGATCCACATGGGGATAGTCGTAGAGATAGTCCAACCCTTTGCGCATGGCCAGAAAAAACAACCCCAATTCGTGGGTACCCACCAAATCCATGTGCCCGCCATACCAATGTTCATTTCCTTTGATGTTCAACTCTCCCATTCCCAACCACTCCAGGTTCAGGGAGATGACTCCTCGCTTGGCGAAATTGATGCAGCGCTTCTGCTTGTACTCCACCGCCTTGCCCCATCGGGTCTCGTGGCCATTAACCTGGAGGATAGCCGGCACCTTTCCTTGCAGGACCTCCGGCTCATAGAGAAGCGCGGTCGAAAGAAAACCCGGCACAACTTCATAGCGGAATTTTCGAATTCGGTATCCCTTGCCGGAGGGCAGGGATCCAAGGTCTTCGAATTTGGGAGGGGCAGTTACCCATGCTTGAGGCCATCCATGAAAAACGACATCCCGGAGCAGATGTTCTCTCAAGCGTTTGGTTTCCGCTGTCCATTGTTGTGCAGTAATAGCGGTGGGGGGCTTGGCAATCCGGCTCAAAAGATACTGACGCAATTGGAACAGAGAAACGTCGGGGGACTGAATTACCTCACCTAATATCGGATTCACTGACTGGGGTTCACTCTGTGCATACATGCTGAGTTGTGCAACAACAAGGAGAAGGGCCAGAGGTAATAGACGTTTCAAAACCGCCAAATTTGAAGCACCCATCAGCGCCTCCACTAACTCGAAGTATTTCTCAGGTTGAGCATAAGACTTTTGAATTGGGATGAAGTCACAGATGCACACGGGATCCTGGATGTTAAATCCCCTGTGAAAACCTTCTTGCGCGCACAAGCACTACTTTTTGGTGCTTCCGCAATCAAGCAGCTTTAAGTCGCTTTTGAAAACCTGAGGTTATAAGCATGAACCAAATGGGTGCAGTAAGGGAACACAAAACAGATTCTTTCAATGGAAACAAATTGACCTGTCCGATTCTCAAAATCATCTTAGGTGAAACTTAACCCCCGGAATATCCTGGTGGTTGCCGCCTTTAAATCAGATCCTTGTAAGCTCCGGCAATCTGCTTTAAAGCTACAGGCCACTCCTACGGAGCTATTCAAATTGAAGAATTTGATTTCCTATAAACAGAAGGCTCCTACGGAGCCTAGGAGATGGGGGGTGCAAAAACCAAAGATGGACCATTCGATGATCAAGCCGCGGAGCAGCTCCCTGTTTATAGAAACCAAGGCCCACCTTTAAAACGACCTTCGCTGGAGGCGGTCCGTGAATGCTTACTTAGCCTTTTCAAAGATGAATAGGTTTATATCCAGCCCTGAAGGGTATGAACCATTGCAACTGATTCAAGGATGATTCTTAATCGAACGTTTCAGGCTCAGGCCAGGATGCATTTGAACTTCCGACGGAGTGCGCTGGCACAACTGGAGTTATTTGATGTGGGTTTACTTCAGGATTCCTTTTTGGGTTTCAGTCCTTTCACAAAGAAGGCAGGAGCTTTGGCTTAAGTGTGGAAAGTAATATTCAATTTTGAGATTTGACCCGCTTCTTCCCGGAAGACACTCTTCTGCTCATTCCCTTGCAACTTGACATAGCACCACGCTCCAGATCAGTTCAAGGCGAAATGGTCTGGCCATTGCCGCCGCCCTTCTCAGCAGAATGCGGCCCTGATTTTATTTGTCCGTCCCTTAATCTCTTAATCGCAAAGATCTGATCCTAGCTTGGCTGGCCCTAGCTTTCCAATAAGAAGTGGTTCGAATCGACACGACTCATGTGGATCAGCAACCATTCCAAGCTCGGAGCTTCCCCCGGGGAAAATGACCCGCGATGTTGAAGTGACAGGCTAAACTGATCAGAATTACTTGGCAGGCTCCGCCGGTTTGGCGGGCTCGGAAGCAGCTGGCCCTTTCAGCTTGGCCAGAGAGTCTTTCACTCGCTTAACGAAATCTCCCGCGTCGTTGTGCTCAAACCCGCTATAGTTCGACTGGACTTCCATCTGGCAGTCCGTACCTTTAGTGCTCAGGGAGACGGTGTTAGGCCGCTGGCGCAGCGCCCCCGTAACGGTGACATGTGCGGAGTGCTTCACGCTGTAGGACGCAGTCATTCGGGATTCGTCAGTAATTTTTATGGTGTAGTTCTCCGGGTTTCCTAGGGTGTCCTTCGTAGCGGCCCATACTTCGCTGCAAGGATTGGGAAAGGTTTCCTTATGAGTCTTGCTGAATGCAGGCAGTGGAAGTGCCAACATGGTTACTGTCATACACAAGAGTCTCATCTTAGTCATGGCGTGTCTCCTTGTATGAATGAAGCAATAGCAAATCGAGTCCCCTGGAATAATGCAACTAAATGACAACTCTGTTGGGCCTCCTGACCAACGGAGAATTGGTATTCGCCCATTTCAATTGTATTCATGCATTCTCCTATTGGTAAAGACATGGGTTATTGACAACTTAATGAGACAGTACTGGAAACCCGCCTGAAATTTGTCTTTACAAGTTTGTGCCACTCACTTTGTGGGTTGAGTTTTTCCTGTCAGACGAGAATCAGAATTGCATCCAGCCTCTGCCTGCCGCCAGTTGAGCGCACGTGCCTGCACGCCGGCTGAAACATTGTGAATTCATGGATTACGTGTATAATCCAACTGATAGAGGATATGCGTTACGAACCGAAACACAAAACCCAAACCCGCGACCGCATCGTACGGAACACCGCACGCAAGCTCCGCGCCGAAGGGCTGAACGTTCCTGGTGTCGCCACCGTGATGAAAGCATCGGGCCTGACTGTGGGCGGCTTTTACAAGCATTTCCGCAGCAAGGACGAGCTTTTCGCTGAGGCGATTGCCCAGGCATTCTTGGAAAGCGAGAAGGTCTATTCCTCTCTGCAAAACGTGCCACGTGAGGAGAGATGGAAGGATGTCGTCCGGTTGTACCTCTCATCCGAGCATTGCGATCATCCTGACACGGGCTGCCCGGTCGCCGCATTGGCGCCGGAGATTGCTCGCGCCAAGCCTACCGTCAGGAAACGAATTTCGGCCCTGATGAAAGAGCGCGCGAAGCAGTGGGTGGAGTTCATGCCGGGCGCGACCGCACAGGAGCGGGAACGAAATTTCTTCGTCATTTTCAGTGCAATGGCGGGCGCGGTATCCATCGCCCGTCTTTTTACAGAGCCGGCTGACAGGGAGAAAGTGTTGGCCAGTGTGCGGGATCATCTTT